>NZ_JBIVTH010000007.1:0-432139 GCF_044756625.1 Streptomyces sp. NPDC091682 | reverse complement strand
GGGGGGGGGGGGGGGGGGGGCCCCCCCCGCGCCCGCCCCCCCCCCCCCCCCCCCCCCCCCCCCCCCCCCCCCGGGCGCCGCCCCCCCCCCCCCCCCCCCCGGCCCCCCCGCCCCGACCCCCACCCACCACCACATGCCCCCGCCGACGCACAAGGCACGGGCCCGCGCCTCCAGCCTCGCCGGCGATTGAGGCGCGGGTCCGGGCGGAGCCCGGTGGGGATTCGGACCCGCCGGACACGCCGGACACGCTAGTAGGACTTCGGTAGGCCCAGGGTTTGGTGGGAGATGAAGTTCAGGATCATCTCGCGGCTGACCGGGGCGATGCGGGCCACGCGGGCCGCGGTGATGAGGGAGGCCAGGCCGTATTCGCGGGTCAGGCCGTTGCCGCCGAGGGTGTGGACCGCCTGGTCCACCGCACGGACGCAGGCCTCCCCGGCGGCGTACTTGGCCATGTTGGCCGCCTCGCCCGCGCCCATGTCGTCGCCCGCGTCGTACAGCGCGGCCGCCTTTTGGGTCATCAGGCGGGCCAGTTCCAGTTCGATGTGCGCCTGGGCCAGCGGGTGGGCCACGGCCTGGTGGGCGCCGATGGGCGCCTTCCAGACCTGGCGGGTCTTCGCGTAGTCGACGGCCTTGGCGAGGGCGTGGCGGCCCATCCCGATGGCGAAGGCGGCTGTCATGATCCGCTCGGGGTTGAGTCCGGCGAACAACTGGAGCAGGCCCGCGTCCTCGTCGCCGACCAGGGCCGAGGAGGGCAGGCGGACCTCGTCCAGGGTGAGTTCGAACTGCTTCTCCGCGGCGGCCAGTTCCATGTCGATGACCGAGCGGGTGAAGCCGGGGGCGTCGCGCGGCACGATGAACAGGCAGGGCTTGAGGCTGCCGGTACGAGCGTCTTCGGTGCGGCCGACGATGAGGGTGGCGTCGGCGATGTCGACGCCGGAGATGAAGACCTTGCGGCCGGTGAGGATCCAGTCCTCGCCGTCGCGGCGGGCCGTGGTGGTGATCCGGTGGGAGTTGGACCCGGCGTCGGGTTCGGTGATGCCGAAGGCCATGGTGCGGCTGCCGTCGGCGAGGCCCGGCAGCCAGGCCTCCTTCTGGGCGTCCGTGCCGAAGCGGGCGATGACCGTGCCGCAGATGGCGGGCGAGACGACCATCATGAGGAGGGGACAGCCCGCGGCCCCGAGTTCTTCCAGGACGATGGAGAGTTCGGCGATGCCGCCGCCCCCGCCGCCGTACTCCTCGGGCAGGTTGACCCCGAGGTAGCCGAGCTTCGCGGCGTCGGCCCACAGCTCGTCGGGGTGGCCGCCCTCGCGGGCGACACGGGTGAGGTAGTCGCGGCCGTAGCGCTGTCCGAGTGCGGCGACGGCGGCGCGCAGGGCGGTGTGCTCTTCGGTTTCGATGACGGTGCTCATGCTTGCGGTTCCTCCTGGACTACGGCGAGCAGGGCGCCGAACTCGACCTGTTGGCCGGTGGCGACGTGGAGCGCGGTGAGCTTGCCGGAGGCGGGAGCGAGGATGCGGTGCTCCATCTTCATGGCCTCCAGCCAGAGCAGGGGCTGGCCGGCGGTGACGGGGCTGCCGGGGGCCAGGCCCTCGGCGATGCGGACGACGGTGCCGGGCATGGGGGCGAGCAGCGAGCCCGGTTCGGTCCGGTCCTGGGGGTCCGGGAAGCGGGGGACGGGAGTGAAGGTGTGGGCGCCGAGTGCGGAGTCCACGTAGATCTCGTTCGATTTTTGTTTCACGTGGAACGCACGGCGGATTCCGTCGACTTCGAGGGTGACGAGGTCCGGGGAGGTGGAGACGACCCGGACACCGGGGTGGTTCACCGGGTGGTACTGGACCTCGTACTCGGTGCCGGCCGCGGTGTAGCGGCGGGTCTGGGGCTGGGAGCGGACGTTGCGCCAGCCGCCGAGGCGGGCGGCGAGCGGGGCGTCCGGGCCGGGGGCCGCTTCGGCGAGGGCGGCGGCGAGGGCGGCCGGAGCGGCGTCCGGGGCACTGCCGGTGAGGGTGTCGAGGTGGCGGTCGTAGAAGCCGGTGTCGAGCTGCGCGGCGGCGAACTCCGGGTGCCGCAGGGAGCCCACAAGGAGTTCGCGGTTGGTGGTGAGCCCGTGGATGCGGGCTCCGGCGAGGGCGGCGGCGAGGGCCCGGACGGCCCCGGCGCGGGTGGGGGCGTGGGCGACGACCTTGGCGAGCATGGGGTCGTAGTGGATGCCGACGGTGTCCCCGTCGGTGAAGCCGGTGTCCACGCGGATCTCGCCCGGGATGGCGAGGGTGTGCAGGACGCCGGTCTGCGGGCGCCAGTCCCGGGCGGGGTCTTCGGCGTAGAGGCGGGCTTCGACGGCGTGGCCGGTGGGCTGCGGGGGCGCCGGGGGCAGGGCCTCGCCCTCGGCGACGCGCAGCTGCAGGGCGACGAGGTCGAGCCCGAAGACGGCTTCGGTGACGGGGTGTTCGACTTGGAGTCGGGTGTTCATCTCGAGGAAGTACGGGCGTCCGTCGGCGGTGACGAGGAACTCGACGGTGCCCGCGCCCTCGTACGAGACCGCGCGGGCCGCGGCGACGGCTGCGGTGTGGAGGCTCTCGCGCAGGGCGTCCGGCAGGCCCGGTGCCGGCGCCTCCTCGATGACCTTCTGGTGGCGCCGCTGGAGGGAGCAGTCGCGGGTGCCCAGCGCCCAGACGGTGCCGTGGGCGTCGGCAAGGATCTGCACCTCGACGTGGCGGCCGCGTTCCACGTAGGGCTCGGCGAAGACCTCGCCGTCCCCGAAGGCGGAGCGGGCCTCGGCCGAGGCGGCGTCGAGGGCCTCCCCCAGCTGCTCGAGGTCGCGGACCACGCGCATGCCGCGGCCACCGCCGCCGGCCGCGGCCTTGAGGAGGAGGGGCAGGTCGGCGGCCGTGGCGGCGGCTGGATCGACGGGGTCGAGGAGCGGCACCCCGGCGGTGCGCATCAGTTCCTTGGCCCGGATCTTGGAGGCCATGGCCTCGATGGCTTCGGGGGGCGGGCCGATCCAGGTCAGTCCGGCGGCCAGGACTTCGCGGGCGAAGTCGGCGTTCTCGGAGAGGAAGCCGTAGCCGGGGTGGACGGCGTCGGCGCCCGCGGCGAGGGCGGCCTTGATGATGAGGTCGCCGCGCAGGTAGGTGTCGGCGGGGGCCGCGCCGGGCAGCCGTACGGCCGCGTCGGCGTCGCGGACGTGCAGGGCGTCGGCGTCCGGGTCGGAGTGGACGGCGACGGTGGCCAGGCCCAGGGCGCGGGCGGTGCGGAAGATCCGGACGGCGATCTCGCCGCGGTTGGCGACGAGGAGGGAGGTCAGGTTCGTCATGTGCGGGCTCACATCCGGAAGACGCCGAAGCCGCCACGGGCGCCCTCGACGGGGGCGTTGTGGACGGCCGACAGGCACAGGCCGAGGACGGTACGGGTGTCGCGCGGGTCGATGACCCCGTCGTCGTAGATCCGCCCGGACAGGAACATCGGGAGGGACTCGGACTCGATCTGCGCTTCGACGAAGGCTCGCATTCCGGCGTCCTGTTCCTCGTCGTACGGGAGGCCCTTGGCGGCGGCCGACTGGCGGGACACGATGGAGAGCACTCCGGCCAGCTGCTGGGGCCCCATGACGGCGGACTTGGCGCTGGGCCAGGCGAAGAGGAAGCGGGGTTCGTAGGCGCGGCCGCACATGCCGTAGTGGCCGGCGCCGTAGCTCGCGCCGATGAGTACGGACAGGTGCGGGACCTTCGAGTTGGAGACCGCGTTGATCATCATCGAGCCGTGTTTGATGATGCCGCCCTGCTCGTACTCCTTGCCGACCATGTAGCCGGTGGTGTTGTGGAGGAAGAGGAGGGGGATGTCGCGCTGGTTGGCGAGCTGGATGAACTGTGCGGCCTTCTGGGACTCGGCGCTGAACAGCACGCCCTGCGCGTTGGCGAGGATGCCGACCGGGTAGCCGTGCAGGGTGGCCCAGCCGGTGACGAGGCTGGGGCCGTAGAAGGGCTTGAACTCGTCGAAGTCGGAGGCGTCGACGATCCGGGCGATGACCTCGCGCGGGTCGAAGGGGGTCTTCAGGTCGGGCGGGACGATGCCGAGGAGTTCCTCGGGGTCGTGGAGGGGTTCCTGGGCCTTCGGCGGGTCCTGGCGCGGCTTGCGGTGGTTCAGGCGGGCCACGACGCGGCGGGCCTGGCGGATCGCGTCGTGCTCGTCGAGGGCGTAGTGGTCGGCGAGTCCGGAGACGCGGGCGTGCATGTCGGCGCCGCCGAGGGACTCGTCGTCGCTCTCTTCGCCGGTGGCCATCTTGACCAGGGGCGGACCGCCGAGGAACACCTTGGAACGGTCCTTGATCATGATCGTGTGGTCGGACATGCCGGGAACGTACGCGCCTCCGGCGGTGGAGTTGCCGAAGACGACGGCGACGGTCGGGATGCCTTCGGCCGAGAGCCGGGTGAGGTCGCGGAAGACCGCGCCGCCCGGGATGAAGATCTCCTTCTGGGAGGGCAGGTCGGCGCCGCCGGACTCCACGAGGCTGATGCAGGGGAGGCGGTTCTGCCGGGCGATCTCGTTGGCGCGCAGCGCCTTCTTCAGCGTCCACGGGTTGGAGGCGCCGCCGCGGACGGTGGGGTCGTTGGCGGTGATCAGGCACTCGACGCCCTCGACGGTGCCGATGCCGGTGACCATGGAGGCGCCGACGGGGTAGTCGCTGCCCCAGGCGGCGAGCGGGGACAGTTCCAGGAACGGGGTGTCGGGGTCGAGGAGCAGCTCGACGCGCTCGCGCGCCAGGAGCTTGCCGCGGGCCCGGTGGCGGGCCGTGTACTTCTCGCCGCCGCCCTGCAGGGCCTTGGCGTGCTCGGCGTCGAGGGCGGCGAGGCGTTCCAGCGCGGCGGTACGGGCCTGCGCGTGCTCGGGGGCGTGCGGGTCGACGGTGGTGCCGAGGCGGGTCATGGGGTGGCCTCCGGGGCCGGGAGGAGGGCGACGGGAATGTCGAGGTGGCGGGCGCGGAGCCATTCGCCGAGGGCCTTGGCCTGGGGGTCGAAGCGGTGGCCGGAGGCGACGCCGTCGCCGAGGATGCCGGTGACGGTGAAGTTGAGGGCCCTCAGCAGCGGCAGCTCGTGGCGGGTGACGGTGTGCTGCGCGGTCTCGGGGAGCAGTTCCTGGAACACCTCGGCGGTGAGGGTGTCGCGCAGCCAGTCCCAGGCGGGGTCGGTCTCGACCCACACCCCGACGTTGGCGTCCCCGCCCTTGTCGCCGCTGCGGGCCCCGGCCAGCGCCCCGAGGGGGGCGCGGACGGTCTCCCGGGGCTCCGCCCCGGACCCGGCGGGGGCTCCGCCCCCGACCCCTTCGGGGGCTCCGCCCCCGGACCCCCGCGCCTCAAACGCCGGCGGGGCTGGAAATGCGGGGGACTCCGCCGGTGGGACTGGGGGTGCAGGGGGCTCCGCCGGCGGGGCTGGATGTGCGGGGGGCTGGGGCGGTGGGGCCGGGACTCGTACGTGGGTGCCGTCCGGGAGGACCGCCACGTGCGGGACCTCGTCCGACGGGACCAGGGTCGAGGTGAAGACGCCGTAGGGCTGCGCCGGGCCCGGTGGGGCGGTGACGTGGAAGCCCGGGTAGCTGCCGAGGGCCAGTTCGATCGCCGTCGAGGTCAGGGCGCGGCCCACCCGGTCCGGGGACGGGTCGCGGACGACCAGTCGCAGGAGGGCGGAGGCCGTCTCCTGCGTGTCGGCGTCCTCGTGGTCGGTGCGGGCCAGGGTCCAGGTGGCGTCAACCACGCCTTCCAACACCTCGGCCAGTTGGGTGCGGACGAGGTCCGCCTTGGCCTCGACGTCCAGGCCCGTCAGGACGAAGACGACCTCGTTGCGCCAGCCGCCGATCCGGGTGACGCCCACCTTCAGGGAGGGCGGCGGGGCCTCTCCGCGCACTCCCGTGAGCCGTACCCGGTCGGCACCCTCGTCGGTCAGCCGGACGGTGTCCAGACGGGTGGTCACGTCCGGGCCCAGGTAGCGCACGCCCTGGGTTTCGTAGAGGAGTTGGGCGGTGACGGTGCCGGCGGTGACGGCTCCGCCCGTGCCGGGGTGTTTCGTGATGACCGCCGAGCCGTCCGCGGAGATCTCCGCCAGCGGGAAGCCGGGGCGGCGGACGTCGTGCCGGGCGAAGAAGGAGTAGTTGCCGCCGGTGGCTTGGGTGCCGCACTCCAAGACGTGGCCCGCGGCCACCGCCCCCGCCAACCGGTCGTAGTCGTCCGCGGCCCAGTCGAACCACCAGGCCGCCGGGCCGCTCACCAGTGCCGCGTCCGTGACCCGGCCGGTGACCACCACGTCGGCGCCCGCCCGCAGGCAGGCCGTGATCCCGGCGCCCCCGAGGTAGGCGTTGGCCGTCAGGGCCCCGTCCGTCCGTGCGGTGAGGTCGTCGCCCTCGACGTGGGCGACCCGCACCGGGACGCCCACCTTCGCCGCCAAAGCCATTACGGCGTCGGCGAGTCCGGCCGGGTTGAGGCCGCCGGCGTTCGTAACGATCCGCACGCCGCGCTCGTGCGCGAGCCCGAGCCCCTCCTCCAACTGGCGCAGGAAGGTCTTGGCGTAGCCGAGGTCCGGGTTCTTCAGACGGTCGCGGCCCAGGATCAGCATGGTCAGCTCGGCGAGGTAGTCGCCGGTCAGCACGTCCAGCGGGCCGCCGGTCACCATCTCGCGCAGGGCGCCGAAACGATCCCCGTAGAAACCCGAGGCGTTGCCGATGACGAGGGGGCGCCGGGTCACCGCGCGGCCCCCGGCTCCCGGCCGGCTCCCGCCGGGCCGGCGAAGGCCTGGGCGATGTCCAGCCAGCGGTCCGCGTCGGGGCCGGTCGCGATGAGCTCGAGGTCGGCGCGGTGGGCCCGCTGGGTGACCAGCAGGCAGAAGTCGAGCGCCGGGCCGGTGATCCGCTGCGGGGCGTCCGGCGGGCCGTAAGTCCACACCTCGGGGCCCTCGGGGGCCGTCAGCTCCACCCGGAACTGCTCGGCGGGCGCGGGCAGTCCGCGTACGGCGTAGGCGTAGTCGCGGGCCCGTACGCCGATCCGCGCCACGTGCCGCAGCCGCGCGGTCGGGGTGCGGTGGACGCCGAGCGCGTCGGCGACGTCCTGGCCGTGCGCCCAGGTCTCCATCAGCCGGGCGCTGGCCATGGAGGCGGCCTTCATCGGCGGCCCGTACCAGGGGAAGCGGGTGTCGGGCGAGGCTTCGGACAACGCCTCGTCGAGGGCGGCACGCGTGGCGCGCCAGCGGGCGAGCAGCTCGGCGGGGGCCAGCTCCGCGCCCTCGCGCGCGCCCTCGTCGACGAAGGTGTTGGGGGCCTTCAGGGCCTCCTCGGCCATGTGGCCGAAGCCGACGGCGTCGGTGAGGGAGAGCAGCGAGGCCCGGTCGGTCCAGTGCAGGTGGGCGATCTGGTGGGCGATGGTCCAGCCGGGCGCGGGGGTGGCCCGGGCCCAGTCGGGGGCGGTCAACTCTGCTACCACGGAGTCCAGTTCGCGGCCTTCCTCGCGCAGATCTGCGAAGACGGCGACGGCTGCGTCGACGGCGGACGGATCGGGCACGGTGCGCTCCCTTTCTCGGCGTGAGGGGAAGACTGGCAGCACCCGGCAAAACAATCAAGCATGCTTGCATGATTTTCTCGAGTGGCGACGCCTTCCCGCCACCCGAGCCAAACCACTTCACGGGAAAGGCAGTTGTCGCGCACAGCGCCGGCCGCAGGTCCCGCCGCTCGACGGCCCGCGGGCGCAGTGGGGGCGATTTCGGCCGTAAGCCGGAAACTCGCGATACGTCACTGGATGTCCCCTCGATACTGAACGTTCCGCTCCGGGCCCGGGCGGGCGCACCAGTTCGTGTCACTCGACGAAGACGACGAAGAGGATGGACTGACGTGACTCCAGCCGCCCGCACCCCCTTCTCCCTCTATCCCGAACTCGACGCGACCGCCCTCACCGCCTTCGTGACCGCCCTGGAGAGCGGCGACGTCACCGGCCTCGCCCCCGCCCGCGCCGCCGAGATCGCCGAGGTCCGCTCGGTCGCCGTCTTCACCCGCGGCAAGGTGACCGGCGCCGACGGGGACCTCCTCGACGCCGCGCTCTGGCGACACACCGGAACCCAGCCGCGCCCCGCGATCATCATGCCCTCGCCCTGGTCCGGCCTGGGCTGGCTCCCGTACGCCGTCCAGGCCTCCCTCTTCGCCGCCCGCGGTTACAACGTCCTCGCCTACTCCACCCGAGGCTTCGCCGGCTCCGAGGGCCAGGTCGACGTGGCGGGCCCGCTCGACGTCGCCGACGGCAGCCGGGCCCTGGACCACCTCATCGAGCGCAGCACCGGCCCGGTGACGAAGATCGGCTTCCTCGGGGACTCGTACGGCTCCGGCATCAGCCAGCTCGTCGCCGCGCACGACACCCGCATCGACGCCGTGGTCGCGCTCAGCACCTGGGGCGACCTCGGCGAGGCCTTCTACGAGAACTCCACCCGGCACATCGCGGCCGTACGGGCCCTGCTCGACGCGGCCGCGAAGGCCCGACTGAGCCCGCAGACGCAGAGCGTCTTCGACAACGTCCTCGCCAACCGCGACGTCCAGGGCACCCTGCGCTGGGCGGAGACCCGCTCGCCCTTCACCCACATCAAGGAACTCAACCGCCGTCAGGTGCCGGTCTTCTTCTCGCTCGCCTGGCACGAGACCCTCTTCCCGCCCAACCAGACGCTGAAGATGTTCAACGAACTGACCGGCCCCAAACGCCTCGCCGTCTCCATCGGCGACCACTCCGGCCCCGAGATGACCGGAATACTCGGTCTGCCCAACCGGATCTGGACGGACGCCCACCGCTGGCTCGACCACCACCTCAAGGAGATCGACAACGGCATCGACGCCGAGGGCCAGGTGCTCGGCGAGATCATGTGGAGCAAAACCCTCGAACCCCGCCCCACCTGGCCCTCCCTCACCGAACGCCTGGAACGGCTGCACCTGGCGGACGACGGCGAACTCGGCGACGAACCACAGGCCGGTTGGACCTCGACCGTGCTGTGCGGGGTGGACACCCCGGCGACCGTCGCCGACAAGGTGGTGCAGTCCGGCTACGCGGAGATCGCCGGCCGCCCGAAGGTCTACCGGACCCAGGACATCGACCGGACCGTCGCCGCCGTGTGGACGTCGGAACCGGCCGGGGAGACCACCCGACTGCGCGGCACACCGCGGCTGCGCGTGACGTACCGGGCGGCGAACACCGGATCCACCTTCGTCGCGTACCTCCTCGACACGGCACCCGACGGCACGGCGCACCTCATCACGCACGCCCCGTACACCGACGTCGACTCCCCGCCCGACAGCCTGATCAGCGCGGACATCGACCTCCAGGCCACGGCCTACGACGTGCCGCGCGGCCACCGCCTGATGCTGGTGATCGACGCCCGCGACCCCTTCTACGCCGACGCCAACCTGCCCCGCGCCACCCTGGCGTTCACCTCCCCGGAGCCCACCCCGTCCTACCTGGACCTCCCCCTCGGCTGATCCCGCGCGCCCGCCCGGCCGCCACGACCGACCGGGCGGGCTTGGCCATCGGACACGGTTCGACGGAGGGTACGGACATGAGTTTCCGGTTGGCGGCCTACGCCGTGTGCATCGAGGACGGCCGGGTGCTGCTCGCCCGCCATGTGTCTCCGGAGGGCAGGAGCACCTGGTTCCTTCCGGGCGGCAGGGTCGAGCACGGGGAGGATCCGTTCGACGCGGTGATCCGGGAGGTTGCCGAGGAGACCGGCTGCGACGCCGTGGTCGATCGCCTGCTGGGTGTGGACTCCAGGCTGATCCCCGCGGCCGAACGCTCCGTACCCGGCGGCCCGGACCACCAGAACGTCGGTGTCTTCTACCGGGTGCGCATCACCGGCGGCCGGCTCCGGCCGGAGCCTGACGGCGCGGTCGTCGAGTCGGCCTGGACCCCGATCCCCGACGTCACCGGACTCCGCCGCTCCTCGCTGGTCGACATCGGCCTCGCACTGTCGCACACCCTCCCCGCAACGGGCCACGTCGCCGCCGTCCGGGTCGGCGGTCTGATCCAGCACTGAGCCCGGTGGCGGCCCCATCTCTGCGGCAGTTCTGTCAGCACCATAGTGGGGTACGGGTACGTACCCGTACCCTAAGGGGATGGGAAGGAGCACCACCATGCCCGATGCCAACGTCCGTATCCCGGAAGAGGCCAAGGACAGACTGGCCGCCATAGCGGCCGCCGAGGGCCTGTCCCTTCGCGCCTACCTGGCGCGCTTGGCGGAAACACTCCTGACCCCGGCCGAGCGCGCCGAGCGGGCCGAAGCGGCCCGGGCCGCCCTGAAGGAGTGGAACGGCTACGCCCCCACAGCGGCCCAGCAGCAGGACCTCGACAGCGAGCTCGACCGACGCCTCGCGCAGGCGATGCCCCAGTGACCGAGTCGATGCACATCGTCCTGGACGAGACGGCCATGGAGGCGGCCGGGCTGGGGAACATCCTGGCTTCACGACTCATCCATCGCGCCCACGCGGAAACGGGCTGGTACCTGTACGCGCCCACCTGCGCGCTCGTCGAAGCCGACCGGGCTCGCCCCGGCACCGCCGAGCACCTTGCAGCGCTTCCCGGCATCACCGTCGTCGACCTGGACCTACCGGCCGCACTCGCCGTGTCGACGTACGAAAGCTGGGCCGAGGCACACAGCCTGTACGTGGCACAGCCGACGCCCGACCGGCCCGCAGGCGCGGTGGTCGCCACCACGGCCCCGAAGCGATGGGTCGGACAGCCGGTCCGGGTCCTCGATCTCACCCCGTAGGTGGCGGGCGGCCTCCGTCCAGCCCCAGACGGGCCGAACACGTGGCGGGCGGCCTCCGTCCAACCCCAGACGGGCCGAACACGCCGAAGAATGAAAAGCGCGTAGCGATCGGACGCGCCCACCGACCCGGAGGCCGTCCCGGTGGGCCCCGTCTCGGGACCGTGCCCCACCGGGATCTGCCCGGGCGTGTCCGACGGCCCCGCGCCTGAAGGCATCCCCCCGGCCGTTCCCTTCGGGGGTTCCCGGCAGTGTCTTCGTATCTCCGGGGCGGGACGGTCGGTCAAGGGTGGCCGCAGGCCATCGCGCAGCGACGCGAGGAACGAGCGCCCTTGAGGGACCGGCCCGACACGGAAGGACGATGGGACTGCCGGGAACCCCCGAACACGTCCCCGACGCCGATCAAGAGGCTCCCGCCCGCCGGATCCACCCCGCGCTGTGACGGCCCCGCGTACGCAGGCCCCGTACCTCCCTCGACCCTCCCTCGACCTTCCCTCAGCCCGCCCCGCCCGCTCCCCCGCCCGCCTGCGCCGTCGCCCGCAGGAGGTCCCGCAGGAGGTCGAAGTCGACCTTGGCGGGGTTGCGGAAGCGCAGGCAGGCCTTGCCCATGTCGTGGGGGGCCAGGCGGTCCGCGAAGGCGTCCCGGACGTCCGTGCGCATCAGGTAGAAGGAGATGTACTGCTTCTGGTTCGCCCAGGCGATCTCGCCGGCGGTCCCGCCCGCCCGCACGTACACCGGCATCCCGTACGCGATCCCCTCCTCGAACCCGGTCAGCTCCTCCAGGCACAGCTCCCGCAGCCGTACCAGGGCCTCCCGTCGGGCCTCGGGGACCGCGGCCAGGTAGGTGGCGACGTCCATCAGGCGGCCTTCTTCCGGATCTGCGAGCGGACCGCACCCATGCTGGCCGCGATCACGAGGGCGACGGCCAGGGCGTCCAGTGCGGACATGGCCTGGTTCAGGACGAGGAAGCCCGCGGCCGCGGCGATGGCCGGCTCCAGGCTCATCAGGATCGCGAAGGTCGGCGCCGGCATCCGCCGCAGCGCGAGCAGTTCCAGGGTGTACGGCAGGACGGAGGACAGGACGGCCACGCCCACACCCAGCGCGAGCGTGCTCGGGACCAGCAGGGCCGGGCCTGCTTCGGCGATGCCCAGCGGAAGCGAGATGACCGCGGCCACCGCCATCGCCAGCGCGAGCCCGTCCGCCTGCGGGAAGCGGCGGCCGGTACGCGCGCTGAACACGATGTACGCCGCCCACATCGCGCCCGCCCCGAGCGCGAACGCCGCGCCCAGCGGGTCGAGGGAACCGAAGCTGGGGCCGCCCCCGCCGTGCCCGGACAGCAGGACCACACCACCGAGTGCGAGGCCGGCCCACAAGACGTTGACCAGGCGCCGGGAGACGATGACGGAGAGGGCGAGCGGTCCGAGGACCTCCAGGGTGACCGCGGGACCGAGCGGGATCCGGTCGATGGACTGGTAGAAGAGGCCGTTCATACCGGCCATGGCGACGCCGAAGGCGAGCACCGTGCCCCAGTCGGAACGGGAGTAGCCGCGCACCTTCGGGCGGCACAGGACCAGCAGCACGAGCGCGGCGGCCGCGAGCCGCAGGGTGACCACGCCCGCCGCACCCGCCCTCGGCATGATCATGACCGCGAGCGCGGCACCGAACTGCACCGAGATCCCCGCCGAGATCACCAGCGCCACGGGACCGAGGCCGGAACTGAGGCCCGAACCGGAACCCGAACCCGAACCGGAAGCGGAAGCGGAGCCCGAACCGGGGCCCTGGGCGGGCGACGGGGCCGGTGCGGCGACGGCCGGCAAGGCCGCCGGGGAGGACGAAGAGGAAGGTGCGGGCATCTCTCCAGACTAAGGGCCCGTAAGGAGTGTCGCCGCATGTCCTGCCTTACAACCGTAAGAACTCTGCGCTACCCCCCTTCGCCCAGCCCCTCCGCCAGGAGCTCCGCCAGGTGCCGGCCCCGGACCCCGCCCAGCTGGGCGATCTGCGTACGGCACGAGAACCCGTCCGCCTGGATCACGGCGTCCCGCGGCGCCGCGCGCAGGGACGGGAGCAGCTGTTCCTCCGCACAGGCCACCGACACCTCGTGGTGCCCCGGCTCGAAGCCGAAGTTGCCCGCCAGCCCGCAGCAGCCCCCGCTGAGCTCGCCCACCAGCCCGGCCCGTTCCCGCAGCCGCCGGTCGGGGCCGTCCCCCAGCACCGCGTGCTGGTGGCAGTGGGTCTGGCCGACCACTTCCCGATCCAGGCGCGGCGGCCGCCAGTCCGGTGCGCACTCCTCCAGGGTCTCGGCGAAGGTCCGCACCGCCGCCGCGAGGCGGGCCGCCCGGGGGTCGTCGGGGAGCAGGGCGGGCAGGTCGGTGCGCAGGGCCGCGGCGCAGCTCGGTTCGAGGACGGTGACGGGGCCGGAGACCTCGCCGACGGTGTCGAGCGTTCGTCTCAGGACCGTGCGGGCGCGGTCGAGGCGACCGGTGGACACGTACGTCAGTCCGCAGCACACCCGGCCGCCGCGGGGGACGGACGCGTCCAGCCCGGCGGCCCGGAGCACGCGGAGCGCGGCGTGGCCGACCTCGGGGGCGAGGTACTCCGTGAACGTGTCGGGCCACAAGGTGACGACGCGGCCGAAACCGCGGCCGGAACCTGAGCCGAAGCGCCGGCCGGGCCCGGAGCCGGAGCTCGGCCCCGCGCCCCGCGCGAGCCGCCCCGCGCCCCGCGTGAACGGCCGCTCCGCCAGCTCCGGCAGGGCCCGTTCCGGGGTCAGCCCCGGCACCGGTACCGGTAGGAGGCGCACGGCCGCATTGACCGCCCGCGCCGCCCGCAGGCCGGCGATCAGCCGGAGCCAGTCCGGCAGGCCGCCCAGTGCGTAGTGCGACAGCGGGCGGATCCGGCCCGCCCAGTGGCGGTGCAGGAACTCCGCCTTGTACGCGGCCATGTCCACGCCCACCGGGCAGTCGCTGCGGCAGCCCTTGCACCCCAGGCACAGGTCGAGCGCCCCGGCGACCTCCGCCGAGCGCCAGCCGTCGGTGACGATCTCCCCGGCCAGCATCTCGTGCAGCAGCCGCGCCCGACCCCGGGTGGAGTGCTGCTCCTCCCCCGTGACCCGGTACGACGGGCACATCACCGAGGCGCCTGAGCCTGCGCCCGCGCCCGTGTCCGTGGTCCGGCACTTCGCGACGCCCACGCACCGCGCGACCTCACCCGCGAACGAGGTGGCCGGCAGCACCGCGAAGCGCAGGTTCTCGTCCAGTCGCGCGGGCCGGACCAGCATCCCCGGGTTCATCCCGCCCGCCGGGTCCCACACGTCCTTGTACGCGCCGAAGAGCCGGACCACCTCCGTCCCGTACATCTTCGGCAGCAGCTCCGCCCGCGCCTGCCCGTCCCCGTGCTCCCCCGACAGGGACCCGCCGTGCGCGACGACCAGGTCGGCCAGTTCCCCGGAGAAGTCCCGGAAGCGGGCGATGCCCGCCGCCGACACCAGGTCGAAGTCGATCCGTACGTGGACGCAGCCCTCGCCGAAGTGCCCGTACGGGGATCCGTGCAACCCGTGCGCCGCCAGCAGGGCCCGGAACTCCCTCAGGTACGCCCCCAGCCGGGCCGGCGGCACCGCGCAGTCCTCCCATCCCGGCCAGGCCATCCCGCCCCCCGGCATCCGGGTGGCCGTGCCCGCCGCGTCCTCGCGGATCCGCCACAGAGCGCGCTGCGCCGCCGGGTCGGTGACGAGCAGCCGGTCCACCGCGTCGGCGGCCCGCAGCAGGGGCCGCGCCGCGCCCTCGTCGGGCATCTCCACGAACAGCCACGCTCCGCCCCGGGGCAGCGCCGGGGCGGAGCGGGCATCCGGGGCCGTGCCGCCCAACAGGTCCTCGGCCATCCCCTCCACCGTCAGCGGCCGGTACGGCAGCAGCCCGGCCGCCGCGTCCGCCGCCGCGCTCTCGTCCGCGTACCCGAGCACGGCGAGCACCGGCGCGCGCGGCGCCTCCACCAGGCGCACCACCGCCTCCGTCACCACCCCGAGCGTGCCCTCGCTCCCGCAGAACGCCCGCGCCAGCTGCACCCCGCGCTCGGGCAGCAGCGCGTCGAGACCGCCGTAGCCGGAGATCCGCCGCGAGAAGCCGGGCGGCATCCCGGCGGGCGTCATCCCGGTGCGCAGCAGTCCCAGGTGTCCGGTGACCAGCTCCCGCAGGCCGGCCGGGGCGCCCGACCAGCCGCTCGCGATCCGGTGCGCGGTGCCCCCGTACGCCGTCACGGCCAGCTCGGTCACGTTGTCCGCGGTGGTGCCCCAGGCCACCGAGTGGGCCCCGCACGCGTTGTTGCCGATCATGCCGCCGAGGGTGCAGCGGGAGTGCGTGGACGGGTCGGGCCCGAAGGTCAGCCCGTACGGGCGCACGGCGTCCCGCAGCCGGTCGAGGACCAGTCCGGGCTGGACCACGGCCGTCCTGGCCGCCGGGTCCACCGACACGAGGCCGTTCATGTGCCGGGTGAGGTCGAGGACCACGCCCACCCCGGTGGCCTGGCCGGCGATGGAGGTCCCGCCGCCGCGCGGCACGACCGGGACCCCGGCCTCCGCGCACACCGCGAGCGCGGCCGCCACGTCGTCGGCGTCGCGCGGGGCGACCACGCCCACCGGTACGCGCCGGTAGTTGGAAGCGTCCATGGTGGCCAGGGCCCGTGCGGCGGCGCCGAAGTCGACCTCCCCGCGTAGGTTCTCCCGCAATGTCCGTTCGAGTTCACCGGGTGACGTCACGTCACCAGCCTCCCACCGGACGGAACCGTCTCATCGGGTGGACGCGCGTCCGGAGCGCGGACCGGGACCCGATACGCTCCGCTCGTGGCTGAGATCCAGATTCCCGCTGACATCAAGCCCGCCGACGGACGCTTCGGCGCGGGCCCCTCCAAGGTGCGGACCGAGGCGCTGGACGCCCTCGCCGCCACCGGTACCTCCCTGCTCGGAACCTCACACCGCCAGGCCCCGGTCAAGAACCTGGTCGGCTCGGTGCGCCAGGGCCTCCGGGACCTCTTCTCCCTCCCCGAGGGGTACGAGGTGATCCTGGGCAACGGCGGCTCCACCGCCTTCTGGGACATCGCGACCGCCGGTCTGATCGAGCGGAAGTCCCAGCACCTCACCTTCGGCGAGTTCTCCTCGAAGTTCGCCACGGCCGCGAAGCTCGCGCCGTGGCTGGACGCGCCGTCCGTGATCTCCTCCGACCCGGGCACGCACCCGGAGCCGGTGGCCGAGGCGGGCGTGGACGTGTACGCGTACACCCACAACGAGACCTCGACGGGTGTGGCGGCGCCGATCAAGCGCGTCGCGGGCGCCGATGCCGGGTCCCTCGTTCTGGTGGACGCGACCTCGGGCGCCGGCGGTCTGCCGGTGGACATCACCGAGACGGACGTCTACTACTTCGCCCCGCAGAAGTCCTTCGCCTCGGACGGCGGCCTGTGGCTGGCCGCGTTCTCCCCGGCCGCCCTGGAGCGCGCCGCCCGCGTGCACGCCTCCGGCAGCCGGCACATCCCGGAGTTCTTCTCGCTGCCGACGGCGATCGACAACTCGCTGAAGAACCAGACGTACAACACCCCGGCACTGTCCACCCTCTTCCTGCTGGACCAGCAGCTGCAGTGGATGAACAGCCAGGGCGGCCTGGAGTTCACCACCGGCCGTACGGCGGCCAGTGCGCGCAACCTGTACGGCTGGGCGGAGGCGTCCAAGTACGCGACCCCGTTCGTGGTGGACGCCGACAAGCGCTCGTCCGTCATCGGCACGATCGACTTCTCGGACGACATCGACGCGGCGGCCGTCGCCAAGGTGCTGCGCGCCAACGGGATCGTGGACACCGAGCCGTACCGCAAGCTCGGCCGCAACCAGCTCCGCATCGCGATGTTCCCGGCGATCGACCCGGCGGACGTGCAGGCGCTGACGGCCTGCATCGACTACGTGATCGACAAGCTCTGACCGCTACCCGCCCGGTACGACGAGAAGCCCCCGGTGACCTGCTGTCGCCGGGGGCTTCGGCGTTCCCCGGACACCCCGGGGCCACCGGCGTGGGCGTTCTCCCGCACGCGGTACCTTCAGGGCTCCGGCGGCGATTTTGGAGGCAGCGGAGTGAGCGTGCGAGTGACGGCGGCCCAGAGCGGTGTGGACCCCTTCGGCACGGCCCGGCTGCGGCGCGGGGTGCTCGACGCGTGGGGTGCGGGCCCGGCCCGGTTCCGCGAGGACGCCAACGCCGAGGAGGACCTCGCGCTCGGCGGCTACCGGGACCGGCTCGTCATCGAGTTGGCGCAGAACGCCGCCGACGCCGCGGCCCGGGCCAAGGTGCCCGGCCGGCTGCGGCTCACCCTGCACGAGGGCGAGGGCGGGCACGCGCTGCTGGCCGTCGCCAACACCGGTGCCCCGCTGGACGCGACGGGCGTGGAGTCGCTGAGCACGCTGCGCGCCTCCGCCAAGCGGGAGCCCGCCGGCGACAGCGTCGGCCGGTTCGGCGTCGGCTTCGCGGCCGTGCTGGCCGTCTCCGACGAACCCGCGGTGCTCGGCCGCCACGGCGGCGTGCGCTGGTCCCTGGCCGAGGCCCGGGAGTTGGCCCGGGGCGCGGCCGTCGGCAGCCCCGGCCTCGGCGACGAACTGCGCCGCCGCGACGGGCACGTTCCGCTGCTGCGCCTCCCGCTGCCCGCCGAGGGCACCGCCCCCGAGGGCTACGACACCGTCGTGGTCCTCCCGCTGCGCGACGCCGCCGCCGAGGCTCTGGTGGAACGGCTGCTGGCGGGCGTCGACGACGCCCTGCTGCTGACGCTGCCCGGGCTGCGCGAGGTCGTCGTGGAGACCCCGACCGCGGGTGCGCGCACCCTGTACCGGCGCGACGAGGGCCCGTACACGGTCATCGAGGACACCAGCGCCTCCGGTACGGTCACCCACCGCTGGCGCACCGTCCGCCACGGCGGCCCCATCGAGCGCGCGCTGCTCGCCGACCGGCCCGTCGAGGAGCGGCTGCGGCCCGCCTGGGCGGTGTCCTGGGCCGTGCCGGTCGACTCCGACGGCGCCCCGGTCCGCCCGGCCACGGCCCCCGTGGTGCACGCCCCGACCCCCACCGACGAACCGCTGGGCATCCCGGCGCTGCTCATCGCGACCCTGCCGCTGGACACCACCCGCCGGCATCCCGCGCCGGGGCCGCTGCTCGACTTCCTCGTGGAGCGCGCGGCCGACGCGTACGCCGAACTCCTGGGCGCCTGGGACCCGGTGACGACCGCCCTCGTGGACCTGGTGCCCGGCCCGCTCGGCAAGGGCGAGCTGGACGGGGCCCTGCGCGCGGCCGTCCTCCAGCGCCTGCCCCGTACCGCTTTCCTCGCGCCGGCCGCGCCGCCCGAGCACGCGGAGGAGCGCGCCGCCCTGCGCCCCTTCGAAGCGGAGGTGGTGGAGGGCGCGGGCGCCGACACCGTACGCGTCCTCGCCGAGGTGCTGCCGACCCTGCTGCCGGCGGGCCTGGAGCGCAGGGCCGAGCTGCGCACCCTGGGGGTGGGCCGGCTCCCGCTGGGCGATGCCATCGAGCGGATCGCCGGCATCGAGCGGACCCCCGAGTGGTGGCACCGGCTCTACGACAGCCTCGCCGGGGTGGACCCCGACCGGCTGTCGGGGCTGCCCGTGCCGCTCGCCGACGGCCGCACTTCGATCGGCCCCCGGCACATCCTGCTGCCCGGCGCGGACACGCCGGCGGACCTGGCCCGGCTGGGTCTGAAGGTGGCCCACCCGGACGCGGCGCACCCGCTGCTGGAGAAGCTCGGCGCCCTCCCAGCCACGGCCCGCGCGGTCCTGACGACCCCGCAGGTGCGGGCGGCCGTCGCCGCCTCCCTCGACGCGGGGGAGATCTGGGACGAGGACGCCGACGCCCTGGACGCCGACGAGCTGGCCGAGGTGGTCCTCGGGCTCGTCCGGGACGCCGAACTGGCGCCGGGCGACGAGCCCTGGCTCGGCGCGCTGGCCCTGCCGGACGAGGAGGGGGAACTGGTCCCGGCGGGCGAGCTCCTGCTGCCGGGCAGCCCGCTGGCCTCGGTGATCCGCGAGGACGAGGTGCCGTACGTGGACGCGGACCTCGCCGAGCGGTGGGGTGCGGGCCCGCTCACCGCGTGCGGGGTCCTGGCCACCTTCCAGCTGGTCCGCGCCACCGACGTGGTCCTCGACCCGGACGAACTGGAACCGCGCGAGGGCGACTTCGCCGAGCCCGACGACGCGGGCCTGCTGGACGCGGTCGACGTGTGGTGCGAGGACCTCCTGGACCAGCTGCCGGACCTCCCGGTCCCGCCGGTGGCGACCGAACTGATCGCCGTCCGCGACCTCGACCTCGTCGACGACGACTGCTGGCCGCAGGCCCTGGCGATGCTCGCGCAGCCGCCGCTGCGCGACGCGCTGACCCAGCCCGTGCGGATCCTGCTGCCGGACGGCACCACGCAGTCGGTGCGCCCGTACACCGCCTGGTGGCTGCGCGACCACCCGGTGCTCGACGGCCGCCGCCCGGCGGGCCTGCGCGCGGCGGGCGGCGATCCGCTGCTGCAAGGCCTCTACACCTCGGCGGACGCCACGGGCTTCGAGGACGAGCAGGTCCTGCGGGCGCTGGGCGTACGGACCAGCGTGGCGGCCCTGCTGGACGAGCCCGGCGGCGCCGCCGAACTGCTGGGGCGGCTCGCCGACCCGGACCGCGAGGTCACCGGCCACCAGCTGCACGGGCTGTACGGCGCGCTGGCCGATCTGGACCCCGAGCAGGTCACCCTCCCGGACGAGCTGCGCGCGGTGGTGGACGGCGAGGTGCTCGTGGTGGACGCGGCCGACGCGGTGATCGCGGACGCGCCGGACCTGCTCCCGCTGACGGCGGGGCTGCCGCTGCTGCCAGTCCCCCCGGCGCGCGCGGCGGACCTCGCGGACCTGCTGCAGGTCCGCCGCCTCTCGGCGACCGTTCCGGCGGAGGTGACCACGCCCGGCGAGGAGCACGAGGTACCGGAGTCGGTGCTCGTACTACTGGGTCCGGCCACTCCGACGACGTACGTCGAGCACGAGGAGCTGGTCGCGGGCGGCACGGAGCTCGACTGGCGCCGCACCCCCGACGGCACGCTGCACGCGTCCACGCTGGAGGGCGTGGCCGCCGGCCTCGCCTGGTCGGCGGGCCAGTGGCCGCGCCGCTTCGAAGTGGCGGCGCTGCTGGAGGACCCGTCGCGCACGGCGGAACTGGCCCGGGACCGCTGGTTCGACTGACCGGAGGCGGGCCGGGCCGGGCGCTGACCCGGCCCGGGCCCGGCTCTGGCCCTGCCCGGGGCGGGTCGGGTCGGGTCGGGTCGGGTCAGGTCAGGTCGGGTCAGGCCGGGAACTTGCGGTCGACCCACCTGAAGGTGAACTCGATCAGCACGGCCGCACCCACGGCGACGGCCACCGCGATCCACGGCACCGTGACGCCCACCAGTTTGAGCTGGAAGAAGTCCTGTAGCCACGGCACGACGAGGACGATCAGGAACGCCCCGCCCATCGCACCGACCAGGGCCACCCGCCACCACGTGTAGGGGCGGGCGATGATCGCCAGTACCCACATGGACGTCAGGAACAGCGTCAGCGTGGCCGCGCTGGACTCGGCTTCGAGGGCTCCCTGGCCCGTGTAGTGATGGCGGGCGATCAGGTACGAGACGAAGGTGGCCACGGCCGCGATGGCGCCGCCGGGGATCGCGTACCGCATGACCCGCTTCACGAAGTGCGGTTTCGCGCGCTCCTTGTTCGGTGCCAGGGCCAGGAAGAAGGCCGGGATGCCGATGGTAAGCGTGGACAGCAGCGTCAGGTGGCGGGGCAGGAAGGGGTACTCGACCTGCGAGCAGACCACCAGGATCGCCAGCAGCACCGAGTAGACCGTCTTGGTGAGGAAGAGGGTGGCCACGCGGGTGATGTTGCCGATGACCCGGCGGCCCTCGGCGACCACCGAGGGCAGCGTCGAGAAGCTGTTGTTGAGGAGGACGATCTGGGCCACCGCCTTCGTCGCCTCCGAGCCCGAGCCCATGCTGACGCCGATGTCCGCGTCCTTGAGGGCGAGCACGTCGTTGACTCCATCGCCCGTCATGGCGACCGTGTGGCCCTTGGACTGGAGGGCTCCCACCATGTCCCGCTTCTGCTGCGGGCTGACCCGTCCGAAGACCGAGTTCTCGTCGAGGACCTTCGCCATGTCGGCCCGGTCGGCGGGGAGCCCCCGGGCGTCCACGGTGTTCTCGGCGCCGGGCAGACCCAGCTTGCCGGCGACCGCGCCGACGGAGACCGCGTTGTCGCCGGAGATGACCTTCGCGCTGACGTTCTGGTCCTCGAAGTAGCGCAGCGTGTCGGCGGCGTCGGGGCGCAGCCGCTGTTCCAGGACGACCAGGGCGGTCGGTCGGACCCCGGTGGCGACGGCCGCGTCGTCGAGTTCGCGGGCGGAGCGGGCCAGCAGCAGGACGCGCAGTCCCTGCTCGTTGAGGCCGTTGATCTCCTCGAGGGCCGGATCCCCGGCGGGGAGCAGCACGTCGGGTGCGCCGAGCAGCCAGGTGTTGTTCTCGCCGTCGCCCTCGCTGAAGCTGGCGCCGCTGTACTTGCGGGCGGAGGAGAAGGGCAGGGACTCGGTGCAGCGCCACTCGGCCATGTCGGGGTAGGCGTCGATGATCGCCTGGAGGCTGGCGTTGGGGCGCGGGTCGGACTCCCCGAGGGCGCCGAGCACCTTTTTGACGTACGCCGGCTCGGCGCCGCCGAGCGGGCGCAGCTCGGTGACGTCCATGCCGCCCTCGGTGAGGGTGCCGGTCTTGTCGAGGCAGACCACGTCGACGCGGGCGAGGCCCTCGATGGCGGGCAGCTCCTGGACCAGGCACTGCTTGCGGCCGAGCCGGATGACGCCGATCGCGAAGGCGACGGAGGTGAGCAGGACGAGCCCCTCGGGGATCATCGGGACGATGCCGCCGACGGTCCGGGCGATGGAGTCCTTGAGGTTGTTCTCCTTGACGAGGAGCTGGCTGATGATCAGGCCGATCGAGGTCGGGATCATCATCCAGGTGACGTACTTGAGGATGGTGGAGATGCCGGAGCGCAGCTCGGAATGGACGAGCGTGAAGCGGGAGGCCTCTTCGGCCAACTGGGCGGCGTAGGCCTCGCGGCCGACCTTGGTGGCGGTGAAGGCGCCGCCGCCGGCGACGACGAAGGAGCCGGACATGACCGGGTCGCCGGGCTTCTTCAGGACGGGGTCGGCCTCGCCGGTGAGCAGGGATTCGTCGATCTCCAGGCCGTCGGCCTCGCCGACGGATCCGTCGACGACGACCTTGTCGCCGGGGCCGAGTTCGATGACGTCGCCGAGGACGATCTCGGAGGTGGAGATCTCGGCGGTCCGGCCGTCGCGGCGGACGCTGGGTTTGACCTCGCCGATGACGGCGAGGCTGTCGAGGGTCTTCTTGGCGCGCAGTTCCTGGATGATGCCGATGCCGGTGTTCGCGACGATCACGAAGCCGAAGAGGCTGTCCTGGATCGGTGCGACGACGAGCATGATCGCCCAGAGCACGCCGATGATCGCGTTGAACCGGGTGAAGACGTTGGCGCGGACGATGTCGGTGGTCGAACGCGACGAGCGCACCGGAACGTCGTTGACCTCGCCCCGCGCGACGCGCTCGGCTACCTCGGCGGTGCTCAGCCCGCCCGGCTTGAACCGGGGTGCGGGCGGTCGTACCGGGTGTACGGGGTCCAGCTCCGCTCCCGCGTCGATGGCGGGGGCGGCCGTCCCGCCACCCGGCTCCGGCCCGTCGGATTCGGTTCCAGCCCGCTGCGTCATGCCTTCGACGTTAAGCGGGGTTCTTTCGGTTCACCCGCCGAGCAGTCCGAAGATCAGACCTCAGGATGACCCGAATCGTCCCCTGGTAGCGCCGCGGGTCCTCCCGTGGGGCGGGGGCACTCCGGGGCGTCCCCGCAGGTCGAGCGAACCCACCGCCGGGCCGAGGAGACGTCCCGGAGGGGCACCGCCCCGCCGAAGCCGCGCCGCCGCGCCCGGTCAGGCCTGCGGCTCCGAGCCCGCCTGCCCCGCCTGCCCGTCCTGCCCGTCCTGCCCGTCCTGCCCGTCCTGCCCGTCCTGCCCGTCCTGCTCGGCCCGCGCAGCGACCTCCGCCCGTTCCGCCGCGTGACGCGCAAGCGCCGCGTCGCGGCCGCGGACGTACCAGATGCCGATCAGGCCGAGGAAACCACCGGCCGCGCAGGTCCAGACCCACCACAGCTGGCCCCGGTCGGCGAACCACCCGTAGAAGGGCAGCTGGACCAGGAAGAGGGCGAACCACAGGATCGTGCCACCCGTGACGGTGGCGACGACAGGGCCCTCCAGGGGCTCGGGCGCCTCGTGCTTCGCAATCCATTTCGCCATGCGGCAAGTCTAGGCGGCGGGAAATGACATCTACGCGCGGAGATGGACGCCCTTTCGTTCATGTGTTCATACTGAAACGGTTTGGGCGCGGCCCATTTTCTTCGTATGAACCACCCAATGAGGACCGTATGAGCACCCCGGCCCCCGCCCCCGCCGTAGCCACCGCCCCGGAGCCTTCCCCCCGGGAACCCGCCGGCTCACTGGACCGCTACTTCAAGATCTCCGAGCGCGGCTCGACCGTCGCCCGCGAGGTCCGCGGCGGCTTCGCGACCTTCTTCGCCATGGCCTACATCATCGTGCTGAACCCGATCATCCTGGGCAGCGCGAAGGACATGTACGGGCACCAGCTCGACAACGGCCAGCTGGTGACGGCCACCGCCCTAACGGCGGCCTTCACCACCCTCCTCATGGGCGTCATCGGCAACGTCCCGATCGCGCTCGCCGCCGGCCTCGGCGTGAACACGGTCGTCGCGCTCCAGCTCGCCCCGCGCATGAGCTGGCCCGACGCCATGGGCATGGTGGTCCTGGCCGGCTTCGTGGTGATGCTGCTGGTCGCCACCGGCCTGCGCGAGCGGGTCATGAGCGCCGTGCCGCTCGGCCTGCGCAAGGGCATCGCCATCGGCATCGGCCTGTTCATCATGCTGATCGGCCTGGTCGACGCGGGCTTCGTCTCCCGCATCCCGGACGCCGCGCACACCACGGTCCCGCTGCAGCTCGGCGCCACCGGTCACCTGGACGGCTGGCCGGTCCTGGTCTTCGTCATCGGCGTGCTGCTCACCCTCGCCCTGCTGATCCGCAAGACCCCGGGCGCGATCCTGATCTCCATCGTGGCCATGACCGTCCTCGCCGTCGTGGTCCAGCTGGTCGCGGAGCTGCCCGACTCGGGCTGGGGCCTCACGGTCCCCGCATGGCCCGGCAACCCGGTGTCCATGCCCGACTTCGGGCTCGTCGGCGAGGTCAGCCTGTTCGGCGGCTTCGACAAGGTCGGGATGCTCACCGGCGCCCTCTTCGTCTTCACCGTGCTGCTGTCCTGCTTCTTCGACGCCATGGGCACGATCCTCGGCGTCGGCGACGAGGCGAAGCTGATCGACAAGAAGACCGGCGAGTTCCCCGGGATCAACCGGGTCCTGCTGGTCGACGGCCTGGCGGTCGCCTCGGGCGGCGCCACCTCCTCCTCCGCGACCACCTGCTTCGTGGAGTCCACGGCGGGGGTCGGCGAGGGCGCCCGTACGGGTCTGGCGAACGTCGTGACGGGCGGCCTCTTCGCCGTGGCGCTGTTCCTCACCCCGCTCGCCACCATGGTCCCGTCCCAGGCGGCCACCCCGGCGCTCGTGGCGGTCGGCTTCCTGATCCTGGCGGGCTCGGTCAAGGACATCGACTGGAGCGACTTCACCATCGCCGTCCCGGCCTTCCTGGCCATGGTGATGATGCCCTTCACCTACTCGATCACCAACGGCATCGGCATCGGCTTCGTGAGCTTCTGCGCGCTGCGCCTGGCGACCGGCCGGGGCCGCGGGGTCCCGGTGGCCATGTACGTGGTGTCGGCGGTGTTCGTCTTCTACTACGCGATGCCCGCCCTCGGCCTCGCCCAGTAGTTCACGTCAGCCAGTGGCTCACGTCAGCCCGTAGAACTTCTCCGTCTCGTCGACGGCCGCCTTGAAGCGCTCGTCGAAGTCATCGCGAATGAGCGTCCGGACCACATAGTCCTGGACGCTCATTCCGCGTTTGGCGGCGTGGATCCGGAGCCTGTCGAGGAGCTCCCCGTCTATGCGCATGCTCAGCACATGTGTCCCCATGCCGAAAGGGTCGGGGCACAGGGCGCGCACGCGTGTCGCTTTCAGCCGCCGACTCACCCGTATGAGTGACCCCCGGCGTACGCCTGAAATCGGTTTTCCTTAGGAAGAGTAATGAGTTATTCTAAATACATGCATGACCTCTCCCATGGCGACGACGCAGCCGCCGTGAACGACCTCCGCTCCGCCGTCATGCGGCTGGGGCGACGCCTGAAGCACCAGCGCGTCGACGAGTCGCTGAGCCCGACCGAGATGTCGGTCCTCGGCACCCTCGCCCGCTGCGGCCAGGCCACACCCGGCGAGCTGGCGCGGCGGGAGCACGTCCAGCCGCCGTCGATGACGCGCATCGTCGCGTTGCTGGAAGCCAAGGGACTGGTCACGCTGGAACCGCACCCCGACGACCGCCGCCAGAAGGTGGTCCGCCAGACGGAGGAGGCCGAAGCGATGCTCGAAGAGAGCCGCCGCAAGCGCAACGCCTTCCTGGCCGGGCTCGCGGCCGAGCTGACCGAGGACGAATGGGCCAAGCTCCGCGCGGCCGCACCCGTCCTGGAGAAGCTCGCGCACCTGTAAGGAACGACGCCAGGAGGCGAACGCTTTTGAGTACGGGAACCGGAGCAGACTCCGCACCCGGCCACATATCCACCACCACCAGCGCCGCGCACCCCGCGGCACGGGCGGGCAAGAACCTCGGGGCACCCCCCGGCGGCAGCCGGGGAGGGATGTTCAGCTCGCTGAAGGTCCGGAACTACCGGCTCTTCGCCACCGGCCAGGTCGTCTCGAACACGGGCACCTGGATGCAGCGCATCGCCCAGGACTGGCTGGTCCTCTCGCTGACCGGCTCCGCCTCCGCCGTCGGCATCACCATCGCCCTGCAGTTCCTGCCGATGCTGATGTTCGGCCTCTACGGCGGCGTACTCGCCGACCGGCTGCCCAAGCGGCTGCTGCTCCTCGCCACCCAGAGCGCGATGGGCCTGACCGGCATCGCCCTCGCCGTCCTCACCCTGGCCGGACACGTCCAGGTGTGGCACGTCTACCTCGCCGCCTTCGCGATCGGCCTGGTCACCGTGGTCGACAACCCGGCCCGGCAGACCTTCGTCTCCGAGATGGTCGGCAAGGACCAGGTGGCCAACGCCGTCAGCCTGAACTCCGCCAACTTCCAGTCCGCGCGGCTGGTCGGCCCGGCGATCGCCGGTGTACTGATCACCGCCGTCGGCTCCGGTTGGGCCTTCCTGCTGAACGGACTGTCCTTCGCCGCGCCCCTCGCCGGCCTGCTGCTGATGCGCACCGACGAACTGCAGCCGGTCGAGCCGAGGCCCCGCGCCAAGGGGCAGCTGCGCGAAGGCCTGCGCTACGTCGCCGGCCGCCCGGAGCTGATCTGGCCGATCGTGCTCGTGGGCTTCATCGGCACCTTCGGGTTCAACTTCCCGATCTGGCTCTCGGCCTACGTCAGCGACGTCTTCCACGGGGACGCGGGCACCTACGGGCTCTTCAACACCCTGATCGCGGCCGGCTCCCTGGTGGGCGCCCTGCTCGCGGCCCGGCGCGGACAGTCCCGCCTGCGGGTGCTGGTGGCCGCGGCCGCGGCGTTCTCGGTCCTGCTCCTGGTGACCGCCTTCGCACCCGGCTTCTGGCTGTTCGCGGCCCTGCTCGTACCCATCGGGATCTTCGGCCTGACGGTCAACGTCACGGCCAACTCGAGCGTGCAGATGGCGACCGACCCCGAGATGCGGGGCCGGGTGATGGCCCTGTTCATGATGGTGTTCACCGGCGGCACCCCGCTGGGCGCCCCGCTGCTGGGCTGGATCACGGACACCTACGGCGCCCGGATCGGCATGGCCTCGGGTGCGGTGATCTCCCTGGCCGCCTCGGTCGCGATCGCGGTCGTCCTGGCCCGGGTCGGCAACCTCCGGCTGCGGGTGAACCGGCACGGCGTGACCTTCGTCCCGGCCGTCCCGCACCGCCGCGAACTGGTGGCGGTGGCCTGACCCTGCGGCCCTGCCTCCCGGGCTCCGCCCGGACCCGCGCCTCGAACGCCGGCGTTCGAGGCGCGGGCGTCTGGGGGCAGAGCCCCCAGCAGCGGCGCCGCACCCTTAACCTCGGCCCATGAGACTGTTCGCAGCCGTCCTACCGCCGGACGCGGCCGTCACCGAGCTGGCCCGGGCCGTCGACCCCCTGCACGACGACCACCTGACGTGGACCGCGCGGGCGGGCTGGCACTTCACGCTCGCCTTCATGGGCGAGGTACGGGACGAGGTGCTCCCGGACCTGCACGCCCGCCTGGAGCGGGCCGCCCACCGCACGGCCCCCTTCACACTGCGGCTGCACGGCTGCGGCCACTTCGGGGAGCGCGCCCTGTGGACCGGCGCCGCCGGGGAGCTCGCCGCCCTGCAGATGCTCGCCGACCGGGCCGACGCCGCCGCCCGGCGGGCCGGCGTACCGATGCACCAGCACCACCGGTACCACCCGCACCTCACCCTGGCCCGCGGCCGCACCGCCACCACCCCGCTGCGGCCCTACCTGGACGCCCTCGCGGACTTCGAGGGCACACCCTGGCAGGTCGACACCCTGAGCCTGGTCCGCAGCAACCTTCCCGTCAGCGGGGTGCAGGGCGAGCAGCCCCGCTACGAGACCGTCGGGGCCTGGCAGCTCGGCGGCTGAACCCGCGCGCCCTGCGGCCGGAGCCGGGGGGCGTGCGGGGGAGCCGGCGGGCCGCGTTACGCTCGACGGGTGGATCCCAAGACCAGAAACCGTGTGATGGCCGGTGTGCTCGTGCTGATGTTCCTCGTCGTGGCCGTGGCGGCTGCCGTCGGCCAGTAGTCCTTCGCCCCGGGACCGGGGAAGATCTCCTCCAGGCCCGCCAGGACCTCCTGCGAGAGCTCCAGCTCCACCGCGCGCAGCGCCGAGTCGAACTGCTCCTGCGTGCGCGGCCCGACGATCGGCCCGGTGACCCCGGGACGCGTCAGCAGCCAGGCCAGTCCGACCTCGCCCGGCTCCAGGCCGTGCTTGTCCAGCAGGTCCTCGTACGCCTGCACCTGCGCCCGCACGGTGCTGTTCGCGAGCGCTTCCGCCGACCGGCCGGAGGCCCGGCGGCCGCCCTCGACCTCCTTCTTGATGACCCCGCCCAGCAGGCCCCCGTGGAGCGGGGACCACGGGATGACCCCGAGCCCGTACGCCTGGGCGGCCGGGATGACCTCCATCTCGGCGCGCCGCTCGGCGAGGTTGTAGAGGCACTGCTCGCTGACCAGGCCGAGCCAGCCGTGGCGGGCCGCGGTCTCGTTGGCCTGGGCGATCTTCCAGCCGGGGAAGTTCGAGGAGCCGGCGTAGAGGATCTTGCCCTGCTGGACCAGGACCTCGACGGCCTGCCAGATCTCCTCGAAGGGGGTCAGCCGGTCCACGTGGTGGAACTGTTGAAGTGCTCTCCTGCATGAATGCGGGAGATTCCTGCCTACCTTGCGGTGGCGGGCTTGACGCGACGAGCGCGCCTGGCGACTGCCCTCCCGGCAGCCGGGATGAGCGCGAGGCCCATCCGGTACAGGTGCAAGACGTTCCGGGCCGCGTTGTGGTCGGCATTTGCCGACCATCCGCAGCGCGGGTTCTTGCACACGAACACGGCCTGACTCTGCCGGCTCCCGGGCGTGATGAAGCCGCACGCGGAGCAGCGCCGGGATGTGTTGGGAGCCGGGACCTTGTGGAGGGTGCCGCCGTGCTGGACGGCCTTGTACGTCAACATCATGACCGTACGGCCCCACGCCTCCCCGCTGATGGCGCGGTTCAGCCCTGACTTCTGGGCAACATTCTTCCCCGGCTCCTCGATGGTGCCCCGTGCGGACTTGACCATGTTCGTGATGGTGAGAGCTTCGACCACGATCGTGCCGTACGTGCGGGCGATGGCGGCGGTCGTCTGGTGCTGCCAGTCCAGTGCCCGGCGCTTGGCTTTCGCGCGGAGTCCTGCGATCTGGTCATAGGTGGCCCGCAGCCGCCCCGAGGTGCGCTCCGCGCGCTTCCGGGCGGTCTTACGGTGTGCGGCCCGCTGCTCCAGCCGGAGCAGCTTCGCCTTCTCCTTGCCGGTCAACCACTCGTCGTGGTCGTACATCGTGCCGTCCGAGAGGGCCAGGGGCACGGTGACACCCACGTCGATTCCGACCTCCGGGCCGGCGTGTGGCTCGGGTTTGCGACCAAGGGTCTGGACGCGGAAGGCGATATGCCAGCCAAGGGCGTCCTTGACCAGCCGTGCCCCGGTGATCCGGTTGTCGCCGTTCGCACCCTTGCCCACGGGCAAGTCCTTGGTCCACCGGAAGCGGACACGCCCGAGCTTGGGGATGTTGACCACGCCCCACCTGCGGTGCACACGCGTGATGTTCAAGTCCCGGCCCTGCGGGATGTCCACCGACATCACCGACCGGAACCGGCCCTTGAAGTTCGGCGCGTCCGCACGCCCCTCCCAGCAGTTCTTCCACGCCTGGAAGTACGTCTTCAACACCGCCTGCGCGGCCTGTGCGGGAAGAACGGCGAGGAAATCGATGTCCTTGCGGGCCTGCCGGATCGCGGCGTCCGCGTTCACCAGAGTCCGCTCATCCTTCGGCATCAACTGCCACCACGCGTGGAGGAGGTTCCACATGGTTCGGGCGGCGTGCGCCTGGTCATCGGTCTTCCGTGAGAGCACAGGGTCCAGCGCCAGCCGGGCGCGATGCCCGAACTGCCGCTTCTCCCATACGAGTTCCGCGCTCACGCAAGCAACATACCATTTGGCTTATGTCACCAAGATGGGATCCCAATCTCGATGTACGCATGGGACGTCACGTCATCTACGACCTGCACGCGCATTTGGTTTTTGTCACCAAGTACCGCCGCCAGGCCTTCACCGACGAGATGCTGACAAGATGCGAAGAGATCATGCGCGAGGTCTGCAGGGACTTCGAGGCCGAGCTTGAACAGTTCAACGGTGAGGATGATCACGTGCACCTGCTCGTGCACTATCCGCCCAAAGTCCAGCTCTCCAAGCTGGTCAACAGCCTCAAAGGCGTGTCCGCCCGGCTTCTGCGCAAGGAATACGACACCCACGTACGCCGGTACCTGTGGGGCGGCCACTTCTGGTCCGGTTCCTACTTCGCCGGAAGCTGCGGAGGCGCACCGCTGACAGCCGTCCGCCAGTACATCGAGAACCAGCAACGGCCTGTTTGACGCCTACGGCCGCAGGGCGCTCTGACCTCCGGCGCTCCCCGCCTCCGGCCAAAGATGGAGGAAGACATGGCCGCACCCCTAGGAGCTTCAGTGGCTTGAGCCAGCGCACATGGATGTCAGTGGTCATGGTCGACGTCTTACGGATCTCGGTCTCGGGCTGCTCTCGGTCGTCTGCGCCTCGTTCCAGCACAGGAGGCTGGGTGCGTCACTCCGTACGCTCGACCCACGCGAAGGACGTACATCTGCGGCGGAAGCCCTGATGCCCCGTACGACCCGTGTGGCTCATGCACTCGACATCGACAGCCGCCCCGTCCTCCGATGCCGGCGCCTGCCAGTCACACCGAAGACAGTCGGCCTCGAACGTCACGTCCGTCCCCGGATGCTGCACGATCCGATGCTCCACGTATCGCAGCACTGTGCGCGTCATCGAAGCCGCCGCGTCCGGTGAGGATGGTTACGGATCTCCACGTCCGCATCCGTCGCCGCCGACAAATCACCTCCGTCCCGTGCCTCCCGCCGCTGCGCGATCAGGGCGCGGCACACCCCACATCCGTCCGCCGGTTTTGGCGGCAGGTTCAGGAGCAAAAGGTGCATCGGTCCTGACATGGTGGTCCGCGCTCGGCTCATGGCGTACGCCTTCCGGAGGTTCTCTACGACGGCACGTCATCGTTTCCCGGAGCAGGGCAAGACCTGCAGTTCCAGTCGCGTTGTGGACTAAAGATCAACCACGGCAGGTTGCGGACCAGAACGCGAAGTGCTCCCTGGCGGTGTCGCCGAAGAGAGCCAGTTCCTCGTACGCGGCGAACTCTTGAAGATGCGCACGTACGTCTCTCGGATCGCGGAGGAGCAGGACGCCCGTGGACACCTCCACCGTGGCGATGCGGTCGTCGTACACGGTGAAGGTGTTCAGCGGTGCTGGGGCCGTCCGTGAGCCAAGAGGGATGACACCCAAGCGCAGGTTCGGGAGATGTGTCAGCGAAATCAGCCGGTCGATCTGCACGGCCAAGACGTCCGGCGGCACGAGCGGCCAGCGGACGGCCTGCTCGGTGAGGATGAACGTAAACCGCTTCGAGCGGTCGTAGAGGACCTCCTGCCGCTCCAGCTTCTTCGCCACGGCCTTCGAGTCGTCGCCGGGGATGTGCGAGAGGCTGGCCCGGATGTATTCGGGTGTGGACAGCAGGCCCGTGATCATGGAGAGCAGGAAAAACCGGAAATCGCTGCTCGCCCTTTCGAGACCGGCCAGCTCGAACTGCTTCTTGTCCAGACCCTTGCGGCGAAGTGACCGTGCGTCCTGCCAATCGGTGTTCGCCATGCGTGCCAGGGCGGAGATCTCCGCGAGGAGATCCGCCGGCGCGTCGATCGCTCTCAGGATCTGCTCCACGTCGACCAAGGACGGCCGGACCTTGCCGTTCTCGATCCGGCTGATCTTCGACTGGGACATGTTGCAGCGCGCCGCGACCCGGACCCCGGAGAGACCGGATCGCTTGCGCAGCTCGCGGAGCTTGTCGGCCAGCTCCCGGCTGGAGTGGCCCATCCGCTCAGGCTCGAACGTCACGCGCGCACGTACTCCAGGAATGGGATGGACCCTTCCCGCGCGATGCGCTGATGGTCGATGAAGGGTGCGGGATCGCCCTCGAACAGCTCACGGGAGATCTGTCGCCCGTCCTCCGCGTAGTGCATCAGCACGACTGTGGAGCGGTCGAACATCCAGAAGTCCTGGACGCCCGGCAGCGGGTTCGGCCGGTCGGTTACGTCGAGGATGCGAATGTCTTCCCCGATGGGCGCTTGGTGCTGGTAGTACCGCTCGAACTCGAAGCGCAGGTAGTCCGAGAGTGGCTGCGTGACGATGTGCACGCGGCCGATACTCCCGCCTGCTGCCGTGTGCTTGCGGATCAGGTCCGTCCACGAATCCTCGTAGGGCCCGTGGAAGCGGGCACCGTTCTTGAAGGCGGCGAATTCCTCCGCCTCCTGGGGGACGAGGTACTGCGGCAGCGTCTCAAGCCTCCACGCCTCGGTCTTGAAGCCGCGGAATTTGCTCTGCCATTCGTCACCATCCAAGAGCACGTACAGCCTCCCTCAGGACGCTCTCGGGAATCTCCACGAGCCCCTCGCCGTCCGGCGGTGTGAAGGCAGGGGACAAGTCTCCCTGGACGACGAAGGAGCCGGAGGCGGTGCGGTACACGTTGGGGCAGTCGCCTTGTCCGCACTCGCCGTTCCCGTTGCCGGTCAGTCGGGTCAGTTCCTCACGAGCCATGTGAACCCCCTGGTTCGCGGCCTGGTCAGGGCCAGCCACCAAGACCGTACGGAGCGCAGTGGTCAGCCGTCTATGCATCAACGCGACTATGCGCGTTGTCGCATAAATCGAGGGCGGCGCGGGCCGCTCTTGCCTGGAGTGGACTCGAAGCAGTTGGCTTGGGTCCCATGAAGTACACGCAGCTCGGACGCACCGGACTCAAGGTCAGCCGACTTGTACTCGGCACGATGAACTTCGGTCCGCAGACAGACGAACCGACCAGCCACGGAATCCTGGACGCCGCCCTCGACGCAGGTCTGAATTTCGTGGACACGGCCAACGTGTATGGGTGGGGTGAGAACAAGGGCCGTACCGAGGAGATCATCGGCACCTGGTTCGCCCAGGGTGGTGGCCGTCGGGAGAAGACGGTCCTGGCCACCAAGGTCTACGGCTCCATGTCCCGCGGGGGAGACACCTGGCCGAACGAGGACCGGCTGTCGGCGCTGAATATCCGCCGGGCCGTCGAGGCCAGCCTCAAGCGGCTCCAGACCGACCACATCGACCTGTACCAGTTCCACCACATCGACCGCCGGACCCCCTTCGAGGAGATCTGGCAGGCCGTGGACGTACTGATCCAGCAGGGCAAGATCCTCTACGCGGGCTCCTCCAACTTCCCCGGTTACAAGATCGCCCAGGCCAGCGAGACGGCCGCCCGGCGCGGGATGGTCGGCCTGGTCAGCGAGCAGTGCCTGTACAACCTTGCCGAGCGGCGGGCCGAGATGGAGGTCATCCCGGCGGCCCAGGAGTACGGCCTCGGGGTCATCCCGTGGTCCCCGCTGCATGGCGGCCTGCTGGGCGGGGTCATCAAGAAGGAGGTCGAGGGCGGCCGCCGGGCCTCCGGCCGGTCCGCGGACGCGCTGGCCAACAGCTCGACACGGGCACAAATCCAGGCGTACGAGGACCTGCTCGACAAGCACGGCCTGGAGCCCGGTGAGACCGCCCTGGCCTGGCTGCTCACCCGGCCGGGCGTGACGGGCCCCATCGTCGGCCCGCGCACCGCCGAGCAGCTGGAGAGCGCCCTGCGGGCGCTGGAACTGGAGCTGAGCGAGGAGGTGCTGGCCGGGCTCGACGAGATCTTCCCCGGGCCCGGTCCGTCCCCGGAGGCCTTCGCCTGGTGATCAGGTAGCCGTACGTACGGTGGTCGTCGTCCCTTCTTCCTGGACGGCGGCCACCTCCTACTCAAGCTGGCGTCAAAGTGCCCGCTTGGCGGTGTCGAAGTAGTTGATGCCCGCGTCGAGGGCGGAGTCCATGATCGAGTGACTTTCGGGCTCCACGGTCTGGGGGCCGAAGTTCATGGTGCCGAGAACGAGTCGGCTGACCTTGAGGCCGGTGCGTCCGAGCTGCGTGTACTTCATGGGGCACTAGCCAACTGCTTCGAGTGCGCTCGAAGCAAGACCCCGTCGTGACGGGCGTGTTACGGCCCCTGCGCGGGCCGGTAGGGGCCGCCGATCCCCCACGCCTGGTGCAGGACGGCCGCGAACTCGCCCGCCAGCCGGTGCTCGCCCGAGGCGTTCGGGTGAGTGCCGTCGTAGGTGTCGCGGTGGATGTCGTACGCGTCCGGGCGCGCGGCCAGCAGGATCGGCGAGGCGTCGGTGGTCAGGTCGGCGACCGCCTTCGCGAGGAGCTCGTTGAAACGGGCCACCTCGGCCGCGAAGGGGGCGTCCTCCTCGGCGCGGCTGTTCGGGATGACCGGCAGCAGCACCATGCGGACGCCGGGGCGGGCGGCGCGGGCCCCGGCAACGAACCGGCGGACGTTGGCGGCGGTCTGCTCGGCGTCGGTGTAGAAGCCGAGGTCGATCAGCCCGAGCGAGACCAACAGGACGTCGGCGCCGGTGTCGGCTACCGCGGGGCCTATCAGGGGGGCCATGTGCTGCCAGCCCTCGCCCCAGCCCGCCAGGTGGCGGCGGGCGGGCTCCGGGAAGCCCGGGTCGGCGTACGCGTGGCTGCTGGGCACGTCGGCGACGGTGTCGTACAGCTCGCAGCGCGGACCGACGATCCGGTAGGGGCCGCCGAAGGTCGAGCTGAGGTGCTGCCACATCCGGTAGCGCCAGGTGTAGTCGCCGGCGCGCCCGATGGTCATGGAGTCGCCGACGAACATGAAACGCATCCGGTCATCATCGCGGATCGCGCGACAGAAACCCCTGTGACGCCGGACACGCGGCACGTACTGGCAGGCTGGGGGAATGCGCCTGCCCCTGCCGTCCGCCGCCGCGTCCGCCGCCGTTGCCGTTACCGCCGCCGCCGCCGCCGCACTCGCCGTGCTGCCGGGCCCGGCCCTCGCGGCGGAGACCCCCACCGTGTCCTCCTTCACCATCTCCGACCCGCGGATCAAGGAGTCGAGCGGCCTGGCCGCCAGCCGGATCCACCCGGGCGTGTACTGGACGCACAACGACAGCGACGACGGCCCGTACATCTACGCGGTGGACTCGGCAACGGGCAGGACGGTGGCCCGCGTGACGCTGACGGGGATCGGCAAGCCGCGCGACGTCGAGGCGATCTCGCTGGGCCCGGACGGGCAGCTCTACGTCGGGGACATCGGCGACAACCGGAACGGCACCTGGGACCACGTGTGGATCTACCGCTTCCCGGAACCGAAGCAACTGGGCGACGTCACGGTCGAAGCCGCGCAGTTCACGGTGAAGTACGCGGACGGTGCCCGCAACGCGGAGGCCCTGATGGTCCATCCGGTGACGGGGCGCGTCTACATCGCGAGCAAGGACGAGAACAAGGGCGGCCTGTACGAGGGTCCCGCGGAACTGACGAAGGGCGGCACGAACGTGTTCCGGCGGGTCGCCGCCGTGCCGTGGGTGACGGACGGGGCGTTCTCCCCCGACGGCACCCGGCTGACGCTGCGGGGCTACTTCACGGCCCGCAGCTACCCGTGGAAGGACGGCCTGCCGGTGGGCGAGGGCGAACGGGTGGACGCGCCGTGGCAGGGCCAGGCCGAGTCGGTGACGTACACCCCGGACGGCTCCACGCTGATGTTCGGCGCGGAGGGCGAGGGCAGCCGGGTCATCGCCGTCCCGGTCGCCTCCGCCCCTTCGGCCTCGACCTCGGCCTCGCCGCAGCCGGGTGCCCCGTCGGGAGCGGCCCCCGCGGTGGAGCCGACGGGCAGCTTCGGCAAGGGAGCCCTCGTCCTGGCGGGCGGCCTGGTCCTGGTCCTCGGCGCCAAACGCCTCCTCCGCCGCCGCGGCGCCTGATCCGGCCCGTCCGGCTGCGCCCCCATCCGGCTCCGCCACCGCATACAGCCTCGCCAGGGGGCACCTCCCAGCGGTAGCTGGGGGAGTTTGAGGCGCGGGGGTCCGGGGGCGGCGCCCCCGGCAGCGGCGCCGCTGCCGGAAGCCACACGTTCGGCGCCCGCGCCGTTGCCGGGGCTCCGCCCCGGACCCCGCTCCTCAAACGCCGGAGGGGCTGGAACGGCCCGGCAGAGCCGGACGGGGCGGGCCCGGGGGCGCCGAGTTGCCCGGCGGCCGGGCCAGTCGGCGGTTACTCCTCGTGGATCGGGATGCGGCCGTTCACCGGCGGGGTGGCCGGGGACGGAGTTCCCGGGGTGGGGGGCTGGCCCATCGAGGCCAGGAGTTGGCGGGCCACGCCCAGGCCCGTGCCGCCCATCGTCAGGGCCTTCGCGAACATCTCCGACATGCCCTCGGCGCCGTTCAACAGGACCATGTGCTCCACGTTCCCGAAGGCCCCCGCGCCCGCCTCCACGATCGCCGGCCAGTTCTCGGCCAGCTGCTGCGCGACGACCGCCTCCTGGTTCTCCGCCAGCGCGGCGGCCCGCGCCTTGATCGCTTCCGCCTCGGCGAGACCGCGGGCCTTCGCCGACTCCGCCTCCGCGAGGCCCCGCGCCTGCGTAGCCGCGGCCTCCGCCTCACCGGTCGCCCGCGTGGCCTTCGCCGACGCGATGCCCCTCGCCTCCACGGCCTGCGCGTCGGCGGTCGCCGCCGTCGTCACCCGCGTCGCCTCGGCGGCCGCCGCGAGCTCCGTTTCCCGCGCATTCGCCTGCGCCGCCGAGATCCGCGCGTCGCGCTCGGCCTCGGCCCGGGTGCGGGTCTCGTACGCCGCCGCGTCCGCGGGCTTGCGCACGTCCGCCTGCAGCTGCTGCTCGCGCCGGTGCGCCTCGAGCTCCGCGACCCGGGTCTCCTGGACGACGACCTCCTGGCGGGCCGCCGCCTCCGACAGCGGCCCCGCCTGACGGGCCGTCGCCGCCGCCTTGTCCCGCTCGGCCTGGTAGCCGGCCTGGAGGATCTCGCTGTCCCGGGTCGCCTCGGCCATCCGGGCGAAGGCGGCCTGCTCGGCCTCCGTGGCCAGCCGGTTCGCCTCGGCCTGCGCGATCCGCGCGTCCCGCTGCACGGCCGCCGCGTGCGGCATCGCCAGGTTCTTGATGTAGCCGGTCGGGTCCTCGATCTCGTGGATCTGCAGCGAGTCGACAATCAGGCCGAGCTTCTCCATCTCGGTACCGCAGGCCATCCGGGTCTGGCCCGTCAACTTCTCCCGGTCGCGGATCATGTCCTCGACCGTCAACCCGCCCACGATGGACCGCAGATGTCCCGCGAAGACGATGTGCACCCGCTCGGGCATCATCTTCTGCTGGTCCAGGAAGCGGCGGGCCGCGTTGGCGATCGACACGAGGTCGTCGCCGACCTTGAAGATGACGACGCCCTTCACCCGCAGCGGGATGCCCTGGTGGGTGACGCAGTCCACGGACAGCTGCGTCTCGTTGAGGTCCAGGGACAGTTTCCGCACCGCCTGCACACCCGGGAGCACGAGCGTCCCCCGGCCGGTGACGATCCGGAACCCCATGCCCTGCCCGAGGCCCTCGGTCTTGTGCGTGGAGCCGGAGATGACGAGTGCCTCGTTCGGTTCGGCCACCCGCCACATGAGCTTGAACAGGCCGATCAGAGCCACGATTGCGGCGAGAACGATTCCCGCCACGACGCCGATAGCCATCGGCAACGCCCCCTTAGCGCGGTGCCGTTCGGCACCGACGGGGCTGAGTCTGCGCCTGCCGCGGCCCGGCCGGAAGATGCGGGCCGCGTCTTGTCGCCATCCTGATACGTACAGGTGGGACGGGTCGTCAGTTGTCGTAGGCGGCCATCACGTACACCGTGCGCGGCGGCAGGTACTCGACCACCGTCACCACCGTCCCGACGGCGATCCGACCGGTCCCCGCGACCGGGTGGGCGAGGAAGTGTTCCGCCCCGCCCCGGATCCGTACGATGACCTCGCCCACCAGCCCCGGGCCGACCGTCCCGGTCACCCGGCCGGTCAGTCCCACCATGTCCGCGTCGGCGCCCGTGTCCCCCATGGGGCGAGGGTACGCCGCCGCGCCCCGGGACCGGGCCGAGCTACGAGTGGCCGAGGTCCGCGGCCGACAGGTCCGACTCCGAGACCGGGACCGAGCCGCTGTCGGGGGCCGGCCGCAAGGTGAACTCGTCCGAGGCCATCGAGTCGAGCACCGGCGGGGCCGGCCGCAGCGGCGCCGGCATGACCGCGGCCTCCGAGTGGCCGCCGCAGCCGTAGGACAGCGACACCAGACGGCCGTCGGCCGGGCTGAACTCGTTCGCGCAGACGCCGAAGGCCTGACCGAGCGAGCCGCCGATGGCGACGAGGAAGCCGCAGGAGACGCAGGACGCGGGCGCGGCCTGCGCCATCGGGGTCTTGGCGCCGAAGGACTCGTCCCAGCGGTCGGCGGCGGTGTGCAGCCCGTACCGCGAGAGCACGCGGGCCCGGCGCATGCCCAGTTCCTCGGCGACCGAGGTGATGGAGCCGCGTACGGGGACCACCGCGCGGTCGGTGACGTCGGCGTCCTCGGCCTCGACCAGTTCGGCCATCTCGGTGGAGACGACCGAGTTCGGCGGCGGGGTGTCCTCGCCCGACCAGCCCGGCTCCAGGCGCAGGTCCTCGGCGTCGGTGGGCAGCAGGTCGCCGGGGCCCATGTCGCCGGGGCGCAGCCGTTCGCTCCACGGCACCCACTCGGGGGCCAGCAGCGCGTCGTCGCCGGGGAGCAGCACCGTTTCGTCGAGCGTGACGTTCTTCGCGCGGGAGGCGCGGGTCACGGTGACGGCCCAGCGCCAGCCGCGGTAGCCGGGTTCCTTGGACTCGAAGAAGTGGGTGACGACGCGGTCGCCCTCCGCCACGGCGGAGACGTGCGCGCCGACCACTCCGGGGAAGGCGGCCTCCTCGGCCGCCGCGCGGGCGAGTTCTACCGCCTCGACGCAGAGGCGGTCGGGGGTACGCGGGGTACGGCTTCGCGTCGCAGCACTCACTGGTCTCGTTCTCTCCTACGCCGTCTCACGTGTGCGCCGTCCGTACTGTCGTCCACAACGACCCGTCGGTGCTGTCCGTACGGGGCACGGGCGGAGCGGACCAGAGGGCCGCGTCGACGTCCGCACCCGATCGGACTCCGGGCGCACCTCACTGCAACCCATTCTGCGGGATCACGAAGAGGCGCGCGGCCAGGAGCATCCGCCGGTGGCGCGCTACGCACGCTACCTCCTCTCAAGCCTCGGGCACACATGCAAGGTCCGATTCGCGGACAAGCCACCGGCCGCGCGACGCGCCGGGAGGCACCCCGGCAGGGCCGGGTGGGGCACTATGTCGAGTGTGGCACCCGTACGGTCGTCCGACGACGGCTCGGGACCGGCCAGGCGGGCCGGCCGGGCCGTCGGGCGTGCGCTGCACCTTCCTGCGCGGGGGATCCGGCGGGCCACGCACGCGCACGGCGCGGGGGAATCGGGGCTCGGCAAGCTGATCGAGCTGCACGCCATCAACGGCGCCGGCGATGTGATGATCACTGTGGCATTGGCCTCGACGGTGTTCTTCTCCGTTCCCACGGACGAGGCGCGCGGTCGGGTGGCCCTGTACCTGGCGATCACGATGGCCCCCTTCACCGTGCTGGCCCCTGTGATCGGTCCGCTACTGGACCGACTGCCGCACGGCCGGCGGGCGGCGATGGCGGCCTCGATGCTGGCCCGCGCGCTCCTGGCGCTGCTGATGTCGGGTGCGGTGGCCACCGGGGGCATTCAGCTCTACCCGGCGGCGCTGGGCGTGCTGGTGGCGTCCAAGGCCTACGGGGTGGTCCGCAGTGCGGTGGTGCCCCGGCTGCTGCCGCCGAAATTCTCACTCGTGAAGGCGAACTCCCGGGTCACGTTGGCGGGTCTGCTGGCGACGGGCGCGGCGGCGCCGCTGGGTGCGGCCCTGCACCTGATCGGGCCGCCGTGGCCGCTGTACGGGGCCTGTGTGATCTTCGTGTGGGGGACCTTCGCGGCGTTCACGCTGCCGCACAAGGTGGACGAGGCCAAGGGCGAGCGCCGGGCGCGGCTGTCCACGCACGAGGCGCACTCGAAGCGGCCGGGCCTGCGGACGGTCAGCCGGTCGGTGCTGTGCGGGCTGCTGGCGAACGCCTCGATGCGTGCGCTGTCCGGGTTCCTGATCTTCTTCCTGGCGTTCCTGCTGCGCGAGCATCCCGTGGCGGGGCAGAGCGCGGCGGTGTCGCTGGGCATCGTGGGCGTCTCGGCGGGCGTGGGCAACGCCTGCGGTACGGCGGTGGGCGCGTGGCTGCGGGCGCGGGCGCCGGAGGCGATCGTCGCGGCGGTGCTGTGCCTGACCCTGGGCGTGGCGGTGCTCGCGGCGGTGTTCTTCAGCGCGCTGTTCATGGCCGTGCTGGCCGCGACGGCGGGCTTCTGCCAGGCGCTGGCGAAGCTGTCGCTAGACGCGATGATCCAGCGGGACGTGCCGGAGTCGGTGCGGACCTCGGCCTTCGCGCGTTCGGAGACGCTGCTCCAGGTGGCGTGGGTGCTGGGCGGGGCGATCGGCATCGTGCTGCCGCTGAACGGGGTACTGGGGATGTCGGTGGCCGCGGCGATCGTCGCGGTGGGTACGACGTGGGCGGTGCGCGGCGTCCTCTCGGCCCCCCGCCCCCACCACCCGGACCCCTCCCGCCCCCGCGTGGCGTAACGATCACCCACGCCGACTGATCCAGCCCCGCCGGCGTTTGAGGCGCGGGGTCCGGGGCGGAGCCCCGGGAATGCCCGGGCGGAGCCCGGGGCCGCTCGCGCGGCGGCGCCGCACCGGCAGATCCACGCCGCGCCGCAGGCCACCGGTACCCCGTGCGGCGGCGCAGCCCACCGGCCCGATAGCCTTCGGCTCATGACCGCACCGCTTTTCTCGGGTAGGGCCCGCCGCAGCGTCGCGGCCCTCGGAGCCGTGTCCGCCGGCCTCCTCCTCCTCTCCGCCTGCGGCGAGAAGCCGACGCCGCTGGCGACCGTGACGGTCGGCACCTCGTCGGTGTCCGCCGAAGCCTCCTGCCACAACGACGGCAAGGAGCTCTCCATGGACCAGGTCCAGGAGTGCCTCACCAACCTCAAGAACCCCAAGACCGTCGAGTACGCCCGGGGCGACACCCTGCGCCTCGGGGTCGAGCCGGAGATCGTCGAGGACGGCAAGCGCTGGTCGGCGGTCCTGGACGGGCAGCCGATCACCGAGCCCTCCTCGAACACCTACCGCAGCTTCCCGGGCGCCGACGTCTTCGCGACCGGAGGCCAGGGCGAGGCCCCCTCCTCGAAGAAGCTCGCGTTCCTGCAGATCGCCGAGGACGGCAAGCCGCTCGCCGTCTGGTCCTTCAACCTCAAGCTCAAGTAGCCGGGCGGCAGCGGTGCGCGCGCTCGTCGTGACCGCGGTGGCGGCGGAGGCAGACTCCGTCACCACCGGGCTGACCCCTCATCCGGACACGTTCGGTCCTGAGCCACGCACCTTGCCCGGGGGTTACCTCGTCCACCGCCGGGACCTTCCGGGCATCGCCTTCGACGTGCTCGTCGGGGGCGTCGGTCCGGCGGCGGCCGCCGCCGGGACCGCCACCGCCCTGGCCCTCGCCGACTACTCGCTCGTCGTCTGCGCCGGCATCGGCGGCGGGTTCGCGCCCGCCGCCCCGCTCGGTTCCCTCGTGGTCGCCGACGCGATCGTCGCCGCCGACCTGGGGGCCGAGACCCCCGACGGCTTCCTCGCCGTGAGCGAGCTCGGCTTCGGGCACAGCGTGCACCTGCCGCCCGCCGAACTCGCCGCCCGCGCCGCCGAGGCGACCGGGGCGCTGCTCGCGCCCGTGCTGACCGTCTCCACCGTGACCGGGACCGCCGCCCGGGCCGCCGCGCTCGCCGCCCGGCACCCGATGGCCGGGGCCGAGGCCATGGAGGGTTTCGGGGTCGCGGAGGCGGCCGCCGCACACGGGCTGCCCGTACTGGAGATCCGCGCCGTGTCCAACGCCGTGGGCCCCCGTGACCGTGCCGCCTGGCGGATCGGGGACGCGCTCACCGCGCTCGCCGACGGCTTCCGCGTGCTGGGGCCCGTACTCGCGAACTGGGGAGAACGCCATGAGCACGACCACCGGTGAACCGCTGAAGATCGCCTATTCGCCCTGCCCGAACGACACCTTCGTCTTCGACGCGTGGGCCCACGGCCGGGTGCCGGGCGCGCCCGCCCTCGACGTCACCTTCGCGGACATCGACATCACCAACGGCATGGCCGAGCGCGGCGAGCTGGACGTGCTGAAGGTGTCGTACGCCGTGCTGCCGTGGGTGCTGGAGGAGTACGCGCTGCTGCCCTGCGGCGGGGCGCTGGGACGCGGTTGCGGCCCGTTGGTGCTGACCCGCGAGCCGGGGATCGACCTGGCCGGGCGGACGGTGGCCGTGCCGAGCGAACGCTCCACCGCCTACCTGCTGTTCCGGCTGTGGGCCGCGGACGTGCTGCCGGAGGGCGTCGGCAAGGTCGTCGTCCTGCCGTTCCACGAGATCATGCCGGCGGTCCGGGACGGCCGGGTGGACGCCGGGCTGGTGATCCACGAGGCCCGGTTCACCTATCAGGACTACGGGTTGCACTGCCTGGCCGACATGGGTGAGCACTGGGAGTCCACGACCGGCCTGCCGATCCCGCTCGGCGCGATCATCGCCCGGCGCTCGCTGGGCGCGGAGCGGCTGCGCGCGCTGGCCGAGTCGGCCCGTACCTCGGTCCGGATGGCCTGGGACGACCCGGAGGCCTCCCGCCCGTACGTCCGCGCGCACGCCCAGGAGCTCGACCCGGCCGTCGCCGACCAGCACATCGGTCTCTACGTCAACGAGTTCACCGCCGGCCTCGGCGAGTCCGGCTACGCGGCGGTGCGCGGGCTGCTCACCCGGGCGGCGGCCGAGGGACTGGTACCGGCCATCCCGCCCGGCTCGCTGGACTTCCCGCAGGACTGACCGCCCTGTACGCGCGGCTGCGCCCCGCCGCTCTTTCGAGTGGCGGGGCGCAGCCGTACGCGTGACGGCGCGGGGCTCAGACGTCGAGCTGGTCGGCGACCGCGCGCAGCAGTCCGGCGATCTTCGTGCCGTGCACCTTGTCGGGGTAGCGGCCGCGCTCGAGCATCGGGGTGATGTTCTCGAGCAGGGTCGTGAGGTCCTGCACGATCGAGGCGAGCTCGTCGGGCTTGCGCCGCTGCGCCGCTGCGACGGAGGGCGCCGGGTCCAGTACCGTCACCGAAAGTGCCTGGTCACCGCGCTGGCCCGCGACGACACCGAACTCGACGCGCTGGCCGGGCTTGAGAGCGTCCACCCCGGCAGGGAGCACCGACGAGTGGACGAAGACGTCGCCGCCGTCGTCACGGGAGAGAAAGCCGAAGCCCTTCTCACTGTTGAACCACTTGACCTTGCCGGTAGGCACGTCCGTCCTCTGTCCTTGTGCTCGTCGGGGGTCCGAAGGGCCGCGAACGGCTCCGGACAACAGCGCAGCGGGCCATGAGTGACCCGCCACCTCAAGGCTAATGGTCGGGGGCCGGGTGACAAGACGTTCCCCGGTCCTTCACGGTCGGCTGCTTCGGCCAGGGAACTACCCTGGTGAGGTGACTGTTACTCCTCATTCAGACGAAGCGCGGCCCGGCGACGGACTGGTCAAGGCCGGCGGCATCGTGTTCATCGCCGGGGCCGTGGCGACGCTGGCGACCATGGCCCCGCTCTTCCTCGACATGGACCCGTTCCCGTCGTACGCGTGGGCGGTCTGCATGCTCATGGGCGTCGGGTTCGCCATCTCCGCGGCGGGCGTGCTCCGCTCGGCCGCGGCGCAGCGCAGGGCCGCGCGGGCCTCGCAGGCGTAGCGGCCCGGGCGGCGGTCAGACGGGCTGTGCGGCGACGTACTGCGCGAGCCACTGCGGCAGCGCGGTGAGGTCGGGCAGGACCACGTCCGCGCCCGCCTCGCGCAGTTCCTCCTCGGGGCACGGCCCGGTGGGCACCACCACGGACAGCGCGCCGGCCGTGCGGGCCCCGCGTACGTCACCGACGTGGTCGCCGACGTAGACCTGCGCCCCGTACTCGCGCAGTGCACCGGCCTTGGCCTCCGCCCAGAGCCAGCCGACGACAGCGTCGGCCTCGATGCCGAGGTGCGACAGGTGCAGGCGGGCGTTGGGCTCGTGCTTGGCCGTGACGACGATCGCGCGGCCGCCGAGCGCCTGGACGGCCTCGATCGCCTCGCGGGCGCCCGGCATCGCCGGGGTCGGCCCGATGGCGTACGTGGGGTAGATCTCGCGGTAGCGCTCCGTCATGGCCGGGATCTCGGCCTCCGGGAACCAGTGCGCGAGCTCCTCCTCCAGCGGCGGGCCCAGCCGGGTGACCGCCTCGTCGGCATCGATGAAGGTTCCCGTCTCGGCGGAGAGGGCCTGGTAGGCGGCCCTGATTCCCGGGCGCGAGTCGATGAGGGTCATGTCGAGGTCGAAGCCGACGGTGAGGTTCATGCCTCCCATTGTGCCGAGGCGGCCGTACGGGAGGCCGACTGCGGGCCTACGCCGGGGGAACGCCCGCCGAGGACTGCCCGACCTGAATTCTTCACATCCGTGCTCAACCTTTTCCCGGCGGCAGTGCTCAGGGCAGGGGTGAGAGACACGATGTGAAGGGGAGGGCGGATGCCACCAGGCACCGAGCACGACTTCGAGGCCTTTGCCCGGGCCAGTCAGCGCAAGCTGTACCGGACCGCGTACCTGCTGTGCGGCAACGCCGACGGCGCACGCGATCTGACACAGACGACGCTCGCGAAACTGTTCCAGCACTGGCGGCGGGCGTCGGCCGCCGAGTATCCCGACGCGTACGCCAGAACCGTGCTGACCCGTACCTTCCTCGCCGAGCGGCGCCGGCGGCTGCGGGACCTGCTGGCCCACCGGCGCGCCGGTCCGCCGCCCCGAGCCGAGCACGCCGACCTGCGCGTCACCCTGCTCGCCGCGCTGGCCGAACTGCCCCCGCGGGCCCGCGCCATGGTCGTCCTGCGCTACTGGGAGGACCTGAGCGTCGAGACCGTCGCCGAACTGCTGCGCTGCAGCGAGGGCACGGTCAAGAGCCAGTGCTCACGCGCCCTGGTGAAGCTGCGCGCGCGGCTCGGCGAGGCCCACATCTACGCGACCGAGAGCTGAGGAGACGCCATGGGTACCAACGAAGACCACACCGAGGACCGGGCCACGGCCGTGCTCGTCCGGGACGTGATGGACCGTGCGCTGGCGGAACTGCCCGCCACGGCGGACCTGGTGGGGCCGGCCCGCGCCCAGGGCCTGCGCCGCAGGGCGCGCGTCCGGGCGGCGATCGGCGGTGCGGTACTGGCCGTGGCCGGGCTCGGCCTGGCCGGGGCCTTCGTCCTGCCGGGCGACGGCGACGACCGGGGGGCGACGGGATCCACCGGGGTCGTGGACGTGGCCGGGCCGCCGACGAGCTCCGGACCGCCGCCGCCGATCCACCTCGAACCCAGCCCGGGCGAATCGTCGATGGCCGACCTGCCGCCCGCCGAACGGGCCCGCCTGGAGAACTTCCAGAACCGGGCCGTCGGTGTGCTCCAGCAGCTGCTGCCCCCGTCGGTCGGCACCGTGCAGCGCATCGACCTGGGCGTGCAGCAGTACCAGGGCACCAAGGACGGCAAGACCTTCCGCATCACCTTCTCGGTGCGGCCGTCCGAACCGGGCATGGCGCCCGGGAACTGCCGCGAGATCAAGGGCACGGTCTGCTCGAAGGCCACCCTGCCCGGCGGCATCCGGGCCGATGCGGCCGTCTCGCCGATCAACAACGGCAACGTCACCGAATCCCGGCTCTGGTTCCGTTACGGAGCCAGCGACGTCTCGCTGAGGGTCGGCCCGCACGACGCGTCGAACACCTCAGCGCCCGTCACCGCCCAGCAGCTCCTCGACGTCGCCGGGGCGGCCGCCTTCCTCGATCTGGTCAAGGCGGCCGACCGCGACCCGGTGGAGGAGATGCCGCACACGGTCATCGGCGGCTGACCGGCCTACCGCCGCCGCGCGCGCCACACCAGGTACAGCGCGGATGCCAGTGCGGCGCCCCGCAGGACCCACGGCCACATCCCGTGCAGGGCCCCGCTCAGCTGGTCATCGGACAGGGCCTCGCCCCATTTGCCGTTCATCCGGCCCCACACCCACAGCACCGCACCGGTGAGCACCGCGCCGGGTGGGCCGAGGACCACCCACTTGCGCTCGGCCGGCCCCAGCACGCGCGAGGCGTACGGAAGGAGCCAGCCGACCACGAGGAGCAGCCAGTAGCCGGTGAGCACGCCGACGACGAGGACGGCGGCCGCCAGCATGAGCAAGGCGTTCGGTCGCGGGCGGCCGGCGGGGGCCGCCGGGGCGTCCGGCGCGGCGGCCCCGGCCGCCGCGTCCTTCTTCGCGCGCCGCCGCTCGCGCAGGAACCGTACGAGGCTCCGCGCCCGCCCCTCCTGCGCCCCGGGCGGGGCCGGTGCCGCCTCCTTCGCCTGCGGGTCGTCCTCCGGTCCTTCCTTGAACAGGTCCGGGATCTCGATGCCGCCCGCGAAGCCCTCGACCTGCGGACCCGCCCCGTGCGTCCCCGGGCTCATCCGCCACCAGTCGGGCTCGGCCCCGCCGGAGGGGCCGAGCTCGTCCAGCCCGGCCAGGTGCGGCGGCACGTTCTCGGGTTCCGCCGCCGGGCGGGCCGGGGGCACGTTCTGGCGGCGCAGACGGCCCGGTCCCCGCTGGACGGGGACCGACAGGCCGATGTCGGCGGGGGCGGGGGCGGGGGCCGCGGGGGCACGGGCCGCGCCCCGGCGGGCGCCGAGGGTGTCCAGTACCTCCTCGGGCGTGCCGATCCGCTCCAGGATGCGCCGTACGGCGGCCGGGGTGTCCGGGTCGTACTTGGCGCGCCGGCGGTCGATTTCGTCCCGCAGCCCCGACACCAACCGCATCCGGTCGCCGGAGGACAGCTGCCGTTGTTGCGCCAAGTCCCCGACGCGGCTCAGATATTCGTAGACCAGGTGGTCGCTTTCGATCCCCACGCCCAGGCTCCTCCCTTACCCCCTGTCCCGAAGGTAGCGCGTGCGCCCGTGGAGCTGCTGCGGGCGCAGCGGATACCGTTGACCGGATGGGGACCGGCCGACTGACCGGCCGACGCGACCAGGAGGCGACTGTGCCCGAGGCAAGCACTGCGGCGGGATCCGCCGGCGGGAGCCCGGCGGGAAGCTCCCCGCGCTCACTCGCCGAGGCGCTGCGCGCCCGTGACGACGCGGCGCTCGCGGCCCTGTTGCGGGCCCGCCCGGACCTGCTCGGACCGGTGCCCGGCGATGTGACGCAGCTGGCCACCCGGGCCGGAACCCGGGCGTCGGTGGTGCGCGCCCTGGACCGGCTGGACCGGTTCGCGCTGCAGACCGCCGAGGCCCTGGCGGTGGGCCCGGACCCGTGCCCGTACGCGGTGCTGGAGGGGCTGCTGACGGGCGGCGAGGACGAACGGGCCCGCGCCGCGCTCCCCGACGCCCTGGCCGTCCTGCGCGACCAGGCCCTGGTGTGGGGCGACGAGGACCGGCTGCGGCTGGTCCGCACGGCGCGCGAGCTGCTGGCCCCCTCGGCCTCCCGCCCCTCGCCCACCGGGCTGGGTCCGACCGTTGCCGAGGCCACGGCCGGGATGTCGCCGACCCGGGTGCAGGAGATCGTGGCGGCCGTCGGGCTGCCCGCCACCCACGACCCGGTGTCCGCGGTGACCGCGCTGACCGGGCTGTTCACCGATCCGGAGCGGATGTCGGCGCTGCTGGACGAGGCCCCGGCGGAGGCGCACCAGGTGCTGGGGCGGCTCGTGTGGGGGCCGCCGTACGGGGAGGTGACCCCGAATCCGACGCCGCCGGTGCGCTGGCTGCGCGACCGGGGGCTGCTGCTGCCCGCGACGGCGCGGACCGTCGTGCTGCCCCGCGAGGTGGCGCTGCACCTGCGCGGCGGGCTCGCGCACCGGGACACCGCGCCGGTGGCCCCGCCGGTGCCCGCGCACCGCGAACACCGTCCACAGCTCGTGGACGCGAACGCAGCCGGTCAGGCGCTGGCCGCGCTGGCCACGGTCGAGGAACTGGTGAAGTCCTGGGAGCACGCCGGTCCGCCGGTGCTGCGGGCGGGCGGGCTGTCCGTACGGGACCTCAAGCGGACCGCGGCCGCGCTGGACACGACCGAGCAGCAGGCGGCCTTCTGGGCCGAACTGGCCTACGCGACGGGTCTGCTGGCCAGCGACGGGGAGGCGGACGAGCGGTACGCGCCCACCCCGGCCTTCGACGACTGGCTCGAACTGCCGCCCGCCGAGCGCTGGTCGCAGCTCGCGGCGGCCTGGCTGCCGGCCACCCGCACGGCACCGCTGGTCGGCGAGCAGGACGCCAAGGGGCGCACGCTCTCCGCGCTCGGCCCCGAACTCGACCGGTCCGCCGCCCCCGAGGTGCGCCGGCGCGTGCTGGAACTGCTCGGGGAACTGCCCGAGGGCGCCTCGCCCGACCCGGAGGCCCTGCTGGCGCGGCTCGCCTGGGAGCGTCCCGTACGCGGGGCGAGCGATCTGCGGGCCCGGCTCGCGCACTGGGCGCTGGCCGAGGCGGAGGTCCTCGGCGTGACCGGCCGGGGCGCCCTGTCCGGGCCCGGCCGGGCCCTGCTGGAGCACCGCGACCCGGCGCCGCTGCTGGCCCCGCTGCTGCCGGAGCCGGTGGACCACGTACTGCTCCAGGCCGACCTGACGGCGGTGGCCCCGGGCCCGCTGCTCCGCCCGCTGGGCGACACCCTGGCGGTGCTCGCGGACGTGGAGTCCAAGGGCGGGGCGACGGTGTACCGGTTCACGCCCGGCTCGGTGCGCCGGGCCCTGGACGCCGGCCATGCCGCCGCGGACCTGCAGGCCTTCCTCAAGGAGCACAGCCGTACCCCGGTGCCGCAGCCGCTGGCCTACCTGATCGACGACGTGGCCCGCCGGCACGGACACCTGCGGGTCGGCGCCGCCTCCTCGTACGTGCGCTGCGACGACGACGCGATGCTGGGCGAGATCCTGGCCGACAAGCGCTCGGCCGGGCTGGGGCTGCGCCGCCTGGCGCCGACGGTGCTGGCGGCGCAGGCGGATCCGACCGTCCTGCTGGAGGGGTTGCGGGCGATGGGGTACGCGCCGGCCGCGGAGTCCCGTACCGGCGACGTGCTGGTGGCGCGGGCCGACGCCCGCCGCACCCCGGCCCGCTCGGCGCCCGTACCGGTGCCGGAGGGTCCGCCGGTGCCGGACGCGACGCTGCTGGCGGCGGCGGTACGGGCGATCCGCGCGGGCGACGTGGCGGCGACGGCGGTGCGCAAGGAGCCCGCGACGGCCTCCGCCGCCGGGGCCGGGGTGCCGGGCGAACTGCCGCGCACGAGCGCGGCGGAGACCCTGGCGACGGTGCAGGCGGCCGCGCTGACCGGGTCGGCGGTGTGGATCGGGTACGTGAACGCGGAGGGTGCGGCGAGCCAGCGGGTCATCGCGCCGGTCCGGGTGGAGGGCGGCTTCGTCACCGGCTACGACCACACGGCGGACGAGGTGCGGACGTACGCGCTGCACCGGATCACCGGTGTCGCGGAACTGGCGGACGATCAGGTGTAGGGGTGGAAACCCGGTGGCCGGTCGGGTGACGGGCCGCCATCCTGAACGCATGTCCGACGAGCACGTACCGAACCGCCAGATCCGCGCGGCGCACACCGACACCACGATCACGGTGTACCAGGCCTACTCCCCCTCGCTCGGGGTGCCGGCCGCCCGTGACGGCCGCTTCCCGCCCGCCTGGAAGCGCGAGCGCATGACGTGGATCAAGCCGTCGTTCCTGTGGATGATGTACCGCTGCGGTTGGGGGACCAAGGCCGACCAGGAGACGGTGCTGGCCGTCGAAATCACCCGCGAGGGCTTCGACCGGGCGCTGCGCGACGCCTGCCTGTCCCACTACGTGCCGGGTGTGCACGGGAACCAGCCGACCTGGAAGGAAGCGCTGCTCGGTGCGCCGGCCCGGGTCCAGTGGGACCCGGAGCGGGACCTGCGGCTGAATCCGCTGCCGTACCGCTCGCTCCAGTTGGGGCTGTCCGGTCCGGCGTCGCGGGCGTACGCCGACGAGTGGACGGTCGGCATCCGCGATGTGACCGGGCTGGCCCGGGAGATCCGCGGCCTGCTCGGGGCCGGGGACGAGGCGGCGGCGCGCGCCCTGCTGCCGGCGGAGACCCCCTACCCCGCGGGGCCGCTGCCGCACCTGGGGGCGTAGCCGGGCGGTTCAGTCCCGGATGAGCAGGACGACGAATCCCACGACGGCGCCCAGCAGCAGGGCGAGCAGGGAGTAGCGGGGCCGGTTCTCGCGCAGCACCGGCAGGTGGTGGTCGACGGAGAAGCGGCCTGGCCCGGTGAGGGTGAGGGCGACGATCGCGGCGAACAGGACCACTTCGAGTTCCACGCCCTTGGGCGGGAAGTAGGCGCTCAGGCCCCGGACGTCGAGGATGTTGATGAAGGTGCCGGTCAGGGCCGCTCCGGCGAGCGGGGTGAGCAGGCCGAGGGCGAGGCCGAGGCCGCCCAGGGTCTCGGCGAGACCGGCGATGACGGCCATGGCGTCCCCGGCGGGGTAGCCGGCCATCGTGAAGCCCTTGCCGGTCGCGGTGAGGCCCGGGCCGCCGAACCAGCCGAAGAGCTTCATCGTGCCGTGGCCGGCCATGCTGAGGCCGACGACGAGCCGGAGCAGGAGCAGGCCGGTGTCGTGGGTGACGGTGGTGGCGGGGGCCGGGGAGGGGCTGAAGAGCGTGCGGTCCCGGCTTGCTTGCGTCATGGGGGTCCGTTCCGACGTCGCCGGTGGGCGTCTGGGGCGCCCGGGGCCGCCTGCCACCCTAGAACGCTCGCAGGTGGTGCCCCGGCAGCGACGTCGCCGCCCGTCCCATCGGACCCCGGCGTCTACCCGTTCGGCCCCGGAACGCCTGAACGCACCCCCGCCGAGGGGCCGTCGTCGACGCCGGGAACGGTGCGCGGGAGCAGGCCCTCGTGGTCGGGGCGGCCAGCCGGAGCGGCCGCCGACGGCCACCGGTCTCACCTGGGGGCGTAGTCGATCCGCTCGGCGTCGAAGGGCCACACCTCGTGGAGCCAGCGGGTGATCCTCTCGTGGACCCGCGCGTCCAGCGCGGCCCGGTCGGCGCGCACCCAGTGGCTGACGGCGACCCGGCCGGGGGCCTCTCGGGAGCCGTGGACGTACAGGCAGCCGATCACCTCGCCGACGCCGTCGGCCTCCCCTTCCAGGAGGCTGTAGGCGAAGGCGACGCGCTCCTCGAACTCCTGCGCGTGCCGGAGCAGGTCGGCCAGGTTCGCCTCGGCGGTCATCCCCGCCACCGGCGGCCAGCCCCGCCCCACGAACCCGGGCGTCGCCCTGATGTGCGCGATGCTCCCGGTCCAGGCGGCGAGGTCGCGTTCGTTGTGCTCGGCGCCGAGCGGCTCCAGCCGGAAGCCGTCGGCGACGAGCGTCCGCGGTACCGCGAAGTCGGCCGGTACGAAGGGCTGCTGATCATGATTCATGCCAGGACGGTACGTGCCCGTGCCGCCAGGGTCAGCAGCTTTTCCACCGGCCACTGGTCGTCCGCGTGCACCCCGTAGCCGGCGGCCAGCACGCGTCCGTCGGGCGCGATCAGGAAGTCCGCCGGCAGTCCGAGCCGCCCGCCGTCCTGGTGAAGCGTCGGCGGCTTCGCCCGGCCGCGCAGGATGTCGAGGGTGCCGACGGCGATCGCCCGCCAGGCGCGGGCGGCCAGCAGGGCGCGGTAGGACGACTCGACGCCGAACTCCGCGTACAGCCGCTTGCGGGGGTCCGCGACGACGGCGAAGGGCAGGTCGGCCACGTGCTCGCGCAGTTCGTCGGCGCCGGAGTGGAAGACCACGACCTCCCGGATCCCGGCGGCTGCTATCTCGGCGTGCCGCCGCACCACCGAGCGCAGGTGCAGATGGCAGATGGGACAGCCGGCGAACCGGCGGAACTGCAGGTGGACGAGGTGTTCGGGGTCGGGGACGGCCACGGGTGCGCCGTCCGCGACGGCGGTGAGGGTGCGGGTACGGACGAGGGAACCGGTGTCGAGCTGCGCTGAGGGCACTGAGGGCACTGAGGTCTCCTTCGTAAGCGTATGGCGTACACCTACAGCGTAAGCGTATGCCGTACGCTGTCAACACCATGCCGCGCCCCCGCTCACTCACCCCGGACCAACTGGCCGCCGCGGCCCTCACCGTGATCGACCGTGAGGGCCTGCCCGGGCTGTCCATGCGCGCCGTCGCCGTCGAACTCGGCATCAGCACCATGGCCCTGTACCGGTACGTCCAGGACCGCGGGGAGCTGGAGGCCCTCGTCGTCGAACTGGTCCTCGGCTCCGTCGACAGCACCCCGCCGCCCCTGACCACCGGCCCCTGGCGCGCCCGCGTCACGCTCCTCGTCGACCGGATGCGGGACACCGTCGGCGCGCACCCCGCCGTACTGCCGCTCACCATGAGCCACCGGCACCGCTCCCCCGGCGTACTGCGCTGGGGCGAGACCGTCCTCGGCGTGCTCGGCGAGGCCGGGTTCGGGCCCGAGGGGCGGATCATCGCCCTGCGGGCCCTGCTCGCCTACGTGATCGGCGCGATCCAGCAGGAACACCTCGGCGCCCTCTCCGGCGCGGGCACCGCCGCGATCGCCGAACTCCCGGCCCAGGAGTACCCGTACCTGACCGAGGCCGCGCTCGGCGCCCGCCACCTCACCCCGGACCGCGAGTTCCACGGCGGCCTCGCCCTACTGCTGAACGGCCTCGGCCGCTGACCGACCGCCCGACCCACCGGATGCCGCGCCCCTCGCCTCGTCCGTGCGCCTCGTCCCCGCGCCCCGTCCGGCGCCCCGCCGAAGCGCCGTGTTCCCAGCCTCCGCGCCGTACGGCACACTGGAGGTTTGACCTGAATGAAACGGGGCGCCGCGCGTGAATGGTCCACTCATCGTCCAGAGCGACAAGACCCTCCTCCTCGAAGTCGACCACGAGCTCGCCGGAGCCGCCCGGCGTGCCATCGCGCCCTTCGCCGAGCTGGAGCGGGCACCCGAGCACATCCACACCTACCGGATCACCCCGCTCGGCCTGTGGAACGCCCGGGCCGCCGGCCATGACGCCGAGCAGGTCGTCGACGCGCTCGTCGAGTTCTCCCGCTACCCCGTCCCGCACGCGCTCCTCGTCGACGTCGCCGAGACCATGGCGCGCTACGGCCGCCTGACCCTCAGCAAGCACCCCGTCCACGGGCTGGTGCTGACCAGCACCGACCGGCCGGTGCTGGAGGAGATCCTGCGGTCCAAGAAGGTCGCCCCGCTCGTCGGCGCGCGGCTCGACGCCGACACGGTCGCCGTGCACCCCTCCGAGCGCGGGCAGATCAAGCAGACGCTGCTCAAGCTCGGATGGCCCGCCGAGGACCTCGCCGGCTACGTGGACGGCGAGGCGCACCCGATCGACCTGGCCGAGGACGGCTGGGCGCTGCGGCCGTACCAGCAGCAGGCCGTCGAGGGCTTCTGGCACGGCGGCTCCGGTGTGGTCGTCCTGCCCTGCGGCGCCGGCAAGACGCTGGTCGGCGCCGGGGCCATGGCGATGGCCAAGGCGACGACGCTGATCCTGGTGACGAACACCGTCTCGGCCCGCCAGTGGAAGCACGAGCTGGTCAAGCGGACCTCGCTGACGGAGGACGAGATCGGCGAGTACTCCGGCACCCGCAAGGAGATCCGGCCCGTCACCATCGCCACCTACCAGGTCCTGACGACGAAGCGGAAGGGCATCTACCCGCACCTGGAGCTCTTCGACTCCCGGGACTGGGGCCTGATCGTCTACGACGAGGTGCACCTGCTGCCCGCGCCGGTCTTCAAGTTCACCGCCGACCTGCAGGCGCGGCGCCGACTCGGCCTGACCGCGACGCTGGTGCGCGAGGACGGGCGGGAGTCGGACGTCTTCTCCCTCATCGGGCCGAAGCGGTTCGACGCCCCGTGGAAGGAGATCGAGGCGCAGGGCTACATCGCGCCCGCCGACTGCGTGGAGGTCCGGGTCAACCTGACGGAATCGGAGCGGCTCGCGTACGCGACGGCCGAGACGGAGGAGAAGTACCGCTTCTGCGCGACGACGGCGACGAAGCGCAAGGTCACCGAGGCCCTGGTGGCCAAGCACCGCGGCGAACAGACCCTCGTCATCGGGCAGTACATCGACCAGCTCGACGAGCTGGGCGAGCACCTGGACGCCCCCGTCATCAAGGGCGAGACCTCCAACGCGCAGCGCGAGAAGCTCTTCAACGCCTTCCGCGAGGGCGAGATCAACGTGCTGGTCGTCTCGAAGGTCGCGAACTTCTCCATCGACCTGCCGGAGGCCACCGTCGCCATCCAGGTGTCGGGCACCTTCGGCTCCCGCCAGGAGGAGGCCCAGCGCCTGGGCCGCGTGCTGCGTCCGAAGGCGGACGGCCACGAGGCGCGGTTCTACTCGGTCGTCGCGCGCGACACGATCGACCAGGACTTCGCGGCGCACCGCCAGCGGTTCCTGGCCGAGCAGGGGTACGCCTACCGGATCATGGACGCCGACGAGTTGCTGGCGAGCGACTGACTCCGGCACGCGCGGGCGGTCAGGACGGCCAGTAAGGGAGCGCACCAGACCCACAGCGGCGGCCAGTCCAGTACGAGGGCCCCGGCCGCGTCGGCCAGGTGCCGGGTCCAGAACTCGGCTGAGGCCTCCGGCAGGACCAGCAGCCCGAGCAGGGCGGTCCCGGCCGAGGCCGCCAGCGCGGTGAGCCCGGCGCGGACGCGGCGGGTCAGCAGGAGGTAGGCGGCGATGGCCGCCGGGGCGAGGGTGATCCCGGCGGCGACGCCCAGCGCGAAGCCCTTGCCCAGCGCGGAGCGCGGCCGGCCGAGGTCCCACAGGACCAGGCAGGCGAGGGCCAGGTTGATCAGCCCGGCCAACGGTGCCTGGAACAGCGGCTGCAGCCACAGCCCGGCAATGGTGGCGGCCAGCACGGGCCCGGGCCGGGACCGGAGTCCCGCGAGCCGGCAGGACAGGGTGATCAGCAGGGCGAGCAAGCCGGCGTTGCCGAGGACGAGGACGGCCTTCAGCACGCTGCTCGGCAACCACGCTGCGGGCGTGAACACGATCGCCGCGAACGGCGGATACGTGGCGGACGGCCCCCACTCGGCGGCGGAGAACCCCTGGACGAGGGCGTCGGCCACCGGAATGCGCAGGGCGATGCAGAGCACGCCGAGCAGCAGCAGCGAACCGGTCAGCAGCACACCGGCGAGAGACGACGGTGAGCGGCTGGGAACGGGACTGCGGGTCACCCGCGTGACCCTAGTGGATCAGTGCAGGTGCTGGGCGGGGCCCGAGGTCAATGGCGTATGACGCCCGCGTCCTCGGAGTAGTCACCGAGCACGACGACGCTCACGGCGGTCACCGCGAAGATCTTGACGGCGCGCAGCATGCCGCCGAGACCGTTGCGCGGAAGGGAGTCGGAGTCGGCGCCGCGAGGACGGCTGCCCTGGATCGAGGTGAAGGTTGCGGGGCTCATGGATCCATGGTGCGTTTTCGAGCCGTCCCGCACATCGCTCCCGGGAGGGAACCTCACGGGCCCCCGGGTCCTCCTCCCGTCGCATGCGCACCCCTAGGGGTGGATACCAAGGTCTGACACTCCGCAGTACGACGCCCGGTACCCGTCCGGATGCACGGGGGCCGGTCGGGACGGACCCTGGGAAGGTCCGCGGTACCGGCGACCACCCCATGGGAGTGATCCGCATGACCCACCGTTCCCGGACGCGGCGCCTCGCGCTGCTCTCCGCATCGGCAACCCTGGTCACGGGCGGGCTGCTGCCGTCCGCCGCCGCGTTCGCCGCCCCGGCACACGCCGCCGCGGCCACTGCCGCCGCCGCTGCCGCCCCCACGCCATCGCCCACGTCCACGTCCACCCAGCCCGCCCGGAGTTCGGTGAAGACCACCGATCCCCCCAGCGGCATCACGGCCCAGCTCCCCGGAAAGGCCAAGGTCCGCATGGGTGCCATCCCCATGGAGGGCGATTCCGTCGACGCCCGCGTGTACGGGGTGGAGACCCCGGACGGCGCCACCGGCTTCGCCGTCTACGACATGCCGGGCGACCGGATCCCGCTGGAGGACGCCCTCAAGGGCTTCGTCGACGCGTACGGCCTGACCGGCGGCGGCACCCTGACCACGGAAAACGTCCGCAAGACGACGGTGGACGGCCGCCCCGCCCTCGACGCGAGCCTCACCGGCGAGGGCCCCGACGGCGCCGCGGTCGGCTCCATCCGCTTCATCTCCGACGACGACCATCTCGTCATGGCCCTGACCTACGGTCCCGAGGCGCAGGAGAAGGACCTGGACGCAATGCACCAGCAGCTCCTCAACACCCTCCAGATCCCGTGATCCGCTGATGATCCGTTGATCCGTTGATCCGATCCCCGGCTCCTGATATTCGTTCGCGCCGCACCGCACCGGTGGCTAGAATCTCCGCTCTTGCCGCCTCCCGCCGCCTCATCGGGGAGAGCCGCCCTCCGGCCGGAAACCGGCGGGCCATCTGTTCCGCATCCAGCAGCTGGAGGCAGTTCCGTGCCCGCGCACGCCCCCGAGACCACACACGACGATCCGACCGCGCCCACCGACCCGCTGGGTCGCGAGCGGGCCCACCTCGCCGCCTCGCGTTCCGCCCTGCGCGCCATGCGCGAGGACGTCGAGTCCCTCGACATCCGCGACGTCACCGCGAACTGGGTCAACGCGATCGTCCTCCAGGCCCAGATCGACGACCGCATCAAAGCCCTCGCCGACCTTGCCCACACCCCGCTGTTCTTCGGCCGCCTCAACTACCTGCACGCACCCGGCACGGAGCTCACCGAGGGCGCGGAGGGCGAGCAGTTCTACATCGGCCGCCGCCACGTCCACGACGCCCACGGCAACCCGATGGTCATCGACTGGCGCGCGCCCGTCTCCCAGCCGTTCTACCGCGCCTCCAAGACCGACCCGCAGGACATCGCGCTGCGCAGGCGCTTCGGGTACACCGGCGGCGAGCTGACGGCGTACGAGGACGAGCACCTGTCCGACCCCGGCGAGGCGACCGCGGTCAGCAAACTGCTCCAGCAGGAGATCGAGCGCCCGCGCGTGGGCCCGATGCGGGACATCGTCGCGACGATCCAGCCCGAGCAGGACGAGATCGTCCGCTCCGGCCTGACCGGTTCCGTCTGCGTGCAGGGCGGCCCCGGCACCGGCAAGACCGCCGTCGGCCTGCACCGGGTCGCGTACCTGCTCTACGCGCACCGCGACCGCCTCGCCCGCACGGGCACGCTCGTCATCGGACCGAACCGTTCCTTCCTGCACTACATCGAGCAGGTCCTGCCGGCCCTGGGCGAGCTGGAGGTCAAGCAGGCCACCGTCGACGACCTCGTCGCCCGCCCCGGGCTGGAGGTGCGCGCCACGGACGCCGCCGAAACCGCCGTGGTCAAGGGCGACGCCCGCATGGCGGAGGTACTGGGCCGTGCCGTCCGCTCGCACGTGACGCGCCCCGCGGAGCCGCTGATGGTGGTCCGCGGCTCGCGCCGCTGGCGGGTGCCCGCGCACGAGCTGGCGGAGATGGTCGAGGAGCTGCAGCAGCGCACCATCCGCTACGGCGCGGCCCGGGAGGCCCTGCCGCAGCGCATCGCGCACGCGGTGCTCGTACGGATGGAGCAGGCGGGCGAGGCCCCGGACGACCGGGTGCAGGACGCGGTGGCCCGCAACGCGGCGGTGAAGGCGGCGGTCAAGGAGATCTGGCCGGCCGTCGAACCGGCGAAGCTGGTCCTGCGCCTGCTGTCCGACCCCGAGTTCCTCGCCCTGCACGCGGCGGACCTGCTCACCGAGAACGAGCAGAAGCTCCTGCTGTGGACGAAGCCGTTCCGGAGCGTGAAGTCGGCGAAGTGGTCGGCGGCGGACCTGGTCCTGATCGACGAGGCGGCCGACCTGGTGGAACGGACGCATTCGCTGGGCCACGTGGTCCTCGACGAGGCCCAGGACCTGTCGCCGATGCAGTACCGGGCGGTGGGCCGGCGCTGCACCACGGGCTCGGCAACGATCCTCGGCGACCTCGCGCAGGGCACCACGCCGTGGGCCACGCGCAGCTGGGACGAGGCCCTCGCACACCTGGGCAAGCCGCAGGCGGTGCTGGAGGAACTGACGGCGGGCTTCCGCGTGCCGCGCGAGGTGATCGCCTACGCCTCCCGGTTGCTGCCGTCGATCTCCCCGGGCCTGGCCCCCGTCTCCTCCGTGCGCGAGGCGCCGGGATCGCTACGGGTCGAGGAGGCCCCGGACCTCACTGCGGCGGTGATCGCCGCCTGCCGTGACTCCTTGGCGCGCGAGGGCTCGATCGGCCTGATCGCGGCGGACGCGCGGATCCCGGTACTGGCCGAGGCCCTGCTGGCGGCGAGCCTGCCGTACTTGTCGCCCGGCGAGGAGACCACCGCCGAGTCGCGGCTGACCCTCGTCCCGGCGTCCCTGGCGAAGGGCCTGGAGTACGACTACGTGGTCCTGGACGAGCCCGCGGCGATCGTGGACGGCGAGCCGGACGAGCGGACGGGCCTGCGGCGCCTGTACGTCTGCCTCACCCGCGCGGTCTCGGGCCTGACGGCCCTCCACTCGGCCCCGCTCCCGAACGCCCTGGCCTAACGGCGGTCGGCGGGTGATGTGCGGCGCCGCTGCGCAAGCGCCCCGGGCGGCGCCCCCGGCATTTCAGCCCCGCCGGCGTTTGAGGCGCGGGGGTCCGGGGGCAGCACCCCCGGCAACGGCGGCGCACCCGACAACCGCACCCCCGGTCAGGAGAAGGCGGCGCACCCGACAACCGCACCCCCGGTCAGGAAAGGGCGGTGCGCCAGTCCGCGACGGCCGCCGCGGAGACCGGACCGCCCCACCCGGAGGGACGCGCCGCGCCACCGATGTGAAAGGCGTCGATCCCGCCCGCGCGCAGCACCGGCAGGTGTGCGAGCGTCAGCCCGCCGCCCACCAGGATCCGCGCCCCGTACCCCGGCTCGCCGCCCCGCGCCGCCTCCGCCAGCAGCACCGGCAGCCCGGCTTCCACCCCGGCCGCCGAGCCCGCCGTGAGGTACGTGTCCAGCCCCGGCAGATCGGCCAGCGCCTTGCGCAGTTGGTCCCGGTCCGCCGCGCGGTCGATCGCCCGGTGGAAGGTCCAGCGGCAGCCGTCCAGCTCCGCGACGACCGCCTCGACGGCGGCCAGGTCGGGGGCACCGTCGGCGTCCAGGAAGCCGAGGACGAACTCCTGCGCGCCCTCCGCCCGCAGTTCCCGTGCCGCCCGGGCCAAGACGGAGACGTCGCCGGCCGCGAACCCGTCCGTCTTGCGGAGCATCACGCGCAGCGGGATGTCGACCGCCGCCCTGATCGCCGCGAAGGTCTCGCGCGGCGGGGTGAGCCCGTCGGCGGCCATGTCGGTGACCAGTTCGAGTCGGTCCGCCCCACCGGCCTGGGCCGCGACCGCGTCCTCCACGTCGAGGGCGATCACCTCCAGGAGCGCACGGTTGCTCATTCGATCCCATCCTTCTTCGAAAAGCTCGGGAAACTCGGAAAACCAGGGAAACCAGGGAGCCCAGGGAAAACCCTAGGAGAGGTCTAGTCCAATATTCAGAATACGGGCCTCCACCCGCCCTTCACCAGCACAATCGCGCCACCCCACAATGTGCCCATGGACACAGGCACCCAGCGCAGCGACACCCACCCGGACACCGCCGACCTGCGCGCCCGCTGGCAGGCGACCGTCACCGCCGCCGGCGCCGCCGCCGACCGCGACCCCGCGCCCTACGCCGACCGCCTCCTGGCCGCCTGGGCGGAACCGCAGCGCCGCTACCACACCACCGCCCACCTGGCCGACGTACTCGCACGGATCGACGTACTGGCCCCGCACGCCGCCGATCCGGCCGCCGTCCAGCTCGCCGCCTGGTTCCACGACGCCGTCTACCGCCCCGACCGGTCCGAGAACGAGGAGCGCAGCGCCGCCCTCGCCGAGCGCGCCCTCCCCGAGCTGGGCATCGACCCCGCGCGCACCGCTGAGGTCGCCCGCCTCGTCCGGCTCACCGTCACCCACGACCCCGCCCCCGGCGACACGGACGGCGAGGCCCTCTGCGACGCCGACCTGGCCGTCCTGGCCGGGGAACCCGACGCGTACGCCGCGTACACGGCCGCCGTCCGCGCCGAGTACGGCTTCGTCCCGGACGACGCCTTCCGCACCGGCCGCGCCGCCGTCCTGCGCCAGCTGCTCGACCTGCCGCGGCTCTTCCGCACGCCCCACGGGGCCGCGCACTGGGAGGCCCCGGCCCGCACCAACCTGGCCGCGGAGCTCGCCGACCTCACCGACCAGGGAATTTGATCGCGTTCGCACGGGTTGGTGACAGTCATGCCCGCAGCAGCCGTACGCCCCCGCATGCCCGTCGCCGTCTACGTCCTCGGCCTGTCCGTCTTCGCGCTCGGCACCAGCGAATTCATGCTCTCCGGCCTGCTGCCACCGATCGCCGAGGACATGGGCGTCACCATCCCGCAGGCGGGCCTGCTCATATCCGCCTTCGCGATCGGCATGGTCATCGGCGCACCGCTGCTGGCCGTGGCCACCTTGCGGCTCCCCCGCCGCACCACCCTCATCGCCCTCATCAGCCTCTTCGGCCTCGGGCAAGTCGCCGGGGCGCTGGCTCCCACGTACGAGCTCCTCTTCGCCTCCCGCGTGGTCTCCGCGTTCGCCTGCGCCGGCTTCTGGGCCGTGGGCGCGGCCGTCGCCATCGCCATGGTCGACATGGACCAGCGGGCCCGCGCGATGGCCGTCATGATCGGCGGCCTGTCGATCGCCAACGTCCTCGGCGTCCCCGCCGGCGCCTTCCTCGGCGAGCACCTGGGCTGGCGCTCCGCGTTCTGGTCGGTCGCCGCCGCCTCCGCGATCGCCCTCGTCGGCATCCTGGCGCTGATCCCGAAGATCCCGCTGCCCGCCGAGAAGCCGTCGCTCGGGCGCGAGCTGCGCATCTACCGCGACCGCCAGGTGTGGCTCTCCATCGGCATCACCGCGCTGGCCGCGGGCGGCGTCTTCTGCGCCTTCAGCTACTTCTCGCCGCTGCTCACGGACGTGGCCGGGCTGGACTCGCGATGGGTCCCGTGGATCCTCGGCCTCTTCGGCATCGGCGCGCTGGCCGGCACCACCGTCGGCGGCCGGGTCGCCGACGCGCACCTGTTCGGCGTGATGATCTGGGGCATCACCGCCTCGACCGTCTTCCTCGTCGCGCTCGCCCTGCTGGCCTCCGCCGCCGCCGCGGCGGTCGCCCTGGCCTTCCTGCTCGGCTTCTCGGCCTTCTTCACCGCCCCGGCGCTCAACGCCCGCATGTTCAACGTGGCCGGCGCCGCCCCGACCCTGGCCGGCGCCACCACCACCGCCGCCTTCAACCTCGGCAACACCGGCGGCCCCTGGCTCGGCGGCACCGTCATCGACGCCGGCCTGGGTTTCGCCGCCACCGCCTGGGCGGGCGCCGCCATGACCGTCACCGCGATCGCCCTCACCGCGGCCGCCCTGCGCCTGGACCGCCGTACGCCGCCGCGCGCCACCCGCGTGATCACCGGCAGCAGCGCCCCCGCCACCCCGGCGCCCACCCACGCCTGACGCCGCCCGCTACCCGTCCCCGAAGATCGCATCGGCGGAGGCCGCGGTGACGGCACGCCGGAGCCAGCGGCTCAGGGTCTCGGCGTCACCGCAGCCGGTGATCCGCTCACGGACCGCCTCGGGGACCTCGATGCTCCGTTCCGCGAGAACAGCCAGGACGTCCTCGGCCGCCCGACGCGCCTCGCCCTCGGCCCGGCCCTCGTCTCGGAGTTCCTCGGAGAGGGACGACTTGTAGAAAGAGAGGTCCACGGCCACCAGCTTCCTCCAGAGTGCTGCGGATGGGTGCTTACCCATGCCTTGTGCGACGAATTCGACGATCGGGTTGGCGAGGGCTGCGGGTGTGTCCCGCAGGACGTTGGTCATCGCTTTGAGTATGGCTCCGATGTCCGGATTCGTGGCGTGGGTGATCGCGGCCAGAGTGGCCAGCGCCAGGTCCTTCCGGACTTCGGCGGGACTGGTGATCAGGGGCATGTTGTGCGGCCCCGCCACCAGCGGGCACAGGGTGAGCAGGGGCCACTGCGGAGGCCCGAAGCGGACCGGGCGGGCGGCCCATTCCGCGGTCGAGCGGTCCTGGCAGACGACCAGCAGCATCGGCTGCAGCCGGTACTTCGTGAGGAGGTAGGAGGCGTAGTACGCCCAACTGGCGGGCTTGTCCGGGTCCTTCTTGCCTTGGGCCTCGACGGCGAGGAGGAAGGACCCGTCGCGCTCCGTGTCGAACCGCAGCAGGGTGTCGACGCGGCGTTCCAAGGGCTGGGTCTCGGTGAGGTCGTTGGGCAGGACGGTGAACGACGTGGGTGGGGCGAAGTCGACGCCGAGCACGGGAGAAGAGCTCCGGGTGTTCCTGGAAGATGCGGTGCATCGCCTCGTGGGGCGAACTGACCATCGGGGTTCCTGTGGGAGTGGCGAGGTGGGAAGTGCCTCTGGGAAGTGCCTCTGGCAAATGCCACGAATGGGTCTTGCGGGGAGCGTAGGAAGCGATGCCGTGCGGAACGGGCCGATGCGGCGATGGTTCACCCGGAGGGGTGAACCCCGGGCGGTTCGGTCAGGCAGCCGCGGCAGCGGCCGGGGTCGGCCGCGCGGAAGGCGCGGTCGCAGAGGTCGCAGTTCTGGAGCGGGTGTCTGACGGGCGGAGGTGCTGCCGGGGCGCGGAACGGCGGCACGGGCGGGAGCTGCGCCGCGAGGCGGTGGGCCAGGAGGGCGGCCGGGCGGCGCAGGGGCTCCGTCGGCAGGTCGGTGGTCAGGGCGTGGTGAACGGCGCTCGGGGACAGGTCGCGCTCCAGCCAGGCCGCGACCCCGGGGGCGAGGTGCTCGACCTCGGTGGCGGAGAGCAGGATGCGGGGATCTGCGCGGCGCAGGCCCACGAGGACCTCGATGGCGGCCCGGAGGAGGTCAGGGGCAGGGTAGGCGGGCTGCGGAACCGCGGGCAGGGCGCGGCGCGGCGGCTCGCCCTCCCGGCGGGCGGGGCGCCGGGGCTCCGGTCGCGGCTCGTCCGGGGCGCCGGTCCGGCCCGGCTGGTTGCAGGAGACCGTGCGGGTGACGACGCGGCCGCTGCTGGTGCGTTCGCAGGTGCGGCGCAGATAGCCGTGGGCCTCCAGTTCGCGCAGGGCGGCGGCGATCCGGGTCTTCCCCTCGGGGAAGCGGCCGGGTTCGCCGGGAGGGGTGGTTTTCCCCGTCGTTCCGGGACTGGGCGTGCAGGCGCGCGCTAGTGTTCTGGGTATCCATCAGGAAGGGGTCTGTCTTCCTCGGTGGTCAGGCCCCCGCACTGGGATTGCAGTCCCGGCGGGGGCCGACGTGTGTCAGCGGTCATGTGGTGTGTCGCGCTGAGCGTAGATCAGGCAACCCTCCCCGAAGCCAGCCAAGTTGGCATCTTTCACCCAAGCGAGTGAGCGTGCGCCATGGGCGGGAGGGGTGGGGTTTGGTGTGGTGCTTTCCCTCTCGTGTCTTGAATCCTGGGATCGTCCCTCCCGCCGGAGTCCCACCGGGCGGACTCCGGTGAACGAGCGATGTCCGCAGGTCAGGTGGTGCGGCGGCGGCGGGACGGCTCCGGCCCGTACGGTCCGCCGGGGGACGGGACCGGGGTCGCCTCCTTCGGATCATGTCGGCCGAGCCCGCGGCGTCCGGCACCCCGGGCCACCCCGGGCCGCCGCGGGCCCGGCAGGACCGCAAGGGACGACACACCTGGGCCTGTTGCGAAAGTGTGTGCGGCGGCGGGTGTGCCGTAGTACTTGTGGAGGGTCCGATGGCGTGTCTGTTCTCACCTGGAGTCGTCGATGGCCGCTCGCCGTGTCGTGCCCAACATTCAGTCAGAGGCCATGCAGGAGAGCCGGGAGTTCTATGGTCTGCTGGGCTTCGAGGAGGTCATGAACCACGGCTGGATCATGACGCTCGCCTCCCCGTCGAGTCCGGCGGCGCAAGTCAGCCTTATGACCAGCGACAAGACCGCTCCCATCGCGCCCGACATGAGCGTCGAAGTGGACGACGTGGACGCGGCCTATGCGGCCGTGCGGGACAGCGGTGCGGAGATCGTCCACCCCTTGCAGGACGAGGAGTGGGGTGTCCGGCGGTTCTTCGTCCGCGACCCCAACGGCCGGGTGGTCAACGTGCTGGGCCACCGCTGAGGCCGCTCCCGCACGACCGGGAAAGGCGCTGGTCACAGCCACTCGTTGATGGCCCCGGCTCGATGCCTCTTGCGGCGATCGATCCCACACTCGACCGCATGCCGAGCCTTGTCGTCCTCCGGGTCGAACTTCGGTGGCCGGCCAGCCGGCTGGCCGGCCAGCCGGCCACCACGGGTGGTCAGGCCACCGCGCGAGCGTCCGGGCCGAGCTCCAGGGGGTGCGGACCCGGCTCCCACTCCGGCAGCCAGTCGGTGGCGAGCACCCCGGCGAGGGCTCCGCGGAACCATTCGCCGAAGCCGATCCCCGTGTCGTGCCAGTCCGCCCAGCCGCGCCGGAACGCCGACACCGTCCAACTGCCGTCGGCGTGCGGGACCAGGAACAGCCGGTCGCCCTCGATCGTGTGGCCGAAGGCCAGGACGCCGCCGGAGGTGGGCAGGACGGGATGGGGCACCGAGGGGGACGGCGCGCCCGGCGCGTTGCGCTCCCCGTACGCGCGCAGGCCGCGGGCGCCGAAGAAGTACAGGTAGTCGGAGATCATCGTGTCTCCGTAGGCGCTCGCCACGGCCACGTAGTCGGGCGGGAGGACGACCGACCAGTCGCGCGCCAGTGCCTCGATGACGAGTGCGTCCTCGCCCGCCGGACGGACCGGCTCCCCGAGCAGTTCCGGCAGGCTCCAGGAGGCCCGGACCGCGAGTGCGGCGGTACGTGCGGGGGTCGGAGCCGGGACGAGGGGTTCGCCGTTCAACTCCGTCTCCCCCTCCAGGTCCCACCACAGCTCCCCGTCACCGATCAGGTAGGGCGCGCAGCCGTCGGCCAGGCCGCCGTGGTCCAGTACGTCGGCCACCTCCGCGAGGTACGCCGCCAGCGAGGGCCACCCGTCCTCGAAGTGGGCGGTGTCGTCGTGGCAGGCCGTACCCAGCCGGCCCTGCTGCGGCCCCTCGCGCATGTCGATCACCTGCGCGGTCCCGTGGCTCTCGGCCCACGGGATCCACCGGGGGTGCCACCAGGGCTCGGCTCCCGGCTCGGAAGGCTCGCCGAGGTCCTCGTCGTCAGCGTCGATCTCGCTGCGCATCCCGCCAGTGCGCCACGATCTGCGCCACCGACTGCGGCGGCGGGCCCGGCAGGACGCTGCCCCAGCGCAGGAGGCCGTCGTGGCAAAGCAGCGAGTCGACCAGGTCGGCCGGGAAACGCAGGCCCATCTCCGCCTGCGCCGCCTCGACCGCGCCGGCGTCGGCGGGTCGTGCGAGGTTCTCGTACGAGGTCGGGGCGTGCTCGCGCAGCCAGCCGTCGATGCGGTCCCAGGACGAGCGGACCGGCGGCACGGGTGAGTTCATGGTGCCGATCATGTCGGACGCCACCGACAACGCCGCGACCGATCGCCGGTGGACGCCCGTTCCCGGTCGCCGCCCCGGATCCGGCTTCCTACGATGGGAAGGTCCGCTCGGGGAGCTGGGGACCGCTCGGGGACGTGCGTCAGAGGTGATCCTCCATGGGCCGGTACCGGACGCCCACCGTCTTGGCAGCCGCCTCCCTGCTGCTCACCGCGTTGTGCGCGGGCCAGGCCCCCGCGGCCGCCCCGCCGGGCCGGGTCGGCATCGACCCGGCGACCGCCGAGCAGCTCGACGACGCGATCACCGCGGCCATGCGCAAGGCCGACATCCCCGGGGTGGGCGTCGGCCTGTGGATCGACGGCGAGGACCCCTACGTGCGCGCCTTCGGCACCTCCGACAAGGCCACCGGCACCCCCATCAAGACCGACATGCACACGCGCATCGGCAGCGTCACCAAGACCTTCTCCGTCACCGGCGTCCTCCAACTCGTCGACGACGGGAAGGTACGGCTGGACGCGCCGATCTCGACGTACCTCGACGGCGTGCCCGGCGGCGAGAAGATCACCGTCCGGCAGCTCGCCGACATGCGCAGCGGCCTCTACAACTACACCGAGGACCCGCGCTGGACGGCCGTCTTCAAGGCCGACCCGCACCGCGCCTGGACCCCGCAGGAGCTGCTGGACATCGCCTTCCGGCACCCCGCGAACTTCCCGCCGGGCGCGCGCTGGGAGTACTCCAACACCAACACCGTGCTGCTCGGCCGGCTCGTCGAGAAGGTCAGCGGGCAGCCCCTGCACACCTACCTGGAGCAGCAGGTCTTCGAACCGGCCGGCCTGGATTCGACCTCGCTGCCGACCGGCGCGGAGATCGCGTCCCCGTACGTGCACGGCTACACGAACTTCACCCCGGACGGCGCGACCGTCGACGCCTCCACCTGGAACCCGTCCTGGGGCTGGGCGGCCGGCGCGATGATCTCCACCATGGACGACCTGCACTCCTGGGTCCCGACCCTGGTCACCGGGAAGCTTCCCGACGGTGACCGCCTGCTGGAACCGGCCACCCAGGCCCAGCGGCTGCGCATGCTGCCCACCGGGCACGCGGACGTGGGCTACGGACTCGGCATCGCCGAACTCGACGGCTGGATCGGCCACAACGGCGAGCTGCCCGGCTACGAGACCATCGCCGTCCGCCTCCCGCAGGCCCGCGCCACCATGGTGATCGTGGTGAACTCCGACGTCGACGGGAAGTTCGCCAGCCTGAGCTCCCTCATCGCCAACACCGTCACCAAGATCGCGACCCCGGACCACGTCTGGGAACTCCCGCCCGCGGCCCAGCCCAACACCGTCCCTGAGCCGACCTCGGCCCCGGCCCCCACCCCGGCCCCGACCCCGAGTTCCTGACGTGCAGCTTGATCTTCATCCTGTGCGGCGGGGGAACGCTTCAGAGGCTGTAAAAAATCTGCCCCGCGAGTCCATGTCATCGCCGCGCATGGGTGGTTCGAGGTCGCTGTCGCGCCATCCGCGAAGGAGCAGACGTTTCGGCTGTAGGCCGGCGGTTCAGGTGGTGGGCGGGGTGGTCGTGTTGCGGGTCTGCCCGATCAGGACAGTGGTGGCTCGTTCCAACAGTGCGCAGAGCGCGGCGTGTTCGGAGGGTGTGAACGCATCGGTGAGCGCCTGCTCAAGGACGTCCACTTCCCTGTAGGCGCGATCGAGGAGCGCCTGGCCCTCATCGCTCAAGGTCGCGATCTGCACTTTGGCGTGCACCGGGGAGCTTGCGCGGTGAATGAGTTCCTTGCCTTCCATATTGGTCAGCACACTGCCCATGCTCTGCTGGGTCACCCCGCAGGAGCGGGCCAGTTGGGCGCCGGACATGCCACCTTCGCGCGAGAGGGTCAGCAGCACGGTGTACTGCGTCATGGTCAGCCCGTAGGTGCGCAGCACCGCCTCGTGATGCGCCATCAGCGCCTGTTCGGACCTTCTGATCCGGGTACAGAGGGACTTCTCGACCGGGGGTTCCACCACGGGCTCCCACTCCACTAACAGGTTCATGGGTTGACTCAGGAACCTTACATACCTACTGTCTCGACTATAAGGATACTGAGTCAGCACAAGGGGTTGTGACTGTGAAGGTTGTGCTCTTCGACATCGAGGGCCGTTACTGCGCTGCTGAAGTGGATGAACCCGTGCCCGGTCCGGGCCAGGTGGCGATCAAGGTTGCCTACGCCGGGGTCCAGTGGGGGGACGTCATGGTTCGCGAGGGTCACTTCCCTTTGCAGCGGCCCTTCGTTCCCGGCTTCGAGGCATCCGGGCACATCGTGGGGGTCGGTGAGGGTGTGGACCCGGGCCGTGTCGGGGCGCCCGTCGCGGCGTTGACCACCGGAGGTGCGTACGCCGAGGTGGTCTTGGCGCCCGCTGCGCTCAGCCTGGAGGCCGGTGACCTGTCGCTGCGGACTGCCGCGGGCCTGGGTTGGGGCGCACCGACCGCCTATGACCTGATCAACACCATCGCGCGGGTTCGGCCTGGTGAGAGCGTGTTGATCCATGCCGCGGCCGGCTCGGTCGGCACGCTGGCCGCCCAGTTCGCCCGGCTGGCCGGGGCCGGCCGGATCGTCGGTGTTGCGGGTAGCCGCGCCAGGGCCGAATACGCGGCCGGATTCGGATACGACCGCATCGTATTGCGCGAGGACTTCCCGGCCGGGCTCGACGACGAACGCTTCGACGTGATCCTCGACCCGGTCGGCGGTGCCGCTCGCCGCGCCGCTCCGGAACAGTTGGCGGCTCATGGTCGACTCGTGGTCTTCGGCAACCTCGCGGGTTTCGAGCCCGTCCCGGCCGATGCGGGTGACCTGCTCATGCACGGCAGATCGCTCCTGACGTACAACAGCAACCTGCTCGGCCGCACCCATCCCGAGCGCCTCGCGGACAGTGCCCGCCGCGCCCTCGCTCTCGTTGCGGCCGGCACGGTACGGGTGGACATCACCGCCGAATACCCCCTCGCGGACGTGGCCACCGCCGTACGGCGGCTCGCCGAGGGTGCCACTCACGGCAAGAGCGTCTTGCGGATCGCCTGACGCCGGACCGAAAGCGAGATCGCCGGGGGCGGCTCCTGCGCTCCTGCCCTCGTGCGGAAAACGACTCCGCCGGCCGGGTCCGCCGGACAAGGTGCTCACGGGTGAGCACGGGCGCCTAAGCCGCCGGTCGGCCCTTCGGGCGGCGCAGGCCCGCCGCGGTGAGGCGGCGCACGAGTTCCTTGCTGCCGATCTCCACCGCGCCGGCGCCGACCGCGTCCGCGTACCGGTACGAGGGCACGTCGTAGTGGTCCCGCTCGAAGGCGCGCGGCGGGCAGCCGATGCCCGCCGCGAAGGCGTGCAGCTCCTCGTACGAGACGTCGCTGACCAGGTGCGACCACATGCGGCCGTGGCCCGGCCAGGTCGGCGGGTCGATGTAGACGGTCACCGGCGGCTCACCGGCGGCCGAAGACCGGGCCCAGGCCGCCGATCGCGGCCACCTTCACGCCCGCCTCCGAACACACCCAGTGCGGGTCGGGTCCCAGCTCCGGCTCCACGTCCAGCGCGTGCGGCTCACCGTGGTTGCAGACCGGGCACAGCGGCCATCGTCCGTACTTCTCCAGCAGCGAGTCCTTCACGTCCTGGGCTACGAGTCCGGCAAGGTAATCGACGCCCTCCGGCCACTGCTCCACCCACCACCGGCGGTGCGTGACCGAGTCCTCGACGAGGGAGACGACATCGGCATCGGCGACCTCGCCGGCGGCGAGGTCGGCGAGAACGAGGGCGCGGGCGACGTGCAGCGCCTGCTCCAGGGGGGTCGCGTGGTCCATGCGCCCATTGTGGACCCGCGAGGGCCCGGCGATGAAGGCCCTCTTTCCGCAGGCCCAATGGCGTATTGACCGGACCCGACCCTGAAAATAAATTTCAGAAGTGAGCCAGAATGCGAAAGAAACTGCCAGCCATCCGCCGGTCCCTGCCGGACGCCCCGCCGCAAGCCCTGCTGGACGCGCCACCGCAAGCCCTGCCGGAAGCGCCGTCCCGGCTCCCCCGCCCCACGCCCTCCGGGCCCGGATCCGCAGCCTCGGCCCCTCCATGACCCGCTCCATGCAGGCCGTCGCCGACGCCGTCGCCGCCGACCCCGCCGCGTGCGCCCGGCTCACCGTCTCCGCCCTCGCCGAACGCACGGGCACCAGCGAGGCCACCGTCGTCCGCACCGCCCGCCTCCTCGGCTATCCCGGCTACCGCGACCTGCGCCTCGCGCTCGCCGCCCTCGCCGCCCAGCAGGAGTCCGGCGCCGCCCCCGCCGTCACCGTCGACATAGCCGTCGACGACCCGCTCGCGGACGTCGTCGCCAAGCTGGCGCACGAGGAGGCGCAGACCCTCACCGACACCGCCGCCGCCCTCGACCTCACCCAGCTCGCCGCCGCCGTCACCGCGCTCGCCACCGCCCGCCGCATCGACATCTACGGCATCGGCGCCTCCGCCCTCGTCGGCCAGGACCTCGCCCAGAAGCTGCTGCGCATCGGCCTCCTCGCCCATGCCCACAGCGACCCCCACCTGGCCGTCACGGGCGCCGTCCAGCTCCGCCCCGGCGACGTCGCCGTCGCGATCACCCACTCCGGCAGCACCGGCGACGTGATCGAACCACTGCGCGTCGCCTTCGAGCGCGGGGCCACCACCCTCGCCCTCACCGGCCGCCCGAACAGCCCCGTCACCCACTACGCCGACCTCGTACTGGCCACCTCGGCCGCCCGCGAGACCCAGTTGCGCCCGGCCGCCATGTCCAGCCGGACCAGCCAGCTGCTCGTCGTCGACTGCCTCTTCGTCGGCGTCGCCCAGCAGACCTACGAAACCGCCGCGCCCGCCCTCGCCGCCTCCTACGAAGCCCTCGCCCACCGCCACAACGGCAAACCCGGCCCCGCCCCATCCAGCCCCGTCAGGGGGCACCTCCCAGCGGTAGCTGGGGGAGTTTGAGGCGCGGGGTCCGGGACGGAGCCCCGGTACTTCAGCCCAGCCCGCACACCACCCGCACCCGCCAGGGACCCGCACCCGTCAGGGAAGGTCACATGACCGCCTACGAAGAACTCCGCGCCCAGCTGGACACCCTCACCACCGAGGCCTTCCGCCAGGACCTCGCCGAGATCGACCGGCTGTCCACCCTCGACATCGCCCGCACCATGAACGCCGAGGACGCCACCGTCCCGGCCGCCGTCGCCGCACGGCTCCCGCACATCGCCGCCGCCGTCGACGCGATCGCCGAGCGGATGGCCCGGGGCGGGCGGCTGGTCTACGCGGGCGCCGGCACGGCCGGCCGGATGGGCGTCCTGGACGCCAGCGAGTGCCCGCCCACCTTCAACACCGACCCGGCCGACGTCGTCGGTCTGATCGCGGGCGGCCCGTCCGCCATGGTCAAGGCCGTCGAGGGGGCCGAGGACTCGAAGGAGCTGGCCGCCGAGGACCTCACCGCGCTGGAGATCGGGCCGCACGACACCGTCGTCGGCATCTCCGCCTCCGGCCGCACCCCGTACGCGATCGGCGCCGTCGAGTTCGCCCGTACCCGCGGCGCGCTCACCGTCGGGCTCTCCTGCAACGCCGGATCCGCCCTCGCCGCCGCCGCCGACCACGGCATCGAGGTCGTCGTCGGCCCCGAACTCCTCACCGGATCCACCCGCCTGAAGGCCGGCACCGCGCAGAAGCTCGTCCTCAACCTCATCTCGACCATCACGATGATCCGCCTCGGGAAGACGTACGGGAACCTGATGGTCGACATGCGGTCCTCGAACGAGAAGCTGCACGCCCGCGCCCGCCGCATCGTGGCGCTGGCCACCGGCGCACCCGACGCGGAGATCGAGGCCGCGCTGACCGCCACCGGCGGCGAGGTGAAGAACGCGGTGCTCGTCGTCCTCGGCGGAGTCGACGGCCCCACGGCCGCCGCCCTGCTCGCGGCCTCGCAGGGCCACCTGCGCGCCGCCCTCGAACTCGCCCCCGCCCACACCCGCTGACCCCGCCCCCGAACCAAGGCGATCCCACATGTCCACTGACAAGAACCGCGCCACCGCCGCCGCGATCCTTCCGCTGGTCGGCGGCCCGGACAACATCACCTCGATCTCGCACTGCATGACCCGCCTGCGCATCTCGCTGCGCGACCGCTCGCTGGTCCAGGACGGGGCCCTGCGCGCCCTGCCCGCGGTGCTCGGCGTGGTCGAGGACGACACTTACCAGATCGTGCTGGGCCCGGGCACCGTCGCCCGCGTGACCCCGGAGTTCGAGGCGCTCGTAGCGGAAGCCCGCTCGGCAGCCCCCTCACCGACCGCCCCGACCGCCCCTTCCCCTGCGGCCCCTGCAGCCCCGGCGGCCCCGCCCGCACGCACGATCACCGCGGACGACCTCGCCGCTCAGGGCGCAGCACTGAAAAAGGCCCAGAAGGCGCGCAACGCCACGCCCTTCAAGCTGTTCCTGCGCCGGATCGCGAACGTCTTCGTCCCGCTGATCCCGGCGCTGATCGGCTGCGGCATCATCGCCGGCCTGAACGGCCTGCTGACGAACCTCGGCCGGGTGCCCGCCGTCGTGCCCGCCCTCGCCGCCATCGCCTCCGGCTTCATGTCCCTGATCGCGGTCTTCGTCGGCTACAACACGGCCAAGGAGTTCGGCGGTACGCCGGTCCTGGGCGGCGCGGTCGCCGCGATCATCGTCTTCCCGGGCGTCGCGAAGATCGACGCCTTCGGCCTGGAGCTCAAGCCCGGCCAGGGCGGCGTCCTCGGCGCGCTCGCCGCCGCCCTCCTCGCCGTGTACGTGGAGAAGTGGTGCCGCAGGTGGGTACCGGAGACCCTGGACGTCCTCGTCACACCCACGCTCACCGTGCTGATCTCGGGCCTCGTGACCCTCTTCGGCCTCATGTACCTCGCCGGTGAGGCCTCCGCCGCCATCGGCACCTTCGCGAACTGGCTCCTCGCCACCGGCGGCGCCTTCGCGGGCCTGGTCCTGGGCGGCCTCTTCCTCCCCCTCGTGATGCTCGGCCTGCACCAGGCCCTGATCCCCCTCCACACCACCCTCATCGAGCAGGACGGCTACACCGTCCTGCTGCCCATCCTCGCCATGGCGGGCGCGGGCCAGGTCGGCGCGGCCATCGCCGTCTACTACCGGCTCCCGCGCAACGGCTCGCTCCGCGCCACCATCAAGTCCGCGCTCCCGGCCGGTTTCCTGGGCGTCGGCGAACCGCTGATCTACGGCGTCTCCCTGCCGCTGGGCCGCCCCTTCGTCACCGCCTGCATCGGCGGCGCGGCCGGCGGCGCCTTCGTCGGCCTCTTCCACCAACTGGGCGTCGCCTTCGGCTCCAGCGCCATCGGCCCCTCGGGCTGGGCCCTGTTCCCGCTGCTCGACGGCAAGTCCAGTGCGGGCACCACCCTCGCGATCTACGCGGGCGGCCTGCTGGTCGGCTACCTGGTGGGCTTCGTCGCCACCTACTTCTTCGGCTTCACCCGCCAGATGCTGACCGACCTCGACACCGACCCGGACGCAGACCAGGACCCGAACGCCGCCACGGCCACCACCGGAACGCCCCCGAAGGAACGGGTCCCCGCCTAAGCGGGTGTGGCGACGCCTAGGTCGAGGATGATGTCGGCAGCACGGGCGATGACCGGGTCGCGGGTGGTGCCGGGGTGGTCGGCAGCGAGGAAGTGGCTACCGATGGCCATGCAGAAGGCGAGCAGAGCGCGGGCCTCGACCTCGTCGGGGTCGTCGCAGAAGGTGCCGATCGCGTCGCGCGCCAACTGAATGCGCTTGTTGTCCACGCGGCGCAGGCGCTCCGCGACGGTGTGGTCGCGGCGGGCCCAGTCGCGGACGGCCAGATCGATGGGCAGCAGGCGGTCGCTGGAGAAGGTGAGCCGCCCCGCCAGGCGGACCTTGTCCCGCGCGTCGCCGCCCTCCCGCTCGACCTGGTCGATCACATCGTCCACGCTCTCGCGCTCCCAGGTGTCCAGCATCTCGGCCAGTAGTGCGTCGCGGTCGGCGAAGTACCCGTAGAAGCCGCCCTTGGTCACCCCCAACGCCTTGGCGAGCGCCTCGACCCGCACGGCCTCCGCACCGCCCGCGGCCAGCGCCCGCAGTCCCTCCTCGACCCACTTCTCGCGCGGTGTGCGCAATGCGCCCATCTGTGGCCCACCTCACCCTGTCGAACCTGTTGTACGAAGCCGTACAACAGGTCTAGCCTCGCGTTGTACGGCATCGTATAACGCGAGAGAGGACACCGTCATGTCATTCGGTTTCGTTGCCTTCCACTACCCGGCCCCCGAGCACGTCGATGCGTTCGTCGCCAAGTGCCACCGGGTCGCCGAGGCGCTACGGCAACAGCCGGGCTTCCTGTCCGTCGGGGTCTGGGTCACCCCGGACGGCGCCGCCGTCGTCACCACCGGCGCGTTCGAGTCCGAGGGCGCCTTCCGGGCGACGGCCGGCCTTGCCCGCGGGTTGGGCGCGACGCCCGACGGCCTGAGCGACCTGGAGGTCAGGCCCCGCGAGGTTCACTTCCTCGAGTCGCGGTAGGAGCACCGCGAAGGATCAGCACTCGGCTTCGCCGCATCCGTTGGGTGGGGGGTCCGGATCGCCCCGCGGTCCATCAGGTCCCGCCCCGGACTCGCCCTACGCGCTCGTCCTGCGCATGCGCATGCGCGCCGCGGGTCCTTCGCGATGCGGGCACGGGCATGATGCGGAGATGATCAACTCCATACCTCCCGTGGTCCCCGCCGGCCGGATGCGCGCCCTGCCGCAGCCTGAGCTCGAGCTGCCGGGCGGCCTGCTGCTGCGCCCCTGGGCGCTCCACGACGTCCCCGCGCTCGTCGAGTCCTGCCTCGACCCGGACATCCGGCACTGGAACCGACCCGCCCTCCTCACTCCGGCCGAGGCCGAGGAGCGGATCGCCCACTGGCACGCCCGCTGGCAGGACGAGGAAGCCGCGATCTGGGCCGTCGCCACCGGCGGCCCGGCCGTCGGGCTCATCGGCATCGGCGACCTCGACCTGGCGGGCGGCAGCGGCGAGATCCTGTACTGGCTGCTGCCCGCCGGGCGCGGCCGCGGGGCCATGGTGGCGGCCACGGAACGCGTCAGCCGCTGGGCGTTCGAGGACCTCGGCCTGCACCGGATCCGGATCACCCACTCCGTGGCGAACCCGGCCTCCTGCGCCATCGCGACGAAGGCCGGCTTCCCCCTGGAGGGCACCATGCGCGGCGCCCTCCTGCACGCGGACGGCTGGCACGACGAACACCTGCACGCCCGCCTGCGCACCGACGCCCCGGCGTGAGGGGGAGTCACCAAGGCTGGGGCGGGGGCTGGAACGGGGTCGGAGTCGGGGTCGCGGTCGCGGGCGGGGTCGCGCCCTTTTCGATGGCGCTGGCCTTTTCCAGGAGCTCCGTGTAGGGCGTCTCCGCCGTAGAGCCGCGCACCTGCGAGAGACCGTACCGGTCACCGGCCTTCTCTTCGTTGTTGCTGGGGTTTCGCGGGTCGAAGGGGATCCGTTCATCCGGTGGCGACACGTCCACGATGACGTGCGGATTCTTGCCGCCGGTCCTCCACAGGGTGATGCGCTGTGGGCCGCGGGTCACGTTCAGGACTTCGCTGCTGTTCGAGATCCCGGTCCGGTACCGGTACTTCGCATCGGTCGGATCCCCCGGCTGGCAGTCCTCCTTGAGCTCCTTCGCCGTCTTCATGGAGCGCTCGTATGCCGCGGTCAGCCTCATTCTGTCTTTCCTGATCACGTATACCTCGGTCCGGGCCCTGACCGCTTCGTACTTGTGAGGAACCGCGCCGTCTATCTCGATGACCGCGTCCTGGGCGATCTCTTCCCCTGGATGCAGTACGCGGCCGACCGGCGAGACGAACTCGCCATCGTAAATCAAGTCGGTCGCGCCAGGCTTGGCGTCGAACTTGCTGTTCGCAGGCACGCCGTGGACCCAGTAGATGCTGCCGAGGACGTAGACGGGCACTTGGCCGGCGTTCCTCACGAAGAGACGCACCGTCACATACACCCGCTGCGACCCCTTCTCCATGTTCGACTCCTTGAACTCGGCCCCACTCTGGATCAGCGGCATCGTCACGAAGGGAACATAGATCTGCGAATACGCAAGGTTGGCGGTGGCGAGGAGGGTGGAAATTATCAACCCGATCGCAACCTTCCTGGGAACGCGGAGCCCCTTCCACGCCCCGGCTTTGATAAGTCCGAACAGGGCCACCGAGGACCAGACACAGAGGGCTATCCCGACCATGGTGTAACCGGTGAACCGCTCGCCGATCTGCAGCAGGAGCAGGGCGATGCTGCAGAGGAGGGAGATCACGACTCCGACCAGAACGACCACTCCCGAGTAACGCCACCGACGCTTGGTCCAGTAGTCGATGGCGGCCAGGGCGGCCGCCACCTCCACCATGGACACGGCGAGGATGGTGAGTCCCGCGATCCGTCCGGCGTACGAGAGGGCATCGCCGCTGTCCGACATGCCGATCCGGAAGAGCGGACACGCCGTCGCGAGGAGGCCGACGACCATGAAGAAGCAAATGGTTCGCCGCACCCACGCCACGTCCGGCCAGACAGTGTGGTCTCCGCCGATCCAGTGGATCTCGTGCCCCGGTTCCACGCCGGCACGGTCCAGGATCTTTCGGAGTTCCTTGAGGGAGCCGGCCTTGCCGACCCGCCTGCCGCCGACCGAAACCGGCCGCAAGCCGAGGTCTCCAGGCGGTCCCACAGATACCTCGGGCGCATTCGCCATAACACCAGCCTGCCGCTCGACCGCGAGCGGCGCCCCTCGAGCGCCCCCTTGTGCGCCCCCTCGTGCGCCCGGCCAGGGTGCGCACGACCCACCGCAGAGGGAGGCTGGTGTCGATGCGTTGAAGTTGCTCGACCCCGGAGGAATCCCATGCGCACCCGAATTCTCGCGGTCACCGCCGCCCTCGTACTGGCCGTCTTCGGCGCCTCGGCCCCCCTTGCACAGGGCGCCGTACCGACGGTCCCCGGACCGACGTGCGAAGCCCACCACGGAACCGTGGAGTACGACTCCGCCACTGGCGTCTACAACTGCGTGGGCGGCTCCTACGACGGCGAACGCATCACCAGCTGAATACGGCTGGCGAATACGGCTCAGCCCGCGGCAGTACGCAAGAACGACACCAGGTCATCGACCCCGTAACCGAGCTTCGGCCCGCGCTCGGCGGCCATCAGCAGCAACTGGCCCACGATCTCGGCACCCCAGCCGTCCGTGCCGTCCTGCGACCACTCCCACAGCTTCTCGATGCCGAGGTCGGACATGAGCAGCCCGTGCTCCGTCCGGACCTCCCGGCAGGTCTCGGCGACGGCGTCCAGTAGCCGCGCCCCCGGCCGCTCGCAGCGCAGCCCGAAGTACCCGCCGACGTACTCGACCACGCACCCCTGCGGCGGCCGCGCCTCGATGCGCTCGTAGCTCGGCTGCTCCCCCACCGGGCAGTGGATCAGGGTGAACCGATGCCAGCCTGGCGGCGGAGGCGGCTTGGGGCGCCACGCGGTCAGCCCGAAGGCCTCCTGTACCAGCGCGGTCGCCTCGTCCGCCGTGGCGGCCGTCCGCGCCTCCCGCCGCTCCCCGTCGTCCCCGACGGCCGTCCAGAGCGTGCCGCACTCTTCGCCCTCCACGCGCACGGACAGTCCCATGCCTCCACGCCTCCACGCGCCGGCGGCGAGGGCCGTCTCCAACCCGCGCAGCTTCCAGCCGAGTTCGAAGGCGAAGTTCACCGCCTCCACGGACCCGCTCACGCGCCCGCCGCCCGCTCGTGCAATACGGCGGCCAGCCGGAGCGCGGTGTCGAGGTTGCAGCGGCCGAGGTCGACCAGCGGCAGGCCGTACGTGCCGGCGGCGGAGACCCGGTCCACGTCCAGCGAGGGGAGCAGCACCCCGACCCCGGCGAGCGAGTTCCGCAGCTGCTGGACGGCCTCTTCGGCCGCCTGCATGCGCTCCTGTGGGGAGAGCACCATGACATGTCACCTTTCCACTCTGAGTATCCAACTTCTTCACACAGAGTGGCGACGTGCTCACTAGCCTTTCAAGTGAGGGCCCCTCAACAACCGGACATGTTGCTCAGGGAGTTGCCATGCCACGAAAGAACCTCGATCCCTCCTCCTCACCCCGCGCCCTCCTGGGCGCGGAACTGCGCGTGGCGCGCGAACGCGCGGGCATGAGCCAGGCCGAACTCGGCGAACGGCTCTTCGTCAGCGGCGCGTTCATCGGCCAGCTCGAATCGGGCACGCGTCGCATGCACCTCGAATACGCCAAACAGATCGACGAGATCCTCGGCACGGACGGCTTCTTCGCCCGCAACTGCGGGGCACTGGCCAAGTCGAAGTACCCGAACCACTTCGCGGAGGCTGCTGAAGCGGAAGCGGAAGCGAAGACGATCCGGGAGTACGCGCCCTTGGCGCTGCCCGGGATGCTCCAGACGAAGGCATACGCCCGGGCTGTCTTCATCGCCTACCAGCCAACGGCCACCGAGGAGGTCATCTCCGAGCTGGTGCAGAACCGGCTGGACCAGGCCGGTGTCCTCAGTGATCCAACAACCCCGTTGTTCTGGTGTGTACTCGACGAATCAGCTCTTCGACGAGTCGTCGGCAGCCGGGCAGTGATGGCCGAGGTCCTACGTCACATCACAACCCTGATCCGTGCACGCCGGATCTTCGTGCAGGTACTGCCGTTCAGTGCAGGAGCACATTCGTCCATGGGCGGCACCCTGAAGCTGATGACCTTCGAGGACGCTCCTCCTCTGGCATATGTCCAAGGCAACGCCATAGGGGTGCTTCTGGACGATCCGGCAACCGTGGCACGCCATTCGCTGACCTACGATCTCCTCACGGCCGGCGCGCTGTCACCCAGCGAATCGCTGGCTTTGATCGAGTCCGTGGCGGAGGATTACGAACATGACCAGCACGCCTGAGTACGACCTGTCAGCAGCCACGTGGCTGAAGTCCAGCTACAGCGGCGGCAGCGGCGGCGACTGCCTGGAGATGGCCACCTGGCGGAAGTCGACGTACAGCGACGGCACTGGCGGCGACTGCCTCGAAGTGGCCGACGGCCACCCCCACCTCGTCCCCGTGAGGGACTCCAAGCAGCCCGAAGGCCCGCACGTGGTGTTCCACGCGCAGGCCTGGGCCCGGTTCGTCGGGTCGCTCTGAGCGGTCAGAGACCGTCGGTGAACAGCAGCTTGTTCGGGCTGTCGGCGCTAAGGTTCTGGACGATGTCCTTCGTGGACACCTCGTCCAGGAAGTCCGTCACCTCCGCCGGCAGCGCGTTCGGGTGCTCCGACTTGTAGAGCGCGGCCACACCGGTGACGTGCGGCGCGGCCATGGACGTACCGTCCAGGGCCACGCTGCCGCCGCCCAGACGCGCCGAGATGATGTCCTTGCCGGGGGCGTAGAGGTCCAGGCAGGTGCCCCAGTTCGAGAAGTCGGTCTCCTCGTCGAAGCGGTTCGTCGCGCCGACCGTCACCACGCGCTCGGCGGAGGCGGGCGAGACCCGGCAGGCGTCGATGTTGTCGTTGCCCGCCGCGATGACCGGCAGCACGCCCCGGTCGGACACGGCGGTCGCGGCCGCGTTGACCGCTTCGAGCCGGCCGCCGCCCAGCGAGGCGTTCAGGACGGCCGGCTGCCGGATGTTGTTGGCCACCCAGTCGAAGCCCGCGATGATGCCCGCCCAGGAACCCCGGTTGTCACAGCCGAGGACCCGGACGCTGACCAGGGTCACCTTGCGCGCCACGCCGAAGGTCGAACCGCCGACCGTGCCCGCGACGTGCGTGCCGTGGCCGTTGCAGTCCCCGCCGTTGAGGCCGCCCCCGATCGCGTCGAAGCCCGGCCGTGCACGGCCCTCGAAATCGGGGTGCCGGTAGTCGATGCCGCTGTCGACGATGTACGCCGTCACGCCCTGCCCACTGCGGTTGGCGCTGAAGTTGCCGTCCAGCGGCAGGAACCGCTGGTCGATGCGGTCCAGGCCCCAGGAGTTGGAGGGCGACTTGGTCCCGACCCCCTTCACGGGGGTCGGCGGCACGGTCACCGTCGCATCCTGCGTCACGGACGCCACACCGGCCGTCCCACGGACGGTCTTCAGCTGCTCCGCCGTGAGGGACGCCGCGAAGCCGTTGATCGTCTTGGTGTAGGTGAACTTCGCCGTCAGGCCCAGCCGCTTCGCGAACGCCGCCGGGGCCACCTTCTTGTCGAGGCTGACGATGTAGCTGCCCGAGATGGCGTTCGCGGACGTGTGGAGCGGCGCCGGGGTCGGCTCCGGGGCCGCGGCGGAGGCCGTACCGGCCGCGACGGGAGTGACGGTGAGGAGGACAGCGGTGGCCAGACGTGCGAGCAGACGCATGGAAGGAGCTCCCTGACGTGCTTGGAAGGTCGGCGTGGAAGAGCCGCCCCCGCGATCTGGAGTCCTCCGCGGGTGCGGCCCCCCTTTGCATCGGGCACCTCCTCGGCGCGGCTTGAACCTCCGCCGCCACCTGGCCGATCGTCCGATCGCCACGTCGACATGGCCTGTCGCGTACGCTGCAGAAAGGGTTAGTCCCTTGCGCCGCCCGGGCCGCAGCCCGCTCCGCCCCACCCCCGGAAACTCGTGCGAGATTCACCCGTACGTCCGCCCCCCACATCAGGGAGCGCGCGGCCGGTGCCCGCCGTGCATCCGCCACACCCCCGGGCGTCGTTGACCGGCCCCGCCGCCCGTGATCGCCTCGGACCATGCGCAACCGCCTGAAGCGAGTCCTGCCCGCGGCCGTCACCGCACTGGCCGCCGTCGCCACGCCCGCGGCCGCGGCCACCACCGACGTGCCGGAACCCGTACCGCACACGGCCCCCGCCGACCACGCCACGTACGTCGTCACCGTGCGGGAGGGCGTCGACCCGGCCGAGGTGGCCGAGCGCGTCGGCGTCACCCCGGTCCACGTCTACCGCACCGTCCTGCACGGCTTCTCCGCCCGGCTCAGCCCCGCCCAGGTCGAGGCCCTGCGCGAGATGCCGGACGTCGAGACCGTGGAGGAGGACAGGGGGGCCACCGGCTTCGGCACCGGCACCGGCACCGGCTTCTGAGGCCCGGACTCCCCGGCCCGACAGGGGGCCGGGGAGACTGGGTTCATGCAACTGCCCACCGAAGTCGTGACCGGTACCGCGTTGATCGAGGTGGTACGGATATCCGCCCTCCCGACCGAGGCGGGCGCCCCGTACCCGGGCAGGCCGGTCGCCCACTGGTCGGGGGACGAGGTGACCGACGCCCTCGCGCTCATCGGGACCCTGCCCGGCAGCGGGCAGCACCGGTGCGGCTTCGCACCCGGATGGAGCGTGCGCGCCTACGACGACTCCCTCGAACCGGTCCTGATGGAGGCCGCGTTCTGCTTCAGCTGCCACGAGGTGCGCATGCACGGACCGGCCGTCCCGCCCGCCCTCGCCAAACAGTTCTTCGACGCGGACGCCCCGCAGGCCGCCGCTCTCCTCGCCCGGTTCCGCGCGGCGGGGGCGTGAGCCGGGCGCGGGCCCGGATCAGAGCCCGCCGGTGAAGAGCAGGCGGTTCGGGGTGAGCGGGCTGACACCGCTCAGGACGTCCTTGGTGGACCTGTCCTTGAGGAAATCGGCGACGGCTTGCGGAGCCGCCGTCGGGTTCGCGGCCTTGTAGAGGGCCGCGACACCGGTCACGTGCGGCGCGGCCATCGAGGTGCCGCTGTGGGAGATGCTGCCGCCGTCGAGCTGGGCGGAGACGATGTCCTCGCCCGGCGCGTAGAGGGAGACGCACTCGCCGTGGTTGGAGAAGGAGCTCTCCTCGTCGGACCGGTCGCTCGCCGCCACCGTGAAGGCCTTCGGCGCGGAGGCCGGGGAGACCAGGCAGGCGTCCTTCGCGGAGTTGCCCGCCGCCACGATCGGCAGCACACCCGCGTCGGTGACCGCGTTGGCGGAGTTGTTCACCGCTTCGGACCTGTCCCCGCCCAAGGAGACGTTCAGGACCGCCGGCTGCCGGGCGTTCCTGGCCACCCAGTCCAGGCCCGCGATGATCCCGGAGAAGGTGCCCGTGCCGTCGCAGCTGAGAACGCGGACGCTGACCACGTTGGCCCGGCGCGCCACTCCGTACGTCTGTCCGGCGACCGTGCCCGCGACGTGCGTGCCGTGGCCGTTGCAGTCCTGGCCGTCGCGCCCGCCGTCGACGGCGTCGAAGCCGAAGGCGGCACGGGTGCCGGCCGGCCCGCCGAACTCGCTGTGCTGGTAGTCGATGCCGGTGTCGAGGATGTAGGCGGTCACGCCGGCGCCGTCGCCCGCGACGGTGAAGTCGTTGTCCAGCGGCAGCTTCTCCTGGTCGATCCGGTCCAGGCCCCACGAGTTCGCCGGGACCCGGGTGCCGGTCACGGTGCTCGGCCGCGGGACGGGCCGGACCGTCGCGTCCTCCTCCACCGAGGCCACCCCCGGGCTGTTGCGGACGGTCGTCAGCTGGAGCGGGGTCAGCGGGACGGCGAAGCCGTTGAGCGCCGAGGTGTAGACGAACGAGGGCTCCAGGCCCAGCTCCTGCGCGGCCCCGGCCGCGTCCACCCCCTTCTCCAACGTCACGATGTACTCGCCAGGCACCGGGTTGGCGGCGGTCTTCAGCGGCGCCGGGGTCGGCTCCGGGGCCGCGGCGGAGGCCGTACCAGCGGCGACCGGGGGGACGGTGAGGAGGGCGGCGGCGGCCAGGCGGGCGAGCAGGCGCATGGAAGGAACTCCCTGACGGGTGGCGGGAAGGCACGGGGGAGCCGCCGCCCTCACGGACGGCACCGGGTGCTCCTGCGAGGGCGGCCCCCAGCTCCATCGGTGCCACCTCTCGGCGGGTTGAATCACCGGCTCACCTGGTTGTCCGTCGGGTGGGCGCGTCGACGCGGCCAGATCACCCGTACGGCCCGCCCCCGGACCAGGGAGCGCACGGCCGGTGCGCCGCCCGTGCCCCCGCCACACCCGCGGGCGTCGTTGACCGGTCCCGCCGCCCGTGATGGCCTCGGGCCATGCGCATCCGCCTGAGCCGAGCCCTGCCCGTGGCCGTCGCCGTACTGGCCGCCGTCGCCGCCCTGCCCGTCGCCGCGGCCACCGCCGAGGTGCGGGAACCCGTACCGCACACGGCCCCCGCCGCCGACCACGCCACGTACATCGTCACCGTGCGGGAAGACAGCGACCCGGCCGAGGTGGCGGACCGGGTCGGCGCCACCCCGATGCACATCTACCGCGCCGTCCTGCACGGCTTCTCCGCCCGGCTCAGCCCCGAACAGGTCGAGGCCCTGCGCGAGATGCCCGACGTCGAGTACGTCGAGGCGGACGGCCGGGCCACCGGGGACGGCGCCTTCGGCAACGGCCAGTACGGGAGGTGGGGGCTCTCGGACGCGTGACCGGGGGGCGGGTCGTGCGCGTACGGCCGCGCCGCGCTCGGTACGCGCCGACCGTCACCAGCCGAAGACCGGGTCGATGTCGAAGAGGGGCGGCAGCAGGCCCTTGCGGTCCAGGTTGACGAAGACGTACGAGCCGGGCGGCCCGGGATAGAACGCGAACCGCTCGCCCAGGGGCAGGTCGCGCAGGACCGTGGGGACCGCCCTGCGCCCGCCGTCGCCCAGGCCGCGGTGGGTGAGGTACGTCCACCAGCGGTCCGAGGTCACCACGCCGACCTCGCCCGGGCCGGTCGGGGCCAGCCCGTGGACCTCGTCGTCGCCGACGCCCGCGTGCCACAGCAGCCGGCCGTCGGTGAGGGAGTAGGCGGACACGCCGTTCCCCTCCCCCTGCTTCACCGCGGTGACCAGCAGGTCTCCGGTCAGCACCGGCGACGGCTCGGACAGCAGGTCCCCGTCCGGACCCGAGGCGGGTATCGAGCCCCGCACACGGCCCGTGTCGTCGAGCAGCAGCACCCCGTCCATGCCCTTCTCGGCGGTCTCCGTGACGCGCAGGACCGGCGGGACGGCGGACAACACCCGCACCTCGCGCAGCCGGCTCGCCGTCGGCAGCGCGCTCTGCCAGACGCGGGTCCCCGTACGGGCGTCGACGGCCGTGATCCGGGCGGCGTCGCCGCACTCCTCCACGTAGAGGGCGCGTTGGTCCGAGCCGTCGACGGCCTTCACCGTGCAGTCGGCCGGGACCGGGACCCGCCAGAGCTCCTGGCCGCCGCGCAGGTCGAGGCCGGTCACCGTGTCCCGGTCCGCTACGACGGCGCTCGGGCCCGCCGCGGCCACCAGGGCCCGGCCGGTGTCCCGGGTCCAGCGGACCCGGCCCTCGACCAGGTCCACGGCGACGACCTGCGAGCCGCACGTGCCCACGCTCTCCCCGTACGCGAGGAGGCCGGTGCCCGACGAGATCGTCCGGCTGAGCGCGCAGAGCGGCGTGCGCTCCGGGGCGGGCAGCCGCCAACCCCTGCGGCCCTCCCCGTTGTAGGCGACGAGCCCGTCCGTGCGGGCCCGTACGAGCCTTCCGGGCGCGAGCGCCCAGACGCCGACCGGGGCCGCCGCCGGATGCACCGGCTGCTGCCACCCGGACAGGTCCAGCTGCGGGCCGCGCACCTGCTCGAAGCCCGACCAGCCGGGCCCCAGCGCGGCCAGCGCCACGCAGCCTGCGATCACGCGGACGTACACCGGGGGGCGGCCGTGGCCGCGCTTCCTCGGTGTGCGCCACAGCAGCCACGCGGCGGCGGCGCACAGCGGGGCGAGGAGCGCGAGGACGCCCGTGCCGCGCGGGCAGCTGTCGATCCCGCACACGCGGACGGGGGCGTCGGCGAGCACCAGCTTCGCCAGGAGGACCAGGTACAGGGCCGCCACCGCCGCGAACGCTGCGGCGGCAGCACATGCGAGGTGTCCCAAGAGCCGCACCGGTCGCGGTCGTTCCATTTCCATGATCCCCCCGAGTGGGACCCTATCGACCGGCCGCCGCCGTTCCCGACCGGGCCCCATCCGATCGGGGGAAGCCTCCCCAAAGACGACGTCAGGGCGCGCATATGCCCCTAGCCTGTGCCCCGTTCGTACCGGACGGAGGCGAGTGGGCCGACCCGAAGGGCGTGCTGATGGTCCTGGAGGTGACCTCCCACGACGCGGACACCGACCGGCGGGACCGGAAGGAGAAGCGGGACGGGTACGCGGCGGCCGGGATCCCGGTCCACCTGCTCATCGACCGGGAAAGCTGCACGCTGACGGTCCACAGCGATCCCGAAGACGGCTCGTACCGCGACAGCCCCTCCCTCCCGGACGGGGCCTCCGTCACGGTCCCCGCCCCGGTGGACATCACCCTCGACACCGAACCCCTCAAGGAGTTCGCCCGGTGACGCCGACCCGGTGCCGGGTAGGCGGTCAGAGCGCGGAGCCCCCGGTGGCGTCGACCACGCGCCCGGTCACCCGGCGCGCGGCGGCGGAGCCGGGGCTGCCGAGCCCCGCCCGGAGGGCACGATTTCCGTAACGATCGATACGGAAAACTAGGCGCGGGCCGCCGCGATGAAGGCGCGGATCAGGTCGGGGTCCTTCACGCCGCGCTCGCGCTCCACCCCGCTGGACACGTCCACGCCCCACGCCCCGGTGGCCGCGAGCGCCTCCCCCACGTTGCCCGGGTTCAGCCCGCCGGCGAGCAGCCAGCGCCCCTCGGGCGCGGCGAAGTCCGCCGCACCCCAGTTCCACGGCTTGCCGGAGCCCGGGTCGGGCGCGTCCAGCAACAGCAGGTCCTCGCCGTACTCACCGCAGCACTCCACGCGCTCGGCGGTGGCCCGCAGCAGGGTCCGGCCCTCGGCCCGCAGCGCCGCGAAGTCCTCGGGCCCCTCCTCGCCGTGCAGCTGCACGCCCCGCACACCGCTCTCCTCGGCGAACCGCCGCACTTCCGCCACCGACTGCCCCCGGAAGACGCCCACGGTGAGCACCCCGGCGGGCACCCGTGCGGCGAGCTCCCGCGCGGTGGCGGCGTCCACGGTCCGCGGGCTCCCGGGCGCGAAGACGAACCCGACGGCGTCCGCCCCGGCGGCCACGGCCACGTCGACGTCGTGCGCGGTCTTGAGTCCGCAGATCTTGACGAAGAGATCGCTCATGCGACCAGTCAACCAAACCCGCCGCACCCACGGGTGGCACGTCCCATAGGCCGGGCACGGCGGCCCCGCCGTCGCTAGCCTGGGACGAGGCACACACCCACGGCACGGCACGCCCCGGAGGACGACGGTGACGACCATGATCGAACGGGCCACACCCATAGGGACTCTGTCGCCGCCAACGTTCGAAACACTCCTGCGCACCGTCGAGGAGATGGACACGCCAGACGGCTTCAAGGCCGAGCTCATCCGGGGGAAGATCGTCGTGTCGCCGTTTTCCGCGCTGCGCTACCTGCGTCCCATGCGCGCGCTTCGCAAGCAGATCGAGGCGCACGCGCCCAAGGGGCACTTCGCGGAGACGTCGCCCTTCCTCTTCAGCTTCCCGACAGCGGAGCGCGCCTACGGCCCCGACCTCTTCGTCGCGGACGAGGCCTCTTTCGGCGAAGAGGGCCGCCACGCGGACGGGGCGGCCTTGTCGCTGGTCGCCGAGTTCACCTCCCTGTCGACCAAGGACGCCGACTGGAACGAGAAGCTCGACGTCTACGGACGCCTCGTACCGGTCTACCTGGTCGTCGACATGCAGGACTCGGAGATCACCTGCTTCTGGGACCCCTCCCCGCACGGGTACCGCTCCCGTACGACGGTGTCCTTCGGCGAGCCCCTGCACGTCCCGGAACCGTTCGACTTCGCGATCGACACCACCGGCTTCTGACCGGCCGGAACGCCGGATCCCGGACGAAAGGGGCCCGTCATGAACCACACCCGCTGGAAGCTGACCCGCGAGAAGACGGCCGCACAGGGGTACGTCGAGTCGGCCGAGGTGCGGGCCGAGCGAGCTGAGATCCGGCTGGCCATGGCGTTCGCCAAGGCCGTCTACGAGCGGCGCAAGGCGCTGGGCCTGTCCCAGGCCCAGTTGGCCGAGCGGGCCGGGCTCACGCAGGCGAAGGTCTCCCGGGTGGAGGGCGCCGACGCGGTGCCCACGCTGCCGCTACTGCGCCGCCTCGCTCACGCCTTGGACGCGGGTCTGACCATCGCCCTCGACGAAGACCGCGAAGAGGTCACCTTCATCGCACACCCCGCCGCCTGAGACCCCGTCCGGGAAACGCCCGAGGGCGGCACCCCCGTGGGGGTGCCGCCCTCGTTCGAGAACAGCCGATCAACCAGTGGCCGGAGCCGGGGTCGATCAGAAGTCCATGTCACCGCCCGGCATGCCGCCGCCCGCGGGGGCACCGGCCTTCTCGGGCTTGTCGGCGATGACGGCCTCGGTCGTCAGGAACAGCGCGGCGATCGACGCGGCGTTCTGCAGCGCGGAGCGCGTGACCTTCGCCGGGTCGATGATGCCCTCGGCGATCATGTCGACGTACTCGCCGGACGCGGCGTTCAGGCCGTGACCGATCGGCAGGTTGCGCACCTTCTCGACGACGACGCCACCCTCGAGACCACCGTTGACGGCGATCTGCTTGAGCGGGGCCTCCAGGGCGAGCTTCACGGCGTTGGCGCCGGTCGCCTCGTCACCCTCGAGCTCCAGCTTCTCGAAGACCGCGGAGGCCTGCAGCAGGGCCACGCCACCACCGGCGACGATGCCCTCCTCGACGGCCGCCTTCGCGTTGCGAACGGCGTCCTCGATGCGGTGCTTGCGCTCCTTGAGCTCGACCTCGGTCGCGGCACCGGCCTTGATGACGGCCACGCCGCCGGCCAGCTTCGCGAGGCGCTCCTGGAGCTTCTCGCGGTCGTAGTCCGAGTCGGAGTTCTCGATCTCGGCGCGGATCTGGTTCACGCGGCCCTGGACCTGGTCGCTGTCACCGGCACCGTCGACGATGGTGGTCTCGTCCTTGGTGATGACGACCTTGCGGGCGCGGCCGAGCAGGTCGAGACCGGCGTTCTCCAGCTTGAGGCCGACCTCCTCGGAGATGACCGTGCCGCCCGTGAGGATGGCGATGTCACCGAGCATGGCCTTGCGACGGTCACCGAAGCCCGGGGCCTTGACGGCGACGGACTTGAAGGTGCCGCGGATCTTGTTGACGACGAGGGTGGAGAGCGCCTCGCCCTCGACGTCCTCGGCGATGATCAGCAGCGGCTTGCCGGACTGCATGACCTTCTCCAGGAGCGGCAGCAGGTCCTTGACCGAGCCGATCTTGGAGTTGACGATCAGGATGTACGGGTCGTCGAGGGACGACTCCATGCGCTCCATGTCGGTGGCGAAGTACGCCGAGATGTAGCCCTTGTCGAAGCGCATGCCCTCGGTGAGCTCCAGCTCCAGACCGAAGGTCTGGGACTCCTCGACGGTGATGACGCCTTCCTTGCCGACCTTGTCCATGGCCTCGGCGATGAGCTCGCCGATCTGGGTGTCGGCGGCGGAGATGGAGGCCGTAGAAGCGATCTGCTCCTTGGTCTCGACATCCTTCGCCTGGGCGAGCAGGGCGGCGGAGACGGCCTCGACGGCCTTCTCGATACCGCGCTTGAGGGCCATCGGGTTCGCACCCGCGGCCACGTTGCGCAGGCCCTCGCGGACGAGCGCCTGGGCGAGAACGGTGGCGGTGGTCGTACCGTCGCCGGCGACGTCGTCCGTCTTCTTGGCGACTTCCTTGACCAGCTCGGCGCCGATCTTCTCGTACGGGTCCTCGAGCTCGATCTCCTTGGCGATGGAAACACCATCGTTGGTGATCGTGGGGGCGCCCCACTTCTTCTCAAGGACGACGTTGCGACCCTTGGGGCCAAGGGTGACCTTGACGGCGTCGGCGAGCTGGTTCATCCCACGCTCGAGGCCGCGGCGGGCCTCCTCGTCGAACGCAATGATCTTGGCCATCTGAAGTGGTCCTCCCGGACAGCGGTGGATTGCTCCTGGACCGCGCCCGCGCCCGCGACGGACGGCCTGCGTGCCCGACGGTTCCTTCCCGCCGGACCCTGCGGGCCTCACCGACCCGGTCCTCGTTCAGTAGCACTCTCAACCGGAGAGTGCTAACGCCAATGATTAGCACTCGACCCCTCCGAGTGCAAGCGGCTTGCGCTGTTACCGGGCCACTACCGGGCACACCACGAGGGGCCCCCATCCCGTGTCCAGGATGTGGGCCCCTCGTGTGTGTTCCAGGTCTTCACTGAAGACCGTGCGTCGGTGGTCGATCGCTCCAGGACTAGCCGAGTGCGAGCTTGACCATGTCCGCCTGCGGACCCTTCTGGCCCTGCGAGATCTCGAACTCGACCCGCTGACCCTCTTCAAGGGTGCGGTACCCGTCCATCTGGATGGCGCTGTAGTGGACGAACACATCCGCACCACCGTCGACCGCGATGAAGCCGTAGCCCTTCTCCGCGTTGAACCACTTGACGGTGCCCTGAGCCATGCCTAACTCCCCTATTACTGGCCCTTGCGCAGGAACGCACTTCACGATCCCGGGTCAGAACTTGCGTCGGAACGCGTCGACCGAGGCTGAATGTATCTGCGCGGATGCTGTCTGCAACAGGTCAATCCGATGAGAAATCTAGACACCGAGAAACATTGAAATAGAGTGAAAATTTGCCATACTCCCGGGCAACTCGGGCCTGACATATCTCGCCAAAGCCCCATACCGCACTCGCATGTTGGCTCGATGTCGACCCTTGCGCGGCCCGTTCATATGCAGGGGGCAAGAACAGCGGAGGGGACTTCCCCAACCCTACCGTGCCCAATCAAGCAGAATTGCCCCCTCCGCTTTAGCGGAGGGGGCAATTTCGTTTTGCGCGTGTCACCGGAGCGGTGACCGGGGGGATCCGGTGGGGATCCGGGGAATCAGCAACCGCCGGCGACGGCCGGAATGATCGAGACGCCGGCGCCGTCCGGCGTCGCCGCCTGCAGCCCGCCCTCGAAGCGCACGTCGTCGTCGTTGACGTAGACGTTCACGAAGCGGCGCAGCTTGCCCTGGTCGTCCAGGACCCGCGCGGCGATGCCCGGGTGGTTCTTCTCCAGGGACTCGATGACCTCGGCGAGGGTCGCGCCCTCGGCCGGGACCTCGGAGACGCCGCCGGTGTAGGTGCGCAGGATGGTGGGGATGCGGACGTTGACGCTCATGGCGCTACTGCCTTTCCGGGTGCAGGAGGAAGAGGATCAGGCGAGGCCGGCGGCGCGGAACGCGTCCAGGCTCGGGCGGATGGTGGCGGTCTGCCCGCTGTCCGCGGCCACCGCCTCCAGGGTCTTGAGGCCGTCACCGGTGTTGAGGACGACGGTGGTGAGCGTCGGGTCGAGCTGCCCGCCCTCGATGAGCTTCTTCGTCACGCCGACGGTCACGCCGCCCGCGGTCTCGGCGAAGATGCCCTCGGTCTGCGCGAGGAGCTTGATGGCCTCGACGACCTGCTCGTCGTTGACGTCCTCGACGAAACCGCCGGTGCGGCGGGCGATGTCCAGGACGTACGGGCCGTCCGCCGGGTTGCCGATCGCGAGGGACTTCGCGATGGTGTTCGGCTTCTGCGGGCGGACCACGTCGTGACCGGCCTTGAAGGCGGTGGACACCGGGGAGCAGCCCTCGGCCTGGGCGCCGAAGATCTTGTACGGCTTGTCCTCGACGAGGCCGAGCTTGATGAGCTCCTGCAGACCCTTGTCGATCTTCGTCAGCTGCGAGCCGGACGCGATCGGGATCACGATCTGGTCGGGCAGCTGCCAGCCGAGCTGCTCGCAGATCTCGTAGGCGAGGGTCTTGGAGCCCTCGCCGTAGTACGGACGCAGGTTGACGTTGACGAAGCCCCAGCCCTCGCCCAGCGGATCGCCGATGAGCTCGGAGCAGAAGCGGTTGACGTCGTCGTAGTTGCCCTCGATGCCGACCAGGTCACCGCCGTACACACCGGCCATGACGACCTTGCCCTGCTCCAGGTCGTGCGGGATGAACACGCAGGAGCGGAAGCCGGCCCGGGCGGCCGCGGCGCCGACGGCGCCGGCCAGGTTGCCGGTCGAGGAGCAGGACAGGGTGGTGAAGCCGAAGGCGCGGGCGGCCTCGACGGCGATGGCCACGACGCGGTCCTTGAAGGAGTGCGTCGGGTTGCCGGAGTCGTCCTTGACGTAGAGCTTGCCGGTGATGCCCAGCTCCTTGGCCAGGTTGGCCGCGTCCACGAGCTTGGTGAAGCCGGGGTTCAGGCTGGGCTTGGACGCCACGTCCGCGGGGACGGGCAGCAGCGGCGCGTAGCGCCAGATGTTGTTGGGACCGGCCTCGATCGCGGCGCGCAGGGCCTCGGGGTCGCCGGTCGGCAGGTCGTAGGCGACTTCCAGCGGTCCGAAGCATTCGGCGCACGCGAAGATGGGGCCGAGCTCGAAACGGGTACCGCACTCGCGACAGGAAAGGCCGGTGGCGGGTCCGAGATCAACAGAGGTGGCGACAGTCTGTGCAGCCATGATGGCGAGGCCCTTTCTCCTCATCTTCCCCATGGCGCACTTCGCCATGAGACGGAATTGGCACCTTCCCTAGCCGGGGACCTCGCTGACGAGCGCTGACGCGCGATCGCGAGAACCGACTGGAGGGTTGCCGGGGCTTCAACGGGCCGTGTCCCTCTGCCCCTCTGGATGAGCGGTATGGCACCGGCACACGCGCTCTATGGCGCGCCGGTGCGTTTGTGCGCGGGACCCCCGGCATGCGGTGGTCCTTCGCGTTGTTCAAGACTGTAACCGAAGGCTCGCGCGACTGAGACAGGCGTCCGAACCGCGAGATGGATCACATAAGGGCGAATATCGCCGACACGCAGGGAGTGCTGAGGGTGCTGGAAGAGGTGGAGCGATGGCTGGCCGACCGCTCCTGGTCCGCCGCCGACCGACCGCTCGACCAGCTGCTCGACCGGAAACGGGCGGCCGGGACCACGGTCAGCGTGGTGCTGCCCGCGCTGGACGAAGAGGCGACGGTCGGCGCGATCGTCGAGGTCATCCGGCGTGAGCTGATCGAGGGACTCCCGTTCCCCCTGGTGGACGAGCTGGTCGTCATCGACTCGGGCTCCGCCGACCGGACCGCGGAGGTCGCGGCGAAGGCTGGGGCCCGGGTGGTGCACCGCGACGAGATCCTGCCCCGCGTGCCGGCACTGCCCGGGAAGGGCGAGGTGCTGTGGCGCTCGCTGCTGGCCACCGACGGGGACGTCGTCTGCTTCGTCGACGCCGACCTGCGGGACTTCTCCGCCGCCTTCGTCTCCGGCATCGTCGGCCCGCTGCTGACCGACCCCGACGTGCAGTTCGTCAAGGCGATGTACGACCGGCCGCTGGGGGACACCCCGGGCCAGGGCGGCCGGGTCACCGAGCTGGTCGCCCGCCCGCTCCTCAACCTCCACTGGCCGCAGCTGGCCGGCTTCGTGCAGCCGCTGGGCGGCGAGTACGCCGTACGCCGCTCCCTGCTGGAGCAGCTGCCGTTCCCCGTCGGCTACGGCGTCGAGCTGGGCCTGCTGGTCGACGCGCTGCACACGGTCGGGCTGGACGCGCTGGCCCAGGTGGACGTGGGCGTACGGCTCCACCGCCACCAGGACGGGCAGGCGCTGGGCCGGATGGCCGCGGCGATCTACCGCACCGCCCAGGTCCGGCTCTCGCGCGGGCACCTCGTACGACCGGAACTCACGCAGTTCGAGCGCGGGCCGGAGGGCTTCCGGCCGCGGACGTACCCGGTGGACACGGAGGAGCGACCGCCGATGGCGGGCATCGAGGAGTACGCACTGCGTCGCGTGGCGTGAGCGAACGTACGGTTTGAGCGGGTGCGGGCCGGGCTAGGTTGGCGGCATGGCTTCCCAGGTGCTCGTCGCCGCGAACCGCGGCCCCCTCTCCTACGCGCTCGCCGAGGACGGGACGCTCAGCGCCCGGCGCGGCGGGGGCGGTCTCGTCTCCGGACTCTCCACGGCCCTCGCCGAGCAGCCGGAGGCGCTGTGGATCTGCGCGGCGCTGTCGGACGCGGACCGGGAAGCGGTCCGCCGGGGCGCGTCCGAGCCGGGCGTCCGGATGTTGGATATCGATCCCACGATGTATGACGACGCATACAACGGAATCGCCAATTCTGTGCTGTGGTTCACACATCACCACCTCTACGACATCCCGCGCGAACCGGTCTTCGACGCCGAGTTCCACCGGCGGTGGGGGTCGTACCGGCGCTACAACCGGGCCTTCGCGCAAGCCCTCGCGGACGAGGCGGCGGAGGGCGCCCGCGTTCTGGTGCAGGACTACCACCTGGCGCTGGTTCCGGGGCAGTTGCGCGAGCTGCGGCCGGATCTGAAGATCGCGCACTTCACGCACACGCCGTGGGCGTCGGCGCCCTTCATGGACATGCTCCCGGACACCGTCCGCAAGGAGCTGGTGTGGGGGATGCTGGGGGCGGACCTGCTGGGCTTCCACACCTCGAAGTGGGCGAACGGCTTCATCGACGGCGCGGACATCGACGACGCGAGCGGCATCGCGAGGGGCGAGAAGCCGGCCGGTGTGAGGCACAAGAAGAGCGGCGCCGAGAAACGGTTCACGCGGGTGTCCAGGTATCCCCTCGGAGTGGACGACGCCGAGCTGCGGGAACTGGCGCACCGGCCCGGGGTCGACGACAAACTGGCGCAGCTGCGGGCCGAGGTCGGAGACCTGAAGACGATCGTCCGCGTGGACCGCACGGAACTGTCGAAGAACATCCTGCGCGGCCTGCTGGCCTACCGGGAGCTCCTGACCCACTTCCCCGAATGGCGGGGCCGAGTGGTCCACCTGGCGTCGGCGTACCCGTCGCGGCAGGACCTGAGGGTGTACCGGGACTACACGCAGTCGGTGCGGGATCTGGCGGCGGAGATCAACGCGGAGTTCGGTACGGCGGAGTGGCAGCCGGTGCTGGTGTCGGTGAAGGACGACTTCGAACGCTCGCTGGCGGCGTACCGGCTGGCGGACGTGGCGCTGGTGAACCCGGTGCGGGACGGGATGAACCTGGTGGCGAAGGAGATCCCGGTGGTGTCGGAGGCGGGGTGCGCGCTGGTGCTGTCCACGGGGGCGGGGGCGTACGAGGAGCTCCGCCAGGACGCGCTGAAGGTGAACCCGTACGACGTGACGGAAACGGCCGTGGCCCTGCACGTGGCGCTGTCCATGCCGGCGGCTGAGCGCGCGGAACGCACCAAACGCCTCGCGGCAGCGGCGACGGCCCTCCCACCGGCGGCCTGGTTCGAGGCCCAGCTCTCGGCCCTTGCCTGAACCGGGCTCTGCCCGGACCCGGTCCTCAAACGCCGGACGGCTGGAAAATCCAGCCCCGCCGGCGTTTGAGGCGCGGGGGTTCGGGGGCTGGCCCCCGACCACGGCGCCGCTGGGGGGGGGGGGGGGGGGGGGGGGGGGGGGGGGGGGGGGGGGGGGGGGGGGGCGGGGGGGGGGGGGGGGGGGGGGGGGGGGGGGGGGGGCGGCGGGGGGGGGGGGGGGGGGGGGGGGGGGGGGGGGGGGGGGGGGGGGGGGGGTGGGGGGGGGGGGGGGGGTGGGGGGTGGTGGTGGGGGGGGGGGGGGGGGGGGGGCCGCCCCCCCCCCCCCCCCACCGCCGTACTTCCCGACCCCGCCCACCCGGCCCCTGCCCACCCCGAAGCCCCCGCCCGCCCCGCCTCGCCCTACTGCCCCACTCGCCCGTCGATGCGTTCCCGCAGGAAGTCCGCGTGGCCGTTGTGGCGGGCGTATTCCTCGATCATGTGGACCAGGACCTCGCGGAGCTCCATCGGCTCGTCGCCATGTCTGCTGTCACCCGTGACGCCCAGGTCGGCGGCCTCCGCGACCAGTTGTTCCGCGAAGGCCACTTCGGCACGCCAGGTCGCCCACGCGTCCGCGACCACCTCCGGGTCGGCCACCGCGCCGGTGAAGTCTCCCGTGCGGTCCTCCTCCGTGCGGTAGTGCCGACGTATCTCCTGGCCCGCCATGACCTGCCGGAACCAGTACTGCTCGACGCCCGCGAGGTGGCGCACGAGACCCAGGAGCGACAGGTTGGACGGTTCGACCGAGCGCCGCGCCAGGGCCTCCGCGTCGAGGCCCGCGCACTTGAGCTCAAGCGTCAGGCGCTGGTCGCGCAGGTAGCCGGCGAGTACGGCGCGCTCGCCCTGGAACCCGCCGTCGGTCCGGGTGTCCTCGTCGGGGCGGACGAACATGTTGGACCAGCCGAACTGCCGGTCCTCGGCGGACACCGGCGCGGACGCGGATCGGGGTGCGGGCTCGACGGCAGGGCCGGTAGGGCCGGTGGGGATGGGGGTGTCTGTCACACGCACGAGCGTGATCTGTACGTTCCCGCCCCGCAAGGAAATATCCGCCACCGCCGGCCCGCACCTGCGACGCGTCAGCCCGCGATCGCCTCGTAGAGCGAGAACGCGGCCAGTGCGGCCATCACGGCAGCCGCGATCTTGGTGATCAGTCGCAGCGGCACGTACTTCATCAGGGTGCGACCACCCAAGATGCCGATGCCCGCGACCGCCCACAGGGCGATCACGGCACCGATGCCGACCGAGACGGGGTTGTCGTACCGGGCGGCGAGGTTGGCGGTCATGATCTGGGTCAGGTCACCGAACTCCGCCACCAGGATCAACATGAATCCCGCTCCGGAGACCTTCCAGAAGGACTGGTCGGCGGGCGGCTTGACCTCCTCGTCCCCGTCGTCCTTCTTCAGGAGCAGCATGGCCGCGCCCGCCAGGAAGAGGATGCCGACGACGGCCTGGACGAGCCGGTGCGGGAGCAACGTGAGAACGCTGCCTGCGGCGATGGCGAGTGCGACGTGAACGGCGAAGGCGGCGGCGACGCCCGCGAAGACGTAGGAGGCACGGTAGCGCGTGCCGAGCATCAGGCCGGCGAGGGCCGTCTTGTCGGGGAGTTCGGCAAGGAAGACGACGCCGAAGGCGATCGCCATGATGCTGAAGCTGAACACGGGGGTGAAACCTCGATCGGTCGGGCAGGGCGCCATCGGGACCGAGAGACCTGGGGTGTGTCAGGGGTCGCTTCGGCTCGGCGGCACCCTGGCTTGCGCGTGCGCGTACAAGACGCGCCTGCGCTGAACAGGACACTGCGGCCGAAGGTCTCGCTGGCCTGCCGCTGCTCGCGGCCTGCCTCCGGGCGCCGGCTGGGGTGACCCAGCAGTATGTCGACGGTCCGGCGAAGAGCTACTCCCCTTCTGCTCCGAACAGAGTACGCGAAGCCCACGACAGACCGGAATGGGCCTTTGGTCCCGGCCGGACGGTCCCGACTGGACGGTCCAATACGGGGCCCGGTGCGCAGGCGAGGCGGCGCGCAGCGGTCGGACGGGCGAGTCCGACGGACGGGCAGGAACGATTCGCAACCCCCCTCCACCCCCCTGCGGAATATCAAACTCCTTTTAAATCAGGCGCGTTGGCGACTTGATGTGACGTGCCCATGTCGCCAGGCTGTCATCTGGTGCCCATCCCCGCGATACCCGGCGCCGCCACAATGGCCACGCCCCGCCGGGGCCACACGGCCACACCCCCCGCACCCAGGGAGCCCCTCATGGCACTCATACCCAGCATCTACGCGCGTCGAATTGGCGTGCTCGCGTCAGCAGCCGCCCTGGCCGCACTGACCTCCCTCCTCAACGCCCCGGCCGCCCAGGCCGCCCCGCCCGCCCCCATCAGCGCCTCGGCCGCCCGCGCCTACCTGGCGACGGTCACGCCCAAGACCGAGGGGTCCACCAGCGGCTACAGCCGCGACCTCTTCCCGCACTGGAGCACCGTCTCCGGCAGCTGCAACACCCGCGAGACCGTCCTCAAGCGCGACGGCGTCAACGTCGTCCAGGACTCTTCCTGCGCCGCCGTGAGCGGAAGCTGGTACTCGGCGTACGACGGCGCCACCTGGACCGCGGCCGCCGACCTCGACATCGACCATGTCGTCCCGCTCGCCGAGGCCTGGCGTTCCGGTGCCAATTCCTGGACCACCAGCAAGCGCCAGCAGTTCGCCAACGACCTCACCCGCCCGCAGCTCATCGCGGTCACCGACAACGTCAACCAGGCCAAGGGCGACCTCGACCCCGGCAAGTGGCTGCCCTCGCAGACGTCCTACCGCTGTACGTACGCGCGGATGTGGGTCAACGTGAAGCAGTATTACGGTCTGAGCATGGACTCCGGTGAGAAGACGGCCCTGGTCAACATCCTGAACGGCTGCTGACCGAGCCGGCCGATCTTTCCCCCGCCAGGGGGAGGCGTGGCTCCCCCTACCCGTCGTACCGTGATCGAAGGGGCTTACGGAGGAGGGGGAGTTGCATGGCCGGACTGCGTCTGGGGCCGCTGCTGCGCCACGTCGACTGGGACACGGGCCGGTCGGCCACCATATGGGTCGAGGCGGACCGCCCGTGCGCGGCCGAGGTGCGGTGCGCGGACGGGGCGGGCGGCAGCGCCCGTACGTTCCAGATAGCCGGTCACCACTACGCGCTGGTACCGGTGACCGGTCTGACCCCGGGCGCGACCACGGCGTATGAGGTGCTGCTCGACGGCCGGCCGGTGTGGCCGCTGCCGGAGAGCGGTTTCCCGCCGAGCACGATCACCGCTCCGGCCGTGACGGGCCCCGGCCGGCCCTCGCCCGGGCTGCGCGTGACCTTCGGTTCCTGCCGACAGGCCGCGCCGCCCGCCGGCCGGCACGGGCCGCACGGCGCGGACGCGCTGGACACCCTCGCCGCGCGACTGGCCGCCGACCCGGAGGCGGTGCGCCCGGACGTCCTGCTGCTCCTCGGCGACCAGGTGTACGCGGACGCGCTGTCCCGGGAGACCAGGCAGTGGCTCGCGGCCCGGCGGGACCTGCGGGAGGCGCCGGGCGCCCAGGTCGCGGACTACGAGGAGTACACCCGGCTCTACTACGAGTCCTGGCTCGACCCGGAGATCCGCTGGCTACTGTCGACGGTCCCCAGCCTGCACATATTCGACGACCACGACGTCATCGACGACTGGAACACGAGCGCGGCGTGGCTGGCGGAGATGCGGGCCACGCCGTGGTGGCGCGAGCGCGTCCTCAGCGGGCTGATGTCGTACTGGGTGTACCAGCACCTGGGCAACCTCTCCCCCGCCGAGCTGGACGCCGACGCGGTGTACGAGGCGGTACGGAAGACCCCCGACGGTACGGACGCGCTCCAGGCCTTCGCATCCGCGGCGGACGCCGATCCGGGCACGGTGCGCTGGAGCTACCGGCGCGACTTCGGCCGGACGCGGCTGCTGATGGTGGACACCCGGGCCGCCCGGGTGTTGGCGGAGGACGGGCGGGCGATGCTCGATCCGGCGGAGCAGCAGTGGCTGCGGGAGAACGCCCTGGCCGGGCACGGTGGTTACGACCATCTGTTGATCGGGTCCTCGCTGCCCTGGCTGATGCCGCCGCTGATCCACGATGCCGAGACGTGGAATGCTGCGCTGTGCCGCGGGGAGCGGGGGCCGCGGTGGGCGCGGATCGGGGAGGATCTGCGCCGGCGCAGCGATCTGGAGCACTGGGCGGCGTTCCCGGCCTCGTTCGCGGCCCTGACCGATCTGATCGAGGAAGTGGGGACGGGGCCGCGGGCGCCGGCGACGGTGTGCGTGCTGTCCGGGGACGTGCATCACGCGTATGTGGCCGAGCCTCGAATACCGAGTACGGCACGGGTGTTCCAGCTGACGTGCTCACCGGTTCACAATTCCATCCATACCGCGGTGAAGTGGGGTTTTCGGCTGGGCTGGTCCCGGATGGGGCGGTGGCTGGGGCGCGGCTTCTCCCTGCACGGGCGGACGGGGCGACCGCCGCTGAACTGGCGGCGTACGGGTGGGCCCTGGTTTGGGAATCAGCTGATGACGCTGGCTCTGTCGGGGCGGACCGCTCGGCTGCGGCTGGACCAGGCGCGCAAGAAGCGCGAGGGGGCCGTGCTGGTGACGGTGCTGGACCGGGATCTCACGGCGGCGGAGTAAGGGACGGGGCGGGCCCTGGCGGTGCGGGGCGGTGGACTTGGCGTGGTGGTGGTGCGGGGGTCGTCCTTGGCGGGCGTACCCGGCAGGCGTACCGGCAGGCGCCCCGGGAGGCATCCATTCCCGGCATCCCTTCTCGGCAGGCGTACCGGGAAGGCGTACCGGGCAGGCGCCCCGGGGATCCGGGGGGCGAACGTCGGGCGTACGCTGTCTCGCTGTCAGGCCGCTCCTGCCGCTCCCCGCGACGTCGCGGCGCTTGGTGTCGCAGCACGTCAACCGGACTGGGGAGTCCCGTTTTGTTTGAGACGCTGGGATCGCTGACCGCGAGCCCATGGATCTACGCCCTCGTGGCGGTCTCCATCGTGCTCGACGTCTTCCTCCCGGTGCTCCCGAGCGGGGTTCTGGTGATCACCGCGGCGGCGGCTGCGGCAGCCGCCGGGGCTGCTGGCCCGGTGCCGGTACCCGCGCAGGTGCCGGACATCCTGCTCCTGCTCGTGATCGCCACGACCGCCTCGGTGCTGGGCGACATGGCCGCGTACCGGCTGGGCCGACGCGGCGGAGCCCGGCTGGACCGGGCCATCGCCCGCTCCCGCCGGCTGACCCGGGCCCACGAGCGCCTCGGCACGGCTCTGGCGCGCGGTGGCGGCGCTCTGGTGGTCATCGCCCGCTTCGCCCCGGCGGGACGCTCGGTGGTGTCCTTGGGTGCGGGCAAGACCCAGCGCAAGGTGGCGGAGTTCCTGCCCTGGTCGGTCCTGGCGGGCATGGCCTGGGCCGGATACAGCGTGGCCCTCGGCTACTTCGGTACGCAGTGGCTGGGCACCCAGTGGCTCGGCACCGCCCTGTCCGTCGTCGCCCTCTTCGCCGCGGGTGCCCTGGCGGCCTTCCTGGTACGGCGCCCGGAGGCGGCCGCGGCGACGGCGTAGGCCGGCCGACACGGCTCGGCTCCCCCGGGCGGAGCAGTCGGCTCACCCGTTCACCCGACCCCGATCGCCGCCCCAGGGCTGGGCTCCTAGCGTCCACAGCACGGTGCGCAACCGAATCCGTGTCACATCAGTGGCCTGGCCGCGCCGTTTCGACGAGCCGAGGAGTCCTCTCCATGCCCGCCAAGTCGTCTGCCAAGTCGTCTGCCAAACCGCCCGCCGGACCGCCCGCCGAACGGCCCGTCATGGCGCCCGCCGCGGCGCCCGCCACGGCCCGCCGCCTGATGACCGTCGCGGCCGCGGCCCTCATCGCCGCTGCCGCCGCCCCCGCCACCCTCGCGTACGCGGCCCCCTCCGCCACCGTCTCCCCCACCGCCGTCGCCCCGGGCGGCCGGGTCGCGCTGAACGTCTCGGGCTGCGGAACGCAGGTCGCCAGGGTCACGTCGACCGCCTTCGGCGAGGCCCGGCTGACCCCGGGCAGCCAGACGGCCGCCAGCCTCATCGGGAGCGCCACCGTCTTCAACAACGCGAGCTCGGGCGCGCACCGCGTCGTCTTCGAGTGCGGCGGCCCCGGCGGCGAGCGCGTCACCCTGTCCCTACAGGTCAGCTCAGGTGCGGCTCGCGGCGGGACGGGCGGCAGCATCGGTTCGATGAGCCCCGGTCAGATCGCCGTGGGCAGCGCCCTCACCGCGGGCGCGCTGGGCGCCGGAGTGTGGGTGATGCGTCGCCGCGCGGCAGCCTCGTAGGCGCCGACGGGGTCCGGGTCACGCCGGGGCGGCCTGCCCCCGTACGTGCACCCCGTCGAGCAGCGCCGCGGTGGCCTCGGCGACGGCGTCCACGGCCGCCTCGAACACCTCGCGGTTGTGCGCGGCGGGCGCCCGGAAACCGGACACTTTCCGTACGTATTGCAGGGCGGCGGCGCGGATCTCGTCCTCGGTCGCCTTCTCGGGGATGGCGGGCGGGCGCAGGGTCTTAATAGAACGGCACATACCTCCACTATCCCGCTACCGGGGCAGCTCGGCCCCGGAAAGCTTCATGATCAAACCGGCTTGGAGGCGGGCCCTGAGCCCCGGGTCCTCGACCGTGTCGAGCAGTTCGATGGCCTGCTGGGTCGTCTCGGCGGCCCGCCGGTCGTCGCGCAGCGAGGCGGTCTGCTCGGCCATGTGCTTGAGCGCGATGTCTGCCCGTCGGTGGAAGAGCTGTCCGATCAGTGTGGTGACCAGTCCTGCCGAGCTCGTGACGATCCCCAGGTAGAGCTCCCCGCCGCCCTCGGCCTTCCAGACGGCCAGTCCGATTCCGAAGAGCAGGATCGCCGCTCCGACTCCGGCGAACCGCTGGCTGGTCGCGAAGCTGCTCCGCGCCTGGGTCAGTCCGTAGGCGTAGTACTCCACGAGGAGCGGGGTGAAGTCGTCCCGCCGGTCGCCGAGCTGTGCCGCGGGATGCTGGATCTGGATCCCGCCGACGTCCTGGAACTTCCCCCTGCCGGCCACGACGACGGACGGCCTGTCGACCTCGACTTCGACTTCGACTTCGCCCTCGACTGCGCCCGGACCGGCGAGGTGCGCGAGCAGCCGCATCCGCTCCTCGTTCCGCTTGCGCTCGAAGCCTGCCCCCAGGGACCGCTCCATCAGCGCCAGTGCCACGGCGACCGCGGCCACGACCAACCCACCCCACGCGAGCTCGCCCATCCTCCGACGATCCCACGCCCCGAACCGGCGGCCAAGAGAGCGTCCACTTTCCCAAATGCGGATGAATCACACCGAACCTAGACTGACCGAGGCATGAACCAGTCGCCTACGAGGGAGACCATGACCATGGCCAAGCGAGGCAACAAGCGTCGGGCACGCAAGAAGAAGAAGGCGAACCACGGCAAGCGCCCCAACGCCTGAGCGAACCACCCGAAAGACCCCCGACCGCGACCGGTCGGGGGTCTTCGCGGGCCGGCCCTCCTCCGCTGCGCACGGGGACGGAGGCCCGCCCCCGACACCCCGGCACCCCAACGCCCCCCGGCGCCGGAGCCGGAGCCGGACCCGTCAGGTTCCGCAGGAGCAACCGGTGGCGGCCGTCGGGGCGGGGTTCCGCGCCCGGTCGGCGCAGCAGGCGTCCGGGGCACCCTCGGCGCCCTTGTCGAGGACGTCGGCGTCCCCCTTCACCACGTAGACCTCCCAGGGCTCCTTGCCGGGGCCGGTGACCCAGACCTTGTCCTGGACGGCGTAGCAGCACGCAGTGTCGTTCTCTTCGAAGGTGGCCAGCCCCGCGCCCTTCAGCCGGGCGGCGGCCGCGGCGACCTGTTCGGTGGCCCCCACCTCCACACCGAGGTGGTCGAGCCGGGTTTCCTCGCCGACCTCCCCTTCGATGAGGACGAGCTTGAGCGGCGGCTCGGCGACGGCGAAGTTCGCGTATCCGGGGCGGATCTTCGCGGGTTCGACGCCGAAGAGCTTCGAGTAGAAGGCGATGGATCCTTCGAGGTCGGCGACGCGCAGGGCGAGCTGAACACGGGACATGGCGGTCTCCCTGATCTTCACGATCGGTACCGTTTCGACATTCATCGATACAGCCTGGCAAACCCGAGGTTGCCACCGGAATAGATGACTGTCAACATAGACAGATGTCGAATTCAGAGCTCCCCGTGATCGGTCAGGACGATGGGGCAGCGTGCTGCTCGCCGATGGTCCGCAAGCCGCTGGACGAGGAGTCCGCAGCCGCTCTGGCGAAGATGTTCAAGGCCCTGTCCGACCCGGTACGACTTCGACTGCTCTCGTTGATCGCCTCGCACGAGGGCGGCGAGGCGTGCGTCTGCGACCTCATCGGCCCGTTCGACGTCTCGCAGCCGACGATCTCGCACCACCTCAAGGTGCTGAGGGAAGCGGGACTGGTGGGCTCGGAGCGACGGGGCACCTGGGTCTACTACTGGGTGCTGCCCGCCGCCCTCGCCCAGCTCTCCTCGCTCCTCCAGGCCGCCGACGAGGCCGTAACAGCCGGAGCGGCAAGAACATCCGTAACTGCCGGAACGTCCGTAACCGCCGGAGCGGCGGGAACGGTCGGATGACCGCACCCCTGCGGCGTCGCGCACTGGGCGAGCTGGTCGGGACGGCCGCCCTGGTTGCGGTGGTGGTCGGCTCCGGCATCCAGGCGACCGAGCTGACCGACGACCTGGCCCTGCAACTGCTGGCCAACTCCCTGGCGACGGTCTTCGGCCTCGGTGTGCTGATCGCCCTGCTCGGGCCGCTCTCCGGCGCCCACTTCAATCCGGCCGTGACCCTGGCCGCATGGTGGACGGGGCGCCGCAGCGAGGACGGACCCGACCTGCGGGACGTGGCGGCGTACGTACCCGCGCAGCTAGCCGGCGGCATCGGCGGCGCGATCCTGGCGAACGCGATGTTCGGCGAGCCCCTCGCCCGGCTCTCCACCCACGACCGGTCCGCCGGTCACCTCTGGCTCGGCGAGGTCGTCGCGACCGCCGGCCTGGTCCTGCTCGCCCTCGGACTGGCCCGCACCGGTCAGCAGCGAATCGGCCCGCTCGTGGTGGCGTCCTACATCGGCGCGGCGTACTGGTTCACCTCCTCCACCAGCTTCGCCAACCCGGCCGTCACCATCGCGCGCGCCTTCTCCGACTCCTTCGCAGGCATCGCCCCCGCCTCCGTACCGCCGTTCGTCGCCGCCCAGTTCCTCGGCGCCGCCCTCGGCCTCTTCCTGCTCGCCGCCCTCTTCGGCCGCCTCCCGACGCCGAAGGACCGCGCACGCGCCTCCTGCGCCGAGCACGAACTCACCGCCACCGGCCACTGATCCACCTCGACACAGGAGCCCCGACCATGACCACCACCAACGTCCCCTCCGTGCTGTTCGTCTGCGTCCACAACGCGGGCCGGTCCCAAATGGCCGCAGCCTTCCTCACCCACCTGGGCGGCGACCGGGTGACCGTCCGATCGGCCGGTTCCGCCCCCGCCGACACCGTGAACCCGGCCGTGGTCGAAGCCATGCGCGAGGTAGGCATCGACGTCTCAGCCGAAACCCCAAAGGCGCTCACGGCCCTGGCGGTTCAGACGTCCGACGTCGTGATCACCATGGGGTGCGGCGACGCGTGCCCCTATTTCCCGGGCAAGCGGTACCTCGACTGGACGTTGGACGACCCCGCCGGCCAGGGCGTGGCCGCGGTCCGGCCGATCCGCGATTCGATCGAGGAGCGGATCCGCGGCTTGCTCGCGGAGCTGGGCATAGCAGCCCGGGCATGAACGTGGCCGTACGGCCTCCCGTCACTGCCGGGCGAGGAACCAAGCGACGCCGTTCGGGCCGGTCGCGCTCAGGACGGGCTCAGGACGCGCTCAGGACGGGCTCGGCCGCCGCGCCACCGCGGTGACGACCGGCCCGCGAGATCAGCGGGGGGATTCCACCAGGCCTGTTGCGATGAGTTCCTTGGTCCGGGCGACTGCTTCCGCGATCTCGGGGTGCCGGCCCGCGGGCGGGAAGAAGTCGACCGCGCCGACCGCGCCGTGGTTCGCCCACAGGCAGGTGGTCATGGGGAAGGTCTCCCAGACGTTCTTCTGGCAGGTGATCGCGGCCGTCTTGGTGGTGACCGTCTCCGCCTCGCCGACCAGGGTGCGTTCGTTGTCGTCCGCCAAGGATTCGCCGTACACGGTCTTGACGGTCTTGAGCGGGTCCGGGACGGCTCCGTAAAGGTCGTACTCGGCCGCGATGTGCGGCGCCGTCACCGTCTTCCCTCCGACGGCGAGACTGATCCGGTCCGGGCCGTGGCAGACGTAGTCCTCGGAGTCCTTCTCCCCCTTGTGCTCGGGCAGGGAATCGTCCTTGTGGGCGTTGAGCCCGTACCGGATCGAGCCGCGCTTGCGGTCACAGGTCATGTTCTGGACCGTCGGTACCTGGGACTTGTCGTACCGGATCCCGGTGTCCTTGCCGAGCGGCTCTGACTCCGGCTCCGATGCGCCACCGCCGCACCCCGCGAGCAGCAGAGCCAGCCCGACGGCCCCCACTGCGCCCTTCAATCCGCGCACGTCCGCGCCCCTTCGCTGCTCACACCATCTGATGATCAACTTCAAACCATAGGCGAGCAAAACCGGTTGTCCGGCATCCGCCGAGGGGGGAGAGAAGCCGGGGCACCTCACCCTGCCCCGGGGACGGGTGAGCGGCCGCCGCCGGGAGCCCTCACTCGTCGTGGCAGCGCTCCAGGACCAAGCCGGCGGACCCTTCCGGCAGACCGTTGCCGCCTTCGAGGTGCAGATGGCTTCCATCGGGAACGTCGTCGCCGGCCAGTACGAGCAAATGCCCTGCGAGCGTCCTGAGACCCGCGGCGTTCGCCTCGATGACGACCTCTCCCCCGAGGCTCCGCACCTCGATCCGCGCGTCCGCCCGGACGGAGTCGTCCCTCACTGGGGACCATCCGTCGACAGCCAGGCCATTTGAACAATCCCCCTCTGCACAGTCCCCATCTGGTGTATCGATTAGGCCATGGCGAGTGTCGATGAGGTGCGCGAAGACTTACTGCGGTCGCTTGAACGCTGCGAGCACTGGATGAACGGCCTGCGGGGGATACCAGGTCTCGCGATCAGCGATGTGGAGATCGAAGAACGGGTGCGCGATCTACGCGGTCAGCGGGGGCGCGCGCTGTCATCGCTTCTCAATGTGGGACTGCTGGGCCGCCAGTCGTCCGGCAAGAGCTTTCTGATCAGCGGCCTGCAGAAGGGCCTGCGATACATGCGGTTCGAGCAGCCGGACGGCGGCTACCACAAGCAGTACATCGGCATACTGCCGTCCTCCCCGACCCCGACCACGGCATGTCCGTCCACGGTGCGTCCGGTCCATGCGGACAACGGTGTGTATGCGCCCGGGCGGGGAGTGCTGCGCGTCAGGTTCGTCGGACATTCCGACGGGGAGTGGGTCGAGATCGGAACTGACCTGGCGCCGGGCGTCGTCGCGGCCTACGGTGCCGCCGATGGTGACCGGGCCAACCGTCTCCCCGACCACTATCAGCTGGAAGTCGAGCAGATCGAACTGCTCATCGAGAACGCACTGCTCCCCGCGAAATTCTTCGATCTACCCGGTGCCGAGTCTCCGAATCCGGTGCACGAGCAGATCATGCGCAACGCCTGGGCCGAGGCCGACTGCTTCATCTACGTGACCCAGGGGACCTCGACCCTCACCGCGGGCGAGCTGGAGCTCATGACGGATCTGTACAACCATCACCTGCAGAGCGGCAAGCCGGTGCTGTGGGTGCTGACCGGTATCGACCGCGCCGATCAGCTCGGCAATGACAACCGCGAGGGCTGGCGGTCGGCGCAGGACACCAACAACGCGTATCTGAGCGAGCGCTTCTCAGCGCCGGGCGGGACGGGAGCTGCGTTCATCGGCGAGGGCTTCCTTCCGGTGTCACCCGCTTGGGAGGCCCAGGCCGACCTGGACGAAGCCGAGGGCGATACGCGGGCGGCGCAGCGGAACCGCAGCGAAAGCCGGATGGACGCTCTGCGCGATCGTCTCACCGAGCTGATCGAGAACGGGACGGGTCAATACCACCTGGGGAAGATCGCGACTGAGGCGTTCCGGCTCGTCCGCACCAAGCACCGCTACGTCACCGATGTACTTGCCACCCATCAGGTGTCGGTAGAACAGCTGGAGGCGGAGCGGGCCAGCTTGCAGGACCGGTTGGATGACACAGAACGGTCTGCGGCAAACATCCGCACCGAACTGGAAGACGAGCTGAACCGCCATGTTCGCGATACCGGGCAGCGATTCGTTGAACTCAAGGCGGTCTTCCACGCGGAGCTGGACGCCCTGATCGACCGCGGGCACCTGGGCGCAGAACACCTCGCCGAGGTCAAGGTGCGCCAGACGCGTTTGTTCACCGAGTGGATGACGACGGAACAAGGGCCGGCCACCGTGTGGGCACAGCACCTGGAGGAACTCGACACCCGGGCCCGGGCCCTGTTGCGCAGCGAACTGCATGAGGAGCACGCCACACGCCTAGTCCCGGAGGCTCGCATCGAGCCCGGCGAACTCCTCTCCTCCTTGGACGAACGCCGCAGGTACGACGTCTACGGAGTGCTTCAGAACAGCGCGGCCGCCGTCACGATTCTCAGTGCCCTGGGCAGCGCAAGCTCCGCCGCCCTCATGACCAGTCTGTCGCTCTCTGCCATCACGGGCGGGGTGGCGCTGGCGGGAGCAGCCGTCATAGTGGCCGCCAGGGGACTGAGGGCACGTAGGTCCGTGCTCGATCAGGCTCGGGACCAACGCAAGAGCCAGCTCGACCAAGAGGTCCAGAAGGCCAGTGCCGACTTCGCCGGTGCCGCCTTGCAGCAGGGGCAATTGCTCATTGACGCCGTGGCCGGCCACGTCGCAGAACACCGGCAACGACTGCGGGACGCACTGCTGCAGATCGAGGACCGCATCAAGGATCCCGACATCACGGCCAGCCTTGAGCTCGTGGCCCGTCTGGAGCCGGTGGACAGGACCGGCCGTTCCATCATCGACGACCTCATGGATCTGTCCGCCTTCGCCCAGGGGAACTAGGGTTTTCGTGGTGTCGTGATCAGTTCCTGGGTTCTGACCCCTGCGCGAGGTGGAACCCAGGAGGACTGAGACCGTGACGTGACACCTTGCCAACTCACGCATGCGCAGTGGAAGTTCATCGAGCCGTACCTGCCGATCGGTAGGTACGGCCCGCACCCGGAGCGGTTGCGGGAGCAGTTCGATGGTGTGATCTGGCGGTTCCGGTCGAGCGGTCAGTGGTCAGTGGTCAGTGGTCAGTGGTCAGTGGCGGGAAATGCCTACCGAGTTCGCCCCCTCACCCCTCAGCCCTGGTCGGTCCCGAAAACCGCCTCGGCTGGCCAGGGGCCCGCTCCTTGGCCATGATCCCCGCGCGTTCCCCGTGCTTCCCTGCTCGATCGGGCACGTACGGGGCACGGCGACGACGCTGCGGCCTCCAGAACTGCGCCTGATGGCGACCTGCCGTCTCGGCCCGTCAGGGCTTCGAGCATGATGTCCGGCATGCTGCCGACCTTCGGCCCCGACCGCCAGACTCGCGAGTTCATGTGCGACTGCTGCAACGCCCCCGTTGAGCGGGCCTGGGACTACGTCTACGCGGGCGGAAGCCCGTATGCCGTCTACTTCGCAAACTGCTATCACCACTCCGACCGAGACCACGACGCATGGATAGACGTGATCTTTGGTACGTGGGGCGTGGGCCCTGACGAGTGGAATGATCACGTTGCGTTCGCCTGCCGAGTGGGCCCGGTAGCGGGACAGTCCACGCCTGCTTCCACCCTGGTGACCGCTGGCCTCGCCAACCCGGACGGGCCTCTTTTCGGCCTCAAACTCGATCGTGAAGCCGCCCTGCAGCATCCGAAGCTGAGTGAATTCTGGAAGGTATCGGACTTCATTCTCGAGAACGACCCCCTGGTGCGCGGGCACGTCTACGGCCACTGAGGCTGGGGGCCGACGAGTTGCCGGAGAACGGCTGAACGACGCGCTCATCAGCCACGACCACACCGGCCGGCACCACATCGCGGCAGCAGTTGCTCCCCGCCAACCCGTTCCCGGTGGCGCGTTCGCCTCACGCTCCCGTCATCCGTGACGGCGGGGGTACGGCGCCCGGCCCGAATCGAGCCTGGCAGTCGGCCGGCCGTGCGCAAGAGGCCACCCCGCCCTCGCCGCTGGCCGCCTCCGGGCAGTCCGCAGTGCTCCCCCGCGGTCTCGGCGACGTCGAGCCGGACACCGCGCTCGCCCTCGCCCCCCTGAAGTGCGCCGCCACGGCCACTCCCCCGGCAAATCCGTCCTCACCACCACCATCGCCCGCGGCATCCAGCTCAACCGCCAGACCGCCCGCGAAGGCACGCACGACCAACTCGCCCTGGAAAGAGTCGCGTCATGACCACCGCCACTCCCGAGATGCTGATCGCGCCGGAGGCCATGGTGCTGCTCAGGCTCGGACGCTCGACCGTCCATCGACCTGATCCGGTCCCGGCCGGCGTGCTCGTCCCTGGCCGTCCCCGTTGATGTCGGGTGGAGATGCAGAAGGCCCCCCGCCATGATCGGCGGGGGGCCTTCGTACTGGTGGGCGCGGACGGTTTCGAACCGCCGACATCTGCTTTGTAAGAGCAGCGCTCTACCCCTGAGCTACGCACCCGTGGATGAGTGGACAGCCTACATGGCAGGCACACCCCCCACGCAAACCCGTTCCCGTGGGAGAGAATGGACCGGGGCATGGCGGACGCGGTACGGGAGAGGGATTGTGACGACGGCATCCCGGCGGTGGTTCGGCGGGCGGGACGAGAGTCGGCGGGCGGATGCGCAGGCGGCGAAGGATGCTGCCGCGGCCGCGTTCTACGAGCTGGACACGGCGCAGCGGGACCTGCGGATCTCGATCGAGACGATCGCGGCGGCGGACGGGTCGCCCGCCGCGCGGCAGGCGACCGAGGGGTTCGCCGCGCTGGGGCGGCGGATCGACGAGGTCAGTCACGTCTACATCGAGGCGGTCGACGCGCACGACCTGGACCGGGCGGAGTTGGAGGCCTCGGTCGCCACGCGCGCACGGGAGCAACTGACCCGGGCCCGGGACGAGCTGGTGCGGGTCCAGGGGGAGCTGGAGCGGTTCGCGCAGGGGCTGCAGCCGCTGCTGGACAAGGCCGAGACGCAACTCGCGCGGGTGGCGCCGGCCCGGGAGCGGGCCAGGACCGCGCTGATCGGGGCCAGTGAGGCGCTGGACGCCGTACGGGCCAAGGGGATGCGGGCCGATGACCTCGCGGCGCGGCTGGCGGCCCTGGGCCCGGAGCTGACCAAGTTGAACCAGGGCGCGGCCCAGCACGGCGTGCAGGAGACGGTGCAGCGCGCCGACCGGATCCTGCGCGACGCGGAGGCCGTACGGGCCGAGGCGGCGCGGCTGCCCGAGCGGGCGGCGGAGATCGACCGGCGGCTGGTGAGTCTGCGGACGCGGGCGCAGGCGTTGCGCAACCGGGCGGACCGGGTGGATCCGGTCCTTAGTGAGCTGCGGCGGCGGTTCAGTGCGGCGTGCTGGCAGGACCTGCAGCACGTGCCGGACCAGGCGGTACGGGACGTGGCGCGGGCCGAGGAGCAGTTGCTGGAGGCCGGCCGGGCCCGGGACGAGCAGCGCTGGGCCGATGTGGGGGCGCTGATCGAGGCGGTCCGCGGCTCTCTGGACGCTACGGACGAGGCGGTGTCGGCGGCGCAGGACCGGCTGACGCGGCTGGAGGCGGTGGCACGGGATCCGCAGGCGGAGGTGGACCGGACCCGTTTCGCGATCCGGGACGCGCAGCGGCTGGCGATGGCGGGGCGCAGCGTGCCGGATCCGCGGCACGCGCAGCCGCTGGACGATGCGGTGGCGCGGGTGGCCCGGGCGCTTTCGGCGTTGGAGGGGCGGCATCCGGACTACTGGGCGTTCCTGCTGGAGATGGCGGACGTACGAGCTGCCGTGAACCGGGTGGTGAGCGGGATCCGGGCCGAGCGCGGGCACACCTAAATCCACCCTTTCGGATCTTGCCGGATGGGCCCGGCCCGGTCGTCCGGTGCGGTGCATCTCCCCGGGTGGCGCTGGACGTACGCGAATGCCCCGGCATGATCCGGAGGAGACGGCCCTGGCGGCCCCCTGCGGGCACCCGGTTGTTTCCGGGCGGCCTGCGGCGGATGCTGGGAGGTGCCGGGAACGGAGCAGAGGAGGGCACCATGGCTGCCCACACCACCCACGAGCCTCCCGTGGCTCATGAGCCCTACGTGGCTCACGCGGCGTACGGGTGCACCGAGCCGCATGAGCACTACGCGCCCTACGTCGCCCACGAGCCCGATCCCAACGCGCCCGTCCCACCGCGCTTCGCCGACACGGTCTCGCGGCGCATGGCACGCGTGCTGCATCCCGTCAACGCACAGCTCGACGATCATCTGCCCACCGACCACAAGCTCGGCCAGGTGTATCGGGTCGGGGCGGGGCTGACGGGCCTGCTGCTGGTGGTGTTCGGGATCTTGGGGCTGGTCAATCAGATCGGGTTCTTCGACACCGGCGGAGACACGGTGCTCGCCCTGAACACCAACGGGGCGCTGAGCGTCCTGTCGATCTGCATCGGTGCACTGCTGATCTACGGGATGGTCGTGGGCGGCACCTTCGCCTCGACCCTGAACATCGTGCTGGGCGTGCTGTTCATCGCGAGCGGGTTCGTGAATCTCGCGCTGCTGGACACGGAGCTGAACTTCCTGGCCTTCAAGATCCAGAACGTGCTGTTCAGCTTCGTCGTCGGTGTGATGCTGATGTGGTTCGGGATGTACGGACGGGTGGGCAGCGCCCTGCCGCACGACAATCCGTACTGGCGGGCCCGCCACCCCGAGCAGGCGGCCCGGGAGGACCGGGTGCGGCGCGTTCAGGGACGGGCCCCCGTGGTGCACGGCCGCTGCCCGTAGCCGCGCTGCCCGTCGCCGCGCGGTCCGTCGCCGCGCGGTCCGTAGCCGCGCAGTCCGTAGCCGCGCAGTCCGTAGCCGCGGCGTACGTAGCGCCGCGGCGCCGGCCGCGCTTAGCCTGTGCGCATGCCTCGATACGATTACCGCTGCCGGACCTGCGACGACACCTTTGAGGTCAGCCGGCCCATGGCCGAGTCCTCCGCGCCCGCCGACTGCCCGGCAGGCCACTCCGACACCGTGAAGCTGCTGTCCGCCGTCGCCGTGGGCGGTACGAGCAGCGCCCCCGCACCCGCGATGGGCGGCGGCGGGGGCGGCTGCTGTGGTGGCGGCGGCTGCGGCTGATCCCGGGCGGGAACGTCAGCGCTTGCGCGACAGGGTCAGGCCGTCCGAGATGGCGAGCAGGACGGATTCCATGCGCGGGTCCGCCGACACGTGGTCGTTGAAGGCGCGGACTCCGGCCGCCGCGCCCGTGGCCGAGTCGTCGAGGACCGTGCCGTGGAACAGCGTGTTGTCGGTGACGATCAGGCCGCCCGGACGCAGTCGGGGCACGAGCTCCTCCCAGTAGGAGATCTGGCTCTGCTTGTCCGCGTCCACGTAGGCCATGTCGATGTGCGGTTCGGTCGGCATCGCGCGCAGGGTCTCCAGGGCCGGTGCGATGCGCAGCTCGATGCGGTCCGCGACGCCCGCCTCCTCCCAGGCCTGCCGGCCGTACTGCGTCCACTCCTCGGAGACGTCGCAGGCGATGAGGCGGCCGTCGGCGGGCAGTGCCTGGGCCATCGACAGGGCCGAGAAGCCGGTGAAGGTGCCGACCTCCACGATGTGGCGGGCGCCCGTCAGCCGCACCAGGAAGGCCAACAGCGGCCCCTGCTCCTCCGCCGACTGCATCCCGGCCACGTCCGGGAATTTGGTGTACGTCGTCGCCACGAGCCCCCGCTGGACCCGGTCCAGCGGGGGGTTGTGGTCGAGCATGTACCGGTAGAGCTCATCCGTGATCTTGGTGCTGTTCCCCTTGGTCATGCGTCCAGTCTGCCCAGTCGGGCCGCTTCCCGGGCGAATGCGCGCACGATTTCCTCGCCCGCGAGGACCCCCGCCGTGGCCAGGGCGGTCACCGTCGGCGCCGTCCAGGCCGCGTCGGCCAGTTCGCCGTGGCCCGGGCGCCAGGCCGCGTCCGCCGCCAGCAGCAGGTCCGCGTCGAGCAGGGAGTCGCCGGCGGCGAGGGTGGTGGAGGCTCCCGTCCGGCGGGCGACCTCGCGCATCGCCGCGCTCTTGGTGAGCGGGCGCGGGACGGCGTAGATCTTCCGGCCCTGGAGGGAGACCGTCCAGCCGCGGTCCTCGGCCCACCGGGTCAGGGACTTGAGCCATTCGTCCGGGACCAGGGCCCGCTCGACGACGAGGTACGCGAAGAGGTCCTCCGCCAGGCGCGCCTTGCGCAGCCACGCCGGGTCGGCCGTGGCCAGCAGGTGCTGGTACACCTCCTCCAGGGGGGCGCACTCCTCGGCCAGGCGCCCCGCGACCTGCCGCCGCCAGTCCCGGTCCGGTACCCCGTCGACGAGCAGCTGCCCGCCGTTGGCGCAGATGGCGTAAGGGGCCGGGCGGCCGGGGAAGCGGATGCGCTGGTACTGCTTGCGGGTCCGGGTGGTGGTGGGGACGAAGACCACCGAAGGGTCGGCCGTCAGCTCCGCCAGCAGTCCCGCCGCCGTCTCCGTCATGTAGGACAGCGGCTTGCTCTCGTGGACCTCGACGCACAGCAGCCGCGGGGCCACCGGGTCGGGCATGGTCAGGCCGAGGGCGGCCGTCGAGTAGATGAGCGTACGGTCGAGATCACTGGCTACGAGGACAGTCACTTCGAGGCCACAGCCTTTCCGTCGGCGCCGGTGGCGCCGCGCGTGAATCGGGGGTGGATGAGTCCTACGCACGTGTAGGGCAGTCCGTCGACCTCTTCCACCGGGACGCCGCGCTGCTCGGCGAGCAGCCGTACGTGGTCCAGGTCGGCCCCGGCGCCGCGCTGCGCCAGGATCTTCCACGGCACCCGGCGCAGCAGGACGCGGGTGGTCTCGCCGACGCCGGGCTTGACGAGGTTCACGTCGTGGATGCCGTACTCCTCGCTGATCCGCTCGACCGCCGCCCAGCCCTCCCAGGTGGGGGTGCGGTCGGCCGCGAGCAGCTCCTTCACCTCCTCGTCGACGGCGTCGGCCACCGCGTCGAAGTGGGCGGCGACGGTGTCGACGAATGCGACGGACACGTCGGCTGCGGCGAGCTCGCGGTAGAACTTCGCGCCGTGGAAGTCGGCGGGACCGACGAGGTCGGACCTCAGAACCGTACGCGAGATGAGACCGGAGACGGTGGAATTGAGGCAGGCGGACGGGATCAGGAAGTCCTCCCGGGTGCCGTACGTGTCCACGCAGGAGCCGGGGTCGGCGAGGACGACGATCTCCGGGTTGAAGCCCTCGAACTCGGCGAGGGCGTCGCGCAGCTCGCGGGTGATGGCGCCCTTGCCGGTCCAGCCGTCGACGAAGACGACGTCGGCCGGGTCGTGGTGGGCGGCCAGCCAGCGCAGGGCGTTGGCGTCGATGCCGCGGCCGCGCACGATGGAGACGGCGTAGTGCGGCAGGTCCAGGCCGTGGCGGGCGCGGGCCCAGCGGCGCATCAGTACGCCGACGGGGGTGCCGGCGCGGGCCAGGGAGACCAGGACCGGGGACGGGGAGCGCTCGGCGAGGACGGTCTCGGTGACCGTGCCGACGGCGCGGGCCACGCGGACGGCGGAGGCGGTCAGCGCGCTCGCGTACAGCTCCTGGTACTGCGGGGACGGCTGGTACTCCACGGGCAGGGACTCGGCGTAGTGCGCGCCGCCCGCCTGTATCGCCTCCTCGCGCTCCTCCGTCGGCGCCTCCAGCTCGACGTCGGAGAAGTCCTGGAGCAGCCAGCCGACGTCCTCGGGGGCGTACGAGGAGAAGGCGGGGCCGCGCAGGGGCTCGCGCAGGATCGGGTCGGTCGGGTCGGTCAGCTCAGACAACTCAGACAACTCAGTCAGCGCGGTCGGGTCGGTCATGATCGGCTTCGGCTCCCGCCGGTCGGGTGTGTAGGACGGGACGACGGCCAGGACTACGTGGCCGGTGTGCGGGGCGAGGGCCGCCAGCAGTCCCGCGTGCAGCTCGGGGGTGTCCCCGACCGAGTCCACGACGGCGACGACGGCGTCGAAACCGGCGCCGTCCACGCTGTGGACGTTGTAGGCGTAGCGGTCGCCGGGGCCGTCGGCCGGGGCGTCGTGGGCCGGGAAGACCAGCCGGGTGCGGATGGCGTATCCGGGATCGTCGACGGCGAGCACGGGCGAGCGGGTGGTGGTCGAGAAGCGGACCTCTCGGGCCGCCCCCGCGTCCTCCAGGGCTTTGGCCAGGCGCAGCGGCGCGTACATCAGCTCCTCGTTGCCGAGTACGAGGACCCGCCCGGGGCTCTCGCCCAGCGCGGCGGCGAGCTGCCCCGCGAGCTCGGGCAGGGCCGCCTCCAGGCGGGTGCGGTGTGCCGCGGTGAAGCCGTGGCGGCCGCCGTCGGGGACGCCCGCCGGCCAGTCCAGGTCCACGCGGGTGACCGGCCGCGGGGCGTCCGCCCGGGCGGCGGAGCCGCCCCGGTCCCGCTCGGGCGGGGCGGTCGCCTCGTACTCCTCGACCAGCGCCTGCCCCTTGGCCAGGACACCGTCCGGGAGGGAGACGGTGCCCGAGGCGAGGGCGATCAGGTCCACGCGCGCGCCCAGCTCGGCGGCGAAGGCGGTGAGCCGGTCGCGGTCGGCCGCCGAACGCATGTCGACGAGGGCGACGACGACGTAGTGCGAGCGGGGGTGGCGGGCGTGCAGGTCGCGGATGGTGTTCAGGACCGTGTTGCCCGTGGAGAACTCGTCGTCGACGAGGACCAGGGGCCCGCTGCCGGCGAGCAGCTGCGGGTCCTCGGGCAGCAGCAGGTGCGAGGTGGCGTGCGAGTGCGCCTCTTCGAAGCCGCCGGCCGCCCGCACGCCCGGCACGGGCCGACGGGTGGAGTGCAGGTAGGGGGCCGGGCCGAGGCCGTCGGCCACGCAGTGGCCGAGGCCGGTGGCGGTCTCGGCGTAGCCGAGGACCACGGCGGCTGCGGCGCCGTCCTCGCCGAGCAGCGCCCGTACGCGTGTGCCGAGGCGGAAGCCGGCATCGTGGACGACGGTCGGGGACTGCGGGACGTGCTTGCCGAGGACCTGCGAGACCAGCAGGTGGGCGCGCTTGGGGTTGCGCCGCAGGGCCAGTCCGAGCAGCTCCGTCAGCCGCGGACCGTCACCGGAGTCCTCCAGGCCCACGCCCAGCCGGTCCGCGACCCAGGTACCCGACCACACCTCTTCGATCGTCTTGCCTTTCCTCGTCATCGTCATCGTCCGGGCCCGCACCTGAGCCCGGTCCCGGGCCTGCTCCTGGGCCCGGGTCGGCGTCCGCTCGGGCGTGTTCACACCTGGAGCCCGGCCGTGAGCAGGTCGACGAAGCCGACCTCCTCCTTCGCCACCCCGAAGACCTCGGCGCGCAGCATGGTGCGCTCGGCCCAGGCCCGGTGGGGCTTCACCTCGTTCATCTTGTTCGTGTAGGCGCTGCGCATCACGCCGCCGCCACCGCGCTCGGGCCGCAGGATGTCCTGCGCATCGCAGAACTCCTCGTGCGAAACCACTGACAGTGCGTGCACGGGCGTGACGTGGGCGGGGTGGATGCAGGTCTTGCCGAGCAGCCCGTTGGCCCGGTCCAGCTCGATCTCGCGCAGCAGTCCGTCCAGGTCGTGCTCGATCAGGGCGGTGCGCAGTTCCTCCACGCCCTCCTCCAGGAAGGGGCTGCGGCGCAGCTGGGGCTTGAAGAGGCGCTGCTGGCTGCGGAAGTACTCCCAGACGGGCCCGGTCACCGTGAAGCCGGTGCCGTCGGCCCTGCTGAGGACGTTGACGACGTCCGCGATGACGCCCGCCACGATCTGGACGTCGTAGGCGGTCATGTCGGGGGTGCGCCGCAGGCCGTAGGCCGAGCAGAAGTCGGTCACGCCGAGCCGCAGCGCCAGGACGCGCTCGCGGTGGCTGTTGACCGTGCGGGAGATGCCGGCGAGGGCCAGGGCGCGGGTTTCGAGGTGGAGGAGGTCCGGGGTCTCCAGGACCGGCATGGCATACAGGCGGGGCAGTCCGCTGACCGCCTCCGCCTCGGCGACGGCTTCGAGGAAGGCGACCCCGCGGTTCTCGTCGAACTTCGGGAGTACGAATCCGGCCAGTCGCCGCACGGAGCCGCCCAGCCGGCGCACCAGGTCGGGTATCTGCTCGGGCGTGCGGACGCGGATGAAGAGCAGCGGGAGCTCCGCCCCGTCGGCGTCGAGCTCGCGGAAGTGCCGGACGAGGTTCTCCTCGGCTCCGGCGACGTCGCCGTCGCTGATGGAATCCTCCAGGCAGAGGACCATCGAGACGACCCCGCGGCCGGCCTGCTTGCGGATGTCGGCCGCGAGCATGGGCCGAGTTGCCGGGCTGTAGAGCGTGGCCCCGAGCGCTGCTGCGAGGACGCGGGCGGGCGAGGCTCCGGTGAATTCTGCCGGTTCCTGGTGGAAGAGGTCCTTACGGACGGTGGGCGATATGTGCCCAAAGTGACGCATGTGCTATCCCCCGTACTGCCTCGGCGGCCCAACTGGCATGGCCGGTAATAGTACGTACGAACGTGAGTCAAGAGTTCCTCAAGCACATGAAGTTCAGGTAACCCTCTTGCACCATGCCCAGGTCTCGCGTTCGAGACAAGGCCCTACGGGGGGCCGCATTGTCCCTGTCCACCCCGGGAGGGCAGGATGACGTGCATGACGCACGCGATGCAGAAGGGCTCGAACATCCCGGTGACCGCTGTGGCGGTCCGGGCGGTGCTGCGCTGGACCGCCGGCCCCGAGGTGCCGGACGTGGACGCCTCGGCACTGCTCGTCGGCCCGGACGGCCGGGTGCGTTCGGACGAGGACTTCGTCTTCTACAACCAGCCCCGGCACCCCTCGGGCGCCGTCTGGCGACTCGGCAAGAAGCAGATCGGTGACGCGATCACCGACGCCGTGCAGGCGGACCTGCGCACGGTGACGCCCTCGGTGGACCGGATCCTGGTGGTCGCCTCCGCAGAGGACGTCCCGTTCCGCCGGGTGGGCGACCTGCGGATCCTCCTCTACGACGCCACCCCGACCGGCGGCTCCGATCCGCTGGCCTACTTCGACGTACGGCCCGAAACCGGCGCCGAAACGGCGCTGATCTGCGGGGAGCTGTACCGGCGGGGCGAGGGGTGGAAGTTCCGGGCGCTCGGCGAGGGCTACTCGGACGGACTGGTGGGGCTCGCGACCGACCACGGGATCTCGGTCGATGAGAACGCCGCCGAGGCCGAGGCGGCTCCCGCGGCCGGCCCCGCCGCCGGCCTGGTCTCCGGGTCCGCCTCCGAGGAGACGGCGATGATGGCCCCGCCCACGCAGGCCCCGCCGCCCGTCCAGCCCGCCTACGGGTACCCGCAGCCGGTGTCCCCGGCCCCGGTGCCGGGTCCGGGCGGCGACCCGTCCTTCCGGCTGCCGGTGCAGGGACCGCAGTTCATCCGCCACTGACAGCGCCGGGCCCACCGGCCCACCGGCCGGGCAGGCCCGGCCCGCACCAGGGCCCCGCGGGCGATCATCGTCCCGGGGCCCGGTCAGCCCTTGGCGCTCTTGTAGCCACGCCCCCACTGGAGCCCCCAGCCGTACAGCCGGTCCAGCTCGGCCTGGAACCCGTACACGAACTTCACCTCGCGCCGCACCACGAGCTCGCCCTTGACCTTCTCCAGGGAGACGACCGCGCAGGAGCGGGCCTGGGGGTGCCGCTCGTCCAGCGGGATCTCGATCCGCGGCCCCGTGACGGGGTAGAGGGTCACCATGGCGTGCGTCCGGTCAAAGGCCGGCGTCTGGTCGTAGATGTAGACGAAGACCAGCAGGCGCTTGATCTCGTCGGCGTGGTCGAGGTTGACGTAGAGGGTCTCCCCCGACGCCGAGCCGAACCGGTCGTCCCCGCTGAGCTTGACGTACGGCGGGTCGTTGAGGTCGCCCAGCAGGTTCCCCAGCGGCTGCACGGCCCCGCGGGTGCCGTCCTCCAGCTCGTACAGGCAGCCCATGTCGAGGTCGACGTTGACCATGCCCTGGGTGTGCGCCTGCACCATGTCCGGCTTGAACAACTTGAACGGATGCCGGAAGAGCTGGCCGCTCTGGCCGGACCGGCCGCCGATGTCCGAGGTCCGCATGCGCCAGGACAGGTTGACGCGCAGATTGCCGTGGACGGCCCCCTGTTTGGTGAGCGACACCGTCGAATGTCGTTTGGTCAGCTCGATCGCGTTCGACGAGGCACTGCCCGACTGGAACTGCACGGCCCTGCTGCCCATGATGCCGTCGAAGAAGCCCATCCCCTACCCCCTGGTCCCCTGATCCCCTGATCGGCCTGAGCCTACGGAAGCGGGGCGGCCCGCCGGGTCCGTGGACCCGGTGGACCGCCCCGCCATGGAGCGTTCCGCATTACCGCCGCGGTCATGCCTCGGCGGTGGAACCCTCCAGTTCCAGGCGCTTGTTGCGGCGCACCGAGGACCAGAAGGACCATCCGATGAGCAGTACGCCGACGAGACCGGTGATGATCTCGTTGATCTCGTACTGGATGGTGACGAGCAGGATCACCGCGAGCGCGCCGATGGCGTAGTGCGCGCCGTGCTCCAGGTAGACGTAGTCGTCGAGGGTGCCCTGGCGGACCAGGTAGACCGTCAGCGAACGGACGTACATGGCACCGATGCCGAGGCCGAGGGCCATCAGCACGATGTCGTTGGTGATGGCGAAGGCGCCGATGACCCCGTCGAAGGAGAAGGAGGCGTCGAGCACTTCGAGGTAGAGGAACATGAAGAAGGCGGCCTTGCCGGCCATGGCGACGGCCGTGACGGGCTTGCCGGTCCGCTTGGCCTCCTCCTCGGCCTCGTGCTCGGCTTCCTCCTCTTCCTCCAGCTTGTTCTCGAAGTAGCCGGAGAGACCACCGACGATCATGTAGGTGATCAGGCCGAGGACGCCGGAGATCAGGACGGTCTGCGCCTTGTCCACGTGGACGCCACCGTGCTGGTGGGCGTTGGCACCGACCGTCATCGAGGCGATGACCAGGACGATCAGCGCGATGCAGGCGGACAGCATGTCGATCTTGCCGAGCTTGGCGAGCGGACGCTCCAGCCAGGCGAGCCACTTGATGTCACGGTCCTCGAAGATGAAGTCGAGGAAGATCATCAGCAGGAACATGCCACCGAAGGCGGCGATGGACGGGTGGGCGTCCGTCACCAGCTGCTCGTACATCTCCTTGTCGGAGAGGGCGAGGTCGACGGCCTCGATGGGGCCGATCTTGGCGCTGATCGCGACGATCACGACAGGGAAGACCAGGCGCATGCCGAAGACCGCGATGAGGACGCCGATGGTGAGGAAGATCTTCTGCCAGAAGGCGTTCATCTTCTTCAGGATTCCGGCGTTGACCACCGCATTGTCGAAGGACAGCGAGATCTCGAGGACCGACAGGATCGCGACGATACCGAAGGCCTGCCACCCCCCGTAGAACACGGCTGCGACCAGACCGAGCGCAGTGATTGCGAACGACCAGCCGAAGGTTTTCAGAACCACTGGCACCCCATCGTCTTGTACGGCTTTACGAAACGTTGACCCCGAAGTCTAGAGCGATGCCTCGGAGCCCCGACGCGTACCCCTGCCCCACCGCACGGAACTTCCATTCGCCCCCGTACCGGTAGACCTCGCCGAAGATCATCGCGGTTTCGCTGGACGCGTCCTCGGACAGGTCGTAGCGGGCCAGTTCCTGACCGTCGGCCTGGTTCACGACACGGATGAAGGCGTTGCTGACCTGGCCGAAGCTCTGCCGGCGGGAGTCCGCGTCATGGATCGAGACCGGAAAGACGATCTTGTCTACGGTCGCCGGCACCTTGGTGAGGTCGATGATGATCGACTCGTCGTCGCCTTCACCCTCGCCGGTGAGGTTGTCCCCGGTGTGTTCGACGGAGCCGTCGGGGCTCTTCAGGTTGTTGTAGAAGACGAAGTACTCGTCCCCCAGCACCCGGCCGCTGTTGCACAGCAGCGCGCTGGCGTCGAGGTCGAAGTCGGCTCCCGTGGTCGAGCGCGCGTCCCATCCGAGACCGATCAGAACCCTGGTGAGGTTCGGTGCGGCCTTGGAGAGGGAGACATTGCCCCCCTTGGCGAGTGTGACGCCCATGTTGTGGTCCTCCCCGGACGACGGTGTGGCGGTACGGCGGTGTGCCGGTGGTGCGGTGTGCCGGTGGTGCGGTGTGCCGCCTGCGGTGGCGTCCGCAGGTAAAGCCGGTCCGGCGCCGTACACACAGTGCACGGCGCCGGACGGACGGACTGCTCTCGGACTCAGACGTTGACGCCGAAGTCCTGCGCGATGCCGCGCAGGCCCGATGCGTAGCCCTGGCCGATGGCGCGGAACTTCCACTCCGCACCGTTGCGGTACAGCTCGCCGAAGACCATGGCGGTCTCGGTCGAGGCGTCCTCGGAGAGGTCGTACCGCGCGAGCTCGGTGTTGTCGGCCTGGTTCACCACGCGGATGTACGCGTTGCGGACCTGGCCGAAGCTCTGCTGGCGGCTCTCGGCCTCGTAGATCGAGACCGGGAAGACGATCTTGGCGACGTCGGCCGGGACGCCGGCCAGGTTGACCTTGATCGCCTCGTCGTCGCCCTCGCCCTCACCGGTGGTGTTGTCACCGGTGTGCTCCACCGAGCCGTCGGGGCTCTTCAGGTTGTTGAAGAAGACGAAGTTCGCGTCGCTGGCGACCTTGCCCTGGTCGTTGGTCAGGATCGCGCTGGCGTCGAGGTCGAAGTCGACACCGGTGGTGGTGCGAGCGTCCCAGCCCAGACCGACGATGACCGCCGTCAGGTTAGGCGCGGCCTTGGTCAGCGAGACGTTGCCGCCCTTGCTGAGGCTGACTCCCACGGGTCCTCCATTGGGTTCTGTGTGTGGGGCGGTGCCCCGTCGTTCAGGGGCCCTCCCGGCCGTGACCGGGGGAGCTACCGGATCAACGTTTCGATCCTAGTGACGGGTTCCCGCCTGTAGGCGGTTTTCGTAGGGAAAATGCGCGTACGGCCCGCTCGGGTGCGCTCAGAGGCTCTCGAGCGCCTTGATGTACTCGTTCAGGTCACGCGCGTCGGGCAGTCCGTTGACGACAGTCCAGCGCACGACGCCGTCCTTGTCGATGATGAAGGTGCCGCGGACCGCACATCCCTTGCCCTCGTCGAAGACGCCGTAGGCGCGCGAGGTCTCCCCGTGCGGCCAGAAGTCCGACAGCAGCGGGTACTCCAGGCCCTCCTGCTCACCGAAGACCCGCAGGGTGGGCACGGAGTCGTTGGAGACGGCGAGGAGCTGCACCTCGTCGTTCTGGAAGCGCGGGAGCTGGTCGCGCAGCTCGCACAGCTCGCCGGTGCAGACGCCGGTGAAGGCGAACGGGTAGAAGAGCAGCACCACTGCCTTCTCGCCCCGGAAGTCGGAGAGCCGCACGGTGGCACCGTGGTTGTCCTTGAGCTCGAAGTCCGGGGCCTTGTCGCCGACCTCGATCGCCATCTCTCGCATCCCTTCGTTCCCGCATCCCCGCGTTGGGCTGTTCGGGTGAGTCACAGACTAGGTGCTGATCGCGGCGCGGGCACGGAACGCACACACCCCGCCGACCGGGGTCACCTGGTCGGCGGGGTGCGGTTGCGTGTCCGCTCGGCTGCGGTTGCGGCTCAGCGCTTGGCCTTGGCCGCCTTCGGCGTCACCAGCTTGGTGGACGTCCACTCCTTGCCGACGGGCAGACCCTTGGCCAGGGAGAGGCCGGCCGTCTCGGCGGCCTCGCTGATGTCACTGGCCTCGACGTAGCCGTCACGGCCCGTCTTGGGGGTCAGCAGCAGGATCAGTGCGCCGTCCTCGACCAGCTCGGTCGCGTCGACCAGGGCGTCCGTCAGGTCGCCGTCCTCGTCGCGGAACCACAACAGCACCGCATCGGCGACGTCGTCGTAGTCCTCGTCGGCGAGCTCGCTGACGAGCTTCTCGACAGCGTCACGGAATTCCTGATCGACGTCGTCGTCGTAGCCGATCTCCTGGACCACCTGTTCGGACTGGAAACCCAGCCGGGCGGCCAGGCTCTCCGCGTGGTCCGCGGTCGCGCTCACGGGGTGCCTCCTGCTCATGTTCGGTGAATGTCTTCGGCGGCGCGCGTACGCGCAGCATTGGGCGTAGTCCACACGGGCGCGGCGGATCGCGCAAGTACCCGGCCGTCGAGACCGTCGAAACGGTGACGATTGCGGCCGTCTCGCCGCAACTTTCAGCCTTCCCGCGTGCACCTCTCGTGATTCATCCCACACCATTCCAGCTCATTCGGCATCATCGTCGACGCTTGAGGACTTTCCTACCTGTTTGAGGGACGAACGGTCGTACGAAACGAGTGCCCGGCTTGGGCGCAAGGTGGCGGTGTGGCCTGATTCGCTACGGATCCCTGCCGACCCTTCCCCCTCCGGTTCCACCGGGTTCTCCGCGGTTTCCGGGGATTACCCGGTGGTAAAGATGAAGATTTCGGCCCGGCGTAAGAGCATGGGAGGCAACGCCCCCCAGTTACAGCTTCAGCGCGACTCCCCCGACAGCGAAGGAACAGCGTGGCTTCCGCACCCGATCGCAATCCGATCATCATTGGCGGCCTCCCGAGTCAGGTCCCGGACTTCGATCCGGAGGAGACGCAGGAGTGGCTCGACTCGCTCGACGCCGCAGTCGACGAGCGGGGCCGTGAACGCGCCCGCTACCTGATGCTGCGGCTGATCGAGCGGGCCCGCGAGAAGCGCGTGGCCGTGCCGGAGATGCGCAGCACGGACTACGTCAACACGATCGCCACCCGGGACGAGCCGTTCTTCCCCGGCAACGAGGAGATCGAGCGCAAGGTCCTCAACGCCACCCGGTGGAACGCGGCCGTCATGGTCTCGCGCGCCCAGCGTCCCGGGATCGGCGTCGGCGGCCACATCGCCACGTTCGCCTCCTCCGCCTCCCTCTACGACGTGGGCTTCAACCACTTCTTCCGGGGCAAGGACGAGGGCGACGGCGGCGACCAGATCTTCTTCCAGGGGCACGCCTCCCCCGGCATCTACGCCCGCGCCTACCTCCTGGACCGGCTCACCGAGCAGCAGCTCGACTCCTTCCGTCAGGAGAAGTCGAAGGCCCCGTACGGCCTTTCGAGCTACCCGCACCCGCGGCTGATGCCCGACTTCTGGGAGTTCCCGACCGTCTCGATGGGTCTCGGTCCGCTCGGTGCGATCTACCAGGCGCGGATGAACCGGTACATGGAGGCGCGCGGTATCGCCGACACCTCCAAGTCCCACGTTTGGGCGTACCTCGGCGACGGCGAGATGGACGAGCCGGAGTCGCTGGGCCAGCTGTCGATCGCGGCCCGTGAGGGTCTGGACAACCTGACCTTCGTCGTCAACTGCAACCTGCAGCGCCTCGACGGCCCGGTGCGCGGCAACGGCAAGATCATCCAGGAGCTGGAGTCGATCTTCCGGGGCGCCGGCTGGAACGTCATCAAGCTGATCTGGGACCGCTCCTGGGACCCGCTGTTGGCCCAGGACCGCGACGGCATCCTCGTCAACAAGATGAACTCCACCCCCGACGGGCAGTTCCAGACGTACGCCACCGAGTCGGGCGCGTACATCCGCGAGCACTTCTTCGGCGGCGACCAGCGGTTGCGCTCGATGGTCGAGAACATGTCCGACCAGCAGATCCAGCACCTGGGCCGCGGCGGTCACGACCACAAGAAGGTCTACGCGGCGTACGCGGCGGCCAAGGCCCACAAGGGCCAGCCGACGGTGATCCTGGCCCAGACGGTCAAGGGCTGGACCCTCGGCCCGAACTTCGAGGGCCGCAACGCGACGCACCAGATGAAGAAGCTGACGGTCGACGACCTCAAGCGCTTCCGCGACCGTCTGCACATCCCGATCACGGACGCGCAGCTGGAGGGCGGGGCCCCGCCGTACTACCACCCGGGCCCGAAGTCCCCCGAGATCCAGTACATGCACGACCAGCGCAGCGCGCTGGGCGGGTACGTGCCGACCCGCGTGGTGCGCGCGAAGCCGCTGCAGCTGCCGGACGACAAGACGTACGCGGCCGCCAAGAAGGGCTCCGGGCAGCAGTCGATCGCCACGACCATGGCCTTCGTCCGCATCCTGAAGGACCTGATGCGGGACAAGGAGATCGGCAAGCGCTTCGTGCTGATCGCGCCGGACGAGTACCGCACCTTCGGCATGGACGCCTTCTTCCCGAGCGCCAAGATCTACAACCCGCTGGGCCAGCAGTACGAGGCGGTCGACCGCGACCTGCTGCTCGCGTACAAGGAGTCCCCGACCGGCCAGATGCTGCACGACGGCATCTCGGAGGCGGGCTGCACGGCCTCGCTGATCGCCGCGGGTTCCGCGTACGCGACGCACGGCGAGCCGCTGATCCCGGTCTACGTCTTCTACTCGATGTTCGGGTTCCAGCGCACGGGTGACCAGTTCTGGCAGATGGCCGACCAGCTCGCGCGCGGTTTCGTGCTCGGTGCGACCGCCGGACGGACCACCCTCACGGGTGAGGGCCTCCAGCACGCGGACGGTCACTCGCAGCTGCTGGCCTCGACGAACCCGGGCTGCGTGGCGTACGACCCGGCCTACGGCTACGAGATCGCGCACATCGTCAAGGACGGTCTGCGGCGGATGTACGGCCCGGAGGCGGAGGACGTCTTCTACTACCTGACCGTCTACAACGAGCCGATCCAGCACCCGGCCGAGCCGGCGGACGTCGACGTGGACGGCATCCTGGGGGGCATCCACCGGGTGTCGCAGGGCACCGAGGGCACGATCGGGGCCCAGCTGATGGCCTCGGGCGTGGCGGTGCCGTGGGCGCTGGAGGCGCAGCGGATCCTGGCGGCCGACTGGGGCGTCCGGGCGGACGTCTGGTCGGCGACCTCCTGGAACGAGCTGCGCCGCGAGGCGGTCGAGGTCGAGGAGCACAACCTGCTCCACCCGGAGGAGGAGCAGCGCGTCCCGTACGTGACGCGGAAGCTGTCGGGTGCGGAGGGGCCGTTCGTGGCGGTCTCGGACTGGATGCGGGCGGTTCCGGACCAGATCTCGCGGTGGGTGCCGGGCGCGTACACCTCGTTGGGCGCGGACGGCTTCGGCTTCGCGGACACCCGCGGTGCCGCGCGGCGCTTCTTCCACATCGACGCCCAGTCGGTGGTCCTGGCGACGCTCACCGAGCTCGCCCGGGCGGGGAAGGTCGACCGCTCGGTGCTGAAGCAGGCGGTGGACCGGTACCAGCTGCTGGACGTGGCGGCGGCGGACCCGGGCGCGGCGGGCGGCGACGCGTAGTCGCCGCACGGTGGGCGTGGTGAGCGGGTCCCGGCTCCGGCCGGGGCCCGCTCACCTTTATGGATTCCTTACGATGCTCGGCATGAAGGAACCCTCCCGCCAGCTGGTGTGGGAGCGGCGGAGCCAGACCCCGCTGCTCCTGCTCGCCGTGGCGTTCGCCGTGGCGTACGCCGTGCCCATCGTCGCCCCCGACGCGCGCGCGGAGGTGCACCGGGCCTGCACCCACGTCGAATGGGTGGTGTGGGGCGCCTTCGCCGTCGACTACCTGGTCCGCCTCGCCCTCGCGGCGGACCGCAGGCACTTCGTCCGGACCCACTGGCTGGACCTGGCCGCCGTGGTGCTGCCGCTCGTGCAGCCGCTGCGCCTGTTGCGGCTGGTCGCCACCTTGATGCTGGTGGGCCGGCGGGCCCGGATGGCCCCGCAGATCCAACTGACGACGTACGTGGCCGGTGCCGTCGTGGGGCTGCTGATGTTCGGCTCGCTGGCGGTGCTCAGCGTGGAGCGGGACGCCCCCGACGGGAACATCAAGAACCTGGGCGACGCCGTGTGGTGGTCCTTCACCACGATGACGACGGTCGGGTACGGGGACCATTCGCCCACCACCGGCCTCGGCCGGGTCCTGGCCGTCGGTCTGATGCTGTCCGGGATCGCCCTGCTCGGTGTGGTGACCGCCAACATCGCCGCGTGGTTCATCTCCCGCTTCGAACGCGACGACCGGGCGGACATGCTCCAGTTGGCGGCCATCCGGGAGCTGCAGGACGAGGTGCGGGCGCTGCGCGGCGAGGTCGCCCGGCTGGGCGGCACGAGGGCCGAAACGGCCGCGGCCGACGTGGCCGCGGCCGACCCGCCGAACGCCCCGGCGCAGCGGGGAGCTACCTCTCCCACACCTTGAACGCCCGCACCTGGTAGGGCGACTGGGGCAGCCAGACCCCGTCACCCGGATAGGTCTGGAACTCGCCCGTCTCCGCGCACTCCGCCGACTGGTAGGTGGTCACCGGACGCCCGGTGCGGTTGGTGAGCGACTGGGCGCTGGTCCCGGCGGGCAGCGCGGTGCAGCTGTTGATGTCCAGGTTGCTGAGCTCGTGCGTCTGCCGCGCCCCCTTGAACTCCGGTTTCGCCCACAGGCACAGCTGCCCGGTCGCGCAGGCCCCCAGCGTCGGCGGGCCCGCGGCCTGCGCCGTGGTGGCCGTACTGGGGAGGAGGGCGGTGAGGGCCAGGACGGTCGCGGCGAGGGTGGTCTTGGTGGTGGCGCGATTGTTTCGACACGTACGCATGACGGGTCAACTCCTTGTGGACGGCGGGCGCCCGGACCGTTTCCGAAAGCTCCGCCGACACCACGCTGACCTGCGGCGACGGGCGGGCGGAAGAGGCCCCGGACGGGTCCACCCGGATAGGCGACAACCCCGGCGGAACCCGTCGGCCTGGCCTTCGCACGCACGGAGTTGACGCTTCCGGGCGTCGCCGGGCCGGGCCCGCGGCCGCCCCGGCCGGGGTGCGGGCCCGGCCCGTGCCGCACCCGAACGTGTCATGCGCGGGCGCTCCCGCGGGCCGGCCGAGGACCTCGGACGGCGCGTCGCAAACGGCTTAACGCGGCAATCCCCACCCCGCCGGTCACCGGTACTCTGACCGCCCACTCGGCATCAGAAGGGAGCCCCGCGGTGGTGATCGACGAGCGGTCGGCGACGGCCGCGCCGGTGACCGGACTGCGCGAACGCAAGAAACGGCGCACCCGGAACGCGCTGCTGCGCGCCGCCCTCGTGTTGTTCCTCTCCCAGGGGTACGAGCGCACCACCGTCGACGAGATCACCGACGCCGTGAACGTGTCCCAGCGCACCTTCTTCCGCTACTTCGCCAACAAGGAGGAGGTCGTCTTCGCCCTCCAGGAGCTGGTCGAGTCGCGGTTCGTCGCCGAACTGCACGCCCGGCCGGCCTCCGAGGGACCCTTCGAGGCCCTGCGCGCAGCGGCGCTCACCGCCTGGGACACGGTGGAGGTGGCCCTGTCGGAGGTGGTCCCGGTCGATCTCTACATGCGTAGTTACCGGCTGATCGAGTCCACGCCGGCCCTGCTCGCCGTACACCTGCGGCGCTCCACGGAGCTGGAGGAGAGGATCTCCCGACTGATCGGCGCCCGCGAGGGTCTGGACGTGGACGCCGATCCGAGGCCGCGGGTCGCCGTCGCCGCGTTCTGCGGCGTGATGCGCGTCACGGGACGGCTCTGGGGGCAGGGCGAGGACACCAGCGTGGAGTCGATCCGAGTGCTGACGGAGAGCTACCTCGATCGGATCGGCCCGGCCCTGACCTCCAGTTGGCGCGGGTCCGCGTAGCCCGACGGCCCGCTCCGTCCGGTCCGTCGACGCGTCGGCGGGTCCTCCGCACGGGTCCCGCGGGGTCCCACGGTCGGCCGTGAGTCCTGTCACCCGGCACGCCCGCGGCGTAAGACGTCTCATAGGCTGGTCACAGTGAACCTGCCCGGCCTTGCCCACCCCACCGCCCTCGGCGCCGACCCGCGCCCTGCCGCCTTGCGCGCCCTGCTCGCGCTGGCGGTGGTCTTCATCATGCTGGCGACCACCGGCTGGACGGCAGTGCACCGGCCGCAGGAGGTCTCCCCGCTGCGGGTCGCCGCGCTCGGCGCCTGGGCCAAGGCCCGGATCGACGGCCGCCCGGTGCCTGCGGCGGACGCCCCGGCGCGGACGGTGGCCCGTTTCTTCGCCGGCCTCGACGGCGCCCAGCGCGCCCAGCTCGCCGACGGCTACCCGCTCGTCGTGGGCAACCTCGACGGGACGCCCCCGGCCGTCCGCTACCGGGCCAACCTGCAGGGCCTGGAGCAGGCCCGCCGGGTCGAGGAGGCCCGCAGCCGCGACGTCGCGCTGACCCCGGCGGACCGGTCCACGGCCACCCGGCGCTCCCACCGCTTCGCCTCGCTCGCCCTGCCGGGCCGGCAGATCTTCGCCTTCGACCCGACCGGCAGCGGCCGCGTGGCCGAGGTCTTCGGTGACCTCGCCGGGGCCGAACGGGTCTCGGTGATCGTCCCCGGTGTCGACACCGACGTGCTCACCTTCGAGCGCACCCAGCGCCGCCTGACCTCCCCGGTCGGCATGGCCGAATCCCTGTACGGGGCCCAGCGGGCGGCCGCCCCGGACAGCCGGACGGCGGTCATCGCCTGGGCCGGCTACACCGCCCCCACCGGCATCGGCGTGGACGCCGCCACGGGCCGCATGGCCGTCGAAGGCGCCGGCCTGCTGAAGTCCCTGACCGCGGCCCTGCCGGGCGACGCGAGCGTGGCCCTGTTCTGCCACAGCTACGGCTCGGTGGTCTGCGGGGTCGCGGCGCACGAGCTGCCGCGCCGGGTGACCGACGTGGTGGTGGCGGGCAGCCCCGGGATGCGCACGGAGAACGTCGCCGGGCTGCACACCTCGGCGCGGGTCTGGGCGACGCGCGACGAGGGCGACTGGATCGCCGACGTACCGCACCTGGAGGTCGGCGGCCTCGGCCACGGCGCCGATCCGGTCTCCCCGGCGTTCGGCGCACGGCTGCTGTCCTCGGCCCGGGCCAAGAGCCACACCGGCTATTTCGCGCCAGGTACGGACTCGATGGACAACTTCGCCAAGATCGGAACCGGTGCGTTCGGTTCCGTTGTCTGTGCGACCGGGAACGATGCGTGCCGACGCGGGATTTCCGGGACAGAGCAGGACTGACGCGCGTAGAGGCGCGGAAATCGGTCCCCGCAACCGGGGGGACGTGCGGGGGCGCCGCCGTTTACGATGTGCCACATGGGTGACGTACTGGCCGGAAATCATGCCGTCTGGGAGTTCGAATCGGACTCGGTGCTCATCCGCTTCGCACGGGGGATCAGAACGCCGAGGCTGCCACGACTCTGGCATGCCCTGGGATCGCGCCGGATCCCCCTCGAAGCGGTGTCCGCCGTGACAGTGACCGTGACCGGCGGCAAGCGGGACACGGTGATCTTGCGTGCCGTCCCGCGGCCGGGCGCCGATCCGCTGATGGAGGCCGCCGCCGGGCAGCTCAAGGAGGCGTGCGACCCGTACCGGCTGGTGCTGCCGGGCGACCGGGCACCGGCCGCCACCGCGTTCGCCGACGCGCTGCGGTCCCGGCTCGGGCCCGATGCCGCCGAACCGTCCGAGCGCTTCCTCGTCGACGTGCCGCAGTCGCCGCTGCAGCTGAAGGCGTACGACGCCCGGGTGTCCTTCGACGGCGCGGCGGTCACCTTCCACTGGTCCCGTACGGGCGCCTCCAGCACCAAGTGGAAGGCGGGCGACCAGCGCTTCCCGCTGGCCGCGCTCACCGGCGTCGAGTGGTGCTCCCCGGAGGGCCCCGGCGGGCACCTGCGGCTGTTGCAGCGGGACACCACCGGTGACCCCCGCCCGGACCACGACCTGGCGGCGGCCGTCTTCGGCACGGGCTACGGGGCGGTGCACGAGTCGCTGCCGTTCGCCGCGGCCGTCCTGGCCGCCCTGCGGGCCCGTACCCCGGTCGCCTCCGTGCCACGGGCCCGCTCCGGCGACGACCGACTGCGGCACCTGAGCGAGCTGCACGCGGCGGGGCTGCTCACGGACGCGGAGTACGCGGCGCTGCGGGACCGGTTCGCCGCCGAGTCGCTCTGAGCGGGGCCCGCTCCGAGCAGGGCCTCCGAACAGGCCTCCGAGCGGGCTCCGAGCGGGCCTCCGGCGGCTCAGACCTCCCGCGCCGTCGAGGTGGAGCTCATGTCCGGGTAGCGGTCCCCGGCGACCTGCGCGGCGATCGGCTCCAGCAGGTCCAGCTCGGCCTGCACGAGGGTGATCCGGGTCGCCCCGGTGTTCTCGCGCAGCCGGCCCGGCTTGCGGGTGCCGGGGATCGGGACCACGGTCAGCCCGTGCACCTTCGCCCGCTGCTGCACCCAGGCCAGGGCGATCTGCGCCGGGGTCGCACCGCGCTGCGCGGCGATCTCCTGGACCGGAAGCAACAATTGCGCGTTGACCTTGGCGTTGTCACCGTTGAACCGCGGCTGATGGCGGCGGAAGTCGCTCTGCGACAGCTCCGCGGACGCGTCCGCGAAGGACCCCGTCAGGAAGCCCCGACCGAGCGGTGAGTACGGCACGAACGCCACTCCCAGCTCCGCCGCCGCGCCCACCGCGCTGCGCTCCACGTCCCGGCTGAACAGCGACCACTCCGACTGGACCGCCGCGATCGGGTGCACGGCGTGCGCCTCCCGCAGCTCCGCGCCGGTCACCTCACTGAGGCCCAGGTGGCGCACCTTGCCCTCCTGCACCAGCTCCGCCATGGCACCGACCGACTCGGCGAACGGCACGGCCGGGTCGCGCCGGTGCATGTAGTAGAGGTCGATGACGTCCACGCCGAGCCGGCGCAGGCTGGCCTCCACGGCGGCGCGGACGTAGCCGCGGTCGTTGCGGACGCCCCGGTAGTGCGGGTCGTCGGTCCGCTCTATGGCGAACTTCGTCGCCAGCGTGATCTCGTCCCGGTGCGCGGCCACGAAGGACGCCAGGAACTCCTCGTTGCGCCCCCGCCCGTAGACGTCCGCGGTGTCGAAGAGGGTGACCCCGGCGGCCAGCGCCGCGTCCAGGGTCTCCCGGGCCGCCGCCTCGTCGGTGTCCCCGTAGAACTCGCTCATGCCCATGCAACCGAGCCCCTGGGCGCCGACCGTCGGGCCGCCCTTGCCGAGCTCTACCTGTTCGAGGGTGGTGCCGTGCTCCGTCATTGCTGTGCCTTCCCCGATACCGTTTTCATGGCGTACGTGTCGATCTTGTAGTCCAGAACGGCGAGTGCGTCCGTGAGCTCCGAGATCCGCGAGCGCACCTCGCGGCGCGTGCGTTCCAGCAGCTCCCGGCGTTCCCCCACCGTGTGCTCGCCCTCGCGGACCAGTTCGGCGTACCGCACCATGTCCGCCACCGACATCCCCGTGGCGCGCAGCTTGCCCACGAAGGCCAGCCAGTCGAGGTCCTTGTCGGTGAAGCGCCGCTGCCCCGAGTGGGAGCGGTCCACGTGCGGCATCAGGCCGATCCGCTCGTACCAGCGCAGGGTGTGCTGGGTCAGACCGGTCCGGGCCTCGACCTCGCTGATCGTGTACCGCGTCTGCGTCAGGCTCTGGCTCATGGCTCCACGCTAAAACCCTTGAGTGCACTCCAAGCAAGTAGGCTCGGCGGCATGGACAGCGTGGAGGACGGGAACGGCATGGAAAGCCTGCGGATCATCGAGACCTGGCCGGTGCCGACCGCCGCGGCGGCCGTCGTACGGGCCGACGGGAGCCTGGCGGGCTCCCACGGGCCCGTGGACCACCGGTTCGCCCTGGCGTCGGTCACCAAGCCGCTCACCGCGTACGCCGCCCTCGTCGCGTACGAGGAGGGGGCGATCGAGCTGGACGAGCCGGCCGGGCCCGAGGGGTCGTCGGTCCGTCACCTCCTCGCGCACACCAGCGGCCTGGCCTTCGACGAGCACCGGGTGTCGGCCCCGCCCGGGCAGCGCCGGCTGTACTCGAACGCCGGTTTCGAGGAGCTCGGCGACCACATCGCCAAGGCCACCGGCATCCCCTTCGCGGAGTACCTGCACCAGGCGGTCTTCGAGCCGCTGGGCATGGAGCGGACCACTCTGGAGGGCTCGCCCGCCAAGGACGGCGTCTCGACCGTCGCCGACCTGCTGCGGTTCGCCGCCGAGCTGCAGGCACCGCGGTTGCTGGACGTCCGTACGGTCGCCGAGGCCACCTCCGTCGTACACCCCGGGCTCAAGGGCGTCCTACCGGGCTACGGGCACCAGTCCCCCAACGACTGGGGCCTCGGCCTGGAGATCCGCGACCACAAGTCCCCGCACTGGACGGGCTCTTCCTCCTCGCCGCGCACCTTCGGACACTTCGGCCAGGCCGGCACCTTCCTGTGGGTGGACCCGGACGCGCGCGCGGCGTGCGTGGCCCTGACCGACCGCCCCTTCGGCCCGTGGGCGGCCGAGGCCTGGACCCCGTTCACCGACGCCGTGCTGGCCGAGCTCCGCTCCCGCTAGGGCCGCCCCGCCGATCGGTCCGGGTCGGGGAACTCCCAGATCAGCAGCTCCCCCGGGGACCCGGCGACGACCTCCAGGTCCCGCTCGGCCGTGATCCGTACCGAGTCCCCGGGGCCCAGCTCCGCCCCGTCCAGGCGCAGGTCCCCGCGCACCACGTGCAGGTACACCCGGTCCGCCGCGGGTACGGCGACGCGCTCGCCCGCGCCGGGTCGCCGGACGTGCAGCACGGCGCCGGCCTCGGGAACCTCGTAGGACGCGGCGTCGGCGATCCCCCGGACGACCCCGTACGAGGGCTCGCCACCCGCGGCGAGGGGCGCGAGCCACATCTGCACGAACCGCAGCCGCCCGGTTCCGTCGTTGCGCTCCACGTGCCGTGCCCCGGATCCGGCGCTGAGCCGCTGTACGTCCCCGGGCCGCACCACGCTCTTCTCGCCGGTGCTGTCGTGGTGGGTGAGTTCGCCCTCGATCACCCAGGTCACGATCTCGGTGTGGCTGTGCGGGTGCTCGTCGAAGCCGGCGCCCGGCGCGAGGGTCTCCTCGTTGCAGGCGAGCACCGGGCCGAAGCGCAGATTGTCCGGGTCGTAGAAGGAGCCGAAGGAGAAGGCGTGCCGGGTGGTGATCCCGGCGGCCGGGTCCCCGCCCTCGTACCGGTCGGCGCCTGGGCGAACATCAATCATGGATGCCACGGTAGACCCCGCCGCGGGCCGGGGCGCGGGCCACGGACGGGACCGGACTCCGCGTACCCGTCCCGATAAGGCAGTCTTGTCACGTGTCCCAACCCGAACGTGAGCATTCGCCCGCCACACATGCCGCGCATCCCGTACCCGCCCATCCGCACACCGCGACGCTCCGCCGACTGGAGAAGTCCGCGGGCCGGCTGGCCGCCAACGCGATCGCGCGCATGGACGAGACCCTGCCGTGGTACCGGGCCATGCCGCCCGAGAACCGGTCCTGGATCGGTCTGGTCGCCCAGGCCGGCATCGCCGCGTTCACGGAGTGGTTCAGGCACCCGGAGACCCCGCAGGCCATCTCCACCGATGTCTTCGGGACGGCTCCGCGCGAGCTGACCCGGGCGATCACCCTGCGCCAGACCGTCGAGATGGTCCGCACGACCATCGAGGTCATGGAAGCCGCGATCGAGGAGGTGGCGGCCCCGGGCGACGAGTCGATCCTGCGCGAGGCGCTGCTGGTGTACGCCCGGGAGATCGCCTTCGCGACCGCCCAGGTGTACGCGCAGGCCGCCGAGGCGCGCGGTGCCTGGGACGCCCGGCTGGAGTCCCTGGTCGTCAACGCGGTGCTGTCGGGCGAGGCGGACGAGGGTGCGCTGTCCCGGGCGGCGGCGCTGGGCTGGAACTCCCCGGAGCACGTGTGCGTGGTGCTCGGCACCGCGCCGGAGGGCGACAGCGAACTGACGGTCGAGGCGATCCGGCGCGCGGCCCGCCACCACAAGCTCCAGGTCCTCACCGGTGTGCTCGGGGACCGGCTGGTCGTCATCGCGGGCGGCAGCGACAACCCGATCCAGGTGGCCAAGTCACTGATCGGACCGTTCGCGGCGGGTCCGGTGGTCGCCGGACCGGTGGTGTCCGACCTGCTGAACGCAACGAAGTCGGCACAGGCCGCGGCGGCCGGGCTGAAAGCGTGCACGGCCTGGCAGGATGCCCCTCGGCCGGTCCTGGCGGACGATCTCCTGCCGGAACGCGCCATCGCCTCCGATCCCGCCGCCAGGGATCAGCTGGTGGAGGAGATCTACAGACCACTGGAGGAGGCGGGGTCCGCACTGCTGGAGACCCTGAGCGTCTACCTGGAACAGGCCAGCAGCCTGGAAGGGGCGGCGCGAATGCTGTTCGTGCACCCCAACACGGTGCGCTACCGGCTGCGACGTGTGACCGACGTCACCGGATGGTCTCCTTCTGATGTCCGCTCGGCGTTCACGTTGCGAATCGCCCTGATTCTCGGGCGTCTGGCTGACGGCGACGCCCAGTCCTAGACTTTTGTTGGACATCGACAATTACCCCGACCGTTCTTGGTCCCTGTCCCCACCGGCGGCAGGAACCATCCGCAAGAGAGAGTGTGAGGGTGCTCGTACTCGTCGCTCCCGGCCAAGGCGCTCAGACGCCCGGCTTCTTGACTCCCTGGCTCGAACTCCCCGGTGCCGCTGACCGTGTCGCCGCGTGGTCGGACGCCATCGAGCTGGACCTTGCCCACTACGGCACGGACGCAGACGCCGACGCGATCCGCGACACGGCCGTGGCCCAGCCCCTGCTGGTCGCCGCGGGCCTGCTGTCCGCGTCCGCGCTCGGTTCCCCGGCCGCCTTCGGCGCCGTCGCAGGCCACAGCGTCGGTGAGATCACCGCCGCCGCCTACGCCGGCGTGCTGTCCGAGGCCGACGCGCTGTCGTTCGTCCGGACCCGCGGTCTGGGGATGGCCGAGGCCGCCGCCGTCACCGAGACCGGCATGGCCGCGGTCCTCGGCGGTGACCGTGACGTGGTCGTCGCACACCTGGAGAAGCTGGGCCTGACGCCCGCCAACATCAACGGCGCGGGTCAGATCGTGGCCGCCGGCACGATGGAGCAGATCGCCGCTCTGGAGGCCGACAAGCCCGAAGGCTCCATGAAGGTCGTCGCCCTCAAGGTCGCGGGCGCGTTCCACACGCACCACATGGCCCCCGCGGTCGCCACGCTGGAGAAGGCCGCCGAGGCCCTCGCCCCGGCGGACCCGGCGCTGAAGTACGTCTCGAACAAGGACGGCCTCGTCGTCGCCTCGGGTGCCGATGTCGTCGCCCGCCTGGTCGGTCAGGTCGCCAACCCGGTCCGCTGGGACCTGTGCATGGAGACGTTCGCCGAGCTGGGCGTCACGGGGATCATCGAGCTCAGCCCCGGTGGCACCCTGACGGGTCTGGCCAAGCGCGCGCTGAAGGGCGTACCGAGCGTGGCGCTGAAGACCCCGGACGATCTCGACAAGGCCGCGGCGCTCATCGCCGAACTGACGGTCTGAGAGAAGGAGCCCACACAGCATGTCCAAGATCAAGCCGGCCAAGGGCTCCCCCTACGCCCGCATCCTCGGTGTCGGCGGCTACCGCCCGACCCGTGTGGTGCCCAACGAGGTCATCCTCGAGACCATCGACTCGTCCGACGAGTGGATCCGCTCCCGCTCCGGCATCGCGACCCGGCACTGGGCCTCGCCCCAGGAGACCGTCTCCGCGATGTCGGTGGAGGCCTCGGGGAAGGCACTGGCCGATGCCGGTGTCGCTCCGGAGCAGATCGGCGCGGTGATCGTCTCGACGGTCTCGCACTTCAAGCAGACCCCGGCCGTCGCGACCGAGATCGCGCACCGGATCGGCGCGGGCAAGCCCGCCGCCTTCGACATCTCCGCCGGCTGTGCCGGGTTCGGCTACGGCCTGACCCTGGCCAAGGGCCTGGTGGTGGAAGGTTCCGCGGAGTACGTCCTGGTCATCGGCGTGGAACGACTTTCGGACCTGACCGACCTGGAGGACCGCGCGACGGCCTTCCTGTTCGGTGACGGCGCCGGCGCCGTGGTCGTCGGTCCCTCGGACGAGCCGGCCATCGGCCCCACGGTGTGGGGTTCGGAGGGCGACAAGTCCGAGACGATCAAGCAGACCGTGCCGTGGGACGAGTACCTCGGCAAGGACGGCGGCGAGAAGTTTCCGGCCATCACCCAGGAGGGTCAGGCGGTCTTCCGCTGGGCCGTCTTCGAGATGGCCAAGGTGGCCCAGCAGGCGCTCGACGCGGCCGGGATCACCGCGGAAGACCTGGACGTCTTCATTCCGCACCAGGCGAACATGCGGATCATCGATTCGATGGTGAAGACTCTGAAGCTGCCGGAGCACGTCACGGTCGCCCGTGACGTGGAGACCACCGGCAACACGTCGGCCGCCTCGATTCCGCTCGCTATGGAGCGGCTCCTGGCGACCGGAGCGGCGAAGAGCGGCGACACCGCGCTCGTCATCGGCTTCGGGGCGGGACTCGTCTACGCCGCGACGGTCGTTACCCTCCCCTAGGGCCGGGATCCACATCCCGCCCTGTTTCACCTCAGTTAGCTAGAGAAGGAGCGCCCCATGGCCGCCACGCAGGAAGAGATCGTCGAGGGTCTCGCGGAGATCGTCAACGAGATCGCCGGTATCCCCACCGAGGACGTCGCGATCGAGAAGTCCTTCACCGACGACCTGGACGTCGACTCGCTCTCCATGGTCGAGGTCGTCGTCGCCGCCGAAGAGCGCTTCGACGTCAAGATCCCGGACGAGGACGTCAAGAACCTCAAGACGGTCGGCGACGCCGCTGACTACATCCTGAAGCACCAGGCCTGAGCCTGACGAGCGTTTGTCGCCACCTGGCGGTGGCGCCGTGACAATTCAGCACCCCCTGAGACGTGGAGAAAGAATTCCTGTGAGCCCGACCAATCGCACCGTGGTCGTCACCGGTATCGGCGCAACCACTCCGCTGGGTGGCGACAGCGCTTCGACCTGGGAAGGTCTGCTTGCCGGCCGTTCCGGCGTCAAGCCCCTGGAGGGCGAGCGCTTCGCCGAACTCCCGGTACGCATCGCCGCTCGGGCCGCCGTCGACCCGAACGAGGTCCTGCCCCGACCGCTGGCCCGCAAGTTGGACCGCTCGGCGCAGTTCGCCATCATCGCGGCCCGCGAGGCGTGGGCCGACGCCGGTTACACCACCCCGGCAGGCGAAGAGACCGAAGAGGGCGCCTTCGTCGCGCCCGAGCGCCTGGGCACCGTGATCGCCTCCGGCATCGGCGGTGTCACCACCCTGCTCGACCAGTACGACGTCCTGAAGGACAAGGGCGTGCGCCGAGTCTCCCCGCACACCGTCCCCATGCTCATGCCGAACGGCCCCTCGGCCAACGTCGGCCTGGAAGTCAACGCCCAGGCGGGCGTGCACACTCCCGTCAGCGCCTGCGCGTCCGGCGCCGAGGCCATCGGCTACGCCGTCGAGATGATCCGTTCCGGCCGCGCCGACGTGGTCGTCGCGGGCGGCACCGAAGCGGCGATCCACCCGCTGCCGATCGCCGCGTTCGCCAACATGATGGCGATGTCCAAGAACAACGAGAACCCCGAGCAGGCCTCCCGTCCGTACGACAAGGCCCGTGACGGCTTCGTACTGGGCGAGGGCGCGGGCGTCATCGTCCTGGAGTCCGCCGAGCACGCCGCCGCGCGCGGCGCCCGGGTCTACTGCGAGGTGCTGGGCCAGGGTCTGTCCGCGGACAGCCACCACATCGCGCAGCCGGAGCCGACCGGCCGCGGTGTCGCGGCCGCGGTGCAGAACCTGCTCGACAACACGGGCCTGGACCCGGCCGAGCTGGTCCACCTGAACGCGCACGCCACGTCGACCCCGCAGGGTGACACGGCCGAGCTGAAGGCCCTGCGCAAGGTGCTGGGCGACGACCTCGACCACATCGCGATCTCCGCGACCAAGTCGATGACCGGGCACCTGCTGGGTGGCGCGGGCGGTATCGAGACCGTCGCGACCGTGCTGGCGCTGTACCACCGGCTGGCCCCGCCGACGATCAACATCGACGACCTCGACGAGGAGATCGACGCGGACATCGTCGTCGGCGAGCCGCGCAAGCTGCCGGCCGACGGCCCGATCTCCGCGATCAACAACTCCTTCGGCTTCGGCGGCCACAACGTGACCCTGGCGTTCCGTACGGTTTAGTACGTCCGAGCTGTGCGAAAGGCCCACCCGGTGCATCCGGGTGGGCCTTTCGCGTGCCTCCGTGTGCCTGTCGCGGGCTCAGACCACCTGGTGGAGCCAGCGGACCGGGGCGCCCTCGCCCGCGTAGCGGAAGGGCTCCAGTTCGTCGTCCCACGGCTTGCCGAGCAGCTTGGCGATCTCCGCCTCCAGGTCGGTCTCGCCGTGCGCGGAGCGGGCGAGGGCGGCGCGTAGCCGGTCTTCGGGGATCAGGATGTCACCGTGGATGCCGGTGACGGCGTGGAAGATGCCGAGCTCCGGGGTGGAGCTGTAGCGCTCGCCCTCGGCGTTCGAGCACGGTTCCGCAGTCACTTCGAAGCGCAGCAGGTGCCAGCCGCGCAGCGCGGAGGCGAGTTTCGAGGCGGTGCCCGCTTCGGCCTGCCAGGAGAACTCGGCTCTCCAGGTGCCCGGGGAAGCGGGCTGTCTGATCCAGTCGAGGTTCACCCGCACCCCGAGCACGCCCGCAACAGCCCATTCCACGTGCGGGCAGAGCGCGCGCGGCGCGGAATGCACGTACAGAACTCCACGTGTCGTCACCGGGACCTCCAGTATGGGACGAGGTCGGGAATAAACTCCAGAAAACGGACAGTATGTGACGTGATGTAATGTAACGGAAATTTTTTGACATTGCGCTACGAGACCTGCGGCCGAAACGCCACGGGAAAAAGCTACCGTGCGCCAGGGGTCATGGTGTGACGTACGGTCGCTCCAAGACCCTCAAACAAAGAGCTTTCACTCAGCAGGACCCCCCGAACGACGTGGGGACGACAAGGAGGCCCCTTCCCATGCGCACCACCGCTCCGCGCCGCCGCGCGCGCCGGACCCTCGCGGGTGCGGGCGCAGCGGTCCTCCTGCTGGCCGGGGCGGCCACCGGGTGCAGCTCGGGCGGGTCGGGCGAGCAGGGTGGCGAGCGCGGGGCGCAGGCCGCACCGCGCTGGAACACGGCACCCGCCTCGATCGCGGCCGTGGGCGACTCCATCACGCGTGGTTTCGACGCCTGTTCGGTTCTGGCCGACTGTCCGGAGGTCTCCTGGGCCACGGGGAACGACCCCGCGGTCCGCTCGCTGGCCGCCCGGCTGCTCGGGGACGCCGCGGCGCCCGAGCGCAGCTGGAACTACGCGGTGACCGGCTCGCGCATGGCGGACCTGCCGGGTCAGCTGGCCGGCGCCGCCGCGCACAAGCCCGACCTGGTCACGGTGATGGTGGGCTCGAACGACGCCTGCCGGTCGACGGCTTCGTCGATGACCCCGGTGGCGGAGTTCCGTTCCGGGTTCGAGAAGGCCCTCGCGGACCTGCGGACCGCGTCCCCCGCCTCCCAGGTGTACGTCTCCAGCGTGCCGGACCTGCAGCGGCTGTGGGAGCAGGGCAAGGACCTCCCGATGGTCCGGCAGATCTGGAAGCTGGGGATCTGTCAGTCCATGCTCGCCGATCCGCTGTCGGCGGCCTCGGGGGCGACGGCCCGGCGCGAGCAGGTGCGGGCGCGGGTGGTGGAGTACAACGAGGTGCTGCGCGAGGTCTGCGCGAAGGACGCGCTGTGCCGCTACGACGGCGGCGCCGTGTTCCAGTACCCTTTCGCGGCGGATCAGTTGAGCCGCTGGGACTGGTTCCACCCGGGCAAGGACGGGCAGGCGCGGCTGGCGGAACTGGCGCACCGCCAGGTGACGGCGGCCGAACCGCCGCGTTGACGGCCTGGTACGAGGGGTCCGGGGGCGGGGGTCAGGGCCCGCCCCCGGACCGGTTCTCAGGGGTGATTTCCGGCCATACGTTGTGTCACGCGAGGTCGAGCGTCGCGGTCAGCCGGGTGTCACCGTGCGCGTGGCTCGCACGGACCTCGTAGGTCCCGCCGATCCGCCGCCAGCCCCGGGCTTCCTCGTCCCAGATCTCGAAGGCCCGGGCGGGCAGCGGGATCTCGGCCTCGACGCTCTCGCCGGGGCCCGCCGCGACGCCCGCGAAGGCCGCCAGCCAGCTCGCCGGGCGTTCCGCCGTCGTGCTCCGCGCGCCGTCGGACGCAGTGGCGACGGGGGCGAGGTAGACCTGGACGACCTCGCGGCCGGGGCGGGCACCGGTGTTGGTGAGGCGGACCCGGACCGTGTCGGCGGTGACTTCCAGGGAGTCGTAGGTCCAGTCGGTGTAGCCGAGTCCGTGCCCGAAGGGGTAGGCCGGGGTCACGGCGTGCTTCTCGTAGGCCCGGTAGCCGATGAAGAGCCCCTCGCGGTACTCCAGGCGCCCCTCGGTCGGGACGACCTCGGTGACGGGCGCGTCCGCGAACCGCGCGGGCCAGGTGGTGGGCAGCCGCCCGCCCGGCTCCGCGTCGCCGAGCAGTACGTCGGCCAGCGCGGCCCCGCCCTCCTGCCCGGGGAACCAGGTCAGCAGGACGGCGGCCGCGTCGCCCCGCCACGGGAGCTCCACCGGGGAGCCCGCGTTGACGACGACCACCGTGTTCGGATTGACGGCGGCGACGGCGCGCACCAGGTCGTCCTGGCGGCCGGGGAGGGTGAGGTCCTGCCGGTCGAAGCCCTCGGACTCCACGCGCTCGGTGGTGGCGACGACCACGACGGCGGTGTCGGCCCCGCGCGCGGCGGCCACGGCCTCGGCGATCAGCTCGTCGGCGTCGCGCCGCGGGCCGAGGTGGAGCAGCGAGAACATGATCGCCCTGAGCGGCAGCGCGGACATGTCGGGGACCTGGAAGGTCAGTGACACCTCGACGGGCTCGCCCTCGGTGAGGGTGACGCGGGCGCGCTCGCTGGGGGCGCCGAAGAAGGCCTCGAAGGGGTCGGCCTCGTTGCCCATCTCCTGGATGCCGCTCCACAGCCGCTCGCCGCCGACGGCCAAGGCGAAGGCGCCGAGTCCGCGGGTGCCGAAGGCGTGCTCGCCGCTCTCGCGCGGCACGAAGGTGCCGCGGACCTCGATGCTCGCCATGGTCTCGTACGTGGCCCCCGCGGGCAGGTCGTCACCGATCCACTGGACCTGGCCGGAGGGCAGGGCGCCCTCGCCGATAACGGTCCCCGCGGCATCGCGGCAGACGGCGTGGAGGTCGAAGCCCCGACCTGCGGGGGTGAGCTCGTCGGAGGGGTCGGCGCCGACGGTGTAGGTGAGGGCGCCCTCGGGGAGGGCCGCGGTGAGGCCATCGAGCGGGGAGACGATCCGCTCGGGGAAGACGGTGGCGCTGCCCCCGCCCAGGACCCGGGCGTCGCGGGCGGCGGCGCCGGAGAGGGCGACGGTGCGGCCGGCGGCCCCGTCGAGCGGCAACGCCCCCTCGTTGCGGACCAGGACGAAGCCGCGGGCGGCGAGCTCGCGGGCCAGCGCCTGGCCGTCGATCGGGGCCGGGGCGCTCTCGACCGCGGCGGGGGCGCCCTCCAGGACGCCGACGCGGGCGGCGAGGCGCAGGACGTTGCGCACGGCCTCGTCCACGACGGCCTCGGGAACCTCACCGGCGCGGACGGCTTCGGTGAGGGCGGGACCGTAGACGGTGGTGGGGCCGGGCATGGCCACGTCCATGCCGCCGAGGATGTCGCCGGTGGTGGAGCGTGCGGCCATCCAGTCGGAGACGTTGCAGCCGTCGAAGCCCCATTCGGCGCGCAGGACCTCGTTGACGAGGTGCTGGTGCTCGGTCATGGTCGTGCCGTTGACCTGGTTGTAGGCGGTCATGATGCCCCAGGGGTGGGCATGGGCGACGATGGCCTCGAAGGGCGCCAGGTACAGCTCGCGCAACGGGCGCGGCGCGATGACGCTGTCGACGGTGAACCGGTCGGTCTCGGCGTCGTTGCCGACGAAGTGCTTGACGGTGGTGCCGACGCCACCGTCCTGGACGCCGTTCACGTAGCCGGCGCCGACGGCGCCGGTGAGGTGCGGGTCCTCGGAGTAGCACTCGAAGTGCCGGCCGCCGAGCGGGGACCGGTGCAGGTTGACGGTGGGGGCGAGGAGGACGTGCACGCCCTTGCGGCGGGCCTCCTGGGCGAGGAGCCGGCCGGCGCGGCGGGCGAGCTCCGGGTCCCAGGCGGCGGCGAGCGCGGTCGGGGACGGCAGGGCGATGGACGGGTCGTCAGCGGTCCAGCGCACGCCGCGGACCCCGATGGGCCCGTCGGAGAAGACCAGGGACTCCAGCCCGATCGCGGGGACGGCGGGCAGGGACCACATGTCCTGGCCGGCCAGGAGCCGGGCCTTGGTGTCGAGGTCCAGTTTGCCCAGCGCCGCCTCGACGGCTTCGTCACGCATCTGACCACGGACTTGATCGCGTATTTGATCGCGGACCTGATCGCGGACCTGATCGGCATCGGTCACGGCCGTGCCTCCTCGTTGAGTGCGGTTGCTCGGTGCGGTGCCCCCATCGTGGACCTGTTGCCTGTTGAACGGTAGGGTTCGTAATCTGTTCGTGATATTGAGGATGCCGTACGGTCCTGTGGGCAGGGCGCAGCGAGCGAACGGGAAGGGGTGCCGGGTCGATGGTCAGGGCGAGGAGCGAGGAGCGTCGGGGGGAGATCGTCCGCGCGGCCGTCGAGGTGATCGCGGAGCGCGGCTACCGGGGCGCGTCCCTGGCCACCGTCGCCGAACGCGTGGGCCTGACCCAGCAGGGGCTGCTGCACTACTTCCCGACCAAGGAGGCGCTGCTGGTCGCGGTGCTGGAGGAACGCGACCGCTGGGACACGGGCGGCGGTTCGCGCTCCGCCGCCGACACCTGGCGCCTGGACCTGCTGGACTCGTTGGTCGAGTACAACGCCATGCGCCCGGGCATCGTGCAGACCTTCTCGGCGCTGCTGGGCGAGAGCGTCACCGACGGGCATCCGGCCCGGGAGTTCTTCACCGAGCGCTACGCCCAGGTCCGCGCGGAGATGGCGGCGGTGCTGCGCGCCGAGTTCGGCGACCGCCTGCCCTCGGGCCTCACTCCGGAGCAGGCGGCACCGCTGCTGACGGCGGTCATGGACGGCCTCCAGTACCAGTGGCTGCTCGCCCCCGAATCGGTGGACATGCCCGCCGCCTTCCGCGCCTTCCTGACCCTGCTGAGGGGGCCCGGGACCCAGGTCTGACCCGCGCCGCCCCTCCGGATACCTTGATCGTCGACTGAGTTCGATCAAAGGTTGGGTAGTTCATGCAAAGGTCCGGATGGATGAGGCGGAGCGCCGGAGTGCTGAGCGCACTCCTGCTCGCGGCAGGCCTGGGGACGCCGGCGGCCGTTGCCGCCGAGACGAAGAACCTCCAGGTCATGTCATGGAACATGTGCGGTTCGCAGCGTTCCAGTTGGCACTGCGAGGGCACCGGCACGCCGCAGCAGAAGATCGACGTGGTCAGGTACCACGTCCAGAACAACTACGTGCACGTCGCGCTCCTCCAGGAGGTGTGCGAGGACGACCTCACGGCGCTGATGGCCCAGTTGGGGCCGGGCTGGAACACGAGCTTCGCCGCGTACCAGTGGTCGCAGGGAGCCTCCGGGAAGTGGAACAGCCGCTGCGGTGAGGACTACGGGCGGGCCGACCGCATCGGCACCGCGATCGTGGTCAAGGGCCAGATGGCGGACGCGCAGGAGTACCCGCTGCCGCAGCCGTACGTGGGCCAGCAGCGCCCCTTCCAGTGCGCGACGGCGGTGTACTGGGGCGTCCGGCTCTGCAACGTCCACCTCTCGCCGCTGGGCAGCAACCCGGACCACCCGACCTGGGACTACCGCGACGACCAGCTCGCGCAGCTCAAGGCCCTCGTGAACACCTTCCCCCGGACGGTCTTCGGCGGGGACTTCAACAGCCTGTCCCCGGACGACCCGAAGAACAAGGCCGCCCTGGTGTGGCCTGTCGGCCTCTACTCCACCGGGCCCGGCACCGAGGGCTACCAGGAGTGCGATCAAGAGGGCGCCTCGCGGACCGGCCGGGCGACGCACTCCTCCGGCGGGAAGATCGACTACCTGTTCGCCAGTGAGACCCGGCGCTGGTGCGCGGTGGCCGACTCGGCCTTCTCCGACCACCACGTCGTGATCGAGTCCCTGGCCGTCCCCGCCTGACGGTCAGACGGCGACGCCGCGACCACCGTCCGGCCGGAGTGCGCAGAGGTCCCGGTCCGCGAGCTCCGGGCGGGCGGTGAGCGTGGCGCGCACCGCCTCCAGGATCGGCAGGGGGGCGTGGCCGGTGGCCAGGGCCACGTCCTTCGCGGCCAGGGCCACCGGGAAGTGCGAAGCGTCCGCGTACGCACGGGCCACCGCGCCCGCCAGCGGCCCGCGGGCCAGCCGGTCGCGGACCAGTTCCTCCGGCAGGCCCACGGCCCCGCCCAGCCTCAGGGCCTCGGCCACCAGAGCCACCCCGCCGACCGCCGCGCTGATCAGCACCAGCTTCAGGGCGGCCCCCGAGCCGAGCGGCCCGCACGGCGTGACCTCGCCCAGGGCATCGAGCACCTCCCGCACTGGGCCGGGCAGCGGGTCGACTGGATCGCCAAACAGGGCTTCTTCGCCGCCGGGCTCGGCGTCACCCTGATCCCGGCGCTCGCCGCCTCCTCGGCACGGGCCGACCTCGCGCTCGTCCCCCTGCACCCGGACGACACCCCGCGCCGCCGGGTCTACGCCGCCACCCCGCGCGGGATCTCCCCCTCCCCCGCCGCCCTCGCCTTCCTGGCCCTGCTGAAGGAGGTCGCGGCCGGGCTGGCATCCTGACCCGGTGAAGATCGCCGCCGCGCAGCTGACCTGCGTCCCCGCCGATGTCCGGGCCAACGTCGCACGGGCCGCGGACCTCGCCGCGACGGCCCGCGAACAAGGCGCCGCGCTGGTGGTGTTCCCCGAGCTCGCGCTCACCGGCTACGAGCTCGCCGCGCTGGCCGCCGACCCGGGCCTGTGGACGGCCGCCGACGACCCCCGGCTGGATCCGCTGCGCTCCGCCGGGATCGCCACCGCGGTCAACGTCGCCCTGCCCACCGGCGGCCCGCGCCCCGCGATCGCGACGCTGGTCCACGACGCGGACGGCGCGCACGTGACGACGTACGCGAAACAGCACCTCTACCGGCACGAGCAGGACGTCTTCGAACGCGGCCGGGGCGACGGGCGCTTCGAACTCGGCGGGATCCGCTTCTGCCTGGGCGTCTGCTTCGACAACCACTTCCCCGAACTGCCCGGCCGGGGCGCCGCCGACGGCTGCCGGGTCCACCTGGCGAGCTCCCTGTACGGGACGGGCGACGGGATCCACGAGCGCGCCACCGTCCACCCCGGGATCGCGCGCGAGCACGACCTGTACGTGGTCCTCGCCAACCACGTCGGCCCGGCCGGCCCGTGGACCGGCTGCGGCCGCTCGGCCGTGTGGGCCCCGGGCGGCGCCCTGCTCGCCGAGGCGGACGACCGCACGCCGTCGGTGGTGACGGCCTCGGTCGCGACGTCCCCGGTGTGATGGGGTGGGCGCCATGAGCGACTTCGAGACGATCACGGTTCCGGAACGCCTCCACGGATATCCGGGGGTGGCCTTCGGCGGTTACGTGGCGGGCGTACTGGCCGCCCGGGCCGCCGCCGAGGACGTACGGGTGGACTTCCGGCGGCCGGTGCCGACCGGGGCGCCGGTGCGGCTCGCGGCGACCGCGGACGGCGGCTGCGAGCTGACGGACGGCGAGCTGCTGCTGGCCGCGGCGACCCCGGTCGGGGCGCCGGGTGCGCACGGCCCCGAAGCCCCGTCCTGGGACCGGGCCGTGGCGGCGGCCGAGGCCTTCCGGGCGGACCCGCCGGACGGCCAGGCCGACTGCTTCGGCTGCGGCCTGGACCGGACGCCCGCCACCGGACTGCGCCTGCACTGCGGTACGGTGCCGGGCCGCGAGCTGGTCGCCGCGGCCTGGACGCCGGCGCCCGAACTCGGGGGCGCGGACGGGCTGCTGCCGCCCGAGCTGGTGTGGGGTGCGCTGGACTGCCCCGGGAACGCGGCCGGACGGCTGCTCGACGGCCGCCCGGCCGGTGCGGTCACCGCCGCGCTCGGCGCCCGGCTGCTGCGGCCGGTGCCGGTGGGCGAGGGGCTGGTCTCCTACGCCTGGATGGTGTCGTCCTCGGGCCGCAAGTACACCGTGGGCACGGCCCTGGCCACGGCCGACGGCGAGCTCTGCGCGGTCGCCGAGGCGTTGTGGGTCCAGCCGCGCGCGTAGGCCTCACACGGTGTCGGCCAGCAGGTGCTTGCCGCCCCACGCCCCGAGGGGTTCCAGGGCCGCGTTCAGGTCCTGGCCCAGCGGGGTCAAGGAGTACTCGACGCGCGGCGGGACCTCCTCGTACACCTCGCGGTGCACGATGCCGTCGGTCTCCAGCTCGCGCAGCTGGGCGGCGAGCACCTTCTCCGAAATGCCGGGGAGCAGCCTGCGCAGTTCGCCGAACCGGTGGGGCCGCTGATCCAGCACCCACAGGAGCGACACCTTCCACTTCCCGTCGATCACGGACATCGCCGCGGCGATCCCGCATTGATCCGCACCCGGCCTTCGTGTCACCGCCATCGCACACCCTCCCCACCTGCTCGCTCACCTCGGGGTAACCACCCACTCCGAAGTGCGTACTTGAGCGCCCTGCCGCCTGCCAACAGGCTAAACGTCATGACCGACACCACAGCTCACCTTTCCCTCACCCTCCTCGGCCTCGGCGACATGGGCACCGCCCTCGCCCGCACCTGGCTCGCCGCCGGGCACTCCCCGACCGTCTGGAACCGGACCCCCGCCAAGGCCGGGGCGCTGGCCGCCGAAGGGGCCTCCGTCGCCGCGACCGCGGCCGACGCGGTCGCCGCGAGCACGCTGGTCGTGGTGTGCCTGCTGGACGACGCCAGCGTCGGCGCCGCCCTGGACGGCATCGACCTGACCGGCAAGGACCTCGTCAACCTCACCACCAGCAGCCCGGCCGAGGCGCGCGCCCGCGCCGCCTGGGCCGAGGCGCGCGGTGCCCGCTACCTGGACGGCGGGATCATGGCCACGCCGACGATGATCGGCGTCCCCGAGGCCGGCGGGTACGTCTTCTACAGCGGCTCGCGCGCGCTCTTCGAGCGCCGCCGGGCGGTCCTGGAGGTCCCGGCCGGGTCCCGCTTCGTCGGCGAGGACCCTGGGCACGCGGCCCTCCACGACGTGGCGCTGCTCAGCGCGATGTGGGGGATGTTCGCCGGCATCTCGCAGGCCTACGCGCTGATCGAGGGCGAGGACATCGCACCGAAGGACCTGGCTCCACTGCTGTCCGAGTGGCTCGGCGCGATGGGCTTCTTCGTCGGCAACGCCGCCGAACGACTGACCTCTCGGGACTTCACCTCGGGGGTGGTGTCCAACCTGGCCATGCAGGTCGCGGGCAGCGGCACCATGCTGCGCACCGCCGAGGAGCAGGGCGTCAGCCCCGAGCTGATCACCCCGTACGTGGACCTGCTGCGCCGCCGGCTGACCGCGGACCCGGCGGCGCACGGCGGGGAGGACACCACGGGGGCCGTCCTGCTGCTGAAGCGGTAGGGGGCCGGCGACCTGGGCCTACGAGTACGCGGGCGGCGGCGGTCCGAAACCCGCGGGGGTGGTTTCGGCGGCCGGGACCTCGTCGCTGCGCATGAGGTCGCGGGCCATCAGCGTGGCACCCGCCACCGCGCCGGGCATCAGGAACACCGCGACCAGCGGCACCAGGAACGCCAGCACCAGCGGCACCCCGAAGCCCAGCACCAGCATCCGCCGCGAGCGCATCAGTTCCAGCCGGTCGGGCAGCTCCACCTTGCGCCGCTGCAGGGCCACGGCGGTGAGCTCCTGGGTCAGGAAGTATCCGGAGACGCAGAAGCCGAGCACCGGGATCACCGTCTGGCCGATCACCGGGATGAAACCGAGGGCGAAGAGCAGGATCCCGTACAGCAGCACCCGCACGAGCACCTTCATGCTGTCCCGGGCCGAGATCCACAGCTCCAGCCAGAGCGGGAGTCCCGACTGCGGCACCTCGCCGCCCTCGCTGCGGTCGACCTGCTCCGAGAGGGACTCGTAGAACGGCTGGCCGATCAACAGGGTCACGGCGGTGAAGGTGATCACCGCGAGGAACAGCCCGAGGCCGAAGAACAAGGCGGTCAGGAGGCCGCGGAAGAGCGAGAGCCAGGGCGCGGACCAGTCATCCGCGAACGGGGTGGCCCAGGCGGTCAGGTCATCGGCTCCGTAGCCGAGCCCGATCAGGGCGCCGACGTAGAGGACGAGCGCCACGAGCCCGGGCAGCAGCCCGAAGCCCAGCCACCGGCCGTGGCGGAACACCCATCGCTGTCCGGCCAGCAGATACCGGAAACCCCCCGCAAGATCACGCATGGGGCCAGTTTACGGCGAAGGCCGCACCCCGGTGGGGTGCGGCCTTCGCGCTACGAGCGCCGGATCAGACGGCGAGCTCGACGGTGATGTTGCCGCGGGTGGCCTTGGAGTACGGGCAGACCTCGTGGGCCTTCTCGATGAGGTCCTTGGCGGTGGCGGCATCCACGTTCGGTATCACGGCGGAGATCTTGACGATCAGGCCGAAGCCCTCGTCGTTCTTGCCGATGCCGACCTCGGCGGTGACCGTGGAACCGGAGATGTCGGCGTTCACGTTCTTCGCGACGACGCCCAGGGCGCCCTGGAAGCAGGCGCTGTAGCCGGCGGCGAACAGCTGCTCCGGGTTGGTACCGGCGCCGCTGCCACCGAGCTCCTTCGGCGGGTTCACGACGACGTCGAGCTGGCCGTCGTTGGTGGCGACGCGACCATCACGGCCGTTCTCGGCGGTGGCGACAGCGGTGTAGGCGACGTCGGACTGCTGGATGGACATAAAGGAAGATCCTCCTGGTAATCGCCGTGAGTCGCGCCCACGATCACGACGGTGTGCAGTGAGCCTAACCGGTGAAGGAAACGATCATCTTTCCGGTGTTCTCGCCGCGCAGCATGCCGAGGAAGGCGGAGGTGGCGTTCTCCACACCCTCGACGACCGTCTCGTCGTACCGCAGCTGGCCGGAACTCAGCCATCCGGCGACGTCCTGGACGAACTGCTGCTGCAGTCCGTTGTGGTCGTTGACGAGGATGCCCTGCAGGCGCAGGCGCTTGCCGATGACCTGCATCAGGTTCCGCGGACCGGGGGCGGCCTCGGTGTCGTTGTAGCCGGCGATCGCGCCGCACAGGGTGGCCCTACCGTGCACCTTCATCGAGGAGATGGCGGCCTCCAGGTGGTCGCCCCCGACGTTGTCGAAGTAGACGTCGATGCCCTCGGGGGCGGCGGCCGGCAGCTGCTCGGCGACGGGGCCGTTCTTGTAGTTGAAGGCGGCGTCGAAGCCGTACTTCTCCGTGAGCACCTTCACCTTCTCGTCCGAGCCGGCCGAGCCGATCACCCGGGACGCGCCCTTGATCTTGGCGAACTGGCCGACGAGGCTACCGACGGCACCGGCGGCGCCGGAGACGAAGACGGAGTCGCCCTCCTTGAAGGAGGCGACCTCGAAGAGTCCAGCGTAGGCGGTCAGGCCCGGCATGCCGAGGACGCCGAGGTAGGCGGAGAGCGGGGCGAGCGAGGCGTCCACCTTGACGGCGTGCGCGGCGTCGAGGTCCGCGTACTCCCGCCAGCCGAAGGGGTGCAGGACGTGGTCGCCGACGGCGAAGCCCTCGGCGGCGGAGGCGACGATCTCGCCGACCGCGCCGCCCTGCATCGGCTCGTCGAGCTGGAAGGGCGGGATGTACGACTTCACGTCGTTCATCCGGCCGCGCATGTAGGGGTCCACGGACATGTGCAGGTTGCGCACGAGGATCCGGCCGGCGGCGGGCTCGGCGGACACGGGCACCTCGCGCAGGGCGAAGTCCTCGGCGACGGGCCAGCCCTGCGGGCGACGGACGAGGTGCCACTCGCGGCTGACGGCGGGGATCTGAGACATGCGGCGCTCCTGGTCAGAACGAATTACTTCACTAGGTGAAACAACCATGCTCCTAGATATTTCATGTTGTCAAGTAAATGGGTACGCTGGTTCCATGCCCAGTCGTCGCGCAGACCCAGTAACCATCGAAGTAGTCGAGCTCATCGGCGACGTCGTGGCCAGGTACCACATGGAGTACGAGCACGCGGCCGCCAGCCACCAGCTCACCGGCGCCCAGGCCAAGGTGCTGAACATGCTCTCCCTGGAGCCCATGCCGATGCGGCGCATCGCACTGAAGCTGCGGTGCGAGCCCTCGAACGTGACCGGCATCGTCGACCGCCTGGAGACCCGCGGCCTGGTCGAACGCCGCCCGGACCCGGCGGACCGCCGGGTGAAGCTGGCCGCCCCCACCGAGGAGGGCGCGCTGACCGCGGAGCGGCTGCGCGAATCGCTGGACTTCGCCCGCGAACCGCTGGCCGGGCTGTCCACGGAGGAACGGACGGTCCTGCGGGACCTCCTCAAGCGCATGCTGGCCTGACGGCGCCGTCGCGCTCAGCCCGGCCGGGCCGGGCCCGCACACGACGGGCCCGCACACGACGGGCCCGCACACGACGGGGCCGCTACGACGGGCCCCTGCGGCGGCAGGAATCCAGGATTGGCTAGAACCAGCCGCAGAAGATCCAGCAGTCCTTGGTCGGCGAGGGCGTCGGCGACGGGGACGGCGGGGGCGACGGCGCCCGCGTTCCCGTGGAGCCGCTCGGCGAGGGCTTCCCCGACGCGGTTCCCCCTACGGACCGCCCCGGACCGGGAGTGCGGGACGTCGGGCCCGACGTCGCGAACTCGGGGGCGGGCGAGGCCGGACCCGACTGCGCAACGCTCCCGGAAGGCGCCGCGGTACCGGCCTTCTTCGTGCCCGCAACGGCGGCCTTCGTCGTGGCCTTTCCGGGCCCCGTGGGCGCACCGGCCGTCGGAACGTCGGGCAGCGGGGCGGGCTGCTGCGGCCCGTCGTCGGTCAGCACCACGGTCGCGGCCCGGTCGGTGCGCTCCCCGTCGGTGACCATGCGGGCCACCGCCATGGAGCCCCCGACCGCGAGCAGCAGGCCGAGCGAGAGCGACAGCACGGTCCGGCGGCGGCGCCGGTGCGTGACCCGGCGGCGGGCACCGGCGCGCCGCTCGTTCGACGCGGACAGCACGACGAGCGAGTCGGCGTGGACCTCGCCCCGTGCGGGCGACGGTCCGGGGACGGGCGCCTCGGCGGCCGGCGCCGCAGGGGCGGCGGAGGGGGTGGGTATCAGGTACTCGGCGGGGGTTCCGCATCCGGCGCACGCCAGTGCGCCGTTGAGGTGCCTCCGGCAGGCGTGGCAATAGTTCATGGCGCCCGCAGGCTACGTGGTCTGCGGCAACATCCGGATCCCGAGAACGTAAGGATCCTGTGTGGAATCGTTGCTTCCATGACATCTTTCGGGCCGACCGGATTCCAGTTGGTGCTCTTGCGGCGGATGGCCGACTTCCAGCCGGACCTTGCCGACGAGGCCCGCCGCCGACTGGGCGCCTCGCTCGCGGACCAGCGGGAGGCGAACAAGCGCTGGCAGGCGATGGTCCGGTCGCCGCGGTCCCGCGGGGCCCTGGCCCGGTACCGCTCGGTGCTCGGTCCGCCGGAGCGCGCCGAGCACCGCACGATCGGCGATCTGGAGTGCGAGGCCCTGCTGTGGCCGCTGCCGCTCTGGCCGGACCTGCGCTTCGAGGTGCTGGCCGCGCCGGACGGGGCCGTGTGGAACGAGTGGCTGGTGCGGGCTCCGGGCGCGCGCGGGCCCGCACTGGAATCGCCGGACGACCTGCGGCCCTGGTCGGCGACGGTGGACGAGGTCGCGCGGGCCTTCGCCCCGGTCCGGCCGATGGAGGGCACCGCGCCGACCCGCTGGCGCCTGGCCTTCGCCGCGCAGGGGCGGCCCTGCGTGGCGGAGTTCACCTACGGCCTGCTCCAGCGGTTCGCCCTGGCCGCGGGGGAAGGCACCTCCTAGGAGGAGAGGAAGGCGCGGACCCCGGCCGAGGTCGCGTCGTCGCCGAGCAGGTCGTTGTGGCCCAGGCAGCCGACCGGGGTGTTGGCGGCTCCGGTCAGCGGGACGCTGTCGTCCGGGTTGACGACCTCGTCGCAGTTCGACCAGAAGGTCGCGTACTTCACCGTGCCCGGGGTCTCGTCCCCGCTGTTCAGGTTCTTCACCACGTACGACCCGGGGGTCATGTCCCGGCACGCCTGGTCCCACAGCGCGCACGCCCAGGCGGTGGAGGTGCCGCGGTTGGGTCCGGCCAGCGAGATCCAGTGGTCCACGGCGGCCGCGCCGCCGCCGAACTTCACGTACCAGCGGCTGACCAGCGAGCCGAGGGAGTGCGAGACGACGTCGACCCGGGCGGCGCCGGTCTCCCGGCGGACCTGGTCGACGTAGGCGCCGAGCCGCCCGGCGAGGACTTCGTTGACGGACCGGTGGGTGTCGTAGCCGAAGGAGAAGAGCTCCGCATCGGTGTACCCGGCGGCGCGCAGGTCCGCGCGCAGCGCTCCCCACACGCCCGGACCCGCGTTGTAGCCGTGCACGAGGACCACCGGGTGACGGGCGGCGGCGGCCCGGGCGGGGGGAGCCGTCGGCAGCGCGACGCACAGCGCGAGGAGCGTCAGGAGCACCGGGAGGGCCTGCATCCCCTGTCGGGCCGTCAGCATCTGGCCTCCTTTACCTCGTTACGCGCGAGTAGCGCGTGCGGTGGGCGCATGGTGCTGCCTGTCGGTACAGAAATCCACCCCCATGCAGCCGCGACACACCCCCGGCCGGAGCAGCCCAACGGGCCGTTAGCCCGAATTGCCCGCGATGATATGAAAAGCGATCGACACTTCCGTCGGTCCTTGCGTCAGTGCTCTCGGGAGGATCTGCCATGACCGTCAGTCTTGAGCAGTTGCGCCGCTGCCACGTCGCCGTCGACCTGGGGGCGGCAAGAACCCGCGTGTACGTCAAGGGCGCCGGCCTCGTGGTCGACGAACCCAGCGTCGCCGCGGTCAACACGCGCACCGGCGCCCTCATCGCCGTCGGCTCCTTCGCCGAACGGATGACCGGCCGCACGCCCGACTACATCCGGGTCGTGCGCCCCGTCTCCGGCGGCACCGTCGTCGACATCGAGATGGCCCAGCGGATGCTGCGTCACCTCCTCGGCGAGAAGCTGCGGCGCGCCCTGCGCCGCAAGCCCCGACTGCGGGCCGCCGCGTGCACCCCGCACGACGCGGACCCGCTCGCCCAGCGGGCCACCGTGGAGACCCTCGTCGGGCTCGGCGCCCGGCGCGTCGAACTGGTCGACACCCTGATCGCGGCGGCCGTCGGCTGTGGACTCCCCGTGGAGCAGCCGACCGCGACGATGATCATGGTGTGCGGGGCCGCGGCCACCCAGGTGGCCGTCCTCTCCCTCGGATCCATCGTCACCGCCCAGCGGATCCCGGTCGGCGGCGAGGCCATCGACCACGCGGTCGTCCAGCACCTGCGTCACGCGCACGAGCTGATGCTGCCCAGCCAGGCCGTCCGGCCGCTGCAACTGGCCCTCCACGGCAACGGCCTCACCGTCGGCGGCCCGGCCTCCACCCTGATCCACGGCCGCGACGTGGCCACCGGCCTCGCCCGCTCCGTGCAGGTCGACACCGCGGCCGTGCGCGACGCCATCTACACCCCGCTGACCGCCGTCCTCGACGGCATCGGCAAGGTGCTGCGGGACTGCCCGCCGGACCTGGTGGCCGACCTGACGGACCGGGGGATCATGATGGTGGGCGGCAGCGCCCTGCTGCCGGGCCTGGACCAGATGCTGCGGGACGCCACCGGAATGCCCGTCGCCATCGCGGAACGGCCGGACGTGTGCGCCGTCCTCGGTCTCGGCGCGATGCTCGAAGGGAAGATCGCCCCCATGGTCCTCAACCCGCTGGCCGAATGAGGCCCCAGGAGCCCCAAGAGCCCCAGGAGCCCCAGGAGCCCAGGGAGACGGACGAGGAGGCGGCCAGGCTTCCGGTGCTGCTGGAAGCCGTCCTCAACGTCGGGTCCGAGCTGGAGCTGCACACCACCCTCCAGCACATCGTGGACTCCGCGACCGAACTGTGCGCAGCCCGGTACGGAGCGCTCGGGGTCGTCGACCCCGAGCGCGTCCTGCTGACCCGGCTGTTCACGGCGGGGCTCACCGAGGAGGAGCGGGCCGCGATCCCGCACCTGCCGGACGCCCGCTCCGGCGTGCTCGGAGCCCTCGTCGGCGACCCGCGTCCACTGCTCCTGGACGACGTCACCCAAGACCCGCGGGCCGCCGGGTTCCCGCCGGGCCACCCGCCCATGCACAGCCTCCTGGGCGTCCCGATCCGGGTGCACACGGAGGTCTTCGGCAGCCTCTACCTCACCGAGAAGCGGGGCGGCGGCCCCTTCACGGACGAGGACCTCGCCCTGCTGCGCGTCCTGGCCTCACAGGCGGGCATAGCGATCGGCAACGCCCGGCTCTACGAGACCGCGCGCCGCCGGGAGCGCTGGATCGACGGCGCCGCCGCCGTGACCACGACCCTGCTCGCCGGACGCCCCGCGGCCGACGCCCTGAAGTGCGTGGCCGAACGGGCCCGGCTGTTGGCGGACGCAGCGGCCGGGGTGGTGCTCCAGCCGACCCCCGAGGGCGGCATGGAGATCGTGGCCGCCTCCACGCAGGGGGACCCCGGGGACCTGGTGGGGACGGCGATCGCCCCCGGTTCGCCGGTGCTGGTACAACTCCTCGGCGGCGAGCCCGTCTTCATCGACGACTCGGCGACGGATCCCCGGATGACCACGCACGTGCGGGAGCGGTTCGGGCCGAGCATGATGCTTCCGCTGCAGAGCGGCGGCCAGCTGATCGGCACCCTGGCCCTGCCCCGCGCCCGGGGCGGCCCCGCGTACGACGCGGTGGACCGGCTGCTCGCCTCGCAGTTCGCCTCCCAGGCCGCGCTGGCCCTCGTACTGGCGGACGCCCAGCACGACCGGGAGCAGCTGGCGGTGTACGAGGACCGCGACCGGATCGCGCGGGACCTGCACGACCTGGTGGTCCAGCGGCTCTTCGCCACCGAGATGATGCTCGAAAGCACCCGGCGGCGGGCCGCGAACGCCCCGTCGGGGGACACGGTGGGCGACGAGCTCGGCCGGGCGGTGGACGAGCTCGACTCCACCATCCAGGAGGTCCGGACGGCCATCTTCGCCCTCCAGCAGCCGCCGACCGACGCCCCGACGACCTTCCGGGGGCGGGTGCTGCGCGAGACGGGCGGGGCGGCGGCCGTGCTCGGCTTCCAACCGTCGGTGCACTTCGCGGGCGCGGTGGACGCCCTCCTGCCGGATCCGGTGGCGGTCGAGCTGCTCGGCGCCCTGCGCGGCGCCCTGGCCGCGGCGCACCGGCGCGGCGGGATCACCTTCATCGACGTGCAGGTGGAAGCGGGCCCGTCCCGGGTCCGTCTGACGGTGGCGGACGACGGCCGTACGGAGTCGGGTGCGCGGGGTACGACGGTGACGTGGGAGTCGGCGCTGTAGCGGCCGCGGGCGCGCTTCGGAAACGGTCGACCACGGACCCCTGCTCCGCGGCTGTGCTTCCATGATCCGATGAACGACGAGGGTGCTCCAGCAGCCGGCGAACCCGCGGTCCGGCACGTCCGGAGTCGGACGGACGCCGACCTCGGTGCGTGCGTCCGGGTACTCGCCGAGGTCCACGAGCAGGACGGCTATCCGGTGAACTGGCCGGACAACCCCGGCGGCTGGCTGTCCGGGCCGGCACTGCTCGCCGCCTGGGTGGCGGAGCTCGACGGGCGGATCGTCGGTCACGTCGGCCTGGCCCGCAGTGCGGAAGGCGATGCGGCGCCCGCGCTGTGGAGCAGCCGCGAGGGCGCGAGCCGTGCGGGGGCCGCCGTGGTCGGCCGTCTGTTCGTCGCTCCGGCGGCCCGGGGCCACGGGATCGGTGCGCTCCTGATGGCCCGGGCGACGCGGGAGGCGCGGGAGCGCGATCTGCATCCCGTGCTCGACGTCGTGGCCTCCGACGCCTCGGCGGTGGCCCTCTACGAGCGTCTGGGCTGGGAGTTGCTGGCCACGGTCGAGCAGCGGTGGAGCCCGGAGCGGACGGTGACCGTGCACTGCTACGCGGCCGCGGGGTGACCTGACGTCGGTAGGGCCCGCGGCGTGCCGGGCCGGGCGTCGCGGGCCCGGCAAGATCCGGAAGGGACGGCCTAGTACTGGCCCGGTCGGGTGGCCGCGCGCAGTGCGATCCGGGTGTTGGACTGGGCCACCCCCGCCTCCCGTTTCATGCGGCGGAGCAGCCCGTCGAGGGCGGCGGGGTCGGCGGCCCGGGCGCGTACGAGGTAGTCGTGCTCGCCGGTCACGTGTACGACCTCGGTGATCCCGGAGAGCTTGGCGACCTGCCGCTCGAACTCCTCGTTGGTGGTGTCCTGGCGCAGGGTGACGTCGATGAAGACGACGAGCCCGCCGGCGGTGTCGGCCGCCGGGTCCACGATCGTGGTGAACCCGCGGATCACCCCTTCGCGGCGCATCCGTCGGACCCGGTCGGCGGTGGCATTGGCGCTGAGGCCGACACGGACTCCCAGGTCCCGGTACGAGATCCGCGCATCCTGCTGCAAGATGCCGAGGATTTCCCTGTCGAGGCGGTCCATACCGCGATTCTCGCAGCCGGGCCCGGTATGCGCGCTCGCCCCCCGAAGGCCGGGCCCGACGCTCGCCCCATGAGCGAACTGATGACACCGACGCTGGCGGGCGCGGCCGCGGGGCTGGGCGTGGCGATGCCCATGGGGGCGATGAGCGTGCTGCTGCTGCAAGAGGCCATGCGCGACCGCCGCACTGCCGTGGCCGCGGCCGCGGGAATCGCGGCCGTCGACCTCGGCTACGCAGCCCTCGCCACCGCCCTGGGGCCCTGGGTGGCCTCCCACGTCGCCCCGGTCGAGGCCTGGGTACGGCTGGCCTCGGCGGTGATCCTGCTGGTCATTGCGGCGCGCGGCCTCTACGGGGCCTCCCCCGCCCGGGCCTCGGCCCCCGTCCGGGTCTCGGACTCCGCCGCGGCATCCGACACCGTGTCCGCCCGGCCCGCGGCCCGGCCGGCCAAGGCCTTCGCCCGGTACGTCGGCCTCACCGCCCTCAACCCCACCACCGCCCTCTACTTCGCCGCCCTCACCACCGCCCAGGGCGCCGCCCTCGGCGCCGGAGCGGCCGGCGCCGCCTTCCTCCTCGGTGTCGGCGCCGCCTCCCTCCTCTGGCAGCAGGCGCTCGTGACGCTCGGCGCCCTCGCCGGCACCCGCGTCCCGGACGGCGCCCGCGTCTGGACCTTCCGCCTCGGCTACGGCCTGGTCGCCGCGTACGCGGTGAAGATCGCCCTCCCGCTCCCGTGACCGGCGAGTCCCGCCCGCGCCGCACCGGTCGCCACCGTCCACCGACGCCGTCCGGATCCACCGCCGGGCGCCCCGGCGCCACCCGGTCCAAGTACTGTCGTCCGTACACGACTTCGACGACCGTCAACCGTCAACCGTCAACCGACGACCCGACCTGGGGTGACCCCGTGACGACCCGCCTCTCGGCCCGCGCGGCCATCGCCTCCGTGACCGACGCCGGCAGCTTCACCGAACTCCCGGCGCCCCGGCGGGAGTCGCCCGCCGACGGCCCCCTGGAGTGGACCGGCTACGACGACTCCCGCGCCCGCGCCGCCGAGCGCACCGGCGAACAGGAGTCCGTGGTCACCGGCACCGCCCGGGTCGGCGGCCGCGAAGCCACCGTCATCTCCTTCGAGTTCGGCTTCCTCGGCGGCTCGCTGGGGCAGCGCACCGGGGACCGGCTCGAAGCCGCGTACGCCCACGCCCGCGAACACCGGCTCCCCCTCGTCTCGCTGATCGCCACCGGCGGCTCCCGGATGCAGGAGGGCATGCTCGCCCTCACCCAGCTCCAGCGCGTGGCCCGCCAGTGCGTCCTGACCCGGGCCGCGGGGCTCCCGCAGCTCGCCGTCCTGCGCGATCCGACCACGGGCGGCGGCTGGGCCACCCTGGGGGCCGGGGCCGATGTGGTCCTCGCGCTCCCCGGGGCCCAGGTCGGCTTCGCCGGGTCCCGGGTGCGTCCGGCGGACGCCGATCCCACGGCCTACGGAGCCGAAGGGCAGTACGCCGCCGGTCACGTGGACGCCGTGGTGCCCGCCGCCGAGCTGCCGGGCACCCTCGCCGACTGGCTCCGCATCCTGGCCGCGCCCCGCCCCGCAGCGCCGGTGGAGCCGCCTGGCGCGCTGGCGGACGCGAGCCCGCCGCGGACCGGATGGGACGCCGTCCTGCAGGCCAGGCACCCCGACCGGCCGCACGCCGCCGCGTACCTGGACGCGTACTTCGAGCTCCGCCTGCCCCTCTCCGGGGACCGGGCGGGCGGCACCGACCCCGGCATGCTGTGCGGATTCGGGCTGCGCGAGGGCCGCGCCGTCGCCTACGCCGCCCAGTGCGGCACCGCCACCCGCCCGGCGGGCTACCGTACGGCCGCCCGCGTCATCCGCCTCGCGGACCGGCTGGGCATCCCGGTGCTCACCCTGGTGGACACCCCGGGCGCGGCCAACGACGCCGCCGCCGAACACGCGGGCGCGGGCGCGGCCATCGCGGACACCTTCGCGGCGGTGGCCGCGGCCACCGTCCCCATCACCACCCTGCTGATCGGCGAGGGCGGCTCGGGCGGCGCCCTCGCGCTGGCCGCGCCGGGGAACACCTGGGCCACACCGGACAGCTACTTCTCGGTGATCGCCCCGGAACTGGCGGCGGCCATCCTCAAGCGGCCCCCGGCGGCCGCGCCCGCCACGGCGGACCAACTCCGCGTCCGCCCCCAGGACCTGGTCGCCCTGGGGGTCGCCCGCGGCATCGTCGGCCCGGCCGACGGGGCCTGACGCCGCCCGACCCGGCGCTGCGACAGCCGGACGACCGGCCGGCTTCCCCTCACGACCGGCCGGATCGGGCGAACCGCGCCGGGCTGATCCCGACGTGCCGCCCGAAGTGCCGCGTCAGGTGCGCCTGGTCGTAGAACCCAGCCGCCACCGCCGCCTCGGCCGGCCGCACCCCCGCCAGCAGCAGCCGCCGCGCCAACGCCACCCGTCGCGCAGTCAGATACGCGTGCGGCGGCAGCCCGTACGCCGACTTGAAGGTCCGGATCAGGTACGTGGGGTGCAGGTGTCCGAGCTCGACCGAGGCCTCCTCCAGGGTGATCCCCTCGACCACCCGCGCGTCGAGCAGCTCGCGCAGCCGTACGGCGACCCGCGCGCCCGGCACGGGCCCCCGCCCTTCGGCCGCGCGCCCCGCCAGCCGGCGGTGCAGCCGCTCCCGTAGGAAGGCCAGGCGCGACTGGGCCTCGAAGGGGTCCCGTTCCGCGAGCGCCAGGTGCAGCCCGTGCACGCGCGCACGGAGCGCGGGGTCGGCCAACAGCGGGGTGTCGACGGCGGCCCCGGTCAGCCGCTCCGGGAGCACCGAAGTGTCCAGGTACAACACGCGCTTGCGGAAACCGGTCTCGGTCACGGTCCGCCCGTCGTGGCTCACCCCGGGCGGCAGCAGGACCACCGCGTCCGACACCCCGAGGCCGTGCCGTTCCCCGTCGAGGGCGAAGTCCACCCGTCCGCCGTCGAGGATCATCAGCGCCCAGGTGTCGTGCACGTGGGCCGGGTACGCGTGCTCGGTGAAGCGGGCGTGGAAGACCTCGGCGATGCCGGGCACCGGCGGCTGCCAGGCGGACACGGTGCTGGGCGGACGTATCGCGGCCATGTCAGGAACGTACAAGACCGTCCGCGGGCGTGCCGACAGACTGTCCGCATGACGACACAGAAGGTCAACATCGCCGAAAAGCTGGCGGGTTTCACCGAGCAGTGGGCCCCGCGGCGCATCGCCCGCGTCAACGACTACGAGGTCAAGGCCGCCCGGCTCCAGGGGGAGTTCGTCTGGCACACCCACGAGGACACCGACGAGCTGTTCCTGGTGGTCGGGGGCACCCTGACGATCCGCCTGCGCGACGGGGAGGTGGTCCTGGGACCCGGCGAGATGTACGTGGTCCCGCGCGGGGTCGAACACTGCCCGGCGGCGGCGGAGGAGGCACAGATCCTGCTCTTCGAACCGGTCGGCACCGTCAACACCGGTAGCGGAGGCGGCGACCGGACCCGGGAACCGGTGGACGCGTAGTCCGGCCGGTCGCGCCGGGGGCCGGCACGCGTCGGCACGGGTCGGCACGGGTCGGCACGGGTCGGCACGGGTCGGCACGGGTCGGCACGCAGGTCGGTACCCACCGACGGGCAGCAGGCGGCAGCCCACCCGGCGGCCCCAGCAGTCCCGGCAGTCCCAGCTGTCAGGCCTGTGGGGACCGGGCGTCGTACCGGGCGAAGTTGCGCCACCGCAGCGCGAGCAGACCCAGCACCAGCACACAGGCCAGCCCGCCGCCCGTGACGGCCACGCCCGGGGAGATCAAGTCGGCGGCGGTCCCGGCGAGGAAGTCACCGAGCCGGGGCCCGCCCGCGACGACGATGATGAAGACGCCCTGCAAGCGGCCCCGCATGTCGTCGGGGGTGGCGGCCTGGAGCATGGTCGTGCGGAACACCATCGAGGCGGTGTCCGCGTACCCGGCCAGGGCCAGGAAGAACATGCCGAGCCACAGGTTCCGGCTGAGCCCGAACGCCGCTACGGCCAACCCCCAGCCGGCGACGGCCAGCAGGATCGCCAGCCCGTGCCGGCGGATGCGGCCCTGCCAGCCGGAGAACAGCCCGCCGAGCAGCGCTCCGGCGGCCAGCGCGGCGACCAGCAGGCCGACCGTACCGGGGCCGCCGCCGTACCAGAGCACGGCGATGGCCGGGAACAGTGCCTTGGGCTGGGCGAGCACCATGGCGGCCAGGTCGGAGAAGAAGGTCATCCGAATGTTCGGCCGGGTGCCGAGGAAGCGCAGTCCGTCGAGCACGGAAGCCCGCCCCCGGGCGCCCTCGGCCCGGTCCGGCTTCATCGACGGCAGCTTCCACATCGCGTAGAGCGCGGCGCCGAAGGTGACGACGTCGATCAGGTAGGCCGTCCCGTAGCCCGCGACCGTGACGATGACCCCGCCGAGGGCCGGGCCGACCATCGACCCGAAGGTCATGGTCATCGAGTTCAGGGCATTGGCGGCGGGCAGCTGTTCGACCGGGAGCAGCCTCGGGATCATGGCGGACCGCGCGGGCCCGGTGAGCGCCCCGCAGACCGCCTGGAGTGCGACGACGGCGTACAGGAACCAGACGCGGTGGAAGTCGAGCAGCGCGGCGACGGCGAGCACGACCGAGAGTGCGGCGGCGCCCATCGAGCTGTAGAGGCCGAGTTTGCGCCGGTCCACGGTGTCGGCGATCGCGCCGCCGTAGAGGCCGAAGACGACGAGCGGGACGAGCGAGAAGAGACCGACGAGCCCGACGGAGAAGCTGGACCGGGTGATGTCGTAGACCTGGAGCGAGATGGCGAGGGTGGTCATCGCTTGCCCGACCCACGAGATGGTTCCGCCGAACCACAGCCGCCGGTAGTCGGCGGATGCGCTCAGCGGCGTGAGGTCGGCGAATATGCGCTGCCAGAGCCGGGGTGGGGCGGTCGTCGGAGTCACATCGGATGATAATCACCGACCGTCCGGCGCCCTCCTGGAATTTCGGCCCTTTCACACACCGGCAACAGTCGCCACACCCTGCTCCGGATTCCCGGACCGGGCGGCGTTTTACCGGTAACTCGCCATTATCACCGGACATTTGACCGAATCGACGTGCGCTCCTCACCTCGGGTTCAGCTCATGATGAAAAGACTCGTATGTCCAGGGAGGCGTAGTGATCGAACCTGGCAACAGCACCGCGAGCACCGGCACGACGCAGAACACGGGACGCCCCGCCGTCCCCCTCACCGTCGGCGTCGAGGAGGAGTTCCTGCTCGTCGACGCCCGCAGCTTCCGGGTGGTTCCCGCCGCCCCGCTGGTCCTGGCGACGGCCGGCGGGCTGCCCGGCGAACTCCACCCCGAAGGCACCCGCTACCAGGTGGAGATATCGACCCCGATAGCCCACTCGGCGGCTTCGCTGCGCGCCGAGCTCGCCGCGCTGCGGCGCACCGTCGGCCGGGCCGCCCGCGCCCACGGCTGCCGGCTGCTGGCCGCCCCCTCGCCGGTCGTCGCCGTGGAGGGACCGCTGCACCTGACCGACGACCTGCCGCGCCAGCGCGAGCAGCACCGCCGCTTCGGCGCGCTCACCGACACGCTGGTCAGCTGCGGCCGCCACATTCACATCGGCACGCTCGACGTGGACACGGCGGTGGCCGTGTCCAACCGGATCAGACCCTGGCTGCCCACGCTGATCGCGCTGGCCGCCAACTCGCCGTTCTGGGGCGGCCGTGACACCGGTCATGCCAGCTGGCGGGCCATGGCCTGGTCCGGCTGGCCCTCGGCGGGCCTGCCCCCGCACTTCACGTCCACGGCGCACTTCCGGCGCTCGGTGCAGACCCTGCTCGGCTCCGGGGCGGCCCTGGACACCAAGATGGTCTACTGGGACCTCCGCCCCTCCGGACACTGGCCGACGCTCGAGATCCGGGCGCCCGACATGTCCCCGGACATCGACTCGGCCGTCCTCCAGGCCGAACTGGCCCGCGCGCTGGTCTCCACGGCGCTGCGCGAGATCGCGGAGCGCCGGCCCGAACCGGCCGTGCGGGACGACGTACTGCGCCTCGCGCGCTGGCGGGCGGCCCACGACGGCCTGGAGGGCTTCGGCCTCGACCCGTACTCGGGAACGGAACTCCCCGCGGCGGACCTCGCGGAGGCCCTGCTGGACCTGGTCGCCCCGGAACTGGCCGCCGCCGGCGACCTCGACCACGCCGCCAAGACCCTGGCGGGCCTCCTGCGCGACGGCTCGGGCGCCCACCGCCAGCGGGTGGCGTTCGCCCGCCGACAGGACCTGACGGACGTACTGCGCCACCTCACGGACGAGACGGAGGACTTCTGACCGACCCGGCTCCGACTCCCGCACCCCCGGCGCCCCTCGGCCGGGGGTACGGGTCCGCGGGGGCCGCTTCGGCGCCACCAGCTCCGACCGAGTGCGACGACGAAAACACCGAACGCAACAACAAAACAGTCATTCTCATGGCCCGAACCATCGGGTCGGCACACAATGGGCCAGCAGGAGGCATCTCCACCTAAAACGAACAGTGATTCGAGGGGTCCCGTACATGACGTTACCTATGGGGGTCGGCGGATCCGCTCAACGGCCGGGGCACGGTCACTGGCCAGCGGCGAGTCTTCTCGGCCGACTCTCCGAGGAACCCCGCGAACAGCTGGTCAGGCTCGGGCGGGACGTGCGATTCGAGCGGGGCGAACGATTACTGCGGGAGGGCGAGTACGGCTCGTACGTGTTCCTCCTCCTCAGCGGCTGGTACAAGGTGCTGGCCCGGACGCAGGACGATCGCGAGGGTCTGTTGGCGGTCCGGGCCGGCGGGGACCTCGTCGGCGAGCTGGCCTGTTTCGATGCCCAGCCCCGGGTCGCCACGGTGGTGGCCGCCGGAACGGGCAGCGCGAAACTGATAGGCCGGCAGCCGTTCCTGGACCTCCTCGCGACGTACGAGGAGGCGGCGCAGGCCGTGATGTGCACGGTGGCCGGGAAGCTGCGCTGGGCGACGCGGCGACGGCAGGACTTCGGCGGTTGCCCGGTGGGGACACGGGTGGCCCGGGTCCTGCTCGAGTTGGCCCGGGCGTACGGGCACCCCTGCGCGACCGGCGTCTCGATCGGGGTTTCGCTCACGCAGCCCGAGTTGGCGGAGCTGGTCGGCGCCTCCGAACCGAGCGTGCACCGGGAACTGCGTTCCCTGCGCGAGCGGGGCGTCGTCGAGACCGGCTACCGCCGGGTCCTGGTCAGGGACCTATCGGTACTGACGCTCGTCGCCGACGGGGACGCCCCTCAACGGAACGTCCCCGCGGGCATCGGCCACGGGGTCGCCGCGGCGCCCACCACCCCCACCCGCCCGACACCGCGGCCGGTGTAGACGTCCCCCAGCCCAGTTCTCGTACAACCGGGCCGCGTTCGGCCGTCGGTCAGTGCCCGCCGTGGTGGAAGTGGTGGCCGAGGTCGTGGTGACCGGGGTCGTGGTGCCCCGGATCGTCGTGGTACGGGTCGTGGTGGCCCGGATCGTCGTGATGCGGGTCCGGGTGGTACGGATCGGTGTGGTGCCCGTCCTGGTGGTACGGATCGTCGTGATGCGGGTCCTGGTGGTGCGGATCGGTGTGATGGGGATCGTGGTGGTGCGGATCTCCGTGGTGCGGGTCCTGGTGGTGCGGATCGGTGTGATGGGGATCGTGGTGGTGCGGATCTCCGTCGTGCCCGGGGGCGTGGTGCGCAGGGGCGTGGTGCGGGCCCGGGGGCCGGGGGGCTCCGGCGTGGCCGCTCGCGTGAGGCCCGCTCCCGTGGTGGGCGCCCGACCGGTGCCGCCCCGGGGGGTGGCCGTCGACCAGACCGTCCTCGTGCACGTCCGTGCCGTCCGTACCGTCCGTGTCCTCGAAGTCCCGCTCCCCGCCCCCGTACGAGACACCGGTGCCGGAGCCCCCCAGCACCCACTCCCGCAGCGGCGAACCGTGCGAGAGCGCCGTGGCCGCCAGGTGGGCGGCACCCAGCGCCGGGACGACGAACTCGCGCATCGCCGTACGGGTCGGCGAATGACCCCAGATCACCGGCTCCGGCCTGGGATCCCGGACGGGAGCCGAGGGCGGCACGTGGAGCCAAGCACCGCTGGCGAACTCCTTCTTCTCGACGGCCACCTCGATCCGGCGGAACTCGGCGGCCAGCCCCCGCCCGTCGGGCAGGATCACGTCCCGGTACATGTCGTCCGGCACGGCCAGCGCCAGGTCGCTCCCCTCTGCGTCCTCGAGGGCGCCGCGCAGTCCGTCCGAGTCGACCAGCCGGTTGACCAGGACGACGGAGTCGCCCAGGTACCCGCGGTCGGCCCGGGAGACCTCCCCCATCGCGAGGGCGGCCCGCATCCGCATCCGGCCGAAGGCGCCGGGCGTGCGGTTCGCCTGGTAGAGACCGTCCCGCAGGCCGTGGACCAGGGCGGGAATCACGCGTACGGCATCGATCCTGGCGGGGAAGACGACGAGTTGGCCGTCTCCCTGCACCTGCTGCTGGGCACGGACGCGCAGCACCCGGGACCGACGCAGCGCGTGCTCGACCACGAGCCGGAGCCGGTACTGCGCGTCCTCCTGCGCGCGATAGCCGTGACGGCTGTACTTGCGCAGGTCCACGGCCAAGCACAGCCGTCTGCGGTACCGGGCCATCACATCCTCGTCAACTCGGCGATGAGGTCACCGGTCTCTTCGTCGACCCGGCTCAGGAGGTCGTCCAGCCGGCTCAGTTCGGTGCGGCGCTGTTCGACCGCCTCCTCGCCCTGGTCCAGGGCCGCCCGGGCGGAGACCACACTGCGGGTGAGTTCCTCGATCCGGGAGGACATGGCGTGGCTGATCTGCCTCTCCAAGGGCTCCATCGTCTCCGCTGCGAAGGCCCGTGCGGCCTCCCGCGCCTGCGTGGGTGCCGCAATCCGCAGCTGGGTGGCCATCGCGCGACCGATCTCCTCCCGCATCTTCTTCTCCACGCGGTCACCGGCGAAATTGACCTGGAAGAAGCCTTGAGCGATCCAGGCCGCAACCAACGTCGGCAATCCGAACGGGGTGAACAACCAGGCCAGGGCGACGCCAAGAGAGGGCAGGACCGTACGCAACGCCTCCTTCGCCCCGAACTGCGTCCCGACCAGAACACCCGCCGGCCCGCCGATCGCCCACCCGCCCACGCCCGCCAGGAACCGGGTCAGGGGTTGGGCTTCCAGATCTCCCCCGACGGCCGCGCCGGACGCCCCCTGCAGTTCGATCCGCAGCTTGGCCAGTGACTCGTCGAAAGCGACGAGTTCGGCGTTCAGCCGCTTGGCGAGCCGCTCCCGCTCCTGCTCGATCACCAGTTTCAGCGACCCGGTCACCCAGAGGGCGACCTTCTCCTCCATGGCCTTCACCGTGCCGTTGGCGATCTCGTCCGCCACCTGCCCGGCGCGTTCCTTGGCCTTCAGGGGGTTCATGCCGAGCTTGGTCGTGATGTCGACGCTCTGTGCGATGGGGAGCGCCTCGTCGGCGATGCCCGTGAGGAAGCCCCCGAGCAGGCTCTCCACCCGGTCCTGCAGCTCACGGGTCTGGTTGCGGATGTCCAAGGAGATCTGGCGGGCCAGCGCCTCCAGCTCCTTGACGGGCTGCTGGGCAGCGGTCCAGTTCCGTTCGAGGTCAGCTTTCTCCGACTCGAGCATCTTCAGCTCGGAGGGGATGTTGTGGCGCAGTTCCTGGGCGACGTCGCACAGGGTACGGGCCGGGGCGAGCAACTTGACCTTGTGGCGATCGGTCACGAGGTACCGCTCCAGCTGCCTCTCCACCGCGTCCATGCCGGTGCGGCGGAACGCCCCGTCGTCCTCGGCCATGCGGGCGCGCAGCGCCGACTTGGCGTCGACGAAGAAGAACCGGCCCTCGTCCCTGTCCTCGCCCCGCAGCGTGGTGATGCGTCGCCGGGCCGAGTGGACGACGTCGTCGCGCTCGTGATCGTCGATGGCGTCGAAGTAGGTGAACACGAAGAACGGGTCGTACGCACTCAGGTACTTCTCCAGGAAATCGGACTCGCTGATGCTCATCGGGGCGATCGCGTGCTGCAGGAAGATCACCGCATCCGCTTTGCTGAGGTGAGTGAGGGTGATGCCGTCGTGGGTCGCGTACGCGTTGAGGCCGGGCGAGTCGATCAGTACGACGTTGTGGCGGCACAGCTCCAGCGGCCAGGACACTTCGGCCATGACGTACGGGCTGCGCTCGGCGCCCGTCGCGTTGTTCACCGTGATGAGTTCGATGAGCCGGGCCGGGTCGACCGCCTCGGGCTCGTCCGCGTCCTCGGTCCACAGCAGTGCGGCCGGCGATTCGCCGAACCTGACCTCGGTGATCACGGCCGTGGCGGGCACCGCCTTGACCGGCAGCACCCGGTCTCCCAGCAGGGCGTTGACGAAGGTGGACTTCCCCCGGTTGAAGTCCCCGACCACCATCACGTGGAAGACTTGGTTCTCGATCCGTTCGAGCAGCGCCGCCACGTCGTTGACGGCACCGTTGTTGCCGATCTGCTCGGCGGCCTTCTGCGCCCCGCGGCACATCTCGGCCAGCCGCTCCCGCTGTGCGTCGGCGGCAGCGTAACCGCCTTCTTCGGTCGTCATGGGTAGGCCGTCCTCTCCTTGGTTCATTCGTTTTCCTCCCCGACCCGCACGCCGCTGGCGAGTGCGGAACGGATGCGGCCGGCCAGCTCCGTCGCGGCGCTCGCCAGGCGCGGCCAGTCCGTACCGGATGCCGATGGTGCTTCGGCCGCCGCCCGCCGGGCGTCCGCCCAGGCCCCGTGGGACTCGCGGAGTCGGGCGAACACGTCCGCGTAGACCTCACCGAGTGCGTCGACGGCCCGCCGCTGGAAGGCCCCCGCACTTTCGTCGACCGCCCGCACGAGGACGGCGTCGACCTGGCGGCGCCGCTCCTCGGTGGCGTTCCTGATGTGCGTCTCGGCCAGCAGACCGCCGACCAGGCTCAGGACGCCGCTGTAGAGCATCGGTGGCGCTCCGGACCGGCCGGAGCCTGATCGCTGGCGCTGGCGGGCGTAGGCGATCAGAAAACCGAGGATCGAACCGCCCTGGGCGCCCAACCGGGTGGCCAAGCGGGTCTTGGACAGGCTGGAGACCTCGCCGGCGACGTCCGCCTCGGCGGACAGCTCCAACGCCCCGGGCAGTGGGCTGCGCGCCGCACCCGGCAGCCTGTGCGCCACTTCCCGGTCCAGCCAGTCGGTGTCCGCGGCCATGGCCGGCAGCAGGACCGTGCGTTCGGAGCTTCGGGCCAGCAGAGACAGTTCGTGCCCCAGCCGGACCGGCAGGTCGCGTTCCCACCAGGTGCCCGGGTCGGAGGCCCGCTCCAGGTCCCAGCGCAGCCTTTCGATGATGCCGTCGCGCCCCTTCTGGACGTGTTCACGCAGACGGGTACCGAGCTGGAGTTGACGTGCCGTCAAATTGCCTTGGATTCGGTCCCACTCCCTGTCTTCGCTCTCCCGCAGCGCTTGCGCCAGCTCGGCCCGTTCCGCGACCTCCTCTTTCGACAGCCGACCCGCCGCGTCGGCCTCGGCGGCGATCTGGGCCATCACCTCGCAGTGGTCCGCCACTTGGGCGGCGATCGCCCTGTCACGCCACAGCGCCCGTTCGCTGTCCCGCGCGAACCCCTCCAACAGCGAGCGCAGAGAGGCGAGCTCGGACTCGCCTCCGCCGGGCGCCGGGGCGATCAGCACGGGCAGGCCGGACAGTCGTGCCCTGAGGTCTCGCACGGCCTCCTCGCGGTCGTCACCGTCCACCAGGTCCAGCATGGTCACGACGACGGCCACGAAGGGTACGTGCCGACAGAGGACCTCCTCTTCGAGGAGGCGCCGCTCGGTGATGCTCACCGGGGAGAGGGCCGAGACGACGAACAGCACGGCGTCGCTGCCGGCCGCGGTCCGGCGCACCTGCTCGAACTGCTCCTCCGTCCCGGAGTTGACCCCCGGCGTGTCCACCAGTTCTGCGTCCAGACCGGCGAGCCAGTCATGCGCCACGGTCACGGTCACGGCGGGCTCCGGGGGCGCTGCGGGAGCGCCCGGCTCGCGTTCCGTCGGGGGCCCGATCAGCCCGTCCCAGAGGATGTCGTCGTCGAGCTTGCGCCGTTCACGGCGGCCGTCCGGCCAGCCGAGGGTCAGTCCCTCCTCGTCGGAGGCCCGGATCACCACGGGTGCCCACGTGGCCGGAAGGGGCCCCGTCGGCAGCAGGTCACGGTCCAGGAGCCGGTTGATCACCGTGGACTTGCCGCGGTTGAACTCGCCCACCACCGCGATCCGGAACGCGGGCCGGCCGCGCCCGGCGGCCAGCAGGTCCAGCGCCTCCCGGATGGAGTGCTGGCCGTGGTCCTCGGCGAGCTGGCGGGCCTGTCGCAGCCAGCCGGGGGCGGCGCTGGCGACATCGGCCACGGGGGTGGCGGGTTCGTCTTCCGGCGGTGAGTCCGCCGTGGGCGGGGGTGTAGTGGTCACTGGTCACGGCTCCTCGGGATGGGGACGTTCCGGCTGGTGCGGCGCCGCAGGGCGGCGACTTCGTCACGGCGCCGTCGGGCGGCCACCGCGGTTTCCTCGGCGTGAGCGATCCCGGCGGCCAGTTCCGCCCGCCGCCTGTCATGGGCTGCGGTGAGCCCGGCGATCTCCTCGCGCCACTCGTCGTCGTACTGCCGACGCAGCGCGGCGACGCTCTCTGCAAGGCTGTCCGCGACGCGCGGCAGGCAGGAGGCGAGGGCGCCGATCTCCTCGTGCGCGGCCGCGATGACCGGGCTGACCTGCTGCAGGAACTGCTCCCGGGTCGCATCGGGGCCGCGGCGCCCGATGAGCGCGCCGAGCACGCCACCGACGACGGCGCCGATGCCCGGGACGACGAGACCGCCGGCCAGGGCGCCGGCCATCGCCCCGCCGCCGGTACGCCATTTGCCGCTGGCGGTCAGCTGGGTGCCGATCGCGCTGAGCGCGCGGTCGATGTCGGACATGTCCGGGGCGGGCGGGTCCGGCCACACCACCGGTGGCACGGGGGGAGCCGTCCTGGTCTCGCCGGCCAGGTCGACCAGCGCGCTGTACTGGGCTTCGAAGTCACGGGCGAGTTCCGCGGCGGCGGCGCTCAGCACCTGGCCGGCCCGGTTCGCCGTCCTGCGGGCGGCTTGCTGGGCGTCTTGCCGCAAGTGGTTCCGGACCAGACGGGACACCTCTTCCGCGGCGCCGGCCAAGTCGTTGATCTTCTCGCCCGCCACCGCGTTGCCGACTTTCACTTCTAGCGTCGTACGGGAATGCGGTGACGCCCGGTTCAGGGCGGGAGTCAGCTCGGTCGCGGCCCGGTGCCGCGTGCGCGCGGCCCAGGTGTCGAGGAAGGCGGGGAAGTCCGGCAGCGTCAGGGCCGCCAGCTCGCGCTCTCCCCGGCCGAGCGCGGCCCGCCGGGCCTCGGCCGTCTCATCCACCGCCGCCAGCAGTTCCGAGAGCAGCCCGAGCGTCGTGGCGGCGACGGCCGACCGGCGGCTGTCCGCGGCGAATTGCGCGATGCTCGCCTCCACTTCAAGGAAGGACGCGAGATGGCCCGGCCCGCGGACGCCGACGGCCTCGATCTCGCCCAACGCCTTGCCCGGGGCGCAGGGCAGCAGCAGTGGATCCGCGCATCCCAGTTCGCTGAGCCGGCGCTCGACCACCGCGACGGCTTCGGAGCGTTCGTCTTCGTCGAGGAGGTCGAGCTTGGTGAGGACGAACGCGCACCGGTCGTGGTGATCACGCAGCGGACCGGTGAGGAAGTCCACCAGGGTCAACGACATCGCCGCGACGGCGGGCACCACCACGAGCGCCACGTCCGCGTGCCGCGCCGCGGCCTCGGCCAGTTCCCGGTGCCCCCGCTCGGTCACGTTGAACCCCGGGGTGTCGATCACCGTGACTCCGCCGCCCAGCAGCCGGACCGGCGAGAGCACCCGCAAACTGGCCACCTCGTCCGCCAGTGCCGTGGTCAGCACCCGCTGCAGCGCCCGCTCCAACGTGTCCGGCCCGGCCTCCCGCCCCCGCCCCGCCCACCCGGCGAACGGCGCGGACGGCCACTCCAGGTAGGAGTCGTCCGCGGTCCTCACCGTCAGTCCCTCGGCGCCCTCGCGGTATTCCAGCACCGTGGTCGTACGCGTCGTCACGCGGGCGGAGGAGGGCAGCAACCGGCGCCGCAGGAAGGCGTTGAGCAGGGTGCTCTTGCCACTGGACGCCTCACCGAAGACGGCCACCCGCAACTGCGGGTCGGCTGCCCGTGCCTGGACCGCGAGAAGCCGGGCCCGCAGCTCGTCGGACCGTTCGGTCGGCAGGCCGAGGCCGTCGAGTTGCCCCTCGATCCACCGCAGATGCCCGCTGACCACAGAGGTCCAACCCGCTCCGAGACCGTCAACCACCAGCTGTTCCGTCACGGCGTCAGCGTATGAACGACAGGATGGTCAGCTCCTCGTCACATGATGGGATCGGCGGCGACAATTCCCGGCGCGAGAAATCCGGCCGTGCGAGGAGCAGTCGCCGTGATGGCGGGCCACGCGAGCGGGCCATCTCCCGGCTCCGTCCACCCGGCCGCAAGGACCTTCCGCGAGCGGCGTGGTCTTCCCGGGGCAAGGCCTTGAGCCGGCCGCCGGAACGGGCCGCGGCGCGGCCGGGCGCCGCTGATGCGCGCCGCCGGGGTCGCCGTTCCAGGGCGACGACCGCCACGGTCCTGTACGGGCGGGCGCGACGCGGCAGAGGAGGCGGCGTTCCGCGTGCCGCGCCGACGGCGCGAGCAGGTCACCCGGGGGACTCGCTCCCGGGCGGTTCCCCGCCACAGGCGTGCGCCCGGCCCGCCTGAGGGCACAACGGCGCCGGAAACACCGAAGCCGCAGGTGCGATCGTTTCTGCACCTGCGGCTCGCAGTGGGGCGGGTGGGACTCGAACCCACGGCCGACGGATTATGAGTCCGCTGCTCTAACCGGCTGAGCTACCGCCCCTTCACGGCGTGGCGCGTACACGTGTGCGCGCCGTCTGCCGCAGCATAGCCGCTCATACGATCTCCTGCCTCGGATGCCCCGCATGATCGGCTTCGCCTGCTCAGAGAGACCGTTCTGAGGGCTGTCCGGTTCCCGAACGGGGCGACAAAGAAAAGAAGAGGACCCCTCGGGGTCCTCTTCCTCTTCCTTGCTCCCCCGGCTGGACTCGAACCAGCAACCCTCCGGTTAACAGCCGAATGCTCTGCCAATTGAGCTACAGGGGACCGCGCTCCCCCGACTGGACTCGAACCAGTAACCTGCCGGTTAACAGCCGGCTGCTCTGCCAATTGAGCTACAGGGGATTGCTGCGGTGCATCGAACAGCCCACCTCCGGCGTTGCCGGGGGGCGAGTGCCCGTTGCGAGTCATAGATTAGCGCAAGCAGGGGGGTGCTCCGCCAATCGGTATCGACAGCGGGCCGGGCACCACACGACGAAGGGTGACAGGCATGCGGTACAAGGTCACGTTCGTGGTCGGACTGGCCCTCGGGTACGTGCTCGGAACCCGGGCCGGACGCGAGCGCTACGAGCAGATGCGAAAGTCCGCGCGGCAGCTCGCGCAGAACCCCGCGGTGCGCAACGCCGCCGAAACCGCGGGTCAGACCGGGCGCGAGTTCGCCGGGAAGGCCTTCACCGCGGTGAGTCAGAAGGTCGGCGACGCCGTCCCGGACTCGCTCTCCGGGCGGGTACGGGGGCTGCGCGGCCGGGCCGGCGGCGCCGGCGAGGACGACTGGGGCACCAGCAACACCTGAGCACCACGGGTCCGCGCGCCGGGGCTCACGGGATCCATGAGGTTCCGGGGGCTCCGGACCGGTCGAGTCCGGCCCCGCGTGCGGCAGAATTCACGGCATGGGGATAGTCGCCGGGCTGGACAGCTCTTCCGCGTTCACACGCATCGTCGTCTGTGACACCGAGACCGGCGCCGTGCTGCGCCAGGGGTACGCACCCCACCCACAGCCCTCGGGTGAACCGGACGGCGCGAATCCCTACGAGACCGACCCGCAGGCCTGGCTGCTCTCGCTCGGCGAGGCCGCCGGCGGCGGGCTCCTCGAAGGGGTCCAGGCCATAGGGGTCTCCGCCCAGCAGCACGGCCTGCTGCCGCTGGACCCGCAGGGCGCTCTGGTGCGGCCCGCGCTCGTCGGCAACGACAAGCGCGGCCAGGTCGCCGCCGCCGACCTCATCGACGCCTACGGCGGTCGGCACGGCTGGGTCGAGGCGGTGGGCTCGGTCCCGCACTCCGCGCAGCCGGTCGCGAAGCTGGCCTGGCTGGCCCGCAACGAGCCCGAGGCCGCCCGCCGGATCGCCGTGCTGATGTCCCCGCACGACTGGCTCGTCTGGCAGCTGCTGGGCCGCCCGGCCCGGCGGACCACCGACCGCGGCGGCGCCTCCGGTACCGGGTACTGGTCGGCGGCCACCGGCACCTGGCGCCCCGACCTGGTCGAGCTGGCGCTCGGGCACCGGGCCCTGCTGCCCGAGGTGCTCGGCCCGGCCGATGCCGCCGGGACCACGCCCGAGGGGCTGCTGATCTCCGCCGGCACCGGCGAAACGATGGCCGCCGCGCTCGGGCTGGGGCTGGGCCCCGGCGACGCGGTGGTCTCCCTCGGTGCCTCCGGTTCGGTGATGGCCGTGCACCACGAGGCGGTGTCGGAGCCGGGCGGACTGGTCACCTCGCTGGCCGACGCCAGCGGCATGCACCTGCCCGTGGTGAACACCTCCAATGCCGTGCGGGCGCTGCGCGGCACCGCCGAACTGCTCGGCACCGATCTGGAGGGGCTGTCCGAGCTCGCGCTGAAGTCGACGCCGGGCGCGCACGGCCTCGTGCTCCTGCCGTACCTGGAGGGTGAGCGGACCCCGAACCTGCCGCACGCCGCCGGCACCCTGTCCGGGCTGCGCCGGGACTCGATGAAGCCGGAGCACCTGGCCCGGGCCGCCTTCGAGGGCATGCTGTGCGGGCTGGTGGACGCGCTGGACGTGCTGCGCTCGCGCGGGGTCGAGATCCGCCGGGTGTTCCTGCTGGGCGCGGCGGCCGAGCTGCCCGCCGTGCAGGCCGCGGCCCCGGGACTGTTCGGCACGCAGGTCGTCGTACCGGCGCCGGCCGACTACGCGGCGCTGGGCGCGGCGCGCCAGGCGGCCTGGACGCTCGGTGTGGCGCAGGGCACCCTGGCCCCGCACACCCCGCCGGTCTGGCCGGCCCCCGCGGCCCAGGTCTTCGAGCCGGGCGAGGAGTTCCCGGCGTGGCAGGGAGTGCGCCAGCAGTACGTCGCGACGCGGGAGCAGATCCACCCCGGGGCGTTCTAGGGGTGTCCTAGAGGTGTCCTAGTACGCGGGTCGGGGCGGGCTGGTCCTTTTGACCGGCCTTTGCGAAATCCGGTGGGGATCACGGGGCCGGTTGGCCCAAGATGGGTTGAACCCCCTCGATCATGCCGACCGGAGCCTACGCGTGCTCATACGACTTCTGCGGACCCATCTGGGTACGTACCGGAAACCCATCGCGGTGCTGGTCCTGCTGCAACTGCTGCAGACCAGCGCCAGCCTCTACCTGCCCACGCTCAACGCCGACATCATCGACAACGGTGTCGTCAACGGTGACACCGGCTACATCCTGCGCTTCGGCGCGCTGATGCTCGGTGTCTCCCTCGTCCAGCTCGTCTGCAACGTCGGGGCCGTCTACTACGGCGCCCGCACGGCCGCGGCCTTCGGCCGGGACGTCCGCGCCGCGATCTTCGACCGCGTGCAGAGCTTCTCGGCGCGGGAGCTGGGCCAGTTCGGCGCCCCGTCGCTGATCACCCGTACGACGAATGACGTCCAACAGGTCCAGATGCTGGTGCTCATGACCTTCACCCTGATGGTCTCGGCCCCGATCATGTGCGTCGGCGGCATCGCCATGGCGCTCTCGCTCGACGTGAAGCTGTCGGGCGTACTGCTCGCCGTCGTCCCGGTGCTCGGGATCTCGGTCGGCGCGATCGTCTTCAAGACGCGGCCGCTGTTCCGCCAGATGCAGGTGCGCCTGGACACCGTGAACCGGGTCCTGCGCGAGCAGATCACCGGCAACCGGGTGATCCGCGCCTTCGTCCGCGACGACTACGAGAAGGACCGCTTCCGCGAGGCCAACGCCGACCTGACCGGCGTCTCGCTGTCCGCCGGCAAGCTCCTCGCGTACATGTTCCCCACGGTCATCGTGGTCGTGAACATCTCCAGCGTCGCCGTCATCTGGTTCGGTGCGATGCGCGTCGACAGCGGCGGCATGGAGATCGGCCAGCTGACGGCCTTCCTGGCCTACCTGATGCAGATCGTCATGGCCGTGATGATGGCCACCTTCATGTTCATGATGGTGCCGCGCGCCGAGGTCTGCGGGGAACGCATCCAGGAGGTCCTGGACACCGAGTCCAGCGTGGTCCCGCCCGAGGACCCGGTGCGCGAACTCGCCCGCCGCGGCCGCCTGGAGCTGCGCGGCGCCGACTTCCGCTACCCGGGCGCCGAGGCTCCGGTCCTGCGCGGCGTGGACCTGGTGGCCCGACCCGGCGAGACCACGGCGGTCATCGGCTCCACCGGAAGCGGCAAGTCCACCCTGCTGGGCCTGGTCCCGCGCCTGTTCGACGCGACCGGCGGCGAGGTCCTCGTCGACGGGGAGGACGTCCGCGCGCTCGACCCGGAGCTGCTGGCCAAGACGGTCGGCATGGTGCCGCAGAAGCCGTACCTGTTCTCCGGGACCATCGCCTCCAACCTGCGCTACGGGCGCCCGGACGCGAGTGACGAAGAGCTCTGGCAGGCGCTGGAGGTGGCCCAGGCCAAGGAGTTCGTCTCCGCGCTGGAGGGCGGCCTGGAGGCCCCCGTCAGTCAGGGCGGAACCAATGTCTCCGGCGGCCAGCGCCAGCGTCTGGCCATCGCCCGCACGCTCGTGCAGCGCCCGGAGATCTACCTCTTCGACGACTCCTTCTCGGCCCTGGACTACGCGACGGACGCGGCGCTGCGCGCGGCGCTCGCCCGCGAGACCGAGGACGCGACCGTGGTCATCGTCGCCCAGCGGGTCTCCACGATCCGCGACGCCGACCGGATCATCGTCCTGGACGAGGGCCAGGTCGTGGGCGAGGGGCGCCACCACGAGCTGATGGCCGGCAACGAGACCTACCGGGAGATCGTGCTCTCCCAGCTGACGGAGGCGGAGGCCGCATGAGCGGGCCCGGAGGACGGATGATGATGGGGCCGGCCCAGCGGTCCATGGACTTCAAGGGTTCGGGCAAGCGGCTGCTGCGCCAGCTCGCGTACGACCGGGCCAAGATCTGGGGCATGGTCGCGGCCGTCGTCGGCAGCGTCGGCTGCGCGGTGGTGGGCCCGAAGATCCTGGGCGAGGCCACCGACCTGGTGTTCGCGGGGATCGTCGGCCGCCAGATGCCGGCCGGGACCACCAAGCAGCAGGCGCTGGACGGGCTGCGCGCCCGGGGCCAGGACGGCATGGCGGACATGCTCGCCGGTACCGACTTCACCCCGGGGCAGGGCATCGACTTCGGCGCCGTCGGGGTCGTCGCGATCTGGGCGCTGGTGGTCTTCACCCTGGCCGGCCTGCTGATGCTGGTCGCGACCCGGCTGTCGAACCACGTCATGAACGGCACCGTCTACCGGATGCGCGAGGAGCTCCAGGCGAAGCTGTCGCGGCTGCCGCTGTCCTACTTCGACCAGCAGAAGCGCGGCGAGGTGCTGAGCCGGGCCACGAACGACATCGACAACATCGGCCAGACGCTCCAGCAGACGATGGGCCAGTTGCTGAACTCGCTGCTGACCATCGTCGGCGTGCTCGTGATGATGTTCTGGATCTCTCCGCTGCTGGCGCTCGTCGCGCTGGTGACCGTACCGCTGTCGGTCTTCGTCGCCGCGAAGATCGGCAAGAAGTCGCAGCCGCAGTTCGTGGCGCAGTGGAAGGCGACCGGCGCGCTCAACGCCCACATCGAGGAGATGTACTCGGGCCACAGCCTGGTCAAGGTCTTCGGCCGGCAGAAGGAGTCCGCTGCCGTCTTCGCCGAGCAGAACGAGGCGCTCTACCGGGCCTCCTTCACGTCGCAGCTGGTCAGCGGCATCATGCAGCCGGTGATGTTCTTCATCTCGAACATCAACTACGTGCTGATAGCCGTCGTCGGCGGGCTCCGGGTCGCCTCCGGCACCCTGTCGATCGGTGACGTGCAGGCCTTCATCCAGTACTCGCGGCAGTTCTCGATGCCGCTGACGCAGGTCGCCTCGATGGCGAACCTCGTGCAGTCCGGTGTCGCCTCGGCGGAGCGGGTGTACGAGCTGCTCGACGCGCCGGAGCAGGAGCCGGACGCGGTGGTTCCGGAGCGTCCGCAGGAGCTGCGCGGTCAGGTCACCTTCGACAAGGTGGCCTTCCGATACGAGCCGGACAAGCCGCTGATCGAGAACCTCTCGCTCACGGTCGAGCCGGGCCAGACGGTCGCGATCGTCGGCCCGACCGGCGCCGGCAAGACCACGCTGGTCAATCTGCTGATGCGGTTCTACGAGGTCACGGGCGGGGAGATCGCCCTCGACGGGGTGGACATCGCGAAGATGACCCGCGAGGAACTGCGCGACGGCATCGGCATGGTGCTGCAGGACACCTGGCTGTTCGGCGGCACCATCGCGGAGAACATCGCCTACGGCGCTTCGCGCGAGGTCACGCGCGCCGAGATCGAGGAGGCGGCGCGGGCCGCCCACGCGGACCGGTTCGTCCGCACCCTGCCGGACGGTTACGACACCGTGCTGGACGACGAGGGCGCGGGGGTCAGCGCGGGCGAGAAGCAGCTGATCACCATCGCCCGGGCGTTCTTGTCGGAGCCGGTGATCCTGGTGCTCGACGAGGCCACGAGCTCGGTGGACACCCGTACCGAGGTGCTGATCCAGAAGGCGATGGCGCGCCTCGCGCGCGGCCGCACGTCCTTCGTGATCGCGCACCGGCTGTCCACGATCCGCGACGCGGACGTGATCCTGGTGATGGAGAGCGGATCGATCGTGGAGCAGGGCACGCACGAGGAGCTGTTGGCCTCGGGCGGCGCGTACGCACGGCTGTACGCGGCGCAGTTCGCGCAGGCGGTGGCCGAGGTCGACTAGGCGGCCCGGGGGACGGCGGCGGCGAGGGGCATTCGGGTGCGGGACGCACTCGGGTGCCCCTGCGCCGTCGTTAGCATGACGGCATGGCAACGGACGTGGTGGTACGCCCCGCTCGGGCGGAGGACGAACCCGAAATACTGGAGCTGGCCCGCTCGGTGTGGTCGCGCGTGAGCGAACCCGGCCCCGAGCGCGCGGCCGACGCGGCCGTCTTCGACGAGCGGCACCCGGTGGAGGGCTTCCTCGTCGCGGAACGCGGGCAGGAGATCGTCGGGTACGTCGCCCAGGCCCCGGCGAGCCCCCTCGAAACCAATCGGCACGTCCGTCACGTCCAGGGACTGGCGGTCCGCGAGTCCGCCCGCGGCAGCGGGGTCGGGCAGGCCCTCGTCGAGGCCGCCTGCGCCGCCGCGCGGGCCGGTGGCGCCCGCCGGATGAACCTGCGCGTGCTCGGCCACAACGAGCCGGCCCAGCAGCTCTACCGGCGGTGCGGGTTCGCGGTGGTCGGAGTCCTGCCCGAGGAGTTCCTGCTGGACGGGGCCTACGTCGACGACGTCTGGATGAGCCGGAGCCTGGCCGACCCGCACGAACCCGCGCAGCCGTAGCCGGAGCCGGGGCAACGGGTGGGGGCGCCTGGCGGGGCGCCCCCTTTTCCGTTGGTCCGTCAGTCCAGGTAGCCGCGGAGCTGGTCGGCGAAGGCGTGGTCGCGCAGTTTGTTGAGGGTCTTGGACTCGATCTGGCGGATCCGCTCGCGCGTCACGCCGAAGATCCGCCCGATTTCCTCCAGGGTACGGGGCCGCCCGTCGGCGAGGCCGTACCGCAGCTGCACGACCTTGCGCTCGCGCTCGCCGAGGGTCGACAGGACGGCTTCCAGGTGCTCGCGCAGCAGGAAGAAGGCGGCCGATTCCACGGGGGAGGCGGCGTCCCCGTCCTCGATGAGGTCGCCGAGCGCGACGTCGTCCTCCTCGCCCACCGGGGCGTGCAGGGAGACCGGCTCTTGCGCGAGGCGGAGCACCTCCAGGACCCGTTCGGGGGTCAACTCCAGCTGGACGGCGACCTCTTCGGCCGTGGGCTCGTACCCGCGCTCCTGGAGCATCCGACGCTGTACGCGGACGACCCGGTTGATCAGTTCGACGACGTGGACGGGCACCCGAATGGTCCGGGCCTGGTCGGCGAGGGCCCGTGACATCGCCTGCCGGATCCACCAGGTGGCGTAGGTGGAGAACTTGTACCCGCGGGCGTAGTCGAACTTCTCGACGGCGCGGATCAGCCCGAGGTTCCCCTCCTGCACGAGGTCGAGCATGGTGAGTCCGCGGCCCACGTACCGCTTGGCGACGGAGACGACGAGCCGCAGGTTCGACTCGATGAGCCGGCGCTTGGCCATCCGCCCCATGACGACGAGCTTGTCGAGGTCGAGGGCGAGCTGGGAGTCGAGATCGGGGGTGTTGCCGAGTTTCTCCTCGGCGAACAGGCCGGCTTCGACGCGGCGCGCGAGGTCCACCTCCTCGGCGGCGGTGAGCAGCGGAATCCTGCCTATTTCGCGGAGGTACTGCCGGAACAAGTCGGCGGACGGGCCCGCTCCGCCTCCGCTGTCGCCGCTGCTGCGCCTGCGCTGCACGGGCACCGGCTCGATCAGCTCCAGTACCTCGGGCTCTTCGTCCACGGCCTTGGCCTCCGAGGACTCGCTCACGTTCACGGTCAGGGTCCGGGTCTGCACGGGGGCGACCTCCAGGGCTCCGAGGACGGGGGCACCGCACCCCAGTGTGGGGTACGACACATCGCGGCCACGAGGGGCGTGCGAGCACTTTCTGAGTCCGGTGCGTGACCGATGGTTACCCCCCGGCGGGAACCCCGATGCGGATCGGACGCATGTCCGAGATGATCGACTCCATGTCGGAGTACGAGACCCATGTGACGGTGCGCTGCGCGGACGCAGCGGAGTTGGCGCGCCTCGACGCGTGGGCCGGGGCACGGGAGTTGAAGGTCACGCACATCCTGCTGGCCCGCGGCCGGATGGTGTCCCAGCCGATGCTGACCCTGCCGGACCGCACGGGCCACGAGCTGCTGGTGCCGCGACTACGGGCGGCCGGCTTCGACCCGGTCCGGGTCAAGGTGGAGACGGTCCCGTGGACCGCGGACCCGCCCGGACCGGGCGGCGGCTACTTCGAGCACCATCTGAAGCTGCTGCTGCCCGCGGACTTCGACCGCGCGGCCTTGGAGGCCCTGGTCGTCCCGCACGGGGCCCACCTGTCCTGGAACGCCCGCCGGGTCCTGGCCGGGGGCGTGCACGAGCGGTTCGTGACCCAGCGGTGGCGCGGCACGGCGGCGCAGGCGGGGGCGGCGTGCGACGCGCTGGTCGCGGCGCTCGGCGCCGCCGGGTACAGGATCCGTTCGCAGGAGCGGGAGTTCGTGCTGTACGACAGCGACCTGTCGGTGGACGACGGGTGGATCGACGAAGGGGTGACGGCATGACCGGGGAGCGGGACGTCCGGGACCCGGCGCCGCCGACACCGACCGGGCGCCGGTACGAGGACCGTAAGCTGGCGCTGCTGGAGAAGAGCCTCGGGGAAGGTGCGCGATGAGCTCGTGGCGGGAGTTCGGCATCAACAGCACGCACCTGCCGAGCGAGCCCCTGGACGAGGAGACGCGCGCGGCCCGGCACCTACCGCGGACGCTGCGTCCGGTCGTCGGGGACGACGTGCGTCAGCGGGCGGTCTTCGACCCGTCGCTGCGGCACAACTTCCAGGGCTACCGGGCCGGTGACCCGGTCTTCGACTCCCCCGAGCGGACCCTCGCCTGGGTGCGGGCGCGGCGCGCGGCCATGGAAGCGGTCCTGCTGGCGGTCTCGGAGTCCGAGTGGGCGGACTCGCTGGTGCTGCGGGGCAGCGTGCTGCTCGCCGACTGGTTCGGGGAGCAGGCCCGGGAGCCCGGCGACCTGGACTTCGTGGTGGTCCCCGAAACGTGGCGGATGGAGGACGGCCGGACCGGCCGGATGCTGGACGGCATCGCGGCGGCGGCCGACGGGCGGGCCGGGATCAAGGCCTCGGGAGCGGTGTCGGAGGAGATCTGGACGTACGACCGGGTGCCGGGGCGGCGCATGGTGCTGCCGTGGTCCGTACCCGGCTTGCCGGACGGGCAGGTCCAGCTGGACTTCGTCTTCAACGAGCGCCTCCCGGTACCGCCGGAGCCGGCCGAACTCGCCTGCGGGGCGGTGGTCCTCGCCGCGACTGCGGCGCTGTCGCTGGCCTGGAAGGTGCTGTGGCTCATCAGCGACCGGCACCCGCAGGGCAAGGACCTGTACGACGCGGTCCTGCTCGCCGAACGGCACCGACTGCCGAACGCCCTGCTCCAGGAGGTGTTCCGGCAGGCGGGCGAAAACCCGCAGCCGAACCGGGACGTGGAGCTGCTGGACATCGTGCACATCGCCCCCGAGGGCTACGTGGGCGCCGAGTGGGAGCACTTCGAGGCGGAGTACCCCGAGCTGGCCGCCCCGGGCGAAGAGGTGTTCCTGGCCCGGCTGGTGGAGGCCCTGCGCCCGACCTTCGCGAACGGTGCCTGATCAGGCCGGCTCGACGCGGACCGCGCAGACCTTGAACTCCGGCATGCGGGACGTGGGGTCCAGGGCCGGGTTGGTGAGGGTGTTGGCGCGGCCCTCGCCCGGCCAGTGGAAGGGCATGAAGACCGTGTCCGCCCGGATGGTGTCGGTGATGCGGGCCGGGGCGACGGCCCGGCCGCGGCGGGAGGTCACGGCGAGGGGGCTGCCGTCGACCGCGCCGATCCGGGCGGCCAGCCGCGGATGGAGTTCCACGAAGGGGCCGGGGGCCGCCGCGTTGAGCTCGTCCACCCGGCGGGTCTGGGCTCCGGACTGGTACTGGGCGACGACCCGGCCGGTGGTGAGCAGCAGCGGGTAGTCCGCGTCGGGGACCTCGGCGGCGTCCCGGTGGGAGACGGGGACGAAGCGGGCCCGGCCGTCGTCGGTGGCGAAGCGGTCCAGGAAGAGGCGTTTGGTGCCCGGGGAGCCTTCGCCGCCGGAGCCTTCGCCGCCTTCAGGGCTTGCGGGGCAGGGCCAGAAGACGCCCTGTTCGGCCTCGATCCGGGCGTAGGTGATGCCCGAGTAGTCCGCGGGGCCGCCGGCCGAGGCGCGGCGCAGTTCCTCGAAGACCTCCTCCGGCTCGGTGGGGAAGCCCTTCTCCACGCCCAGGCGGGCGGCGAGTCCGTGCAGCACGTCCAGGTCGCTGCGGACCCCCGGCGGTGGGGTCAGTGCCCGGCGGCGCAGCAGGACGCGGCCCTCCAGGTTGGTGGTGGTGCCGGTCTCCTCCGCCCACTGGGTGACCGGGAGGACCACGTCCGCGAGGGCCGCGGTCTCGGAGAGGACGACGTCGGCGACCGCGAGGAAGTCCAGGGAGCGGATGCGGTCCTCGACGTGGGCGGCGCCGGGGGCGGACACCACCGGGTTCGAGCCCATCAGCAGCAGGGCCTTCACGTCCCTGCCGAGGGCGTCGAGGAGTTCGTAGGCACTGCGGCCCGGGCCGGGGAGGCCGTCGGGGTCGACGCCCCAGACCCCGGCGACGTGGGCACGGGCGGCCGGGTCGGTGAGCTTGCGGTAGCCGGGGAGCTGGTCGGCCTTCTGGCCGTGCTCGCGGCCGCCCTGGCCGTTGCCCTGCCCGGTGAGGCAGCCGTAGCCGGACAGCGGTCGGCCGGCCCGGCCGGTGGCCAGGCACAGGTTGATCCAGGCGCCGACGGTGTCGGTGCCCTTGGACTGCTGCTCGGGGCCCCGGGCGGTGAGGACCATGGCGGATTCCGGGGCGCAGAACATCGCCACGGCCTCGCGGAGCCTGGGGACCGGTATCCCGGTGATGCGTTCCACCAGCTCCGGCCAGTGGGCCATCGCGGCGGCCCGGGCCTCCTGCCAGCCGGTGGTGCGGGCGGCGATGAACTCCTCGTCGGTCCGGCCTTCCGCGACGATCAGGTGCAGCAGGCCGAGCGCGAGGGCGAGGTCGGTGCCGGGGCGCGGGGCGAGGTGCAGGTCGGCCTGTTCGGCGGTGCGGGTGCGGCGCGGATCGATGACGATGAGGGTGCCGCCGTTCGCCTTGAGCTCGGTGAGGTAGCGCAGGGCGGGCGGCATAGTCTCGGCCAGGTTCGAGCCGACGAGGATCACGCAACCGGTGCGCGGGACGTCCGCCAGCGGGAAGGGCAGGCCGCGGTCGAGTCCGAAGGCCCGCTGGTGGGCGGCGGCGGCCGAGGACATGCAGAAGCGGCCGTTGTAGTCGATCTGCGAGGTGCGCAGGGCGATGCGGGCGAACTTGCCGAGCGCGTAGGCCTTCTCGTTGGTGAGCCCGCCGCCGCCGAACACCCCGACGGCGTCGGGGCCGTGCGTGCGGCCGGTGCGGGCGAGGCCCTCGGCGACGGCGTCGAGGGCCTCCTCCCAGGTGGCCGGCTCCAGCCGCCCGGCGTGGGTGCGGACGAGCGGCTCGGTCAGGCGTACCCGGGAGGAGAGCACGGCGGGGGCGGTGCGGCCCTTGCCGCACAGCGCGCCCCGGTTGACGGGGAAGTCGGCCCGCTCCTCCACCGCCACGGTGGCGCCGCCCGGTTCGGGGCGCAGCCTCATCCCGCACTGCAGGGCGCAGTACGGGCAGTGCGTGTCGGTGGCGGAGCCGGCGGTGTGCATGCGGTCCAGGGTGGGTCGCCGGTGTTACGTCGGCCGCCGCGGCGCGTTACGGGTCCGGGTGCTCCGCCTCAGCGCCGCCGGACGGCTGCGGTGAGGCCCGGCGCGGCCGGGGGGCGGGGCGGGTCACTGGCCGGTCAGGTGCTTCACCGTCAGGCCCGCGGTCCAGCCGCCGTCGACGGCGAGTTCGGCGTCGGTGATCAGTACCCGGCCGCCACCGTCCACGACGGCTTGCGCGGCCGCGGCGCCCAGGCCCCGGGCTCCCCCGGTGATGACGACGACCTTGCCGCTCAGATCCACAACAGCCACGGTTCCACACCCCTGATGCTCTCGTACGGACGGAACGGCATATGACTAATCGGCATATGCGGCGGGGTCGTCAGTCTGCCAGAGCGGCCAGCGCCCGCGACACCCCCTCCTCCTTCGGTCCCAGGAAGCGCGGTGCGGGCTTGAAGGCCGCGTCCAGCGCCGCCTTGCCCGCCGCGAAGACCTCGCGGGTCTCGCCGTAGTACCAGGTGGCGTCGTGCACGTCGGCCACCCCGACGCCGTACGACTCCAGGCCCGCCGCCTGGCACAGGGCGACGGCACGGCGGATGTGGAAGCCCTGGGTGACCAGCAGGGCCCGTTCCACGCCGAAGATCTCCTTGGCCCGCACGCAGGAGTCCCAGGTATCGAAGCCCGCGTAGTCGCTGACGATCCGCTCGTCCGGCACCCCGTGCGCGGTGAGGTAGCTGCGCATCGCGTCGGGCTCGTCGTAGTCGTGCCGGCCGTTGTCCCCGGTGACGAGGACGACCTTGACCTTGCCGGTGCGGTACAGCTCGGCCGCGGCATCGAGCCGGTCGGCCAGGTAGGGGGTGGGCCTGCTCCCGAGGAGGCCCGCGCCGAACACCACGGCCACCTCGGCGGAGGGCGCGCCCGCCGTGGTCCGCAGCCGGTCGGCGGCCACCGCGTGCATCCACGCCGAGGGCAGCAGCGCCAGTACGCAGCCCGCCATGACGGCCTGCACCGCCCGCCGCCGGGTCCGTACGCTGCGCAGCGCCGCCACCGCCCGGCTCCACTCGACTCTCGGCAGGCGCGGTCGGCGCATCATCCATCCCCTGGTGTCTCGACTGCTCGTCCGCTGGTCAGGACGCGTACCGGGGCCGCGCGGTTCGCCCGGAACCCGATCTGCGGCAGGTACGCCGCCGGCCGCGCCGGCTCCGAACAGTCGCGCCGGCCGCGATGTGAGCACACGGCAAAGACCCGTCATCCCCGCGCAACGCACCGGCAACCTCCGGCGCGGAGGATCGGTTCATGACGGAGCCGGTGCACCCTCCCGAGTTTCCCGCCCTCCCCTTCGACAGTACGGCCGAGCTGCTCGGCCGCATCACCCTCCAGCTGGGCACCCAGCTCAGCGGCCTGCGCCGACCCGGAGTCCGCCCATGCAGCCCACCCTCGTCGCCGTGGCCCACGGCAGTCGTGACCCGCGCGCCCTGCACACCGCCCTCGCCCTCCTCGAACGGGTCCGCGAACTCCGCCCCCGGCTCGACGTCCGGCTCGGCCACGTCGAGCTGAACGAGCCGCTGCTCGACGACACCCTGAGCGGGCTGTCCGGCTCGGCCGTGCTCGTCCCGCTGCTGCTCGGCCGCGGGTACCACGTCAAGCGTGACCTCCCCGCGGCCGCCGCCCGTGCCGGCCACCTGCTCACCCGCGTCGCCGCCCCGCTGGGCCCGCACCCGCTGCTCGTCGAGGCCCTTTACGAGCGGCTCCTGGAGACCGGCTGGACCCCGGCCCCCGGTTCGGCCGTCGTGCTGGCCGCCGCCGGTTCCCGCGACCCCGACTCGGCGGCCGACACCCGCCGCACCGCCGCCCTGCTCAGCGAACGCCTCGGCGGCGTCCCGGTGACCCCCGCCTACGCCTCCGCCGCCGCGCCGAACGCGCCCGAGGCGGTCCGGGCCCTCGCCGCCCGTGGTCACCACCGGATCGCCGTGGCCTCGTACTTCGCCGCGCCCGGCCGGTTCGCCACCCAGGCCGCCGCGGCCGCGCCCGGCCCCGCCGCCGCCCCGCTGGGCGATCACCCGGCGCTGGCCCGGCTGCTGCTGCACCGGTACGACGAGGCCCGCGCGCTCCCCCTCGACCTGGTGCGGCCGGAACTCGTCTCCGCCTGATCCCGGTTTGTCAGTTGTTCCGGTTACCGTCTTTGCATGGAAGGCACCACGCACGCCCTCACCGACGACCACCACGGCCGCTACGACGCGGCCGACACCGAACGCTGGGCCGCCGAGCCCGACAAACGGCCCGGTCGGACCGCCTTCCAGCGCGACCGCGCCCGAGTGCTGCACTCGGCGGCGCTGCGCCGCCTCGCCGGGAAGACCCAGGTCGTCACGCCCGGCAGCCGTTCCTACGACTGGGACGCGAGCCCCCGCACCCGCCTCACCCACTCGTTGGAGTGCGCCCAGGTCGGACGGGAGCTCGGCGCCGCGCTCGGCTGCGACCCCGACCTCGTCGAAGCCGCCTGCCTCTCCCACGACATGGGCCACCCGCCCTTCGGCCACAACGGCGAGGAGGCGCTCAACGAGTTCGCCAAGGACTGCGGCGGCTTCGAGGGCAACGCCCAGTCGCTGCGCCTGCTGACCCGTCTGGAGCCCAAGCGGTTCGTGCCCGATCCGGCGAGCGGGGAGCTCGTCAGCGTCGGCCTCAACCTCACCCGGGCCTGCCTGGACGCCGCCACCAAGTACCCGTGGGCGCGCGGGGACCACCCCACCGACCCCGACTCGGTGAAGTTCGGCGCGTACGAGGACGACCTACCGGTCTTCGCCTGGCTGCGCCGCGGCGCGCCCGCGGACCGCAAGTGCTTCGAGGCCCAGGTCATGGACTGGGCGGACGACGTCGCGTACTCCGTCCACGACTTCGAGGACGGCCTGCACGCCGGCCACCTCGACCCCAACATGCTCTACGCCGAACCCGAGCGCACGGCGATCTGGCAGGTGGCCATCGGCCGGTACGTCCCCGCCGACACCGCGCCCGAGGAGCTGCGGGCCGCCCTCGACCGTTTGATGGAGCAGGATTGGTGGCCGCACGGGTACGACGGTTCGGCGCTCGCCCAGTCCCGGTTGAAGGACGCGACGAGCCAGCTAATCGGCCGGTTCTGCCTGGCCGCAGAGGGTGCCACCCGTGAGGCGTACGGCTCCGGCCGCCTCACCCGGTACGGTGCCGAACTGGTGATCCCGCGCGAGGCGCGCAACGAGTGCGCGGTCCTCAAGGCCGTCGCCAATCTGTACGTGATGCAGCGCGACGAGCAGGAACGGATCCGCGCCGACCAGCGCATCGTCCTGGCCGAACTCGCGGAGGCGCTGAGCGCCCGCGCGCCCGAGGGGCTGGACCCGCAGTTCCGGGCGATCTTCGACGCGGCCCCGGACGACAAGGCCAGGAAGAGGGCGGTCATCGACCAGATCGCGTGCCTCACGGACGCATCCGCCCGTTCCCTTCACGCACGCCTCACCCGGCGCGGCCGACGCGCCGAAAGGTGAGCTGATCGAGCCACTCCCCCTTCACGCGGCAGGCTCGGTGCGGGACGCTCGCATGTGCTCGCATGTGGCGGCGAGGTTATGAGGAGGCATCAGGTGGTCGACGCACACCGGACGTTCGTCATCGTCGGAGCAGGGCTCGCCGGGGCGAAGGCGGCCGAAACGCTGAGGTCTGAGGGGTTCACGGGGCGGGTGATCCTGATCGGCGACGAGCGCGACCATCCCTACGAACGCCCCCCGCTGTCCAAGGGCTACCTGACCGGCAAGGACGACCGGGAGAGCGTCTTCGTCCACGAGCCGTCCTGGTACGCGGCCGCCGACATCGAGTTGCACCTCGGCCAACCCGCCGTCCACCTCGACCGGGACGCCAAGAAGGTGGTCCTCGGCGACGGCGCCGTCCTGCACTACGACAAGCTGCTGCTGGCCACCGGCGCCGAGCCGCGCCGCCTGGACGTCCCCGGAACCGGCCTGGCCGGGGTGCACCACCTGCGGCGCCTCGCGCACGCCGAACGGCTGAAGGGCGTACTGGCCGGGCTCGGCCGGGACAACGGGCACCTGCTCATCGCCGGCGCCGGATGGATCGGGCTGGAGGTGGCCGCCGCGGCCCGCGGCTACGGTGCCGAGGTCACCGTCGTCGAGCCGGAGGCCACCCCGCTGCACGCGGTGCTCGGCCCGGAGATCGGCCGGCTCTTCGCGGACCTGCACGCCGATCACGGGGTGCGGTTCCACTTCGGGGCGCGGCTGACCGAGATCGTGGGCCACGACGGGATGGTGCTGGCCGCCCGTACGGACGACGGGGAGGAGCACCCGGCGCACGCGGTGCTCTCCGCGATCGGGGCCGCCCCGCGGACCGCGCTCGCCGAGACCGCCGGGCTGGCCCTGGTCGACCGGGAGCACGGCGGCGGGATCGCGGTGGACTCCTCCCTGCGCACCTCCGACCCGGACGTCTACGCGGTCGGGGACGTGGCCGCCGCCCACCACCCGGTGCTCGGGACCCGGCTGCGGGTGGAGCACTGGGCCAACGCGCTGAACGGCGGGCCGGCCGCCGCGCGGGCCATGCTGGGCCAGGAGGTCGGCTACGACCGGGTGCCGTACTTCTTCTCGGACCAGTACGACGTGGGCCTGGAGTACTCGGGGTACGCGCCGGCCGGCGGCTACGACCAGGTGCTGATCCGCGGTGACGTGGGCAAGCGGGAGTTCATCGCCTTCTGGCTGTCACAGGGGCGGGTCCTGGCCGGGATGAACGTGAACGTGTGGGACGTCACCGAGCACATCCAGGCCCTGATCAGGTCGAAGACCCCGGTCGACCGCGAAGCCTTGGCGGACCCATCCATTCCGCTTGACTCCCTGGTGCGGGCCGAGGGGGCCTGACCGGATTGCCGGCGCCCGGCCGTAGACTTCACGGGTGGCAGGACGGATCAACGACGACGACGTGAAGGCGGTACGGGACGCGGTCCCGATCGACGCCGTGGTCTCCGAGTACCTCCAGCTACGGAACGCGGGCGGCGGCAACCTCAAGGGCCTGTGCCCCTTCCACGACGAGAAGTCCCCGTCCTTCCAGGTCAGCCCCAGCAAGGGGCTCTACCACTGCTTCGGCTGCCAGGCGGGCGGGGACACCCTCGACTTCGTCATGAAGATCGACCACCTCTCCTTCTCGGAGGCGGTCGAGCGCCTGGCCGGCCTGGCCGGCATCACCCTGCGGTACGAGGAGGGCGGCTACACCGCAGGCACCAGCGGCCGCGGCGACCGCATCCGGTTGGTCGAGGCGCACAAGGCCGCCGCCCAGTTCTACGTCGAGCAGCTGGGCGGCCCCGAGGCCGAGATCGGCCGCAAGTTCCTGGCGGAGCGCGGCTTCGACCAGGCCGCGGCCGCGCACTTCAGCGTGGGCTACAGCCCGGCCGGGTGGGACCACCTGACCCGCTTCCTGCGCGGCAAGGGCTTCACCGACAAGGAGCTGATCACCTCCGGGCTCGCCCAGGACAGCCGCAGCGGCAAGCCGATCGACCGCTTCCGCGGCCGGCTGATGTGGCCGATCCGCGACATCAGCGGCGAGGTGGTCGGCTTCGGCGCGCGCAAGCTGCGCGACGACGACAACGGCCCGAAGTACCTGAACACCCCCGAGACCGCGATCTACAAGAAGTCCCAGGTGCTGTACGGCATCGACCTGGCGAAGAAGGAGATCGCGAAGACCTCCCGGGCCGTGGTCGTCGAGGGCTACACGGACGTGATGGCCTGCCACCTGGCCGGGGTCACCACCGCGATCGCGACCTGCGGCACCGCCTTCGGCGGGGACCACATCAAGATCCTGCGCCGGCTGCTGATGGACAACGCCACCGCCGAGGTGATCTTCACCTTCGACGGCGACGCGGCCGGCCAGAAGGCCGCCCTGCGGGCCTTCGAGGACGACCAGAAGTTCGCCGCGGAGACCTCGATCACCATCGCCCCCGGCGGCATGGACCCCTGCGACCTGCGCCTCGCGCAGGGCGACGCGGCCGTGGCCGGCCTGGTGGAGGCCCGTACGCCGCTGTTCGAGTTCGCGCTGCGGCACATCGTCGCCCGGCACAACCTGGAGAACCCGGCGGGCCGGGCGGCCGCCCTGGACGAGGCCGCGCCCGTCGTCGCCAACATCAAGAACATCGCGATCCAGCACGAGTCGGCGGTCCAGCTGGCGGGCATGCTGGGCATCCGCGACGAGCAGTTCGTGGTCAAGCGGGTCGCACAGCTGGCGCGCTGGGCCCGCGAGCGCGGCCAGGGCGACGGACCGCAGGGCGGCCGGCCCGGCGGGAAGCCGCAGCGGGGCCGCCCGTCCTACGAGGACGTCCCCGCGCCCCCGGCCCAGCCGGCCGGGGGCCCCGCGCTGAACCTGCGCAGCCCGGCCCACCGCACCGAGCGCGAGCTGCTGAAGCTCGCCCTCCAACGGCCCGCCCTGGTCTCCCCCGCCTTCGACGCGTACGGGATGGACGAGTTCACCGCCCCGCCCTACGCGGCCGTGCGCCAGGCGATCCTGGACGCGGGCGGCGCCTCGCTCGGCACGGAGGACTACCTGGCGCGCGTCCGCGAGGCCGCCCCGAACGACACCGTGCGCGCGCTCGTCACGGAGCTGGCGGTCGAGGCCATCCACGCGAAGACGGTGGACGAGATGTACGCGGGGGTCCAGCTGGTCCAGGTGCGGCTGCGCGCCGTCGACCGCCGGGTCCACGAGATCCAGGGCACGCTGTCACGGCTGGGCCCGCAGGCTCCACCGGAACAACTGGCGGCCGTCCAGGAGGAGCTGTGGGTGCTCCAGCAGTACGGCCAGCGGCTGCGCAACCGCGGCGCCGAGGGCCTGTAGCCGTAGCCGCAGGTCACCGGCGCTTGAACCAGTCGCCACCGGGGATCTCGGTGCCCGATTCCCGCAGGTCGCGGGCGATCAGCGGGGCCGCCAGGTAGACCCAGGCCCGGACCGTGGTGCCGTCGGGGCGCAGGGCCGGGCGGGCGATCCGGTCGTAGACGTTCCCCGGGCGGCCCGGGCCCCCGTACTCCTCCAGCTGGTCCAGCGCGGCCAGCAGCTTCCCGTACGCGCCCGGCGCCGCCGTGATCAGCTCGCCGACGACCGCCGCGCCAGGACGGTGGACCGCGTACGGATAGCCGGGGCCGTCGAAGAGCGCGGCGTCCGGGAGGACGGCCGGCTCCTCCGAGGCCGTGCGGCCGCGCAGGAAGAGGTCGTGGTTGACCTCGCCCGGGCGCAGGGTCCCGTAGACGAAGAACGGGAGCGGATCGCTCGGGTCCGGTAGCCGTTCGACCGATGTCACGGGGCCCTCCCTCAGCAATGGCGCGACGGTGCGCGGGCCGGGCCGGACGCCCCGGCCTCCCCGCGCCCACCACCGTACGCACCACCGGAGTCACCCGGACGGCGCGGGGTCCTCCGATGACCGCGGTACATGCGTTGAGCTGCGAAGACGACCCCCGGTCGGGCCTCAGACAGGCACACCTGACGGAGCATCAGCAGGCGCGCGGCGGGCGGGCCGGGTTTCCTCGGAAGCACGACCCCGTGTCTCCAGGAGAGTCCCCATGCGCCGACGTACCGCACACCTGTTGACCGCGACCGCGCTGACCGCCGCCGCGTTCACCGGGCCGGTCGCCGGCGCGGTCGCCGCCGCGGACCTCGGCGTGGCGGGCTTCGCACCCGGGGACTTCGCGCCGCTGGAGGTGTGGCCCAAGTCCGCCGCCCCCGGCGCCACCGTCACCGTGAACACCACCGCCTGCGGCAGTGGCAGCCATGCGGACGGCGATGCCACCACGGTGGGCGGCGGCCGGTTCAAGCTGGTCCCCGGCACCCACAAGGAGGTCGTCGTGGGCCAGTTCCAGATCGCCCGGGGCACCCGCGGCGGCACCTACGCCATCGGCGCGACCTGCGCGAACGGCAAGTTCGCCACCGGCAACCTGATCGTCACCGAGCGCGGCCCGCAGGGCCACGTCAACACCGGGGTGGGCGGTGGCACGACCACCACCACCGACCCCGCCAAGATCGCGGCGGGGGCGGCCGTTCTGGCCGCTGCCGCCGTCGGCGGTACCTGGCTCCTGCGTCGCCGGGCGAGCGGCACGCGGAGCTGACGGACGCCCACCGCGGCTCCGGCTGCGGTCCGACCGGTACCGTCCCCCGTCGCCCGCCCCGCGAGGTCCCCCCGTTCGCGGGGCCGGGCGACGGCCAGTCACCCCGAAACGGAAGCCGAGGGGGTACGCATGGGTGGCGATTTCGGTGGCGCGCGGAACCGGTTCCCCCGCACCCCCACCGCCCGCCACGGCGGACTCGTCGCGCTCGCCGCCTGTGTCGGCATCTGGCTCGTGACCAGCGGTTCGCGTGAGCCCGTCGGACCGCCGCTGCCCTCCCCCGCCGAGTCACTGACCGCCGCCGGCGTGGTGGGCCCCGGGATCGCCCCGCTCCCCGGTTCCCCGCCGGCCCGGATCCGGATCCCCTCCATCCGGGTCGACGCCCCGCTGACCGGGCTCGGCCTGGATCCGCGCGGCAGTCTCGAAGTGCCGCCGCCGGACCGGCGCGACCTGGCCGGCTGGTACCGCGACGGCACCACCCCGGGCGCCACCGGCACCGCCGTCATCGCCGGGCACGTGGACGACGCCGCCGGGCCGGGGGTCTTCTACCATCTGGGCGCGCTGCGCCGCGGGGCCGCCATCGAGATCCCGCGCGCGGACGGCCGTACGGCGGTGTTCACGGTGCACGCGGTCGAGGTCTACGACGCCAAGGCCTTCCCCGACACCCGCGTGTACGGGCCTTCGGCGCGCGCCGAGCTGCGGGTGATCACCTGCGGCGGCGGCTTCTCGCCCCGCACGGGCTACCGCGGCAACGTGGTGGTCTTCGCGCACCTCACCGGGACGTACTAGGTGTACGGCCCCGGTAGTTCCTGGCCGGCGGGACGGTTCCTAGCGGCTCCTAGCCCCACTGCTCGAAGCCGAGCTTGAGCACCAGCGCGCCCACCACCGTCAGCAGCACGCCGCGGACGAAGCCGCTGCCCTTCTTGAGCGCCATACCGGCCCCGATCATGCCGCCGGCCAGGTTGAACACCGCCATCAGCGCGGCCAGCTGCCACAGCACCATGCCCTGGTAGGCGAACATCGCGAGCGCCCCGGCGTTGGTGCAGCAGTTCACGATCTTGGCGGTGGCGGAGGCGGTGACCAGGTCGAGGTGGAGCAGTGCCGTGAGCGCGAGCACCAGGAAGGTGCCGGTGCCGGGCCCGATGAGGCCGTCGTAGAAGCCGATGCCCAGGCCCGCGAGCCCGATGGCGAGCAGTACCCGCTGCCGGCTGACGGGCGCGGCGGAGGGCGCGGTGCCGAAGCCCGGCTTGAAGATCACCACGCCCGCGACGATCACGAGGACCACCATGATCAGCGGGCGGAGGGCGTCCTTGCTGATGCCGCCCGCGAGCGCCGCGCCGCCCATCGAGCCGGCGAGCGCGGCCAGGCCGATGCGGACGGCCAGCTTCACGTTGACCGGGGCCTTGCGGGCGTACGTCACGGCCGCCCCGGCGGTGCCGACGATGGCCACGGCCTTGTTGGTACCGAGGACGGTGGCGGGGTGGGCGTTCGGCAGGCCGAGGAGGAGCGCGGGCAGGAGTAGCAGGCCGCCGCCGCCCACCACCGCATCGATCCAGCCGGCCGCAGCCGCGGCCACGCACAGGACGATGATCATCGTCGTTGATATGTCAGGCACGAACCGACCCTATGGAGCTGTCGGTGCAGTGACCATTCAATTCCCTGAAACTTGCGCAAAGGTTGAGCTTTGCCGGGCCGGGACCCGGTCCGGGGCCACCGGAGCGGCCGGGTCCACGGCCGCCGTCAACACGGTCGCGGCCAGCACGCTGACCGCCCCCAGCCCCGCCGCCAACCGCTGCGCGGGCGGTACGGAGGTCAGCACGGCCAGTGCGGCCCGCACCGGCGAGGGGCGCCGCGGCTTGCGGTGCCGGGCCACGGCCACCGCGGCTGCCGCAGGAGCCTCGGCGCCGACGGGTACGGACAGGGCGACGTGCAGCGGGTGACGCATGGGGCGGTGACTCCTCGGGGAACGCGGGGAACACGGGGAAACACGGGGATCGCGGGCCGTGGGCGCCCGGCTCAGAAGCTGAAGCACTCCGCATGGATGCGGCCGGCCGGCACCCCGGCCCGCAGCAGCGCGGCCCGGGTCGCCTCGGCCATCCCCGGCGGCCCGCACAGGTACACGTCGTGCTCGGCCAGGTCGGGCACCAGCGCGGCCAGCGCCTGCGGGGCCAGCGGATCGTAGGCCCCGCCGGACGGCCCGAGCAGGTAGTGCAGACCGGCCTGCCGCTCGGCGGCGATGGCCTCCAGCTCGGCCCGCAGCACGAGGTGCTCCTCGCCCCCGGCCCGGTAGAGCAGGGTGATGTCCCCCGGCCCCCCGGGCAGCGTCTCGAACAGGGCCCGCATCGGGGTGATCCCGACCCCGCCCGCGATCAGCAGCACCTTGGGGCGGGTGCGCCGGGCGGCGGTGAGCGCGCCGAACGGCCCGGTGGCCAGCACCCGCGTCCCCGGGCGCAGCCGGCGGACCCGGCGGGAGTGGCCGCCGAGCCCCTTCACGGTGATCCGCAGGGCGTTCCCGCGGACGGGCGCGGACAGCGAGAACGGCAGGGCGGTGTGCCACAGCCCCCGCTGGAGGAACCGCCAGCGCAGGAACTGGCCCGGCTCCGCGCGCAGTTCCGCGAGGTGCTGTCCGTAGATGACGACGGATACCACCCCGGGCCCCTCGCCCCGGACGTCCGCGACCCGCAGCGCGTGCCGCAGGGCCTGCCGTACGGGAACCACGGCGCGGTACCAGAGCAGCAGGACGGCGACCACGGTGTGGGCGAGCGCCCAGAACCAGGCGACCGCGGCCAGATCGGGCCCGGCCAGCTGGTGCCCGAAGGCGAGGACGACGGCGAGGTGGACAAGCAGGTGCACCCCGCGCCAGGTTTCGTGCGGCACCCGGCGGCGTACCGCCCGGGCGGAGGTCACGCCGACCGCGGCCAGGAGGACGGTCCCGGTCGCGGCGGCGGCGAGCGCGGGGTAGCCGAGCAGCTCCGAGGCGGCGGAGACCACGTCGATCCCCTCGTGCACGGCGTATCCGAGCAGGGCGAACAGCCCGTGCCCGAAGACGAGCAGCAGGACGTACCGGCCGCCGAGGGCGTGCCAGCGGGCGAGCCGGTCGGCGCCGACCCCGTGCTCGACGGCGGGCACCCGGGCCATCAGGAACACCAGCACCAGCACCCCGTACCCGGCGAGCAGACCGGACAGGTGCGCGGCGGTGGCGAACAGTGCGTCGGGCCGGGCCGAGGGCCGCACCTGCGCCGCCCAGAGCAGGACCACCACCCCCGCACCGCCCAGCATCCCGCCCCTGACCCGCACCACCGCATTCCGCATACGGATCACGCTAAGGGCGCAGGTGACGGCCCTGACGACCTTTAAGGCCGCCTTGAGGAAGGCCTCACTGACCCTTAACCCGGGCGCTGAGGTCGGCGTTCCGTCCGGGTAACAGAGGCGATGCCGTGGGGAAACAGCGGCCCCGCACGCTCGTGGCATGACCTCGGACCAGCGTGTGGTGGTGATCGGCGGCGGCCTCGCGGGCCTGCGGCTCGCGCAGCGGCTCGGCCCGGCCGCGGCCGTGACCGTCCTCGGCGAGGAGAGCCACGCGCCGTACAACCGGGTCCTGCTCGCCGAGGTCCTCGCGGGCCGGTACGCCCCGGAGGTGACCGCCCTGCCGGCACCCGGCCCGGCGCTGCGGCGCGGGGTGCGGGCGGTGCGCGTGGACCGTGCGGAGCGGGTCGTGCACTGTGACGACGGCTCGGTGGCCCCGTACGAAACGCTGGTGCTGGCCACCGGTTCGAACGCGGTGCTCCCGCCGCTGCGCGGACTGTTCGCACCCGGGGGGCGGGACCTCCCGGACGGGGTGCACGCCTTCCGCACGATGGAAGACTGCCTGGCGCTGTCGGCGGCCGTGCGGCCCGGGGTCCGCGTGGTGGTGATCGGCGGGGGCCTGCTGGGCGTCTCGGCGGCCCGTGCCCTCGCCTCCCGGGGGGCGCAGGTGGTCCTCGCCCAGCAGGGCGAGCGGCTGATGGAGCGCCAGCTGGACGCGGACGCCTCCGCCCTGCTGCACGCGCACCTGACCTCGCTCGGCGTCGAGATCCACACGGAATGCCGGGTCCGCGGGCTTACGACCTCGTCCGCACCGCTGCCGGGGCTGCAGCGGGGCGGGGGCACTCCGCGCAAGGTCACCGGGGTCGATCTCGCCGACGGGTACAGGATGGCAGCCGACATCGTCGTGCTGGCCTGCGGCGTACGCCCCCGCACGGGCCTCGCCCAGGCCGCCGGACTGGAGGTCCGCAAGGGCATCGTCGTCGACGACCACCTCCGTACCGGCGACCCCCGCATCCACGCCATCGGCGACTGCGCCGAGCACGCCGGCCAGGTGTACGGCCTGGCCGGCCCCGCCCTGGAGCAGGCCGACGCCTTGGCCGCCACCCTCACCGGCCGGCCCACCCCCTACACCGGCACCCGCGCCCTCACCCGTCTCACCCTGCCGGGCGCGAAGGGCTCCCTCGATCTCGCCGCCTTCGGCGAGACCACCCCCCTGCCCGGCGACGACGTGGTCCGCCTCGCCGACGCCACCCGCCGCACCTACCGCAAGGTCGTCCTGCGGGGCGACCGCCTCGTCGGCGGGGTCCTGCTCGGCGAGCTCTCCACCGTGGGGGCGCTCGCCCGCACCTGGGAGGGCGAGGAACCACCGCACGACCTGTTCCACCTGCTCACCGACGACGGAGGCCACTGACATGTCCGAGCCCCTGCCCACGATCGTGCTCATCGGGCACGGCATGGTCGGCCAGCGTTACCTCGAGGCACTCGCCGAGCGCGGGGCCACCGCCACGCACCGGATCACCGTGCTCTGCGAAGAGCCCCGGCCCGCCTACGACCGCGTGCACCTGACCTCGTACTTCTCCGGCAGCACCGCCGAGGACCTGTCCATGACGCCCGCCGGGTTCATGGCGGAGCACGGCATCGCCCTCCACCTCGACGACCCCGCCGAGCACATCGACCGGGCCGCCCGCACCGTCACCTCCCGGTCCGGTCAGGTGTTCCCGTACGACGTCCTCGTGCTGGCCACCGGCAGCTATCCCTTCGTGCCTCCGGTCCCGGGCAAGGACGCCCCCGGCTGCTTCGTCTACCGCACGATCGAGGACCTGCTCGCGATCGAGGAGTACGCGAAGACCAGGAGCTCCGGCGCGGTCGTCGGCGGCGGTCTCCTCGGCCTGGAGGCCGCCGGCGCCCTCCAGGGGCTGGGCCTGGCCACCCGCATCGTCGAGTTCGCCCCGCGCCTGATGCCCGTACAGGTCGACGAGGGCGGCGGCGCGGCCCTGCTGCGCACCATCGAGTCCATGGGGCTGACCGTCCACACCGGCGTCGGCACCCAGGAGGTGGTGACCGGCGCGGACGGCCACGTCAGCGGAATGCGACTCTCCGACGGCTCCACCGTCGACACCGACCTTGTCGTCTTCTCCGCCGGCGTCCGCCCCCGCGACCAGCTGGCCCGCGACGCCGGACTGGACGTCGGCGAGCGCGGCGGCATCGCGGTCGACGCCCGCTGCCGCACCTCCGACGCGCACGTCTACGCCATCGGCGAGTGCGCCCTCGCCGTCGACGGCCGGGTCTACGGCCTGGTCGCCCCCGGCTACGAGATGGCCGAGACGGCCGCCGACGACCTGCTGGGCCGTGCGAAGGAATTCACCGGAGCCGACCTCTCCACCAAGCTCAAGCTCCTCGGCGTGGACGTGGCCTCCTTCGGCGACGCCCACGGGGCCGCCCCGGACAGCCTCGACGTCGTCTGGTCCGACTCACGCTCCGGGGTCTACAAGAAGCTGGTCGTCTCCCCCGACGGCGTCCTCCTCGGCGGGGTGTTGGTCGGCGACGCGGACTCCTACGGGCTGCTGCGCCCGCTCACCGGAAGCGTCCCGCCCTTGGCCCCCGAGCAGCTGGTGCTGCCCGCCGGGGTCGGCGCCCCGGTCGCGCTCGGCCCGTCCGCGCTCCCCGACCACGCGGTGATCTGCTCCTGCCACAACGTCACCAAGAAGGCCATCGCCGCCTGCTCCACCCTGGCCGAGGTCAAGAAGTGCACCAAGGCGGGCACCGGCTGCGGCTCTTGCGTCAAGGTGATCGGGCAACTGCTGCCCGCCGCCACCGACAAGGGGCTGTGCGGCTGCTTCCCCTTCACCCGGGCCGAGCTCTACGAGATCGTCCGCACCCGCCGGCTCACCTCGTACGAGGAGATCCTCGACGGCCACGGCCGCCCGGAGGCCCGCGGCGGCGACGGCTGCGAGGTCTGCAAGCCCACCATCGGCTCGATCATCGCCTCGCTCGCCCCGACCCTCGGCGCGAGCGGCTACGTCCTGGACGGGGAACAGGCCGCCCTCCAGGACACCAACGACCACTTCCTCGCGAACATGCAGCGCAACGGCTCCTACTCGGTCGTCCCGCGCATCCCCGGCGGTGAGATCACCCCCGACAAGCTGATCGTGATCGGCGAGGTGGCCCGCGACTTCGGCCTCTACACGAAGATCACCGGCGGCCAGCGGATCGACCTCTTCGGCGCGAGCGTGGACCAGCTCCCGCGGATCTGGGCCCGGCTCGTCGACGCCGGGTTCGAGTCCGGACACGCCTACGGGAAGGCCCTGCGCACGGTGAAGTCCTGCGTGGGGCAGACCTGGTGCCGCTACGGGGTCCAGGACAGCGTCCGGATGGCCATCGACCTGGAGCTCCGCTACCGGGGGCTGCGCGCCCCGCACAAACTCAAGTCGGCGGTCTCGGGCTGCGCCCGCGAGTGCGCGGAGGCGCAGAGCAAGGACTTTGGCGTCATCGCGACGGCGAGTGGCTGGAACCTGTACGTCGGCGGCAACGGCGGCGCCACCCCGCGCCACGCCGACCTGCTGGCCCAGGACCTGTCGGACGCGGAACTGGTCCGGCTGATCGACCGGTTCCTGATGTTCTACATCCGCACCGCCGACCGGCTGGAGCGGACCTCCACCTGGCTGGAGCGGCTGGAGGGGGGCCTGGACCACCTGCGGGACGTGGTCGTGCACGACTCGCTGGGGCTGTGCGCGGAGCTGGAGGCCCTGATGGCCGACCACGTGGCGCACTACCGGGACGAATGGGCCGAGACCCTCCAGGACCCGGAGCGGCTGCGCCGGTTCGTGTCCTTCGTCAATGCGCCCGGCGCCCCCGACCCGACCGTGAAGTTCGTTCCCGAGCGCGACCAGGTCAAGCCCGACCTGGCCGTCCTGACCATAGGAGGAGCCGTCCGATGACCGTGGAACTGCAGGTTGCGCAGGGCTGGCTGACGGTGTGCGAGCTGTCCTCGCTCATCCCCGGGCGCGGGGTGGCGGCGCTGCTGCCCGACGGGAGCCAGGCCGCGGTGTTCGTCGACCGCGCGGGGCGCCCGTACGCCATCGGCAACCAGGACCCCTTCACCGGGGCGCACGTGCTCTCGCGCGGGCTGGTGGGGACGGCGGGGGGCCGGCCCTTCGTGGCTTCGCCGCTGCTGAAGCAGCGCTTCGACCTGGAGTCGGGGCGCTGCCTGGACGACGAGGAGACGGTGGTCCGGACCTACCCGGTGCGGACCGCCGTGACCTCGTGACCCCGTGCGGGTGACGTCGTCAGCCCTGGACCATCGACGGGTCCATCCACATGATCTCCCAGGTGTGACCGTCGAGGTCGTCGAAGGCACGGCCGTACATGACGCCGTGGTCCTGGGCCGGCCGGGGCTCGGTGGCGCCGGCCGCCAGGGCCCCGTCCACCAGCTCGTCGACCGCGGTGCGGCTCTCGGCGCTCAGACAGAGCAGCACCTCGGACGTCTTCGTTGCGTCCGCGATCTCCTTGTGGGTGAAGTCCTTGTAGCGGGCCTCGGTCAGGAGCATCGCGACGATGGTGTCGCTGATGACCATCGAGGCACAGTTCTCGTCGGTGAACTGGGCGTTGAAGGAGTAGCCCAGCTTGCTCCAGAAGGCCTTGCTGGCGTCCAGGTCCTTGACCGGCAGGTTGACGAAGATCATGGTGGCGGACATCGAGGTCCCTCTTCTCTCGTGTGTAGCGCTCGGTGCGTGCGGCTCGGTGCGTGCTGCTCGGTGCTTTCGAGAGGTAGACCTCGGGTCCCCGGGAAACTCATCGCTCTCCCGGAAGTTTCTTCGCGGAAAGTGCCGTGGTGCGCCGCGCCACGCCGTGGCCGGCGGATTGCACGTTGAGCGGTCGCTCGTGCGTCACGGGGAGTTGGCGCCGCGGCAACTGGCACCTCCTAGGTTCCTCCACGCGTGCGACCCCGCGTCCGACCGGCCGCGGGGCCTTCCTCCCACAGGAGTGACCGTGGAACGTCGTACCTTCCTGCGCGGCGCAGTGATCGGTTCGTCGGCCGCCGCCTTCGGCGGCACGTTGATGCACGGGGCCGCCTACGCCGCCCCCGCCCAGCCGGGTGCCGGACCCTACGGGGCGCTCGGCGCGGCCGACGCCAACGGCATCATGCTCCCCAGCGGCTTCACCAGCCGGGTCATCGCCCGCTCGGGCCAGACCGTCAGCGGCACCTCGTACACCTGGCACGACGCCCCCGACGGCGGTGCGTGTTTCGTCGACGGCTCGGGCTGGATCTACGTGTCCAACTCGGAGATCAACCCCTCCGGCGGTGCGAGCGCCGTCAAGTTCAACTCCTCCGGCACCGTCACCGGCGCCTACCGCATCCTGTCCAACACCCGGCAGAACTGCGCGGGCGGCAAGACCCCCTGGAACACCTGGCTGTCCTGCGAGGAGGTCAGCCTCGGCTACGTCTACGAGACAGACCCGTACGGGGTGAACGCGGCCGTGCAGCGGCCTGCGATGGGCCGGTTCAAGCACGAGGCGGCCGCCGCCGACCCGGTGCGCCAGGTGATCTACCTGACCGAGGACGAGACGAGCGGCTGCTTCTACCGCTTCGTCCCGACCACCTGGGGCAACCTCTCCTCCGGCACGCTCCAGGTCCTCAAGGCCGGCACCGCCACCTCCGGCTCCTTCACCTGGCAGAACATCCCGGACCCCGACGGCTCCCCGACGGCGACCCGCAGCCAGGTCTCCGGGTCGAAGAAGTTCAACGGCGGCGAGGGCTGCCACTACGCCAACGACACGGTCTGGTTCACCACCAAGGGCGACAACCGGGTCTGGCAGCTGAACCTCACGAACAACACCTACGAGCTGGCCTACGACGACTCGCTCGTGCCCGGCGGCGCGGCCCCGCTGACCGGCGTCGACAACGTCACCGGGTCCTCGTACGGCGACCTGTACGTCGCCGAGGACGGCGGCAACATGGAGATCTGCGTGATCACGCCGGACGACGTGGTGGCGCCCTTCCTGCGGTTCACCGGCCAGTCCTCCTCCGAGATCACCGGCCCGGCCTTCTCGCCCGCCGGCAACCGGCTCTACTTCTCCAGCCAGCGCGGTACGAGCGGCAGCTCGTCCGGCGGCATCACCTACGAGGTGACGGGCCCCTTCCGCACCTGAGCCCCCACCCTTCCAGCCCCGCCAGGGGGGCACCTCCCGGCGGTAGCCGGGGGCGTTTGAGGCGCGGGGGCCTCCGGGCAGCGCCCCCGCAACGGACCGGCACCCGCACGACCGGCCGCACCCCCACGGGCAACCCCGCAGGGGTGCGGCGGCCGCGTTCACGAGGCCACCGCCCCACCCTTCAGCAGCGCGGCCCCCAACGGCGTCACCGTGTGCAGCACCGCGTTCCCCCGCCGCAGCGTGGTTACCAGCCCCGCCTCCCGCATCACACAGGCGTGCTGGCTCGCGGAGGCCAGCGAGACCCCGGCCCGGCGGGCCAGCTCGCTGGTGGTCGCTCCGTCCCCTATGGCCCGCAGCACGACCGAGCGGGTGTGCCCGACCAGCTTGCCCAGGGTGCGCTGGCGCTGCTCCTCCACGGGCCGGGCCGCCTCGCCGCCCGCGGGCGCCGAGGCCAGCTGCGCGGCGGCCGGGTAGACGAGCACGGGCGGTAGCTCCGGATCGTGCAGGGTCACCGCGGTGCGCCGGCAGAAGAAGGACGGCTGGAGCAGCAGCCCGCGCCCCCGCAGCCGTACGTCGCGGTCCACCGGGTAGTCGCACTCCAGCACCGGAGCCCGCCAGCGCAGCATCGGCGGCAGCGAGTCCAGCAGTTCGTCCGCACCGCCGTCCAGCAGGGCCCGGCCGCGCGCCGCGCGCTCGGCTTCTATCTGGGCCTGTATGTGCGTCCAGTACGGCTCCACGGCGGCCCGGTGGTACGCGCGGAGCTCGCCCATGAGCCGTGGCAGCTGCTTGTCGCCGCCGTCCATGAACTCCCGTAGCCGCGGCGTCATCGGCGCACCGGCGCCCAGCAGCTGCAGCTCGCGCCGCATGCGCTCGGAGCGGATCCCGCGCAGCGCGTCGAGGCCCACGTCCCACCCGTACTGCCCCTCCACAGGGGTCAAGAAATCGGGGAAATAACCACGACTCGGTATGAGCATACCGAGCGTGCGTGTTTCACTATTCAACCTGCTCCGGGTTTCCGTACGCCATTCACCGAACAACCGGGCATCGCGCCGGTCCCTTAAGCGGTGAAAGCTCAGAATCGTTTCCCACAACGCATCGGGACGCCCTGCCATCCGTACGCGTGCCAGGTCCACTCCAGTGAAATGGATACGCAGCACCGAACCCCCACCTGTGCAACCGCAATCCCCCCGCCCCATGAGTATGCACGCCGTCACACGTTGTCACCACGCCCTTTCGGCCACAGTTGAAACCCCTTTCGGCGGGGGCGTGACAACCGAAATCCTGTACTCCGCCGGGCACACTCCGGTGCGACCGAAACGCTCCGCGAAGGCCGTGGGGGGCTTTGCGGGGCCTGGCGGTCGGTCGCACCGGGAAGCGCCGACGTGCCCGGCAGAATGACAGCGGCGGTGGACGGGTGGGGATCCGTCCACCGCCTGCTGGCGTAAAGATTTGTTGAACAAACAAAAAGAGGCGCGCCCGCCCCCGGGCAGTCAGGGAACCCGGGGACAGGCGCGGTCTATGGGGCCTTGGCGGCCCGTGGGTCAGCGGCTGTCGCTGCCCTTCGCCTCGGCGGCCGCACGGCCGGCCTCAAGGCGCGCCACCGGAATCCGGAAGGGCGAGCAGGAGACGTAGTCGAGGCCGACCTCGTGGAAGAAGTGGACGGACTCGGGGTCGCCGCCGTGCTCGCCGCAGACGCCGAGCTTGAGGTCGGGACGGGTGGCCCGGCCCAGCTTGGCCGCGTGCCGGACCAGCGAGCCGACGCCGTCCTTGTCGATGGTCTCGAAGGGCGAGACCCCGAAGATGCCCTTCTCCAGATAGGCGGTGAAGAAGCTGGCCTCGACGTCGTCGCGGGAGAAGCCCCACACCGTCTGGGTCAGGTCGTTCGTGCCGAAGGAGAAGAACTGCGCGGCCTCGGCGATCTGGTCGGCGGTCAGCGCGGCGCGCGGCAGCTCGATCATCGTGCCGATGGTCAGCTTGAGGTTGGTGCCGGTCGCGGCCTCGACCTCGGCGATGACCGCGTCGGCCTCGTCGCGGACGATCTCCAGCTCCTGGACGGTGCCCACGAGCGGGACCATGATCTCGGCGCGCGGGTCGCCCTTGGCGTTCTTGCGCTCGGCGGCGGCCTCGGCGATCGCCCGGACCTGCATCTTGAACAGGCCGGGGATGACCAGGCCGAGGCGGACGCCGCGCAGACCCAGCATCGGGTTCTGCTCGTGCAGCTTGTGCACGGCCTGGAGCAGGCGCAGGTCGTTCTCGTTGTGGTCCTTGCGGGACTCGGCAAGGGCGACGCGCACCGACAGCTCGGTGATGTCGGGCAGGAACTCGTGCAGCGGCGGGTCCAGGAGGCGGACGGTGACGGGCAGGCCGTCCATCGCCTCGAACAGCTCGACGAAGTCCTTCTTCTGCAGCGGCAGGAGGGCACTGAGTGCCTCCTCGCGCTCGCCGTCGGTGTCCGCGAGGATCAGTCGCTCCACCAGTTCACGGCGCTCGCCGAGGAACATGTGCTCGGTGCGGCACAGGCCGATGCCCTGGGCGCCGAAGCGGCGGGCGCGCAGCGCGTCCTCGGCGTTGTCGGCGTTGGCGCGCACCCGCAGGCGGCGGACGCGGTCCGCGTAGGCCATGATCCGGTGCACGGCGGCGACGAGCTCGTCGGCGTCGTCGGCGCCGGCGTGCATGCGGCCCTCGAAGTACTCGACGACCGGGGACGGTACGACGGGTACCTCACCGAGGTAGACCTTGCCGGTGGAGCCGTCGATGGAGACGACGTCGCCCTCTTCGATGACCGTCTCGCCGACCGTCATGCGGCGGCGCTTGGTGTCGACGTCGAGCTCCTCGGCGCCGCAGACGCAGGTCTTGCCCATGCCGCGGGCGACGACGGCGGCGTGCGAGGTCTTGCCGCCGCGCGAGGTCAGGATGCCCTCGGAGGCGATCATGCCGTCCAGGTCGTCGGGGTTGGTCTCGCGGCGGATCAGGATGACCTTCTCGCCGGAGCGGGACCACTTGACGGCCGTGTAGGAGTCGAAGACGGCCTTGCCGACCGCCGCGCCCGGGGAGGCGGCGATGCCGCGACCGAGCAGGGCCGTCTTGGCGCCCTCGTCGAAGCGCGGGAACATCAGCTGGGCCAGCTGGTGGCCGCTGACGCGCTGGAGGGCCTCGGCCTCGTCGATCAGGCCCTGGTCCACGAGCTGGGTGGCGATGCGGAACGCCGCGCCCGCGGTGCGCTTGCCGACGCGGGTCTGGAGCATCCACAGCTGGCCGCGCTCGATGGTGAACTCGATGTCGCAAAGATCCTTGTAGTGGGTCTCCAGCGTCGTCATGATCGTCATGAGCTGGTCGTACGAGGCCTTGTCGATGGCCTCCAGGTCCGCGAGCGGCACGGTGTTGCGGATGCCCGCGACGACGTCCTCGCCCTGGGCGTTCTGCAGGTAGTCGCCGTAGACGCCCGCGTGGCCGCTGGCGGGGTCACGGGTGAAGGCGACGCCGGTGCCGGAGTCGGGGCCGAGGTTGCCGAAGACCATGGAGCAGATGTTGACCGCGGTGCCGAGGTCGCTCGGGATGCGCTCCTGGCGGCGGTAGAGCTTGGCGCGGTCGGTGTTCCACGAGTTGAAGACGGCCTCGACGGCGAGGTCGAGCTGCTCGCGGGCGTCCTGCGGGAACTCGCGGCCGGCCTGCTTGGCGACGATCTTCTTGAAGCGGGTGACCAGCTTCTTCAGGTCGGCGGCGTCGAGGTCGGTGTCGACGGTGACCTTCTTGGCGGCCTTGGCCTCGTCGAGGGCTTCCTCGAAGAGCTCGCCGTCGACGTCCAGCACGGTCTTGCCGAACATCTGGATGAGGCGGCGGTACGAGTCCCAGGCGAAGCGGTCGTTGCCGGCCTGGGAGGCGAGGCCCTTCACGGACTCGTCGGAGAGGCCGATGTTCAGGACGGTGTCCATCATGCCGGGCATCGAGAACTTCGCGCCGGAACGCACGGAGACCAGCAGCGGGTCGTCCGACTGTCCGAGCTTCTTGCCCATCTTCGCCTCGAGGGCGGCAAGGTGGGCGCTGACCTCTTCGCGCAGCTCGGCCGGGGCCGTACCGCTCTCGAGGTAGACCTTGCAGGCCTCGGTGGTGATGGTGAAGCCGGGAGGGACCGGCAGACCCAGGTTGGTCATCTCGGCGAGGTTGGCACCCTTGCCACCGAGAAGGTCCTTGAGGTCGCGGTTGCCCTCGGTGAAGTCGTAGACGAACTTCTGATCTTTGTTTTCCGACACGGGTCTCGACTCCTCGAGGCTCGGTGGCTGCCCTGACGGCCAGGAACATACCCAGATCGAAGGCTTCTGGGTACGTCCACTTGGTCGTCATATGGCTGTAACCACCCGTGCGCCAGCAGATCGAAAGTAACTCATGGGTAATCAGAAAGTAGGAAGAGCGTTCACATCCCGAAGGGTGAGGGGGCTCCTGAGGCCTGATCACGCTTGGATGAGCGATCATCGATACATTTGCGTTCAAGTATTGAACGCACAAAGGGTGGCACCCAGTGCCACCCTTTGAAAGTCTTACCCGTGATTTCTGCGCTCATCTGAGCGAAACCCTTCCCATGCGTGGCGTATATCACGCACCACGGAGGGCGATTTGTCAGCCTCCGGAGGTGTCCAGTTCAGCGTCCTCGCTCACACCCGCGCAGTCGTACGGGTCCTTCAGCCAGCCGTCCGGCAGGACAACTCGGTTGTTTCCGGACGTCCGACCGCGAGGCCCGTCCGCACTCTCCGGCCACGCTTGATCCAGATCGAGCTCGCTCAGATGAGCGTCGAGCTCGGCCAGGGACGAGGTGACCGCGAGCTTCTTGCGCATCTCGGAACCCACCGAGAAGCCCTTGAGGTACCAGGCCACGTGCTTACGGAAGTCGATCACCCCGCGCGCCTCGTCGCCGATCCACTCCCCCAGCAGTTGCGCGTGGCGGTGCATGGTGGTCGCCACCTCGCGCAGGGTGGGCTTGTGGAAGTCCTCGGGGCGCCCCTCGAAGGCCGCCACCAGGTCGTTGAACAGCCACGGCCGCCCCAGGCAGCCGCGCCCCACGACCACGCCGTCGCAGCCGGTCTCGCGGACCATGCGCAGCGCGTCCTCCGCGCACCAGATGTCGCCGTTGCCGAGCACCGGGATCTCCGGTACGTGTTCCTTCAGCCGGGCGATGGCCTCCCAGTCGGCGGTGCCGCCGTAGTGCTGGGCGGTGGTCCGGCCGTGCAGGGCTATGGCGGTGACGCCCTCCTCGACGGCGATCCGGCCCGCGTCGAGGTAGGTGAGGTGCTCGTCGTTGATGCCCTTGCGCATCTTCATCGTGACCGGCAGGTCGCCGGCGCCGGCGACGGCCTCGCGCAGGATCGCGCGCAGCAGGTTGCGCTTGTACGGGAGGGCCGAGCCGCCGCCCTTGCGGGTCACCTTGGGGACCGGGCAGCCGAAGTTGAGGTCGATGTGGTCGGCGCGGTCCTCTTCGACGATCATGCGGACCGCCTTGCCGACCGTGACCGGGTCCACCCCGTACAGCTGAATCGAGCGGGGCTTCTCGGTCTCGTCGAAGTGGATCAACTGCATGGTCTTCTCGTTGCGCTCGACCAGGGCGCGGGTCGTGATCATCTCGCTCACGAACAGCCCCTTGCCGCCCGAGAACTCCCGGCAGAGGGTACGGAACGGGGCATTGGTGATGCCGGCCATGGGTGCGAGCACCACCGGGGGCTGCACGGTGTGCGGGCCGATCGCGAGGGGCGGGGGGAGCGTGGTCATCCGCCCATTGTCCCGCATGCCGAGGGGGTGGGGGGGACGTAGCATCGGCGCATGATCGAGCCGAGTCCCCGGCAGCGCACGCTCGTCCTCGCGATCTGCTGCATGAGCCTGCTGATCGTGAGCCTCGACAACACCGTGCTGAACGTCGCTCTGCCCTCGATGCGCCGCGACCTGGACGCCTCGGTCTCGGGGCTGCAGTGGAGCATCGACGCCTACACCCTCGTACTGGCCTCGCTGCTGATGCTCGCGGGGTCCACGGCCGATCGGATCGGGCGCCGGAAGGTCTTCGTGGCCGGTCTGGTGGCCTTCACCGGCGGCTCCCTGCTCTGCTCGCTCGCCCCCAGCCTCGACTGGCTCGTCGTCTTCCGGATGGTGCAGGCGGTGGGCGGCGCGATGCTCAACCCGGTGGCGATGTCGATCATCACCAACACCTTCACCGATCCCGCCGAGCGGGCCCGGGCCATCGGCGTGTGGGGTGCGGTCGGGGGCGTTTCCATGGCGGCGGGTCCCCTGATCGGCGGGGTGCTGGTGGACTCCGTGGGCTGGCGCTCGATCTTCCTGATCAATCTGCCGATCGGTCTGGCGGCGTTCGCGCTGACCTTGCGGCACATCCCCGAGTCCAGGGCGGCCCGGCCGCGCCGTCCGGACCCGCTGGGGCAGGTGCTGGTGATCGCCCTGCTGGGCAGTCTGACGTACGGGATCATCGAAGCACCGGCCGCCGGCTGGCGCTCGCCGCTGATCGTGGGGTGTGCGGTGGTGGCCGTGGCCGCGTTCCTGGGGCTGCTGGTCTACGAGCCCCGCCGCAAGGAGCCGCTGATCGATCTCCGGTTCTTCCGGAGCGCGCCCTTCAGCGGGTCGACCGTGATCGCGATCAGCGCCTTCGCCGGGCTGGCCGGCTTCCTCTTCCTGAACACGCTGTACCTCCAGGACGTACGGGGGCTCAGCGCCCTGCACGCGGGGCTCTACATGCTGCCGATGGCCGGGCTGACCGTCCTGTTCGCGCCGCTGGCCGGGCGGCTGGTGGGCAGTCGGGGGCCGCGGATCTGCCTACTGATCGCGGGGGTGGCCATGGTGTCGAGCGGGCTGCTGTTCGCCCTGTTCGAGGCCGAGACGTCCAACCCGCTCCTGTTCACCGGGTACATGCTGTTCGGGCTCGGCTTCGGCATGGTGAACGCACCGATCACCAATACGGCGGTGTCCGGGATGCCGCGCTCCCAGGCCGGGGTGGCGGCAGCCATCGCCTCCACCAGTCGGCAGACCGGCGGCACCCTGGGCGTCGCGGTGATCGGCTCGGTGCTGGCGGCCGGGCTGGCGAACGGCTCGGACTTCTCGGGCGCGGCCCAACCGGCCTGGTGGATCATCACGATCTGCGGGCTGCTCGTCCTGGTCGTGGGCGCGGCAACGAGCGGTGCGTGGGCCCGTGCGACGGCGGAACGGACCGCCCGCACCCTGGAGGACGCGGTCGGCGCCGCCGCCGTGACGGGTTCCCCGCGGACTTGAGGATCCTCCGCCCGGGCGGCTAATCGCCGCAGCTGAAGTCCTCGGCCGAGATGTTGACCCGGTCGAGGAGGCCGCGCAGGAGGTCGCGCTCCGCGGCCGACAGGCCCGCGAAGATGCCGCTCTCGACCTCGTCGAGGGCGGTGTTCGTCTTGTGGAGGGCCGCTCCCCCGGCTTCGGTGATGGCCACGTTGTGACGGCGCCGGTCGGACGGGTCCCGGCGGCGTTCGGCCAGGCCCTCGCCCTCCAGGTCGTTCAGGATCCCGACGAGCACGCTCGGGTCCACCTCCAGCCGCTCGGCGAGCGCCCGCTGGCTGATGGGGCCGCCCTCCAGGTGCATCAGCGTCATCGCGTGCCGGGGAGTGAGTCCGGCCGCGCCGAGCGCCCGCTTCATCCGCGTCTGGGTGACCGAGCCGTGCCAGGCCAGCAGCAGGCCCAGCCGCTGCGGAGGGTGCGGTCCGTCCTGATCTGCCGTCATGGTCCACATCGTAGCAACCAGGAAATGATTGCATTCGAGATATCGTTGATGCTATTCAATGATTTCACATTACCGACCGTTGGAGATCTTCATGTTCATCGCCTACGCCGTCGTCGGCGTCCTGCTCGCCCTCGTCCTCACCGCCTCCGCCACCTTCACTCTCCAGCGCAACGACCAGATCGTGGCGAGCATGCAGAAGGTCCGGGTCCCGGACTCGTGGCTGCCGCGCCTCGCCACGCTCAAGGCCGCGGGCGCGATCGGCCTGGTGGCCGGCCTGTGGGTGACTCCGCTCGGGGTGGCCGCGGCGGCCGGCGTGACCCTCTACTTCATCGGCGCGGTCATCAGCCACCTCCGGGTCAAGGACTACGAGCTGGCACCGGCGGCCGTCTTGACCCTGGCCGCGGCGGCCGCCCTGGCGCTGCGGATCCTCGCCTGACACTGACGAGTGACAGATATTGAAATCTGTCACTCGTCATGCCATTCTCGTTCCATGACGACGAACGAGAGCACCCACACGACCGCCGACCGCCGCACCCTGGGCAGCACCGGCCCCACCCTTTTCCCGTTGGGGCTGGGCTGCATGGGGATGTCCGCCCTCTACGGGGAGGCGGACCGCGCCGAGTCCCTCGCGACCATCCACGCCTATCTGGACGCCGCCCCCGACGGCACGCACACGCTGCTGGACACCGGCGACTTCTACGGCATGGGGCACAACGAACTGCTGATCGCCGAGGCCCTGAGCACGGCGCCCGCCGAGGCCCGCGAGCGGGCGCTGACCAGCGTCAAGTTCGGCGCGCTGCGCACGGTCGAGGGCGGCTTCACCGGTTACGACGGCCGGCCGGAGGCCGTCAAGAACTTCCTGGCCTACTCGCTCCAGCGGCTCGGCCGGGACCACATCGACATCTACCGGATCGCGCGGGTGGACCCGGACGTACCGATCGAGGAGACCGTCGGGGCCATCGCCGAGGCGGTCGAGGCCGGACACGTGCGCCACATCGGCCTCTCGGAGGTCGGCGCGGACACCCTGCGCCGAGCCGCTGCCGTCGCCCCGATCTCCGACCTCCAGATCGAGTACTCGCTGATCTCCCGCGGCATCGAGGCCGAGATCCTGCCGACCGCCCGCGAGCTCGGCATAGGGATCACGGCGTACGGGGTGCTGTCCCGCGGCCTCATCAGCGGTCACTTCACCCGCGACCGCGCACTGGCCCCGGGCGACTTCCGCGGCATGAGCCCCCGCTTCCAGGGCGACAACCTCGACCGGAACCTCGACCTGGTGGAGGCGCTGCGCAAGGTGGCCGAGGGCAAGGGCGCGAGCGTCGCCCAGACCGCGATCGCCTGGGTGCTCGCGCAGGGGCCGCGGCACGGGGTCGACATCGTGCCGCTGGTGGGCGCCCGGCGCAGGGACCGGCTTGCCGAGGCACTGGGTGCCATGGACGTCTCGCTCGACGCCGCCGACCTGGCCGCCATCGAGGAAGCGGTCCCGGCGGGCGCCGCGGCGGGCGAGAGGTACCCGGCGGCCCAGATGGCCCACCTCGACAGTGAGCACTGAGCTGACGGTACGGTCGTACCCATGCCTCCCGCTGCTGCCGAGCCCCTGACTCCCGAGCGCATCCTCGCGACCACCGAGGAGGTGCTGCGCCGCTTCGGTCCCACCAAGGCGACCGTGGTGGACGTGGCCCGCGCCCTGGGCGTCAGCCACGGCAGCGTGTACCGGCACTTCCCGTCGAAGGCGGCGCTGCGCGAGGCCGTCACGGACCGCTGGCTGGCCCGGAGCGTGGTCATGCTGGAGGAGATCGCCTCGGCCCCCACCGGCAGCGCCCCCTCCAAGCTGGAGGCGTGGCTGGAGGCCCTCTTCGAGGCCAAGCGCCACAAGGCGGGCGACGACCCGGAACTGTTCGCCACCTACACCGTGCTGCTCGCCGAGAACAGCGGCGTGGTGGACGCGCACCTGAGCGAGCTGATCGACCAGCTGGGCCGGATCATCGCCGAGGGCGTCGCGGCGGGCTCGCTCGCCGCCGAAGACGTGCCGGCGGCGGCCCGCGCGGTCTTCGACGCCACCGGCCGCTTCCACGACCCGCAGTACGCGGCCGACTGGCTCTCGCCGACGATCATCACCGAGTTCGAGGCGGTCACCGCGCTCGTGATCCGGGGCCTGCGCGCCTGACCTGGTGCGATCGCCAGCCGGAATCAGTCACTCCGGACAACTTGATGATCATTTTGGTCCGGTCAGGTTGTTCGCGTCCAGTCAAACTCCTTACGGTCTCCCTACCGCACTTCACCAGGCACGTTTCAGGGGGAACCTTGTCCGCTCCAGCAACTCACTCCACACAACCGGCACCTCCGAAGCGCTCGGGCAGCGCTGCCGTCCTCGGCTGGATCTTGACCATCGGGCTCAACGTGGTCGCGCCGCTGATCACGTACAACATCCTCACCAAGGACCACGGCTGGAGCGAGTTCTCCGCACTCCTGCTCAGCAGCGCCTGGCCGGTGCTCGAGAGCGTCATCAGCCTGGCCTGGCGGCGCAAGCTCGACGAGTTCGCCGTCATCACCATGGTGTTCCTGGTGATCACCGCCGTCGTCTCGCTCGTCGGCGCGCACTCGGCCCGCGCCCTGCTCGTCAAGGACTCGGGGGTCACCGGGCTGTTCGGACTGCTCTGCCTGGGGACGCTGCTGGCGCCGCGCCCGCTGATGTTCTACTTCGGCCGCAAGTTCGCCACCGACGGCACCCCGGAGAGCACCGCCTGGTGGAACGGCCTGTGGCAGTACGAGGGCTTCCGCACCACCATGAACCGGATGACGCTGGTGTGGGGCGTCGCGTACGTCATCGAGGCCCTCGTCCGCATCGCCCTCGCCTACGCGCTGCCCACCGAGACCATGCTGGTGGTCAGCCCGATCATGATCTACGCGGTGCTGGGCGCACTCGGCGCGTGGACCGGCTGGTACGGCAAGCGGTCCAGGGCCGAGGGAGAGCGCCGCGCGGCCGAGGCGGCGGCGCAGGCGGCAGCGGCCTCCTGATCCGGGCCCGCCCCACCCCGCCCCACCCCGAGTAAAGACCGGTGGCCCGGTGCGCTGCGAGCGCACCGGGCCACCGGTCTTCGTGGAGCAGGACCTAGCAACCGAGCAGACGGCTGCCGAGGTAGGCCTGGATCTGGTCCAGCGAGACGCGCTCCTGCTTCATGGTGTCGCGCTCGCGCACGGTCACCGCGTTGTCGTCCAGGGTGTCGAAGTCGACGGTGACGCAGAACGGCGTACCGATCTCGTCCTGGCGACGGTAGCGGCGGCCGATGGCGCCCGCGTCGTCGAACTCGATGTTCCAGAACTTGCGCAGGTCGGCAGCGAGGCCCTTGGCCTTCGGCGACAGCTGCGCGTTGCGGGACAGCGGCAGCACGGCGACCTTGATCGGGGCCAGGCGCGGGTCGAGGCGCATCACGGTGCGCTTCTCCATGACGCCCTTGGCGTTCGGAGCCTCGTCCTCGTTGTACGCGTCGAGCATGAAGGCGAGCATGGCGCGGTTCACGCCGGCCGCCGGCTCGATGACGTACGGGGTGTACTTCTCCTTGGTCTCCTGGTCGAAGTAGACCAGGTCCTGGCCGGAGGCGGCGGAGTGGGCCTTGAGGTCGAAGTCGGTGCGGTTGGCGACGCCTTCGAGCTCGGAGAACTCGTTGCCACCGAAGTTGAAGCGGTACTCGATGTCAGCGGTGCGCTTCGAGTAGTGGGACAGCTTCTCCTTCGGGTGGTCGTACCAGCGGATGTTCTCCTCGCGGATGCCGAGGTCGCGGTACCAGTTCCACCGCTCCTGCATCCAGTACTCCTGCCACTGCTCGTCCTCGCCCGGCTTGACGAAGAACTCCATCTCCATCTGCTCGAACTCGCGCGTGCGGAAGATGAAGTTGCCCGGAGTGATCTCGTTCCGGAAGGACTTGCCCATCTGCGCGATGCCGAAGGGCGGCTTCTTGCGCGAAGTGGTCTGCACCACGGCGAAGTTGGTGAAGATGCCCTGGGCGGTCTCGGGGCGCAGGTACGCCTTCGAGCCGGTGTCCTGGGTCGGGCCGAGGTGGGTCTCCAGCATGCCGGAGAACTGCTTGGGCTCGGTGAACTGGCCCTTCACGCCACAGTTGGGGCAGTTGATGTCGGCGAGACCATTGGCGGGCATCCGGCCGTGCTTGGCCTCGTACGCCTCTTCAAGGTGGTCCGCGCGGTGGCGCTTGTGGCAGGAGGTGCACTCGGTCAGCGGGTCCGAGAAGGTGGCGACGTGGCCGGAGGCCACCCACACCTCGGGGGCCAGGATCACGGAGGAGTCGATACCGACGATGTCCTCACGCCCGGTGACCATGGCCTTCCACCACTGGCGCTTGATGTTCTCCTTGAGCTCGACACCGAGCGGGCCGTAGTCCCAGGCGGCCTTGGAGCCGCCGTAGATCTCACTGCACGGGAAAACGAAGCCACGGCGCTTGCTCAGGCTGACGATGGTTTCGATCTTGTCGGCGGCCACGGTGCTCTCTTCATTACGAGGACGAACGGCGAAGTCTTTAGATTACCGGCGCCCGCACCCCCCCTTTCAAATCGGTTCCCCTTCCACGCCCACCCACCCCGGCCCCCCACCTGGGTTTTTGACAATCGTTTCCATCTTTGATGAAAATGGATGTCATGAACGTACGACGCCTCATACCCACCGCCGCCCTCGCCGGAGCCGTCGCCCTCGGCGCCACGGCCCTAACCGCCTGCTCCGGAGCCGCCGCCGGCGCCGGTGGCAGCAAGGACGGCAAGGTCGGCGTGACGACGTCGTTCTACCCCATGGCCTTCCTCGCCGAGCAGATCGGCAAGGAGCACGTGAAGGTCGACAGCCTGACCAAGCCCGGCGTCGAACCGCACGACCTGGAGATCACCCCGAAGCAGACCGGGCAGCTCGGCGAGGCCGACGTGGTCCTCTACCTCAAGAGCCTGCAGCCCGCCGTCGACAAGGCCGTCGCCCTGTCCGGCGTGAAGAACGTCGTCGATGCCGCGACCCTCACCGAGTTGGAGGTCCACGGCTCGGCCGGCCACGACCACGGCGCCGAGGGCCACGCCGAGGGCGAGGGCGAGGGCCACGACCACGACGAGGGCGGCAAGGACCCGCACGTCTGGCTCGACCCCGTCAAGTACGCGGAGATCGCCAAGGGGGTCGGCGCCGCCCTGGAGAAGGCCGACCCCGACCACGCCGCGGACTACAAGAAGAACACCGACGAGCTGGTCGGCAAACTGACCGCGCTGGACACGGAGTTCAAGGACGGCCTGAAGAACACGGCCTCCAAGACCTTCATCACCACCCACTCCGCCTTCGGCTACCTCGCCGAGCGCTACGGCCTCGACCAGGAGGGCATCTCCGGCGTCGACCCCGAGTCCGAGCCGAGCCCGGCCCGGATGAAGGATCTTCAGGCCGTCGCGAAGAAGGACAATGTCACCACCGTGTTCTTCGAGACCCTGGCCAGCGACAAGACGGCCAAGACCCTCGCGACGGACACCGGCCTGAAGACCGATGTCCTGGACCCCCTCGAAGGAATCACCAACACGTCCCAGGGCGCTGACTACTTCGAGGTCATGCGGTCCAACCTGAAGAACCTCCAGAAGGCGCTCGGAGCCAAGTAGATGACAGCAGCAACGGAGGCGCGAGCCATGCAGTCCACGCCAGGACGGGCAGCGGACCAGTCACCCGTCATATCCCTGCGCGGGGCCACGGCCTCGCTCGGCTCGCGCCCCGTGCTGCGCGGGATCGACCTCACCGTCCACCGCGGTGAGGTCGTCGCGCTGCTCGGCGCCAACGGCTCAGGCAAGTCCACGGCCGTCCGCGCCGTGGTCGGCCAGGTCCCGCTGACCGACGGAACCCTCAGCCTCTTCGGTACGGACTTCAAGCGCTTCCGCGACTGGTCGCGCATCGGCTACGTCCCCCAGCGCACCACCGCCGCCGGCGGCGTCCCGGCCACCGTCCGCGAGGTCGTCTCCTCCGGCCGGCTCGCCCGCACCCGCTTCGGCCTCCTGCGCAAGGCCGACAGGACGGCCATAGAGCAGGCCCTGGCCCTGGTCGACATGGACTCGTACGCCGACGTCTCGGTGGACGCCCTCTCCGGCGGCCAGCACCAGCGCGTGCTCATCGCCCGGGCGCTCGCCGTCGAACCCGAGCTGCTGATCATGGACGAGCCGATGGCGGGCGTGGACCTCGCCAACCAGGAGGTCCTGGCGAACGCCCTGCGCGCGCAGGTCGCCGCCGGTTCCACCGTCCTGCTCGTCCTGCACGAGCTGGGCCCGCTGGAGCCCCTGATCGACCGCGCCGTCGTCCTGCGCGACGGCTGCGTCGTCCACGACGGCCCGCCCCCGGAGGCCGTGGGGCAGCACGCCCTGCCCGGCCACGACCACGTACACCCCCACGCGGCGCACGACGCCGGGCCCCTGCGGACGGGACTGCTGAGCTGATGGACATCCTCGACTACGCCTTCATGCAGCGCGCGCTGATCGCGGCGGCCCTGGTCGGCATCACGGCCCCCGCCATCGGCACGTACCTCGTCCAGCGCCGCCAGGCGCTCATGGGCGACGGCCTCGGCCACGTCGCCATGACCGGTGTCGCGCTCGGCTTCGTCCTCCAGACCAGCCCGGTCTGGATGGCGACGCTCGTCGCCGTCGTCGGCGCCGTCGGCATGGAACTGATCCGGGCCCGCGGCAGGACCAGCGGAGACGTCGCCCTCGCCATGCTCTTCTACGGCGGCCTCGCGGGCGGCGTCATGATCATCAACCTCGGGGGCGGTCAGACGGCCAGCCTCCTGGGCTCCATGTTCGGCTCGATCACCACGGTCTCCGCCGAGGACGTGACCGCGATGGCGATCCTCGCCGCCTTCGTCCTCGCCGTGGCCATCGGCCTGCGCAGGCAGCTCTTCGCCGTCTGCCAGGACGAGGAGTTCGCCCGGGTCACCGGCCTGCCCGTGCGCGCCCTGAACCTGCTGATCGCGGTCACCGCCGCCGTCACCGTCACCGTCGCGATGCGCATCGTCGGCCTGCTGCTGGTCAGCGCGATGCTGGTGATCCCGGTCGCGGCAGCGCAGCGCCTCACCCGCAGTTTCGCGGCCACGCTGGGCCTGGCCATGGCCATCAGCGTGACCGTCTCGCTGACCGGCACGGCGGCCACCTACTACATCAACGTGCCCTCGGGCGCGACGATCGTGCTGCTCGCGATCGGCGTCTTCATGGTGATGACCGCCCTCTCCGCCCCGTTGGCCCGGCGCCGGGCCAGAGCCGCACTCGCGGCCGAAGAGGTCTGCACGCGCGACGATGTGAAGGTCTAGGGGGCGTCCGATTCGCCGGACGCCCCCTGAAGGGCTGGCACAATGGCCGCAGGCCTATACGAGGAGGAACCGGTGGCGACTGCGCCTGGCGAGATGAATACCGCGCCAGTACGAGGACGATCCACCCGGCAGCGGGCCGCGGTCGCGGCGGCGCTGGACGAGGTGGACGAGTTCCGCAGCGCCCAGGAGCTCCACGACATGCTCAAGCACCGTGGCGACTCCGTGGGCCTGACCACCGTCTACCGCACCCTCCAGTCCCTCGCGGACGCCGGCGAGGTCGACGTCCTGCGGACCAGCGACGGCGAGTCCGTCTACCGCCGCTGCTCCACCGGCGATCACCACCATCACCTGGTCTGCCGCAAGTGCGGCAAGGCCGTCGAGGTGGAGGGCCCGGCCGTGGAGAAGTGGGCGGAGTCCATCGCGGCCGAGCACGGCTACGTGAACGTCGCCCACACGGTGGAGATCTTCGGCACCTGCGCCGACTGCGCCGCCGCCGGCTAGACCCGCTTCAGGTTCCGGTCCAGGATCGCGCGGAGGCGGTCGATGTCGGCGGGCTCCTCGGCCCCCCGCTTCGGCACCACCGCGAGGCAGCTCGCTCGCGGGCCCCCGACCAGGACGAAGAGGTCCGGCGTCTCGGCGTAGTCCGTGAAGAGCTTCCAGTCGGCCGTGTACGACATGGTCTCGCCCGTGGTCGCGGCGCCCCGGTCGTCGACCAGCGTGCGGCACTGCCCGTACTGAACCCACACCGCGTGAAGCCGGCGCGCCATGCCGCGTCGGCCCCGAACGACTCCGAGGAGTCCGGCACCGAGTCCCACCACCGCGCTGACCACGGTGACGACCGGCAGGAACCCGCGGAACAGGCCGAACGCCACCACGAGGGCAGTGGTCATCAGCGGGGGCAGGAGCATCTCCGCGCGCCCCGCTCCCGTCCGCCAGGCACGCACCCGGACGACCCCTTGGAGGTCAGCGAGCGTGAGCTGGTAGACGAAGGCGGCCTGCTCGGTCCGCTGTGCATGATCCTCATCCGTGTTCATGACAGCGGACCCTACCGGCCGGGCGGAATCCGGCCGTCCCGCACCCCCGTCAGGCGGTGGACTCCGGCTGGTTCGGCACGGCGCCGCCGAAGCGGCGGTCGCGCTGGGCGTACTCCAGGCAGGCCGCCCAGAGGTTGCGGCGGTCGAAGTCCGGCCACAGCACGTCCTGGAAGACCATCTCGGCGTACGCGCTCTGCCAGAGCAGGTAGTTGGAGGTCCGCTGCTCGCCGCTCGGGCGCAGGAAGAGGTCCACGTCCGGCATGTCCGGGTAGTACATGTACTTCGCGAAGGTCTTCTCGTTCACCTTCGACGGGTCCAGCCGGCCCGCCGCGACATCGCGGGCGATGGCCTGCGCCGCGTCCGCGATCTCCGCACGGCCGCCGTAGTTGACGCAGAAGTACAGGGTCATGGCGTCGTTGTCGACGGTCTGCTCCTGCGCGACCTGGAGCTCCTGGACGACCGACTTCCACATCTTCGGCATGCGGCCGACCCAACGGATGCGGATGCCCAGCTCGTTCATCTCGTCGCGGCGGCGCCGGATGACGTCGCGGTTGAAGTTCATCAGGAAGCGGACCTCGTCGGGCGAGCGCTTCCAGTTCTCCGTCGAGAAGGCGTACAGGGAGAGGTTCTTGACGCCCATCTCCAGGCAGCCCTTGAGCACATCGAGCACGACGCCCTCGCCGACCTTGTGCCCCTCGGTGCGCGGCAGACCGCGCTCCTTCGCCCAGCGGCCGTTGCCGTCCATGACGACGGCGACGTGGTTCGGGACCAGCTCACCGGGGATCTTCGGCGGGACCGCACCGGACGGGTGCGGCTCGGGAACCTTGTACTCCCGGCGAGAGCGTCCCAGAATCCCGCGTCGTACCATGTGCCCAGCTCCTATTTCTCGACGTATCGCAGGGAGCGTAGCCCGCGCTCCAGATGCCAGTGCAAATAGGCGGAGACCAGCCCGCTGCCCTCCCGCACGTGACGCGCCTCGCACGCGTCGGCATGCCCCCAGTCGCCCGTCAGCAGGGCGCTGAGCAGGGCGATGGCCTCTGATGAGGGTACGACGCTGCCGGGCACCCGGCAGTCCCCGCATATGACCCCGCCCGCGGCGACGGAGAAGTGCCGGTTGGGTCCGTGGATGCCGCACTTCGCGCAGTCCTCGAAGCTGGGCGCGTAGCCGTTGACGGCGAGGGAGCGCAGCAGGAAGGCGTCGAGGATGAGGTGGGGCTCGTGCTCGCCGCGCGAGAGGGTGCGCAGGGCTCCGACGAGCAGCAGGTACTGCTGGACGGCGGGCTCGCCCTCGTTCTCGGTGAACCGCTCGGCGGTTTCCAGCATGGCGGTGCCGGCGGTGTAGCGGGCGTAGTCGGTGACGATGCCGTTGCCGTACGGGGCGATGATCTCGGTCTGGGTGCAGAGCGGGAGGCTGCGGCCGATCAGTTCGCTGCCCCGGGCGAAGAACTGCACGTCGGCGTGGGAGAAAGGTTCCAGCCCGGCGCCGAACTTGGACTTCGTGCGCCGGACCCCGCGGGCGACGGCCCGCACCCGGCCGTGGCCGCGGGTCAGCAGGGTGATGATGCGGTCCGCCTCACCCAGCTTCTGGGTGCGCAGCACGATGCCGTCGTCGCGGAACAGACTCATGCGCCCATTGTCCCGTACGGCGAGGCGACCACGGGCAGTGCGTCCCGGCAACGAACGACAACGAACGGCAGCGACCCCGGCCGGGCGCGGGGCCCGGCCGGGGTCACCCCTTGGGAGGGTCAGGAGGCCGGCGTCCGGGCTTCTTCGCCCTCGCCCGACGGGGCCGGTACGGCTGCCGAGGACTCCTCGCCCGCCGTCGGCTGGACGGGCAGTTCGACCTTGGGGGCGTCGTGGGCGCCGTCCTTGCCCAGGCCGTTGAAGACCGATGGCGGCCGTGGCACCGAGCGTCACACCGCTGTTGAGGAGCGAGGACAGGTCCGGGTCCATGTGCTTGGTGAAGAAGACCGGGACGGTCGCGGGGAGCAGGGCGAAGGCGAGGGAGACGCCGACGATCAGCGCGTTCTTCTCCTCCTTCAGGTCCACCTTGGCCAGGGTCTGGATGCCGGCCAGGGCGACCATGGCGAACATGACGGTCGCGGCGCCGCCGAGGACCCCGTGCGGGACGGCGGCGACGATCGCGGCGGCCTTGGGCAGCAGACCCAAGGCGATCATGAAGACACCCGCGGCGACCACCACGAACCGGCTCTTCACCTTCGTCATCCGCACCAGGCCGACGTTCTCGGCGAAGGCCACGTACGGGAAGGAGTTGAGGACACCGCCGAGCGCGGTCGCGGCGCCGTCGGCGCGCAGGGCGCGGGCCACGGTCTCGCTGTCGACCTCCTTGCCGACGATGTCGCCGACGGCGTAGGTGTCACCGGTCGTCTCGACCATGGTGATCAGCATGACGATGAGCATCAGGACGATCGGGAACCACTCGAACTTCGGGGCACCGAAGTGGAAGGGGGTGGTGACGCCGATCCACTCGGACTTGCTCACGTCCCCGAACTTCGCGTCGCCGAGCAGGAAGGCGACGGTGGTGCCGACGACCAGGCCGAGGAGGATCGAGATGCTGGAGAGGAACGGCTTGCCGATCTTCATCAGGATGAGGATGAAGAGCATCGTGCCGCCGGCGTAGGCGAAGTTCTTCGGGTCTCCGAAGTCGGGGCTGCCGAGGCCGCCGGCGGCGTCGTTGAGACCGACCGGGATCAGGACGATGCCCAGCACGGTGATCACCGTGCCGGTGACGACCGGCGGGAACAGCCGCATCACGGTCCGGAACGCCTTGGCCGGGAGCCAGGCGAAGGCGAAGGTGGCGATACCGGCGGTGATCACCGCGCCGTAGATGACCAGCAGGGCGGCGGTGCCGCCGCCGGCGCCGAGACCGATGGCGATCATCGGCGAGACGGCGGTGAAGGTCACGCCCTGGATCAGCGGCAGGCGCGCACCGATCCGGCCGATGCCCCAGGCCTGGATGATCGAGGCGATGCCGCAGGTGAAGAGGTCCGCGTTGATCAGGTAGACCAGCTGTTCAGGGCTCAGCTTCAGCGCGTTGCCGACGATGATCGGAACGATCACCGCGCCGGCGTAGAAGGCGAGTACGTGCTGGAAGCCGTACAGCGCGAGCTTGGGGAGGGGGAGCACCTCGTCGACCGGGTGCGTGCTCTGCTCTCCGTCGGTGGAAAGCCGGGCGGCGACACGTGCCATCTCAGCCTTGCCCTTCAAGGTAGGTAAGTGAGAGGAGATCTGGTTGTCCCTGGGGCGCAGTGGGTCGCTAACCCGTTGGTACGCCGGGGTTGTCAGTGCATTCACGGTGGAGCGAATGGAAGCCGCGCTGTGTTAACGGCGCCGTCTTGTCGTGTGACCGGAATTGAACGCCTGTGGGTGGCCTCACACATATCGTCGACTTCGACAAACTGTTGACGTCCAGGCCTGCTCGATCTGTAGGTTTCTCCAGTGGTGCGGCGCTCTCGACAGGGGTATGCGCACAACGGTGCGGGGCCGGATCTTCCCCCGGCGCACCCGTGAAGCACCTGCCCCATGACGTGCGGATACCAGGTTTGCAGCCCTTCGGACGGGCAAACTCGAAGGCGCCGTTCCGGCCGTCCGACTGGTGGACACATCGGGCACGGGGCTTGCGCCTGCACCCTTCACACGGCGTTCACGCGTCCCGAAACGGGCCCTGCGAGGCCGGATCGTTACGCCACGGAAGGCCGTTTTGGGCGGAACGGGCCCGTCCGGAGTCCACGGGTCGGACACGAGCGGCCCTGCGCGATGAATTCGCACAGGGCCGCTCGTGTGAGATCCGTGGAACGCCCCTCAGGGAGCGCGCACCGCCGACAGCAGTCGGGTCACCTCGTCCGTGTCGATCCGCAGCGCCGAACCGACCGTCGCGAGCACCTCGCGCTCGGCCGGGGTGTACGGGCCGTCCGCGAGCGCGATGCGGGCCCCCTGGAGCAGGATCGATTCGCGACCCGGGCCGGCCAGGTGCGGGGCCAGCGGTTCCAGGGCCTCGTGGAGCTCTATCGACAGCGCGGCCCCGCAACACTCCGGGACGTCGTACAGCCCCTGCCGGCCCTCGTCCGTGGACAGCGCGTCCACGAGGGACTCCAGCTGCTCCTCGGTGCACTCCTGGAAGCCCGCGGCCCGTACGGCGCCCACGGCGGCCTCCAGCGCGCCGCGCGAGGCCGTTCCGCCCGCGGTGAGCACGGCCAGCGCCACGGTGTGCACGGCGTCGCGCAGGAGGGCCGTGAAGCGGGTCGTGGTGAGGTGGTCCAGGACGTCGGTGGCGAAGCGCGCACGGCAGCCCTGGCACTCGATGACGGGCCCGGCCTGCCCGCGGGGCAGCAGCGGCACCCCGAGGACGGTGAACCGGCGCCGCCCGGTCCGCCTGCGGTAATTGCGGTCGCCACCGCAGGCGGGGCAGAAGAACTCCCCGTCCCCCACGGTGCTCCAGGTGGTACGGGTGCCCCAGACCGTCAGCTTCCGGCCGTCCCCACCCCGAACTGGCAGCACGTCGCACCTCCGTAACCTTCCGGCAACATCGCCGGGTGGGCGTGATGTTAGCCACATCGGTGAGGATGCGTCAGTCGTGTGACAAGACAACATGTGCCGGGCCCCGGACTTGGCCGGTCTGCGTCCCCGGCGTCCCCCCGCCTCCTCCCCGCTCCCTCTAGGGTTCGCCGCATGAACGAGAAGTCCTGTCTGGTCACCGGCGCCGCGAGCGGGATCGGCCGGGCCACCGCCCGGCTGTTGGCCCGCTCCGGGGCCCGGGTGACCGCGGCCGACATCAATGGCCCCGGGGTCGAGGCCCTGCGTACGGAACTGGCCGACGAGGGGTGTGCGATCACCGCGGTCGCCGGTGACGTCTCCGATCCGGAGGCCAACCGCGCGATGGTCGCGGCCGCCGTCGGGGCGTACGGGCGCCTCGACGTGGCCGTGGCGAACGCCGGGGTGCTCCCCCTCTCCGACGTCCGCGAGACCAGCCCCGAGGACTGGGACCACGTCATGGCGGTCGACGGCCGCGGCATGTTCTTGACCTGCAAGTACGCCATCGAGGCGATGACCGCGCAGCCGCGCCCCGGCGGGGCCCTGGTCTGCGTGTCCTCGATCTCGGGAGTGGCCGGGCAGGCCCGCCAGGCCGCGTACGGACCCGCGAAGTTCGTGGCCTCCGGGCTGACGAAGCACCTCGCGGTGGAGTGGGCCGCACACGGGATCCGGGTCAACGCGGTGGCACCGGGAACCATCCGTACGGAGCGGGTGATCGCGCTGAAGGACGAGCCGGGCGGTCCGGAGTACCTGTCGGAGATCGCGGGGGCGCACCCCATGGGCCGGCTCGGGGAGCCCGAGGAGGTGGCCCGCGTCATCGCCTTCCTGGCCTCGGACGCGGCCTCGTTCGTGACGGGCGTGGTCCTGCCGGTGGACGGCGGCTACCTGGCCCGCTGAGGGCCCGCCCGCGCCCCCGCGCCGGCGCGCCATCCGGCCGGCGCGGGGACGGCGGAACCCCGCCCCCTCCGGAGGGGAGGGAGCGGGGTCGCGTACGGGGGGTCAGCGGCCCGCGCGGTTGACGGCGGAGATGACCGCCTTCAGGGAGGCGCGGGTGGTGTTGGCGTCGATGCCGATGCCCCACAGGACGCGGCCGTCGATCGCGCACTCGATGTACGAGGCGGCCACGGCCGAGGCGCCCTCGCTCATGGTGTGCTCGGTGTAGTCCAGCAGGCGGGCGTCGACGCCGATGCCGGCCAGCGCGTCGAAGAAGGCCGAGATCGGACCGTTGCCGGTGCCGTCCAGGACCGTCTCCACACCGTCCACGACCGCCTCGACGGTCAGCGTGTCCGTGCCGTCCTTGTCGGTGGCCGTCGAACCCGACCGCAGCTGGATGCGTCCCCACGGGTTGTCGGAGTTGGGCAGGTACTCGTCGGAGAAGACGTCCCAGATCGCCTTCGGCGTGACCTCGCCGCCCTCGGCGTCGGTCTTGGCCTGGATGATCCGGGAGAACTCGATCTGCATGCGGCGCGGCAGATCCAGCTTGTGGTCGTTCTTCAGGACGTACGCGATGCCGCCCTTGCCGGACTGAGAGTTGACCCGGATGACCGCCTCGTAGGAGCGGCCGACGTCCTTCGGGTCGATCGGCAGGTACGGAACGGCCCACTCGATGTCGTCGACCGTCTTGCCCTGGGCGGCCGCGTCGGCCTCCATCGCGTCGAAGCCCTTCTTGATGGCGTCCTGGTGGGAGCCGGAGAAGGCGGTGTAGACCAGGTCGCCCGCGTAGGGGTGGCGCGGGTGGACCTCCATCTGGTTGCAGTACTCGCTGGTGCGACGGATCTCGTCGATCTGCGAGAAGTCGATCTGCGGGTCGATGCCCTGGGAGAACAGGTTCATTCCCAGGGTGATCAGGTCGACGTTGCCGGTGCGCTCGCCCTGCCCGAACAGACAGCCCTCGATGCGGTCGGCGCCGGCCATCAGGGCGAGCTCGGCGGCGGCGACGGCGGTGCCGCGGTCGTTGTGCGGGTGCACGGAGATGCAGACGTGCTCGCGGCGGGTCAGGTTGCGGGCCATCCACTCGAAGCGGTCCGCGTGCGTGGACGGCGTCGAGCGCTCCACGGTGGCGGGCAGGTTCAGGATGATCTCGCGGCCCTCGGCCGGCTGCCAGACGTCACAGACGGCCTCGCAGACCTCCAGGGCGAAGTCCAGCTCGGTGTCGGTGAAGATCTCCGGGCTGTACTGGTAGCCGAAGGTGGTCTCCGGGCCCAGCAGCTTGTCCGCGTACTCCATGACCAGGCGGGTGCCGTCGACGGCGATCTGCTTGATCTGCTCCTTGGAGCCGCGGAAGACCACCCGGCGGAAGGTCGGGGCGGTCGCGTTGTACAGGTGTACGGTGGCGCGCTTCGCACCGACCAGGGACTCCACGGTCCGCTCGATCAGGTCCTCGCGGGCCTGGGTCAGTACGGAGATGGTGACGTCGTCCGGGATCGCGCCCTCTTCGATGATGGAGCGCACGAAGGCGAAGTCGGTCTCGCCGGAGGAGGGGAAGCCGACCTCGATCTCCTTGTAGCCCATGCGCACCAGCAGGTCGAACATCTCGCGCTTGCGGGCGGGGGTCATCGGGTCGATCAGCGACTGGTTGCCGTCGCGCAGGTCGGTGGAGAGCCAGCGGGGAGCCTTGGTGACGCGGGCGTTCGGCCAGGTGCGGTCGGGGATCTCCACCTGCTCGTACGAGCCGTACTTGTGGATCGGCATCCCGGAGGACTTCTGGGTGTGGGTCGCGTTGGTGATGGGCGTGGGGCGACCGACAAAAGGCTGCTGGCTCATGGCGTTGGGCTCCTCGCGTGTCCGCGTGTAGTTCGCTGGGACGGCCGACGGCGGTAGTGAAAACCGCAACACCAAACTCCGCGGGGAGGGGGTCGGCCTACGACTACAGACCCTCGCCGCGGCAGCTAAGGAGAAGCAGCCCGAAACGCATGATGGGCCGAGCCTAGCCGAGCCGCGCCGTGACGCGAGGACCTGTTTCAGTATGCAAGACCAGAGCGTCCGATTTGCACCAAATGTGAGCCAAGCCTCCTTCATCCCGCCCGGGTCCGGTTGTTCCGTCAACCCGGCGTTACCGCTTTCAGACAAGTGAATGAATCATGGTCGCAGGTAGTGACACCACCATGACCCACTGCCACATTGCCGGGCATGGATGCCTCCCACACCCACCGCCACCACCCCGTCTTCTGCACGGTCGTCCCGCCGCACCTCCTCGACAAGGCCGCCCTGTCCGAGGACTCCCGCCGCGCCGACCTCGCCCAGCGCACGCTGGAGCGCGACTCCATGCTGCGCACCCGGCGCCGGGTCACCGCCGTCCGCGGGATCGTCCCCGTGCTCGCCGCGCCGACCTCCGACGATCCGGACCGGACCGTCTACGACGCCCAGCACCGCACCCGGCTGCCCGGGGCGAAGGTCCGCGGGGAGGGCGACCCGCTGAGCAAGGACGCCACCGTCAACCGCGCCTACGCGGGCCTCGGGGCGACGTACGAACTCTTCCTGAAGGGTTTCGGCCGGCGCTCGATCGACGACTCCGGGCTCCCCCTGGACGCGACCGTCCACTACGGCGAGGAGTACAACAACGCGTTCTGGGACGGCCAGCAGATGGTCTTCGGCGACGGGGACGGGGACCTCTTCCTCGACTTCACCGTGTCGGTGGACGTCATCGGCCACGAGCTGACCCACGGCGTCACCCAGTACACGGCGAACCTGGTCTACCGCGGCCAGTCGGGCGCCCTGAACGAGTCGATGTCGGACGTCTTCGGCTCGCTGATCAAGCAGTACTCGCTGGAGCAGACGGCCGAGGAGGCCGACTGGCTGATCGGGGCCGGGCTGCTCGGCCCCAACGTCACCGGGGTCGCACTGCGCTCGATGAAGGCCCCGGGCACCGCGTACGACGACGACGAGCTGGGCAAGGACCCGCAGCCGGCCACGATGGACGGCTACGTGAACACCCACAGCGACAACGGCGGCGTCCACATCAACTCCGGCATCCCCAACCACGCCTTCTACATCGTGGCGACCGAGCTGGGCGGCAAGGCCTGGGAGCGGGCCGGACGGATCTGGTACGACACCCTGACCGGCGGCGACCTCACCCCCCGGGCGAACTTCGCGGACTTCGCCCGGCTCTCGACCGCGGCGGCCGTGACCCGGTACGGGGCCGGCGGCGCCGAGCACCAGGCGCTCCAGAAGGCGTGGTCCGCGGTGGGTGTCCCGCTCGCGGGGTAGAGGGCACCCATGCGCATTCAGGTGGTACGGACGGGCGGCTTCGCGGGCATCGAGCGCCGGGCCGAGGTGGACACCGCGGGCCGGCCGGACGAGGACGAGTGGAAGGCCCTGGCCCAGCTCGCGCTGCGGCCCGGGCCGCCGGGCGACCCTGCGGACCGGGTACGGGACGGCTTCTCCTACCGGATCACCGTGGACGGGCGGACGCTGGCCTGCGCGGAGCCGAACCTCTCCGACGCCCAGCGGGCGCTGATCTCGCGCGTGCTGAAGGAGGGCGCCTGAGCGGTCCGGAAAGGAGGTGCCCGCGCGGCGCCCCTTTGTTTGGATGACCGGATGACCGACCACATGATCGACCCGACGTTGTCCGAGCTCGAGCGGTACTACGACACGGTGCCGCGGGTGGGCGGGGCCCGCGCCGAGGACTTCGGCCCCCTGACCCTGTTCGTCCAGGAGGGCGCGGGCTGGCCGTACTACGCGCGGCCCGCGCTCGGCGGCCCCGGGGCAACCCGGGCCGACGTGGAGCGGGTCTGGCAGCGCCAGCGGGAGCTGAAGGTCCCCGAGGCCTTCGAGTGGGTGGCCGAAACCAGCCCCTCGCTCCGGGCCGCGGTGGAGGCGGCGGGGCTCCACGTCCACGCCCACCCGCTGATGGTCCTGGACCCGGCGGCCGAGGCCCTTCCCCCGCACCCCGAAGTCCGTCTGCTCGACGCCGACGACCCGCTGCTCACCGCCGCCGTGACGGTCCCGGCCCTGGCCTTCGCGGCCCCGGGAACGGCGGTCGGCGAGGCGGGCCCGGCGGAACTGGCGGCGGCGCTGACGGACCCGGCGGCCGAGGCGGGCCGGGCCCGCGTGGCCGAGAAGCTGGCCGCGGGCAGCACGGTCCTGGCCGCGGCCGTACGGGACGGGGTGGTGCTCTGCGCGGGCCAGTACAACCCGGTCGGGGACGTCGTGGAGGTGGTGGGCGTCGGCACCCTCCCGTCGGCCCGCCGCCAGGGCCTGGCCCTCGGGGTCACGGCCGCCCTGGTCGCACGGGCCCGGGAGCGCGGGGCCCGTACGGTCTTCCTGTCGGCGGGCGACGAGGACGTGGCCCGCGTCTACGCCCGCATCGGCTTCCGCCGGGTGGCCACGGCCCTGATCGCCGAGCCGCCGGCGTAATGCGCCCGCGCGGTCGCCAGATTCCTCTTTTGCCGGGTCGGCAACAAAGTTTGCCGCACTTCGCCGGACGGGCGGAGCATCTGCCGTACCGGCACCCGGACGGGAAGAGGAAGCCATGACCGAGCACGCGCACACCCACACGCACGCCCACCACCACCCCGAGCCCGGAGCGGTGGCGGGCGAGGAGTTCTGGGACGGCCGGTACGGGGAGGGCCACCGCATCTGGAGCGGCGAGGCCAACGCCATGCTGGTGCACGAGGTGTCCGCCCTCGCCCCGGGCCGGGCCCTGGACCTGGGGTGCGGGGAGGGCGCCGACGCCGTCTGGCTGGCCCGCCGCGGATGGACGGTCACCGGGACCGACATCTCCGGGGTCGCCCTCGGCCGGGCGACCGAGCACGCGGCGGAGGCCGGGGTCAGCGACCGCGTCTCCTTCGCACGGCACGACCTGACGGAGTCCTTCCCGCAGGGGGAGTTCGACCTCGTCTCCGCGTGCTTCCTGCACAACTACGGGGACTTCCCCCGTGACGCGGTCCTGCGCACGGCCGCCGCGGCCGTGGCCCCCGGCGGCACCCTGCTGGTGGTCGGCCACGCGGGCTGGGCGCCGTGGCAGAAGGAGCGGGAGGAGGCGCACTTCCCCACGCCCGAGGAGGTCCTCGCGCAGCTGGAGCCGGTCACGGCGGGCTGGGAGGTGCTGCGGGCCGAGGAGACCGAGCGGATCCAGAACCAGCCCGACGGAACGCCCGGGACCCGTACGGACAACGTGGTCCGGGTGCGCCGGCCCGCATAGCGTGACGGAACGACGGTAGGACGGAACGACGGGCTGAACGGCGAACGGACGCGGCCCCGGTGCGGGGGTCGCGTCCGTTCGTCGTCGCCGGGTGCGCGGTCCGCGCCTCAGAAACCGAGCTTGCGCAGCTGCTTGGGGTCCCGCTGCCAGTCCTTGGCGACCTTCACGTGCAGGTCGAGGAAGACCGGGGTGCCGAGCAGCGCCTCGATGTGCTTGCGCGACTTCATCCCGACCTCCTTCAGGCGGGAGCCCTTCGGGCCGATGATGATGCCCTTCTGGCTCGGCCGCTCGATGTAGACGTTGGCGTGGATGTCGAGCAGCGGCCGGTCCGCCGGACGGTTCTCGCGCGGGATCATCTCTTCGACGACCACGGCGATGGAGTGCGGGAGCTCGTCCCGTACGCCCTCCAGTGCGGCCTCGCGGATCAGCTCCGCGACCATGACCATCTCGGGCTCGTCGGTGAGGTCGCCCTCCGGGTACAGCGGCGGGCTCTCCGGCAGCAGCGGCGCGATCAGGTCGGCCAGCAGCTGGACCTGGGTGTCGCCGACGGCCGAGACGGGAACGATCTCGGCCCACTCGAAGCCGAGCTCGGCGCCGAGCTGGTGCACGGCGAGGAGCTGCTCGGCCAGCTGCTTGGACTCGACCAGGTCGGTCTTGGTGATGATGGCGATCTTGGGGGTCTTCTTGATCCCCGCCAGCTCCTTGGCGATGAACTTGTCGCCGGGGCCGAGCTTCTGGTCGGCCGGCAGGCAGAAACCGATGACGTCGACCTCGGCCCAGGTGGTCCGTACGACGTCGTTGAGGCGCTCGCCGAGCAGGGTGCGCGGCTTGTGCAGGCCGGGCGTGTCCACGAGGACGAGCTGCGCGTCGGGGCGGTGCACGATGCCGCGAACGGTGTGGCGGGTGGTCTGCGGCCGGTTGGAGGTGATCGCGACCTTGGTGCCCACGAGTGCGTTGGTGAGGGTCGACTTCCCCGCGTTGGGGCGGCCGACGAAGCAGGCGAACCCCGCACGGTGCGGGGCGGTGGACTCGGGGGAACGATCGCTCATACGGGCCATTCTCCCCGATGCGGCTCCCAGCGCCGACCAGATCACTGCGGCAAGAGCCGGCACGGCCATCGGCGAGGGCCGCCGGACCAGGTCCGCACGGCCCTGAGCTGTGGTTCCGTCGGCCCGGGCGCGCACCGTGACCTCGGCCCATTCCGCTCTCGGCGCGCCCTCCCAACGGGCGCTGAGCCGTACTTCCTGACCCGGCAGCAGTTCGGCGGGCAGCCCGCCGAGCGCGCGGGCGAGGAGCGGGCGGCCGAGGGCTCCGGTGGCGGTGAGGGCGGCCCGGGGGCGGAGGGTGACGTTGCCGGTGTTGCGGAGCGTGTACGCGACGTCCGCGGCGGAGCCGCGCCGGTTCACGGTGACCCCCAGGACGGTGAGGTCGGGGGCGGTGGGGCCGGTCACCCGCAGGTACAGCCGGTCGGCGACGGCCTGCTGCACGCCGATCCCCCGGCCGGTGTCGGCCTCGGCGGCCGGCCGTTCCTCCAGGGCCACGACGGCGCCGGGGTGGTCCCCCGGTTCCGCCCGGTCGGGGACGGTGAGGGTGAAGCGGACGGCGACCGACGAGCGGGCCGCTACGGTGACCCGCTCCCGATCGAGCCTCGCCCACGCGGCGGTGGCCAGCCGCGGCTCGTCGGGGCCGCGCAGGGCGAAGCCGCCGTCGCGGGCGGTGTTGTAGGCATCGGCGGCGTACAGCCGGAAGGTGCGGGGCCGGTCGGTGCGGTTGGTGAGGGTAACGGCGTCCTCGACGGACTGGCCGGGCGCGGCGGCGAGGTAGAAGGAGGGCCGCTGCCCGACGGTGTTCGCGACGGGCGACACGGACCACTGCCCGTCGTCCGCGGACTCGGCCGGCGCGGCGAGCAGGAGGACGAGCCCGGCGGCGACGAGCAGGGCTGCCGCTGCGCGGAGCCCGTCCCCCGCCCCGCCCCTTCCCGAAACCGGGCTCCGGAAAATCCAGCCTCGTCGGCGTTTGAGGCGCGGGGTCCGCGGCGGAGCCCCGATCTTGAAGCCCCGCCAGGGGGCGCCTCCCAGCGGTAGCTGGGGAAGGGTGAGGCGCCGCGTCACGACAGGGTCAGCGTCAGGACCGCCGTGTACGCACCCGGCGGGGTGTACGGCGGCACCGTGAGGGTGACCGTGGCATCGATCGTGAAGGTGCCGCCGACCAGCGGTGCGTCGGGGGTGGAGGCGAGCACCGCCCCGTCGGCCCCGACCACGCCCGCGCTGCCCGGCGTACAGACGCTGCGGCTCCCCCCGGCCGCCGCGCACCTCGGGGTCCAGGACAGGGAGGCGCCCGGGATGCGGATCCCGCCGGGTCCGGTGAAGTCGGTGACCTTGCCGATCAGGGTCCAGCCGGCCGGGCCGCCGCGGGCGTCGGTGACGGTCACCGTCCCGATCCGGCCGGGGGCGGCGCCACCGTCGCCGTACGGGACGGCGCCCAGGGTGATGTCCTCGCCGGCCTGGGTCATGCCCAGGACTCCCGGCTCGACGGTGGCCATGACCTTCTGCGTGGTGGCGGAGGGCGGCGCCGGAGCCGCGTCGATGACCGTGTACGCGGCCGGGCCCGAGCCCTGGCGCGCCGACCAGGCAGCGCCCTCGTAGGCGATCACCGCCGTGGTGGCCTTGTCCGTGACCGGCAGCTCGACCAGGGCCGTACCCAGCTCGTCGGCGGTGGCGCTCACCCGGTCGGCGGTCTCGGCGGCGCCTGCCCGGCCGGCCACCGTAACGGCCGCGCCCGGCGGAAAGCCGGCGGCGGTGACCTTGACCTTGGCGCCCGGCCCGCCCCGGGCCGCGCCGAGGAAGACGCTGCGCAGGTTGGCCGTCGGCAGTCCGGTCGCGGCCAGGCGGGCGGAGACGGGGGCGGCGGACGCTGCATCAGCGGTGCAGGTGGTGTCGAGGTCAAGCAAGTGGCTGGTGTGCAGCGTGTAGCCGCCCGGGGCGAGCGTGGTCTCGCCGGGCGCGGTGACGGTGAACGTGCCGGTCATCGTGACGGCAGGGAGGGCCGCGCCCGCCGGAACGGGGTCGTTCCGCTTGGCCCCGACCACGGTGACCTCGCCGCTCTGGGCGCCCGCCAGCAGGATCCGGCCGGTCGGGGTCAACACGTCGGCGGGGAGCTCGCCGCCGACCGGGTTGACGGCGGGGGTCCGGACCACCTGGTAGGTCACGGTGACGGTGTCACCGACCTGCGGGGCCGGATCGTCGACGGTGATCCGCGCGGTGGTCGGCCCGTCCGCGGACGGGAGCCCGGCCTCCTGGGGCGCCGGGCAGTGGGTCGGGAAGTCCACCTGGCCCGGAGGCGTCTCCCCCTCGGCCGCGGCGGGTGCGCCGAGCGCGCCCCCGGTCGTGGCCACCAGCACGGCCATGCCCACGGCCGCCGGCCATCTCCGCTTCCGCGCCCCGATTCGCACTGCCCGCCCCTTAAGGTCCCGCGCGCCCGAGCCCGGCGCAGGGGGCCATTCACGAGCGGGGGGCGGGAGAAGTCAATGCGCGGGCCCGGCAATAACTGATGGCCCATCAGGAGATGGCAGGTTGCCCGTCCCACCGGCCGCGCGGAAGGTGCGGCGGTAGGCCGTCGGGCTCACCCCCAGCGCCGCCTGCACGTGCTTGCGCAGCGACTGGGCCGTACCGAAGCCGCTGTCCCGCGCCACGTGCTCCATCGGCAGCTCCGTCTGCTCCAGCAGCTGCCGGGCCCGTTCCACCCGCCGGCCGACGATCCACTGGCCGGGGCTGACGCCCGACTCCTCGCGGAACCGGCGCGTGAAGGTCCGTACCGACATGGCCTCCTGGCGGGCCAGGTCCGTCAGTCGGAGCGGTTCGTGCAGCCGGTCCAGCACCCAGGCCCGGGCCGCCGTGGTGGTGGCGAGCTGCGGCTCCGGCATCGGGCGCGCGATGAACTGCGCCTGCCCGCCCTCCCGGTGGGGCGGCACGACGGTCCGCCGGGCCACCTCGTTGGCGACGGCCGCGCCGTGGTCGCGGCGCACGATGTGCAGGCACAGGTCGACACCGGCGGCGACTCCGGCCGAGGTCAGCACGTCCCCGTCGTCGGTGTAGAGCACGTCCGGGTCGACCCGGACGGCCGGGAAGAGCCGCTGGAAGTGCTCGGCGCAGGCCCAGTGGGTGGTGGCGGGACGCCCGTCGAGGAACCCGGCCGCGGCCAGCACGTACCCGCCCGTGCAGATGGAGACGAGCCGGGTGCCGGGCCGGATGTGCGCCAGCGCCGCCGCGAGCTCGTCGGTCAGCCGGCCCTCCTCGTGCACCGGGCCCAGCTCGTACGAGGCCGGCACCACCACCGTGTCGGCGGTGGCCAGCAGTTCCGGGCCGTGCTCGACGTGGATCGCGAAGTCTGCGTCCGTGCGCACCGGCCCCGGGGCGAGCCCGCAGGTGAGGATCTCGTACAGCGGCTGCCCGGCCGAACTCTTGGCGCGCCCGAAGATCCTGTGCGGGATGCCGAGCTCGAAGGGCAGCAGCCCGGTGAGGGCGAGGACGACCACCCGGTGCGCCATCTTCTCCGACTTCTCCGACTTCTCCGGCTCCATGGCCCGATCGTAGCGAAGCATGACAGTCAAGCCACTTTCAGGCGATCCCCAGATGGCCGAATGCTGTCGACGTGCCCCAGACAGCCCCCGCCCCCGCCTCCGCCCCCGCCCCCGCGGACCGCCGCTCCCCGCAGCGGCCCGCCCGCGTCCACCGCGCCTGGTTCGTCGCCGCCGTCGCCTTCGTGACGATCATCGGCGCGGCCGGCTTCGCCTCCCTGCCCGGACTGCTCATCGAGCCGCTGCACGCCGAGTTCGACTGGTCGCGCGGGACCATCGGCCTCGCCGTCTCCGTCAACCTCGCGCTGTACGGGCTCACCGCCCCCTTCGCCGCGGCCCTGATGGACCGTTTCGGCATCCGGCGGGTCGTGGCCCTGGCCCTGCTCGTCATCGCCTCGGGCTCGCTGGCCACGGTGTGGATGACCGAGCCCTGGCAGCTCGTGCTGTTCTGGGGCGTCCTCGTGGGGTTGGGCAGCGGCTCCATGGCCCTGGCCTTCGCGGCGACGGTGACGGGCCGCTGGTTCACCGCCCGGCGCGGCCTGGTCACCGGCATCCTGACCGCGGCCGGGGCCTCCGGCCAGCTGGTCTTCCTGCCGCTGCTGGCCTGGCTGGTCGACCAGCACGGCTGGCGCCCGGCGACGGTGACGGTCTCCCTGGCAGCCCTGGCCGTCGCCCCCTTCGCGTGGCTGCTGATGCGCGACCACCCGGCGGACGTGGGACTCGCGCCGTACGGCGGCACGTACGTGCAGAAGCCGGCACCGGTCCCGGGAGCTGCCCGGCGCGCGCTGCGGGTGCTCTTCGACGCGGCCCGCACCGGCCCGTTCTGGCTACTGGCGGGCACCTTCGCGATCTGCGGGGCCTCGACCAACGGCCTGGTCAAGACCCACTTCGTGCCCGCCGCCCACGACCACGGCATGCCGGTGACGGCTGCGGCGGGGCTGCTGGCGGTGGTCGGCGTGTTCGACGTGATCGGCACGGTGGCCTCGGGTTGGTTCACGGACCGCTTCGACTCGCGGCGGCTGCTGGCCGTCTACTACGCCCTGCGCGGGATCTCGCTGCTCTTCCTGCCGATGCTGCTGGCACCGTCGGTGCGGCCGCCGCTGCTGTTCTTCATCGTCTTCTACGGCCTGGACTGGGTCGCGACCGTTCCGCCCACGATCGCCCTGTGCCGCGAGCACTACGGGGACGACGGCGCGATCGTCTTCGGCTGGGTCCTGGCCTCGCACCAGATCGGCGCGGCCGCGGTGGCCTTCCTGGGCGGCCTGACCCGCGACCTCACCGGCTCGTACGACACCGTCTGGTACGCCTCGGGCGCGCTGTGCGCGATGGCCGCCCTGATGTCGATGACCCTCCGCCGCAGGCCCCCGACGGCCCCCGCCGAATCCAGCCCCGCCGGCGTTTGAGGCGCGGGGTCTGGGCGGAGCCCCAGGAAACCCGGCCCCGCCGGGCACCGGGCTCCGCCCGGACCCTCCCCCAGCTACCGCTGGGAGGTGCCCACCCTGCTCAAACGCCGGCGGGGCTGGAGATGCCCGGCCAGGGGCGAACGGCCCGGCGGCCGGGATGGGCCGGCAGGGGTGCGGAGGGTTCGTCGGCCGCCCCGCCGGGAGGCTAGGGGCCGGCCGGGGTGGTGGACTTCAGGGTGCCGTCCGGGGCCGCCAGCAGGACCGGGGTGTCCGGGCCGCCGAGGTCGCGGACGGCCGCGCGGTCGGCCTCGGCCGGAGTGTCGGCCGTGCTGACGACGGCCGCGGCCTCCAGGGACCGCGCACCGCTCGCCACCGCCATCGCGACCGCGGTCTGCAGTGCGCTCAGCTTGAGGGAGTCGAGCTCCACCGTCCCGGCGACGTACGTGCGGCCCGTCTCGTCCCGCACCGCCGCCCCCTCGGGCACCGCGTTGCGGGCCCGGGCGCTGCGCGCCAGCGTGATGATCTTGCTGTCCTCGGGGTCGATCCCGGTGCTGTCGGTCATGGGCGAAAGCATAGGGAGGCGCCCCGCGCCCCCGCACGACCACCCCGCCGCCGGGGCGGGGGCCAGCGCTACGGCCGGTCCAGCCGCAGCCGCTCCGCCCTCGGCAGACCCGCGACCACCAGGTCGTACGAGTCCTCCACCAACTCCCGCACCAGCCGCTCCGGCAGGCCGCCCGGCCCGCCCACGGTCACCGTGTTCCAGTGCCGCTTGTTCATGTGGTAGCCCGGCACGATCGCCTCGTGCTCCTCGCGCAGCCGCACCGCCAGCTCCGGATCGCACTTGAGGTTGACCTTGAGCGGCGCCGCGTCCAGCGCCGACAGCGCGAACACCTTGCCCAGCACCTTGAACACCGAGGTCTCCGGGGTGAAGGGGAACTCCTCCACCGCCGCGTTGAAGCCCAGGCAGAACGCGCGCAGTTGCTCCGGGGTCATTCCCCCTCCTCCCCCGCGGACTCCGCCGCGGCCACCGGTTCGACCAGGACCGTCACGATCTTGTTCCGCCGGCCCGCCGGGGATTCGGCGGTCAGCCGCAGCGGACGCCCGTCGGGCAGTTCCACCACCGAGGAGGCGCCCGCGATCGGCACCCGCCCGAGCGCCTTCGCCAGCAGTCCGCCGACCGTCTCCACGTCCTCGTCGTCGAAGGCCTCGACCTTGAACAGCTCACCGAGGTCGGTGATGTCCAGGCGCGCGGTGACCCGGTAGCGGTCCTCGCCGAGGTCCTCGACCGGCGGGAGCTCCCGGTCGTACTCGTCGGTGATCTCTCCGACGATCTCTTCGAGGATGTCCTCGATGGTGACGATGCCGGCCGTGCCGCCGTACTCGTCGATGACGACGGCCACGTGGTTGCGCACCTGCTGCATCTCGCGCAGCAGATCGCCCGCGTTCTTGGTGTCCGGTACGAAGACGGCCGCCCGCATCGCGGTCGATACCAGGTCGGCCTCGGCCTCCCGGCTGATGTGCGTCTTGCGGACGAGGTCCTTCAGGTAGACGATCCCGACTATGTCGTCCTCGTTGTCCCCGGTCACCGGGATGCGGGAGAAACCGGACCGCAGCGCGAGCGTGGTCGCCTGACGGACCGTCTTGTACCGCTCGATGCAGACGAGGTCGGTGCGCGGCACCATCACCTCGCGCACCAGCGTGTCGCCGAGCTCGAAGACCTGGTGCACCATGCGGCGCTCGTCGTCCTCGATCAGCGATTCCTTCTCCGCGAGGTCCACCATCGCGCGCAGCTCGGCCTCGGAGGCGAAGGGCCCCTTGCGGAAGCCCTTCCCGGGCGTGAGCGCGTTGCCGATGAGGATCAGCAGCTGCGGGATCGGCCCCATGATCCGGGCCAGCGGCACGAGGACGTACGCGGCCGCGGTCGCCGTGTTCAGCGGGTGCTGGCGGCCGATCGTGCGCGGGGAAACGCCCACGGCGACGAAGGAGACGAGCACCATGACGGCGATGGCCACGAGCAGCGCGGTCCAGTTCTCGCCGAACTCGTCGAGGCAGACGTAGGTGACGAGCACCCCGGCCGCCATCTCGCACGTGACCCGGACGAGCAGGGCCACGTTGAGGTAGCGGGTGGGGTCGCCGGCGACCTGGGCGAGCTTCTCGCTCCCGCGCCGGCCCTCCCGTACGGCCTGCTCGGCCCGGAAGCTGGAGATGCGGGCGATGCCGGACTCGGCGCAGGCCGCGAACCAGGCCACCACCACCAGCAGCACCGCCCCGGTGATCAGCTGGGGGGCGTTCACGAGACGGTCGGAGCCGGGGACGGACCGGTGATGCCGCGCTCGCCGCGCCAGCCGTCGACGATCGCTGCCTGGAGGCCGAACATCTCGGCCTTCTCGTCCGGCTCCTCGTGGTCGTAGCCGAGCAGGTGCAGCACTCCGTGGACGGTCAGGAGCTGGAGCTCCTCGTCCATGGAGTGCTGCGTCGGGGCTTCCTCGCCCTGCCGCTTGGCGACCTCGGGGCAGAGCACGATGTCACCGAGGAGCCCCTGCGGGGGTTCCTCGTCGTCCTTGGTCGGCGGACGGAGCTCGTCCATCGGGAAGGACATGACGTCGGTCGGACCGGGCAGATCCATCCACTGGATGTGGAGCTGCTCCATGGCGTCCTCGTCGATGACGATGACGGAGAGCTCGGAGAGCGGGTGGATCCGCATCCGGGTGAGCGCGTAGCGGGCGATGTCGAGGATCGCCTGCTCGTCGACCTCGGTTCCGGACTCGTTGTTGACGTCGATCGACATGGTGCGCTGGGTTCTACTTCCGCTGGTGGCCGTTGGAGGCCGGCTGGCCGTCGTCGTACTTCTCGTACGCGTCGACGATACGGCCGACCAGCTTGTGCCGGACGACATCCTCGGACGTGAGCCGCGAGAAGTGGATGTCGGGCACCCCTTCCAGGATCTTCTGGACCTCCCGCAGACCGCTCTTGGCGCCGCCCGGCAGGTCGATCTGGGTGATGTCACCGGTGACGACGATCTTCGAGTCGAAACCGAGCCGGGTCAGGAACATCTTCATCTGCTCGGCGGTGGTGTTCTGCGCCTCGTCGAGGACGACGAACGCCTCGTTGAGCGTGTTGTGCGTCAGCAGGTAGTCCTGCGTCACGTACAGCGAGTCCTCGGCGGCTACCTGGATGCACACCGCCTCCTCCCGTCCCGCGGGCTCGATGGAGTCGATGAAGCGCATCGGACGCCCACCGCCGCCGGCCGCATGGTACGCGTCCCGCTTGCGGGCAAGGCGGAAGGGCTCGATGTCCTCGGGGAGTCGGATGTCGACGACGTGCGCGTCGTGCCGGTGCGCGCCAATGGCAGTGCCCTGCACCCGGTCCGCCGCCCTGCGTCGTCGGGTGTAGGCCACGCCGCCGAGCGACTGGACGAGTGCGATCACGTCGTCCCGCAGGACGATCGAGGCAGTGGAGTACTGGACCCGGCAGGTACGGTCCCGCTGGGTGACCGGTCCGCCGTCGGAGTCGAGCAGGCCCTGGAGTACCGCGAGGCGGACCTCCGCCGTGTTGAACAGGTAGTCGTCCGGCACGAACTTGGAGTGCGAACGGCTGCCGAGCAGATCCAGTTCGCGCATCACCCGAGTGACCGGGTTTTCCAGAGTGATCATGTCACCGGGCGACTTCACCCTGTTCAGGACGTAGTCGGGGCCGCCCTTGTGGCGTACGGCCACTCCGGGAAGCGCTGCCTCCAGGGCGCGGACGAGCTCCTCGTCCACCGTGGAGAAGGACGGTGTGGTGGAGCCGGTGAGGCAGCCGTCGCCGAGCAGCAGACCGAGCGCGTACGGGTCCATGGGGATCTCGCGCTCGGGGAAGGCCACGGGAGCGGTGAGCATCGGCAGTTCGTATCGGCGGGCGTGCCCCGCACGGAGGTTGCCGATCATCTCCTTGGTCTCCATGACCCGCCACGGCTTGTCACGGCGCTTGTCGTCGCGCGTCCTGACGGTCCACAGGTGCTCATCGCAGCAAAGGGTCCAGGCGCCGTCCTGGGCAGTGAGGCGGTAGATGTCCTTCTCGCCCTGCGGGTACACGCCGAGGACCGGGGTCGGCTCACCGTTCGACCCGACGACGAGGTCGCCCACCTGGAGATCGCCGATGGGGCGCCAGCCGTCCGGCGTCAGCACCTTCGTGAAGACGGGCATCGCACGCCCCCTCATGTACGCCAGGGGCGCCACCTCGATCGTGCCCGCCGCCATCAGCCGCGGGATCGAGTCGGGGTCGATCATGTCGTGCAGCGCGTCGTAGAGCGGGCGCAGGTAGGGGTCGATCTTGTCGAAGAGGGTGCCCGGCAGGAAGCCGAGCCGCTCCCCCGCCTCGACGGCGGGTCGGGTCAGGATGATCCGGCTGACCTGCTTGGACTGCAGGGCCTGCACGGCCTTGGCCATGGCGAGGTAGGTCTTGCCGGTACCGGCGGGGCCGATGCCGAAGACGATCGTGTTCTTGTCGATCGCGTCGACGTACCGCTTCTGGTTGAGGGTCTTGGGTCGGATGGTGCGGCCGCGGCTGGAGAGGATGTTCTGGGTGAGCACTTCCGCGGGCGTCTCGGCCGGCCCGTCGCCATTGCCGTTGCCGCTCGCCTTGAGCATGGCGATCGAGCGTTCCACTGCGTCCTCCGTCATCGGCTGCCCGGTGCGGAGCACCAGCATCATCTCGTCGAAAAGTCGCTGGATCAGCGCGACTTCCGCCGCTGCACCGATCGCGCTGACCTGATTGCCCCGAACATGGATGTCGGCCTTCGGGAAGGCCTTCTCGATCACGCGCAACAGGGCGTCACCCGAGCCGAGCACGGTCACCATCGGGTGCGTGGCCGGAACGGTGAAGTGGGCTCGCGCCTGCCCCGGCGCGGGGATGTGGGCTGTCGGTGTCTGAGTCATGGGCCGGCACTGTGGCCTGCGCATACCTCCCGCTGAGGGGCCGCGCCGATCGACGACCTCCGGAGTACCAAGCGTACGTCTCCGCCGCGGCTTCCCCGAGAGGTTTTACCGCCCGGTCGCACCGCTAGAGCGAGTGCCGGAAGCCGATCGTCGGTACCGCCCTGCGCCGGGCCGCCGGAGTCCCGCCCGGCGGGACCAGATCGTCCAGGAAGCCGTACCGGCCGCGCAGCTCCTGCGGGGCGTCCCGCCACCAGTGGGCCACCTCCGGCCAGCCGGGGGCCGACAGGGAGCCGCCGAACTCCTGCACCGACAGGGCCGCCGTCAGCCCGGCGAAGGCGAGGCGGTCCGCGAGCGGCCAGCCCGCCAGGGTGCCGGTCACGAAGCCCGCCACGTAGACGTCTCCCGCCCCCGTCGGGTCCAGCTCGTCCACCGTGATCCCGGGGACGTGCGCGGTCTCCCCGGTGCGCCCGTCCACCGCGTACGAGCCCTCCGCGCCCATGGTCACCACCGCGATCGGCACCTTCTCCGCCAGCGCCCGGGCCGCGGCTCTCGGACAGTCGGTCCGCGTGTAGCGCATCGCCTCGCCCGCGTTCGGCAGGAAGGCCTCGCAGTGCTCCAGGTCGGCCAGGGCGCCCAGGTCCCACCGGCCGCTCTCGTCCCATCCCACGTCCGCGAAGATCCGCGAGCCGCGCCGGGCGGCCTCGCCGATCCACTCCTCGCCGCGGCCGGGTCCCAGGGCCGCCACGGCCGCGCGGGCCCGTGGCGGGCACTGCGGGAAGGGCCCGGGGCCGGCCGGCGGCGGAGCCTCGTGGCCGTGCGAGACCATCGTGCGCTCACCCTCGTAGGCCATCGAAACGGTGACGGGGCTGTGCCAGCCGGGGATGGTGTGCGACATGGACAGATCGATTCCCTCGCCCTGTTCGAGGGCGTCCCAGCAGTACTCGCCGTAGTGGTCGTCCCCGAATGCGGCGGCCAGCGAGGTGCGCAGGCCGAGCCGGGCCAGGGCGGTGGCCATGTTGGCGACGCCGCCGGGGCTGGAGCCCATGCCGCGCGCCCAGGACTCCGTACCGCGCACGGGGGCCGAGTCGAGGCCGGTGAAGATGATGTCGAGGAAGACCGTTCCGGTCAGGAAGACGTCACAGCCGGGTTCCCGGGGGTCACGCAGCGGACCGAGCGGGTCCACTGCTGCTGCGCGGATTTCGTAGTCCCGACCGGTCACGGCGATCTCCCCGTTGTTCCTCGAAGGCCCGTTCCTGCATGACGCTTCCCATGGAAAGCTGCCAGCCCTGCCCACCCCGGACAGGACCAAAACCCAGTGTGGCGCAGATCACCCATGGAAGGCCCCCGGTCGCTCGGGCCGCTCGGGCCGCTCGGGCCGCTCGGCGAGCACGCCCCGGGCCGGCCGGCGCGGCCGGGCCGGGGTGCGTGCCCGGGCCCGCGGTCAGCCCCGCTTGGGCAGGGGCACCCGCACCAGGTCCGCGGCCACGGTGAGCTCGCCCTCGAAGCCGGCCGCGCGGGCCTGGCGCTCGAACTCGGCCGGGTCGGTGTAGCGCTGCGAGAAGTGCGTCAGCACCAGGTGCCGCACGCCGGCGTCCCGCGCCACCCGCGCCGCCTGGCCGGCGGTCAGGTGCCCGTGGTCGGTGGCCAGCCGTTCGTCCTCGTCGAGGAAGGTCGACTCGATCACCAGCATGTCGCAGCCCTCGGCCAGCGCGTCCACGCCCGGGCAGAGCCGGGTGTCCATGACGAACGCGAACCGCTGCCCGGGCCGGGGTTCGCTGACCTCGTCCAGGGTGACCTCGCCGAGCCGCCCCTCGCGCTGGATCCGGCCCACGTCCGGCCCCATGATCCCGTGGCGCGCGAGCAGCTCGGGCACCATGCGTCGCCCGTCGGGCTCGGTGATCCGGTAGCCGAAGGACTCGACCGGGTGCGAGAGCAGTCGGGCCTCCAGGACGTACGAGGGCCCCTGCGCGAGCACGCCGTCCGCCGCCACCGGCTCCTCGCGGAGCGGGACGGTCTCCCGGTAGGCGGTGGCGTACCGCAGCCGGTCGAAGAACTTCTGCCCCGAGGCCGGGTAGTGCGCGGTGACGGGGTGCGGGACCTGGTCGAGGTTGATCCGCTGGATCACCCCGGCGAGGCCGAGGCTGTGGTCACCGTGGAAGTGGGTGATGCAGATCCGGTTGATGTCGTGCGCGGCCACCCCGGCGCGCAGCATCTGGCGCTGGGTTCCCTCGCCCGGGTCGAAGAGGATGCCCTCGCCGTCCCAGCGCAGCAGGTAGCCGTTGTGGTTGCGGTGGCGGGTGGGCACCTGGCTGGCCGTGCCCAGCACCACGAACTCTCGTACGGACACGTGCTATCCGGGGGGCCACTGGAGGCCGCGGCCGCCGAGGACGTGCGCGTGGGCGTGGAAGACGGTCTGCCCGGCGCCGGAGCCGGTGTTGAACACGACCCGGTAGCCGTGTTCGACGATCTTCTCGTCGAGGGCGACCTGGCCGGCCTCGCGCAGTATGTCGGCGGCGACGCCCGGCTCGGCCGCCACGAGGGAGGCCGCATCGGCGTAGTGCACCTTGGGGATGACGAGCACGTGCGTGGGCGCCTGCGGGTTGATGTCCCGGAAGGCGACCGTGGTCTCGGTCTCCCGTACCACGGTCGCGGGGATCTGCCCCGCGACGATCTTGCAGAACAGGCAGTCGGCCTGCGGTTCCCCGGCCATTGCTTCGCCTCCCGTGACGGTGATCGGTCCGGGCATCGTATCCAGCCGGACGCCCGCCGCGGGACGGCATTTCGACCGGCCGGGCCGCAGGCCCCGGGCCGGACGGGCCGATTGCCCCCGGGCCGGCCGGACCAGGGGCCGGAGCGGCCCGTCAGGACCCGGGGACCGTCACGACCAGCGGGCCGTCACGACCAGCGGCCCGTGCGGGCCAGCAGCACCGCCGTGGCCGCCGTCCCGGCCGTGGAGGTCCGCAGGACGGAGCGGCCCAGGCGGTAGGGGTGGGCTCCCGCGGCGGCGAAGACGGCCAGCTCCTCCGGGGAGACACCGCCCTCCGGGCCGACCACCAGCACCACGGAACCGGTCTTCGGGAGCTCGGCCGTCGCCAGCGCCCCGGACGGGGCGTCGCGGTCCTCGTGGAGCACCATCGCCAGGTCGGCGCCGGCCAGCAGCGCCGCCACCTGCTTGGTGGACATGGCCTCGGCCACCTCCGGGAAGCGCACCCGGCGGGACTGCTTGCCCGCCTCCCGGGCCGTGGCCCGCCACTTGGCCAGTGACTTGGCTCCGCGGTCGCCGCGCCACTGCGTGATGCAGCGCGAGGCCTGCCAGGGCACGATCGCGTCCACGCCGGTCTCGGTCATCGTCTCGACGGCCAGCTCGCCCCGGTCCCCCTTGGGGAGTGCCTGGACCACCGTGATCCGCACTTCCGGCTCCGGCTCCTCCGCGACGGTGTGCAGGTCCGTGACGACCAGCCGGTCCTTGCCCTCGGCGGCCTTGACCACGCCCTCCGCCCAGTGGCCGAGCCCGTCCGTGAGGACCACGTCCTCTCCCGGGTTCAGGCGTTTCACGGACACCGCGTGCCGGCCCTCCGGGCCGTCCAGGACGAACTCCGGCCCCGCGGGGACCTCTTCCACCACGAACACCGGGGCGGTCATGACGCACTCCTCATCTGCCTTGCCTTCAACGTGCTCTGCGCCTGGGCCAGTTCGGCCGTCAGCACTTCCACCAGCTCCCCCGCCGGCAGTGGTCGCGCCAGCCGGTGCCCCTGCCCCGCCCACAGGGCCATGCCCTGCGGGTCCCCGGCCGCGGCGGCGGCCTTGCGCAGCCCCGAGGTCAGGTGGTGGACCTGCGGGTACGCGGCCGGGGCGTACGGCCCGTGCTCGCGCATGAAGCGGTTCACCAGCCCCCGCGCCGGCCGCCCGGAGAAGGCCCGGGTCAGCTCGGTGCGGACGAACAGCGGGTCCGTCAGCGCCTTCTTGTGGACCGGGTCCGCCCCCGATTCCGGGCAGGCCAGGAAGGCCGTCCCGAGCTGCGCCGACTCCGCGCCCGCCGCCAGCAGGGCCGCGATCTGCGCGCCCCGCATGACCCCGCCCGCCGCGATGATCGGGAGCGCCACGGCCTCCCGCACCTGCGCCACCAGCGCGAGGAGGCCCACGGTCGCCGTGCCGTCGATCTGCGGGTCGTCCCGGTGGGTGCCCTGGTGACCGCCGGCCTCGGCGCCCTGGACGCAGACCGCGTCCGCACCGGCGTACTGGGCGCTGCGGGCCTCCTCGGCGGAGGTCACCGTGACGACGGTGTACGTGCCGGCCTTGCGCAGGGCCGCCAGGGCCGCGAAGGAGGGACAGCCGAAGGTGAACGAGACCACCGGGACCGGGTCTTCGAGGAGGATGGCGATCTTGGCGTCGTAGCCGTCGTCGCTGGTGCCGATGATGTCCTCCTCCGCGAGCGAGATCTCGTACCAACTCGCCTCACCGGCCAGCTGCCCGCGGTAGGCCTCCACGGCGGCCGGATCGACGTAACCGGTCTGCGGCATGAAGAGGTTGACGCCGAAACGGCGCCGGGTCAGCGCGCGCACCTGCTTGATCTCCTGGTACATCCCGTCGGCGGTCTTGTAGCCGCCGGCCAGGAAGCCCAGTCCGCCCGACTCGCACACGGCGGCGGCGAGCGCGGGGCAGGAGGCGCCGCCCGCCATGGGAGCCTGCACGATCGGGTACGGGGAGAGACCGTTCGGTGCCGAGGACATGGACTGCATCGTGCCACGTCCGACGCATGGGGCCGAACCGTGGCATTCGCCTGGCATAGTCCGCTTCCCGACCGGCCCCCGGCCGTCGCCGGGCCCACGTGACGAGCCCGGCCGGGGAATCCCCAGGCCGGGCTCGTGACGGTGGACCGAGGTCGATCAGCGACCGTTGAAAGCGTCCTTCAGACGGCTGAACAGACCCTGCTGACCCGGCGCGAACTGACCCATCGGCCGCTCCTCGCCGCGCAGCTTCGCCAGCTGGCGGAGCAGGTCCTCCTGCTGGGCGTCCAGCTTGCCCGGGGTGGTGACCTCGACGTGCACGATCAGGTCGCCGCGTCCGCCACCGCGCAGGTGGGTGACGCCGCGCCCGTGCAGCGGGATCGCCTGGCCGGACCCGGTGCCGGGTCGGATGTCGATCTCCTCCAGTCCGTCCAGCGTCTCCAGCGGGCACTTGGTGCCCAGCGCGGCCGCCGTCATCGGAATGGTGACCGTGCAGTGCAGGTCGTCCCCGCGCCGTTGGAAGGTCGGGTGCGCCAGCTCGTGGATCTCCACGTACAGGTCGCCGGCGGGGCCGCCGCCGGGGCCGACCTCGCCCTCGCCCGCGAGCTGGATCCGGGTGCCGTTCTCGACGCCCGCCGGGATCTTGACCGTGAGGCTGCGGCGGGAGCGGACACGGCCGTCGCCCGCGCACTCGTGGCACGGGGTCGGGACCACGGTGCCGAAGCCCTGGCACTGCGGGCAGGGGCGCGAGGTCATGACCTGGCCCAGGAAGGACCGGGTGACCTGCGAGACCTCACCTCGGCCGCGGCACATGTCACACGTCTGCGCCGAGGTGCCGGGAGCGGCGCCCTCACCGGAGCAGGTGTTGCAGACGACGGCCGTGTCGACCTGGATGTCCTTGGTCGTCCCGAAGGCCGCCTCGTCCAGTTCCAGGTCGAGGCGGATCATCGCGTCCTGGCCGCGCCGGGTCCGCGAGCGCGGGCCGCGCTGCGAGGCCTGGCCGAAGAAGGCGTCCATGATGTCGGAGAAGTTGCCGAAGCCACCCGCTCCGAAGCCGCCCGCTCCGCCGCCGCCGCCCGAGGAGGACAGCGGGTCGCCGCCGAGGTCGTAGACCTGCTTCTTCTGCGGGTCCGACAGCACCTCGTAGGCCGCGTTGATCTCCTTGAAGCGCTCCTGCGTCTTCGGGTCCGGATTCACATCCGGGTGGAGTTCACGCGCGAGGCGCCGGAAGGCCTTCTTGATCTCGTCCTGCGATGCGTCGCGGCGCACGCCGAGAACGGCGTAGTAGTCCGTGGCCACTTACGACTCCGCCAGGATCTGTCCGACGTAACGTGCCACTGCGCGTACCGCTCCCATCGTTCCGGGGTAGTCCATGCGGGTCGGTCCGACCACGCCGAGTTTGGCGACTGCTTCGCCGCCCGAACCGTAACCGACCGAGACGACCGACGTGGAGTTCAGTCCCTCGTAGGCGTTCTCGTGCCCGATCCGTACGGCCATTCCCGACTCGTTGGCCTCGCCCAGCAGCTTGAGGAGCACGACCTGCTCCTCGAGTGCTTCGAGCACCGGCCTGATCGTCAGGGGAAAATCGTGTCCGAAGCGGGTGAGATTGGCGGTACCGCCGATCATCAGCCGCTCTTCGGCTTCCTCGACCAGGGTTTCGAGGAGCGTCGCGAGCACGGTGGAGACCGTGCCGCGGTCCTCGGCCTCGAAGGATTCGGGGAGGTCCTGGACGAGCGGGGGCACATCGGTGAAGCGGCGCCCGACGACCCGGCTGTTGAGCCGGGCCCGCAGGTCCGCCAGCGAGGTCTCCCCGAAGGGGCTCGGGCAGTCGACGAGCCGCTGCTCGACCCGCCCGGTGTCCGTGATCAGTACGAGCATCAGGCGCGCGGGAGCGAGCGAGAGCAGCTCCACGTGCCGGACGGTCGACCGGGTCAGGCTCGGGTACTGGACGACGGCGACCTGCCGGGTGAGCTGAGCGAGCAGCCGCACCGTGCGTCCGACCACGTCGTCGAGGTCGACGGCGCCGTCGAGGAAGTTCTGGATGGCCCGGCGCTCGGGCGACGACAGCGGCTTGACCCCCGCCAGCTTGTCGACGAAGAGCCGGTAGCCCTTGTCGGTGGGGATCCGGCCGGCGCTGGTGTGGGGCTGGGCGATGTAGCCCTCGTCCTCCAGCACGGCCATGTCGTTGCGCACGGTGGCGGGCGAGACGCCGAGCCGGTGCCGCTCCGTGAGCGCCTTGGAGCCGACCGGCTCCTCCGTCCCGACGTAGTCCTGGACGATGGCGCGCAGCACTTCGAGTCTGCGTTCGCTGAGCATCGCGCACACCTCCAGCTGTGGTCCGTTGCCGTCTTCTGCCGTGTTCGTTGGCACTCTGATCGTTCGAGTGCCAGAGAGCCCCCGCTCAGTGTACGGCCGGGCGGTAAGCCCCTGGCAAGGGAGGACCGCCAGGGTAGCGTCGCGGCATGGACGTGGATTGGGAAGGGTCGGGCTGGGAACGGCTGACCGGGCGGGCCGGCCGGCGGCGGCTGCCGGTGTGGGACTGCACCGTGGGGCTGGTGGTGGGCGAGGATTCGGTCCTCCTGATCGACCCCGGGTCGTGCCTGCGCGAGGGGGCCGAGGTGCGGGCCGAGGCGGAGCGGCTGACGGGGCGGAGCGTGACCCATATCGCATTCACGCACGGTCATTTCGATCATGTCCTGGGCGCGTCCGCCTTCCCCGGGGCCGAGGTGTTCGGGGCGGTCGGACTGGCCGCACTGCTGGCGGCGGAGCGCGAGGAGCTGCGCGAGGACGCGGTCCGGCAGGGGCTCGCGGAGGCGGAGGCGGCCCAGGCGGTGGACCTGATGGTGCTGCCCCGGCATTCGGTGTCGGGCGAGTGGACGCTGGAACTGGGCGGCGTGCAGGTGCTGTTGGCCAATGTGGGGCCCGGGCACAGCGGGCACGACCTGGCGGTCTTCGTACCGGGCGAGCGCGAGGTGGTCTTCTGCGGGGACCTGGTCGAGGAGTCGGGCGAGCCCATGGCGGGCCCGGACGCCGCCCCCGGGCAGTGGCCCGCCGCCCTGGACCGGCTGCTGTCACTGGGCGGGGACGACGCACTGTACGTGCCGGGTCACGGAGCGGTGGTCGGGGCGGAGTTCGTCCGTGCGCAACGCGCCACACTGGCGGCTCGTTTCGGCGTGTCGGAGGCGTGATGCGGGCGGCTCTCCTAGTGTCGGCCGGATGCGCGAGTACTCCCCCGACCTGACCCCGCAGTGGAAGCGACCCGAGGCCGTGCCGGAGGTGGCGGCGGATCCCGACCTGGTGGTCGAGGTGGCCGGTACGGACTTCTGCGGCGCGGTGGTGGCCTGCGAGGCGGGCACGGTGACCCTGGAGGACCGCTTCGGCAAACGGCGGGTGTTCCCGATGGAGCCGCGCGCCTTCCTGTTGGACGGCGCCGTGGTCACCCTGGTCCGGCCCGCGCGCCGGCCCTCCGGTCCGCTCCTGACGGCTTCGGGCTCGCTGGCCGTGCCCGGGGCGCGGGCGCGCGTGGCGCGGGCCGGCCGGATCTACGTCGAGGGCCGGCACGACGCGGAGCTGGTGGAGCGGGTCTGGGGTGACGACCTGCGGATCGAGGGCGTGGTGGTGGAGTACCTGGAGGGCGTCGACGACCTCCCGGCCGTCGTCGCCGACTTCGCCCCGGCCCCGGACGCGCGCCTCGGCGTCCTGGTCGACCACCTCGTCCCGGGTTCGAAGGAGTCCCGCATCGCGGCGTCGGTGACCTGCCCGGACGTCTTGGTCGTGGGCCACCCGTACGTGGACGTCTGGCAGGCCGTGAAGCCGTCCGCGCTGGGCATCCGCGCGTGGCCGGTGGTCCCGCCCGGCCAGGACTGGAAGAAGGGGGTCTGCCGGGCCCTGGGCTGGCCGCAGAACACGGGCGCCGCCTGGCAGCACGTCCTGTCCCGGGTGACGTCCTACAAGGACCTGGAGCCGACGCTCCTGGGGCGCGTGGAGGAGCTGATCGACTTCGTCACGGCACCGGTTTGAGCTACGGCAGGGTGCCGAACTCCGTGGTGTCGAGCGTGACACCGAGGACGTCGAGCGGGACCGGTTCACCGAACTTGCTGGTCCGCTCGGTCCGGTAGTCGGCTTCCTCTCCGGCGCCGAAAGGTTCGGTGAGCACCACGCACTTGGCCTGGAAGGGGTCGATGATCAAATAGGTGGGGATGCCGCCCGCCGCGTAGATGGAGCGCTTCGTCACGTAGTCGCGCAGCTTGCTGGTCTTGGAGACGACCTCGACCACCATCGCCAGAGCTGAAGCGGGCACCAACCGGCCCGACTCGGGCGCTGCCTCGCTCGGCAGGACCACGAGGTCCGGCTGCGGCTCGGACGACTCCGCCGGAATGTCCACGTCCTGCGTCTGGAGCGGGTACCAGCGTCCCACGGGGATCTGCCGCTGGACGAACAGGACGATCAGGTTGTGGACCACGTCGGGCCCCGCCATCATCACGATTTCCCCCCTGAGGAGCTCAACCTTGACCCCCTCGGGAGCCTCGAAGCTCTCGAAGTACTCGGTCATCCGGCGATCGTCCACAGCGGTCATCTCCGTGCCCTCCACTTCTGCCGCCGGGTATGCGACAGAAGGCTACGAACAGGCTAGGCCGCGCCTGCCCTCATTCGCAGCGATTCACTCCGTGGAGTGATCAGTCCACCAGGTCCCGGACCACCGCGTCGGCCAGCAACCGCCCCCGCAGGGTCAGCACGGCACGCCCGGCCTCGTACGGCACGGCGTCCAGCAGCCCGTCCGCCAGGGCCTTGCGGGAGGCGGCCAGTCCGGCCGGGGCGAGCAGGGACAGCGGGACCCCGTCCACGAGGCGCAGCTCCAGCAGGATCCGCTCCACCCGCCGGTCCTCCTCGGAGAGGATCTCGCGTCCCGCGCCCGGGGAGCGGCCCTCCGCCAGCGCCGCGGCGTAGGCACCCGGGTGCTTCACGTTCCACCACCGCACCCCGCCCACGTGCGAGTGCGCGCCCGGGCCCGCGCCCCACCAGTCGGCGCCGCGCCAGTACAGCTCGTTGTGCAGGCAGCGCCCGGCCTCCGAGGTGGCCCAGTTCGAGACCTCGTACCAGGCGTACCCGGCCTCGACCATGACCGAGTCCGCGATCAGGTACCGGTCGGCGTGCACGTCGTCGTCCGTCATCGGGACCTCGCCGCGGCGGATCCGGCGCGCGAGCTGCGTGCCCTCCTCGACGATCAGCGCGTAGGCGCTGATGTGGTCCGGCCCGGCGCCCAGCGCTGCCGAGAGGGTGGCCCGCCAGTCCTCGTCCGACTCCCCGGGCGTGCCGTAGATCAGGTCGAGGTTGACGTGCTCGAAGCCCGCCGCCCGCGCCTCGGCGACGCACGCCTCGGGGCGCCCCGGCGTGTGGGTGCGGTCGAGCACCTTCAGGACGTGCTGCTTGGCGCTCTGCATGCCGAAGGAGACCCGGTTGAAGCCCCCGGCGCGCAGCTCGGCGAGGTACTCCGGGTTCACGGACTCCGGGTTGGCCTCGGTGGTGATCTCGGCGTCCTCGGCCAGGCCGAATTCGTCCCGGATCGCCGCGAGCATCCGTACGAGGTCCCGGGCGGGCAGCAGCGTGGGCGTGCCGCCGCCCACGAACACCGTCCGTACGGCCCGCGGGTCGTCCCCGAGCACCTTCCGCGCGAGGCGGACCTCGTCGATCAGGGTGTCGGCGTAGTTCTCCCGGGAGGCGAGCACACCGCCGGTGCCCCGCAGCTCGGTGGCCGTGTAGGTGTTGAAGTCGCAGTACCCGCAGCGCGTGGCGCAGTACGGGACGTGCAGGTAGAACCCGAGCGGCCGCTCCCCCGCACCCACCAGGGCGTGCGACGGCAGCGCGCCGTCTTCGGGCATGGGTTCACCGTCGGGGAGTGCGGAAGGCATGCCCCCATCATCCCGCACCGCCGCACCGCCCGGCCCCGCTCGCGTCCGGTCCCGGCGGCGGCGCGTCCGGCCCCGCCGGCGTCGGGGGCGCGGGGTTCGGGGCGGGGCCCCGGGACACGGCGCGCAGCCGATGCCCGGGGCCGCCCGGGAACATTGGGGTCGGCGGGGCCGGCGGGGCGGTCCACCGCCCCGCCCCGTCGGGCCCGCGGCGGGCGTCAGGCCTCGCGGGACCCCTCGTACATCTCCTCGATCAGGTGCTTGAACTCACGCTCGACCACCGGTCGCTTCAGCTTCAGGCTGGGGGTGAGGTCGCCGTGCTCGACGTCGAGGTCGCGCGGCAGCACCCGGAACTTCTTGATCGTCTGCCAGCGCTGCAGGCCCTCGTTCAGGGTCTGTACGTACGTCTCGATCAGTCGGCTGGTCTCCGGCGCCGCCAGGACCTGTCCGTACGTCTTGCCCTCCAGCCCGTTCTCGGTCGCCCAGGTCAGGATCGACGGCTCGTCGAGGGCGATCAGCGCCGAGCAGAAGTTCCGGTCGGCGCCGTGCACGACGATCGTCGACACGTACGGGCAGATCGCCTTGAACTGGCCCTCGATCTCCGCCGGGGCGACGTACTTGCCGCCCGAGGTCTTGATCAGGTCCTTCTTGCGGTCGGTGATGCGCAGGTAGCCGTCGGCCGACAGCTCGCCAATGTCACCCGTGTGCAGCCAGCCGTCGGACTCCAGGACCTCGGCGGTCTTGTCCGGCTGCCGGTGGTAGCCCTGCATGATGCCGGGGCCGCGCAGCAGGACCTCGCCGTCGTCGGCGATGCGGACCTCGGTGCCGGGGAGCGGCTTGCCGACCGTGCCGGTGCGGTAGGCCTCGCCCGGGTTGACGAAGGAGGCCGCGCTGGACTCGGTCAGGCCGTAGCCCTCCAGGATGTGGACGCCCGCGCCGGAGAAGAAGAAGCCGATCTCGGGGGCCAGGGCGGAGGCACCGGAGACGGCGGCCCGCAGTTTCCCGCCGAAGGCCTCGCGGAGCTTGGAGTAGACGAGCGCGTCGGCGATCTTGTGCTTGGTGCTGAGGCCGAAGGGGGCGGTCGCCTGGCCGGTGCGGCGGAAGTTGTCCTGCGTGACCTTCGCGTACTCGCGGGCGACGCCGGCCGACCACTGGAAGATCTTGTACTTGGCTCCGCCGGCGGCCCGGGCCTTGGCCGCCACACCGTTGTAGACCTTCTCGAAGATGCGCGGGACGGCGGCCATGTAGGTGGGCTGCACGACCGGCAGGTTCTCGATGATCTTGTCGATCCGACCGTCGACGGCGGTCACGTGCCCGGCCTCGATCTGCCCGGAGGTCAGCACCTTGCCGAAGACGTGGGCCAGCGGCAGCCACAGGTACTGGACGTCCTCCTTGCCGATCAGCCCGGTGGCGACCATGGCCTTGGCCAGGTACGACCAGTTGTCGTGCAGCAGTCGCACGCCCTTGGGGCGGCCGGTGGTGCCGGAGGTGTAGATGAGGGTGGCGAGCTGGTCGGAGGTGATGGCCGCGATCCGCTCGTTGACCGCCTCGGGGTGCTTGGCGAGGTGCTCCTTGCCGAGCGCCTCCAGTTCGGCGAGGGAGAGCACCCAGCCCTCGGGGTCGCCCTCGGCGGCGACGGCGTCGGCGGCGTCCAGCACCACGACGTGGGCGAGGTCCGGCAGGTCGGCGCGGCGCTCGCGCGCCTTCGCCAGCTGCGCCGCGTCCTCGGCGATGAGCACCCGGCTCTCGGAGTCCGCGAGGATGAACGCCGACTCGTCCGCGTTGGTGCTGGGGTAGATCGTGGTGACCGCGCCGCCCGCGCACATCACGCCGAGGTCGGAGAGGATCCACTCGACCCGGGTGTTGGAGGCGAGCGCGACGCGTTGTTCCGTTTCCAGGCCGAGGGAGATCAGCCCGGCGGCGGTGGCGAACACCCGCTCGGCCGCCTGGCCCCAGCTGAGTGATTTCCAATCGTCTGGGCCGCCGTGGCCGCCGGCCGCCGGCACCGGGTACCGGTAGGCCTCGTCGTTCGGCGTCGCTGCGACGCGCTCAAGGAAGAGCACCGCCACGGTGGGCGGGCGGTTCTCGAGATAGGTCTGTGTGTCGCTCACGACATCCTCCGGACCGTTCCACGCGGCAGTGCGTGGGCGTGGGGCGCTGGGGGGCGCTTGGGACTGGCGGGTTTGCAGCCGGTGGCTTTCTAAACTGGCGAGTAACCGTCGAGCAGTGATCAGACTAGAGCGCGACCGGCGCGTGCGTAAGGGCCCGCGAGCGGCCGCTTGATAACGAAACAGGCCCCCGCACCGGAGTGCGGGGGCCCGTCTGCGTCGGGTGACGGCGGGGCTGCTACTTCTTCTTGCCGCCGGACTCGTCACTGGAGAGGACGGCGATGAAGGCCTCCTGCGGGACCTCCACGGAGCCGACCATCTTCATCCGCTTCTTGCCTTCCTTCTGCTTCTCCAGCAGCTTCCGCTTACGGGAGATGTCACCGCCGTAGCACTTGGCGAGGACGTCCTTGCGGATGGCGCGGATGGTCTCGCGGGCGATGACGCGGGAGCCGATCGCGGCCTGGATCGGCACCTCGAAGGCCTGCCGCGGGATGAGCTCGCGCAACTTGGCGACGAGGCGCACGCCGTAGGCGTAGGCGGCGTCCTTGTGCGTGACGGCGGAGAAGGCGTCGACCTTGTCGCCGTGCAGCAGGATGTCGACCTTGACCAGGCTGCCGGACTGCTCGCCAGTGGGTTCGTAGTCCAGGGAGGCGTAACCGCGCGTCTTGGACTTCAGCTGGTCGAAGAAGTCGAAGACGATCTCCGCGAGCGGGAGGGTGTAGCGGATCTCGACCCGGTCCTCGGAGAGGTAGTCCATGCCGAGGAGGGTGCCGCGGCGCTGCTGGCACAGCTCCATGATCGCGCCGATGAACTCGGTGGGCGCGAGCACGGTGGCCTTGACGACCGGCTCGAACACGTCCGAGATCTTGCCCTCGGGGAACTCGCTCGGGTTGGTGACGGTGACTTCCTTGCCGTCCTCCATGACCACCCGGTAGACCACGTTGGGCGCGGTGGCGATCAGGTCGAGGCCGAACTCGCGCTCCAGGCGCTCGCGGACCACGTCCAGGTGGAGCAGGCCGAGGAAGCCGACGCGGAAGCCGAAGCCGAGCGCCGCCGAGGTCTCCGGCTCGTAGACGAGCGCGGCGTCGTTGAGCTGCAGCTTGTCCAGGGCCTCGCGCAGGTCGGGGTAGTCCGAGCCGTCGAGCGGGTAGAGGCCCGAGAAGACCATCGGCCGCGGGTCCTTGTAGCCACCGAGGGCTTCGGTGGCGCCGTTGTGCAGGCTGGTGATGGTGTCACCGACCTTGGACTGACGGACGTCCTTCACGCCGGTGATGATGTAGCCCACTTCGCCGACGCCGATGCCGTCGGACGGGGTCATCTCCGGGGAGGAGACACCGATCTCCAGCAGCTCGTGGGTGGCGCCGGTGGACATCATCCGGATGCGCTCGCGCTTGTTCAGCTGCCCGTCGACCACACGGACGTACGTGACGACGCCGCGGTACGAGTCGTAGACGGAGTCGAAGATCATGGCGCGGGCCGGGGCGTCCTTGACGCCGACCGGGGCCGGGACCGTGGCGACGACCTTGTCGAGCAGCGCCTCGACGCCGAGACCGGTCTTCGCCGAGACGCGCAGCACGTCCTCGGGCTGGCAGCCGATCAGGTTCGCGAGCTCCTCCGCGAACTTCTCCGGCTGGGCGGCCGGCAGGTCGATCTTGTTCAGGACGGGGACGATCGCGAGGTCGTTCTCCATCGCCAGGTACAGGTTGGCGAGGGTCTGCGCCTCGATGCCCTGGGCGGCGTCCACCAGGAGGACGGTGCCCTCGCACGCGGCGAGGGAGCGCGAAACCTCGTAGGTGAAGTCGACGTGCCCGGGGGTGTCGATCATGTTGAGGATGTGGGTGTTGCCCTGACCCTCGCCCGTGGTGGGCGCCCAGGGCAGCCGGACCGCCTGGGACTTGATCGTGATGCCGCGCTCACGCTCGATGTCCATGCGGTCGAGGTACTGGGCGCGCATCTGCCGCTGGTCGACCACACCGGTGATCTGGAGCATCCGGTCGGCAAGGGTCGACTTGCCGTGGTCGATGTGCGCGATGATGCAGAAGTTGCGGATCAGCGCCGAGTCGGTACGGCTCGGCTCGGGCACGTGGCTGGGGATCGCGGGCACGCAGTGTCCTGATTCTCGGTCGCAGTCGGAAGCGTTTGCGGAGCGTCGGTCGGAGCGAAAGTCCGGCTCCCGTCGCTGTCGGCGGCGCGATGTCGGATCTCTACGCAGACTCCCATGGTCCCATGGACGGGGCAGTGCGCTCGGTTTGGGCCGCCCGCAGCGTGCCTGGTAGCCTGGGCAGCTGTGTCTCGTATGCCCTCTCAGCTGTCGAGGCACAATCCGAAGATCAAACTCTGAACCTGAAAAGGCTCTTTCGTGGCGAACATCAAGTCCCAGATCAAGCGGAACAAGACGAACGAGAAGGCGCGCCTGCGCAACAAGGCCGTCAAGTCCTCGCTCAAGACCGCGATCCGCAAGGCCCGCGAGGCCGTCCTCGCCGGTGACGTCGAGAAGGCCACCGTGGCTTCTCGCGCTGCCGCGCGTGCGCTCGACAAGGCTGTCTCGAAGGGTGTCATCCACAAGAACGCCGCCGCCAACAAGAAGTCGGCGCTGGCCACCAAGGTTGCCTCCCTGCAGGGCTGAAGCTCCTGATGTGATCGCCGGAAGGGACCTAGTGGGCCCTCTCTCCCGCTCCTGACCGGCACCCCGCTCCGCACACGAAGCGTTCGCCACGCGGGTGCGGCGCAACCAGAAGTATCCGAAGGCCCCGGCCTCCTCCCTTCCCCAGGGCGGTGGCCGGGGCCTTCGTGCTGTCCGGCGCACCGCACGGGGCGGGCCTGCTCAGTCGTAGATGTCCTGCGGAGGTACCCGGTGCGGGAGGGGGCGGCGCCAGTCGCCCTCGCGGGCGACGAGGATCCGGCGGGCCAAGGTGCGCACCCCGCTCCAGGCGGGCTCCGTCGTCAGGGACCCGGCCCACGGGCCGGCGCGGCCGAGGACGTCCGCCTCGTCGAGGAGCCGGCTGATGGCCCGGAGGTCACACTGGACCTGCGGTGCGAGGGTCCCCCGCTCCTGCATCCCCTCGGCCAGGTGGAGGACGAAGTCGACGTCCTCGACGAGGGGGGCGCTCTTCACGCCGTGCTCACCGGCCCAAGCCAGCTGGTCCGGGGCATCGGCGGCAAGGATGCCCAGCAGCTTCGCGATCCAGCGCTCCCAGTGCTCGGCATCGACGCTCATGCGGGACGTCCGCTAACGGCGCTGGGGGCGGGCCGCGCGGGCCACCGCGACGACCGCCTTCTCCAGGGCGTACTCGGGGTCGTCGCCGCCGCCCTTGACCCCGGCGTCGGCGGCGGCCACGGCGCGCAGGGCGTCCGAGACCCCGTCCGCCGACCAGCCGCGCATCTGCTGGCGGACCCGATCGATCTTCCACGGCGGCATGCCCAGGTCCCGGGCGAGGTCGCCGGGGCGGGCTCCGCGCGGGGCGGAGGCGAGCTTGCCGATCGCGCGGACCGCCTGCGCCAGGGCGCTGGTGATCAGGACCGGCGCCACCCCGGTGGACAGGGACCAGCGCAGGGCTTCGAGTGCCTCGGCCGCGCGCCCCTCGACCGCCCGGTCGGCGACCGTGAAGCTGGAGGCCTCGGCCCGCCCGGTGTAGTAGCGGGCGACGACGGCCTCGTCGATGGTGCCTTCGACGTCGGCGCACAGCTGCGCGGCGGCGCTCGCCAGCTCCCTCAGGTCGCTGCCGATCGCGTCCACCAGGTTCTGGCAGGCCTCCGGGGTCGCCGACCGGCCGAGCGTGCGGAATTCGCCCCGCACGAAGGACAGCCGGTCCGCGGCCTTCGTCATCTTCGGGCAGGCGATCTCCCGCGCGCCCGCCTTGCGCGCGGCGTCCAGCAGGCCCTTGCCCTTGACCCCGCCCGCATGGAGGAGGACCAGGATGATCTCCTCGTAGGGTGCGGCGAGGTAGGCCTTGACCTCCTTGATCGAGTCGGCGGACAGGTCCTGCGCGTTGCGCACGACCAGCACCTTGCGCTCGGAGAAGAGCGAGGGGCTCGTCAGCTCGGCGAGCGTGCCGGGCTGGAGCTGATCGGAGGTGAGGTCGCGGACGTCCGTGTCGGCGTCGGCGGCGCGGGCGGCCGTCACCACCTCGCGCACGGCGCGGTCGAGCAGCAGCTCCTCCTGCCCCACCGCGAGGGTGAGCGGGGCGAGCGGATCGTCGGTGGAGTTCTTCCTGGTGGCCATCGGCTCCAGCATCCCACGCCGCACTGACAGCCCATCGCCCCGCGTACCCGAGAATGGTCGCGTGAATGTGCGACACGTACTCGTCCTGCCCGACCGCGACGCCGCCGAGGAGGTGGCCCAGGAGGCCGTCGACCGCTTCGGCCTCCCGGAGGAGCCGCAGTTGGTCCGCGACGCGCTGGCCGGCGAGGACGACGCCGAGGACGCCCAGTGGCTGGTGATCGTCGAGGACCCGCGGGAACGGCTCGACACCACCTCGCTGGACGACCTCGCCGCCGAGTACGAGGGCTGGCTGGAAGCCCCGTAGGGGACTGCGCGTCAGGCCTTGCGCACGGCCTGGACGTCCAGCGTCACTTCCACGCTCGAACCGATGGCCGCGATCCCGTGCGCCAGCATCGACTGCCAGTTCAGGGTGAAGTCCTCGCGGTGCAGCTCGGTGGTGGCCCGGCAGGCCGCCCGGAGCTCGCCCTCCAGGCCGGTGCCCAAACCCAGGTACTGGGTGTCCAGGGTCACGGACCGGCTCACCCCGTGGAGGGTCAGCGCCCCGGCGACGGTCCACGCGCTGCCGCTGCGGTGGATGAACCGCTCGCTGTAGAACTCCACCGTCGGGTGGCGGACCGCGTCCAGGAAGTCCCCCGACCTCAGGTGGTCGTCGCGCAGCCGCACCCCGGTGTCGATGCTCGCCGCATCGATGATCACGTGCATGGAGGAGTCCTCCATGCGCTCGGCTATCCGTACCGCCCCGGCGAACGTGGTGAACCGGCCGCGGATCCGGGCCAGACCGATGTGGCGGGCCGTGAAGCCGATGGACGAGTGCGTCGGGTCGAGCTCCCAGTGGCCGGGCTGCGGCAGCAACGGCGGCTCCACCGTGTTGAGGATGATCTCCGCGGTGCCGGGCTGCCCCGGATCCCCCACGATCGTCACCCCGTGGAAGGGCGCGTACCCCTCCGCGGTCACGGAGAGCCGGTACTCCCCCTCCGGTACGGCCACGGCGAAGCCACCGTACGGGTCGGTCTCGCCGCTGACGATGCGCCGGCCGATCGGGTCGGTCACCTCGAACGCGGCCTGCCGAACCGGTCGGTGGACCGTGTCGAGAACCCGGCCGCTGAGCAGACGCGCCGTCGGCGGCAACGTCAGTGTCGCGGATGTGGTCGGGCTGGAACTTCCGGCCGACTCCATCCCCCGTCGGCGACCGAACATGGCTGATGCACCCCCGTGCTGTGTGGACTTGGACCGTTCTGGCGAAGACGCATTCGATCATGCTGTCGGGTTGTGGGCAAACAGAGTGGTCGCGCCCGGTATGGCCGCGCCGATTCCGCCGCCGATTGGCCGGAAACGAACGTAACTGAACTCCGCTTCCTGCGACGGCGATCGAGCCGTCGGTGTCGGTGCGCAGCACGGTCGACCCCAACTCCCGCAGCCGGGCGAGCGTACTCGGCGCGGGGTGTCCGTAGCGGTTGGCCGCGCCGACGGGAACGAGCGCGAGCCGTGGCCGGATCCGGGCGTACAGCTCCGGGTCCTGGTGCGCGGAACCGTGATGGGCGACCTTGAGGACGTCCACCGGGCCGAGGTCCGGATGTGCCCTCAAGAGGGCTTGCTGGGCGGGAGGTTCGAGGTCGCCGAGCAGGAGCAGGGTCAGCCCCGCGCCGCGCACCGACAGGGCGACGCTCGCATCGTTGGGCCCCTCGGGCGGAGGCCCGGCCGGCGGCGGCCAGAGCACCTCCCACTCGAACGCCCCGGCCCGGCGGCGCTCGCCCTGCACCGCCTTCACGATCGGCACGCCGGCGGCCGCCGCGGTCCGCCGGACGAACTCGGCCTGCCCCGGCGGATCTTCGAGTGCGGTGGTCTGGATCACACCGACGGACCGGCCCCGCAGCACCCCCGGCAGACCTCCTACGTGGTCGGCGTGAAAGTGGGTCAGCAGGAGCAGCGGAACGCGGTGCACGCCCAGGGCGCGCAGACACTCGTCCACCGGTCCGGGCTCCGGGCCGGCGTCCACCACCAGGGCCTCCCCCGGGCCGACGGAGAGCGCAGCAGCGTCCCCCTGCCCGACGGCGCACTGAACGTAGCTCCAGTCGGGCGGCGGCCAGCCGGAGAGCGTGCGGGTGAGCTGCGGTGGCCGCAGTACGGCCAGGAGCAGCAGCGCCGCCAGGGCGGAGCAGAGCCACCCGCGCCCGCGGAACCGGACACCGACGACCACGACGACGGCCAGGGTGGCGGCGGCCAACAGAACGCCGCCGGTGAGCCCGCCCGGCCACGAGAGCTCCGCACCCGGAAACCGGGCCCCGGCCCGGGCCACACCCGCGATCCACCCCGCCGGCACCCCCGCGCAACGGGCGAGCAGCTCCGCGGCGGGCATCCACACCGGAGCCACCGCGAGCGAGGCGAAGCCGAGTACCGTCGCGGGACCGGCCGCCAGTTCGGCCAGCAGGTTGCACGGCACCGCCACCAGGCTGACCCGGGCGGCCAGCACGGCCACCACGGGCGCGCACACCGCCTGCGCGGCCGCGGCAGCTCCCAGCGCCTCGGCGAGTCGCGGCCCCGCCCCACGGCGCCGCAGGGCTTGGCTCCATCGCGGAGCGAGGGTGAGCAGCGCCCCGGTGGCCAGCACGGAGAGCAGGAAGCCGTAGCTGCGGGCCAGCCACGGGTCGTAGAGCACCAGCAGCAGCACGGCCGCGCCCAGGGCCGGGATCAATGACCTGCGCCGTCCGGTGGCGATGGCCAACAGGGTGACCGCACCGCAGGCAGCTGCTCGCAACACGCTCGGTTCCGGCCGGCACACCACCACGAAGGCCAGCGTCAGGGCCGCCCCGCACAGGGCGGTCACCCGCAGCGAGAGGCCGAGCCGGGGTGCCAGCCCGCGCCGTTCGGCCTGCTGCGCCCGGGCCGGGGACCCGATGAGCAGGAACAGCACCACGGTCAGGTTGGACCCGGAGACGGCCAGCAGGTGCAGCAGGTCGGTGGCCCGAAAGGCCTCGTGCAGATCGGGCGGAACCCTGGACGTGTCCCCGACGACCAGCCCCGGCAGCAGGGCCCCGGCGTCCGGTGCGAGCCCTTCGGTGGCCTCGCGCAGCCCGGATCGCATCCGCCCCGCGATCCGCTGGACGGTATCCGGGCCGCCGGTCACCCCGGGCGGGGTGTCACCGGCCGGGCGGAGCAGCGCCACGGCCCGCTCCCCGCCCTGCGCCGGGGCCAGCCGGGCGGCCGCCACCACCCGGGTGGAAGGCTGCAGGCGGGCCCATTCCGGATGCCCGGCCAGCACCCGTACCGGGGTATCGACCCGGGTGCTCGACCCGTCGGGCCCGGTCACCCGGGTCACCACCGCGTCCAGCACCACCACCGGTGGCCCGCTCGCGCTCCGGGCGGCCCTGGGGTCGGAGCCGACGGTGAGCTCCGCGAAAACACGGGCGTGTTGCCGTGCCAGACCGGTCACCGGCCCGGCCCGTGCCTCGGCCTGCTGGAGCCCTGCCACCCCCGCCCCGGCGGCCCCGCACAGCAGGGCCGCCGCAGCGACCGGCGCGAGCCGCCACAGCCGGCCCGGACGCCGGCACGCGCCCAGCATCAGCAGGCCCGCGCAGACCATCGCCAGGCCCACCCCGAGGGCGGTCTGGTGGACGGGCATGTCCAGGGCGACCGCGGCCGCCGCCCAGGCGGCCACGGCGGGCACCGCGAGGCGGAGGTCCGGCGGAACCGGTCCCGCCGGGCGGTTCACGGCCGCACCAGCGCGCGCAGGTCGGCGAAGCGCCGCTCACCGATGCCGTCGACCTGGCGGAGCTCCTCCACGGAGCGGAAGCCGCCGCGGGCGGTACGGAAGTCGACGATGTGCTGCGCCAGTATCGGCCCGACCCCCGGCAGGCCGTCGAGCTGGGCGACCGTGGCCGAGCCCAGGCTCAGCGGTCCGGGGCCGAGGCCGGCGCCCGGACCGGAGCCGACACCGCCGCCCGCACCGGCGGCCGGTGGCGGCTGCGCCGGGGCGCCCACAACCACCTGCTCGCCGTCGACCAGCACGCGGGCCCGGTTCAGCCCGGTCGTGTCGGTGCCGGGAGGCACTCCCCCGGCGGCGGCCAACGCGTCCTCCACCCGCGAACCGGCGGGCAGCCGCCGTACCCCGGGGTCCCGGACCTTGCCACTGACGTCGACGACGATCCGCGCGGCCCCACCGACCCCGCCGGTCCCCGCTGCCGGAGCCCCGGCCGGTGCCGTGGCCGCCGCCGGTACGGCCCCCGGGGCGACCACCGCGGGTACGGTCACCGCCCGCGGCCTGTCCGACCAGTACTGCTGCCCGGCGAAGCCGACCGCGGCGAGCAGCACCACTCCGACGGCAGCCACCGCACGCGGCCGCATCTCGCAGCGGTCCTGCAGCCACAGCGGTAGCCGCTCCCGCACGGCCAGCCTCCACGCAGCCCCTGAGGGCAGCCCGGGCGCCTCATCGGGCGGCGCCTGGACATCCACCCCGTCGGGGGCCCCGGGCGGGGTCTGGAGCGCCCGGAGCGGCGCGGGCGGGGGCGGTGGCGGGGGCGGTACATGCGGCGGGCTGCTGCCGCCCAGCAAGGCCTCGGCCCGTCGGCGCACCGCGCCCGGCTCCGGATGAGGAACCCGCCGGCCACGTCGCGCCGTACGACGATGGCGCAGGCCGCTGCCGGAGAGCCGGCCATCGGAAAGTCGACCGTCGGAGAGACGGGAGCGGCCCGGGCCACCGGTGGCGCCCGACGGATGCGAAGCACGCGTTCGAAGAGTCATGCCACGACCGTAGAGGCCGATCCCGTCCCCGGTTCGGATCACTCAATTCCGGTGGAAAAAAGCTCCCTTGTGGATAACCGAGCCACCCGTTCCGGTGATCAGCGGGGCGAGACGACCGCCGCCAGCAGCCCCGGGCCGGTGTGCGCCCCGATCACCGCGCCGACCTCGCTGACGTGCAGTTCGACCAGCCCGGGGATGCGTTCGCGGAGCCGCTCGGCAAGCTTCTCCGCCCGCTCCGGAGCCGCCAGGTGGTGCACAGCCACATCGACGTCGGCGGAGCCGGCGCGCGCGACGGCCAGCTCTTCCAGGCGGGCGATGGCCTTGGCCGACGTACGGACCTTCTCCAGCATCTCGATCCGCCCGCCGTCCAGCGTCAGCAGGGGCTTCACCGCCAGGGCGGAGCCGAGGAGGGCCTGCGCGGCCCCGATCCGGCCGCCGCGGCGGAGGTAGTCGAGGGTGTCGACGTAGAAGTACGCGGCCATGTCCGCCGCGCGCTTCTCTGCGGCCGCCACGGCCTCGTCCACGGATCCGCCCGCCTCGGCGACCTCGGCGGCGGCGAGCGCGCAGAAACCGAGGGCCATCGCGACCATGCCGGTGTCCAGGACGCGGACCGGAACGGGTGCGGTCCTGGCGGCGACCACGGCCGCGTCGTAGGTGCCGGAGAACTCGGCGGACAGGTGCAGGCTGACGATGCCCGTCGCCCCGGCGTCCGCCGCCTCCCGGTAGGCCCGGACGAACTCCTCCGTGCTCGGGCGCGAGGTAGTGACCGAGCGGCGCTTCTGCAGGGCCAGGGCCAGGCTGCGCGCCGAGATCTCGGTGCCTTCCTCGAGTGCCTCGCCGCCGAGCACGACGGTGAGCGGGACGGCGGTGATTCCGTGCCGCGCCATGGCCGGTCGGGGCAGGTAGGCCGTGGAATCGGTGACGATGGCGACATGGCGGGACATGAGCCGGAGGTTACCGCCCGTCGGGGCATGACGGCAGCCCGGCCCCACGACGCGACCGTCGGCGGGGGATGCTAGGGCGTCGGACCGGGCCGGGCCGGGCCGGGCCGGGCCGGGCCGGGCCGGGCCGGGCCGGGTAAAGCCGGATCGGGTCGGGCCGGGTCGGATCGGGGAACGGCGTCCGGTGCGCGCGCCCGCACGTCCGAGGAGCAGTCGACGTGAAGGCAGCCGGCGCGGAAGCAGCGGGCGCGGCACGTCAGCGCCCAACGAGAACACCACGAGCGGGCGTGCGTGCCGGACACGCCGCGAGCCCCGCCTGACCGACGGACGAGGCCCTCTGAAGGGGCGGGAGCCTACGGTACGGGCCCCTGCACGCCCCGCCTCAGGTGGTGCTCTCCGGTCGGCGCGCCTTCTGCCAGGGGTACTGCGGCGCCGGAGCGGCCGGATTCAGGGCTTGCGGTTGATCCGCGCCCCACGTCGGGCTCGCCGCGTCCGCAGGCTGCCCCGGAGCGCTCCCCGGTGCCTGCGGCCGCCCCGTCGCGGCCCCGTTCGCCTGCGCCGCGTCCCACGCCGCGGCCGCCGCCGCGAGGTCGTCCACCGGCTCCGGCGACCAGTCCCGCAGCGCGTCGGACTCGACCTCGATCTGCGCCGACAGCGTGGACAGGTCGTCCTGTGCGAAGCGCTGGGCCCGGTCCCGCGCGGCCCACCGCAGCGAGTCCGCGGCCTGCTTGATCTTGGCCGTCCGCTCCCGCAGATCCGGCAGGCGCTCCGCGATCCGCCCGCGGTCCGGGTCCTGCTCGAGCCGCTTCAGCTCGTCGTCGAGCTCGCGCCCGTGCGCGCTCAGCCGCTCGAACAGCGCGATCGACTCGTGCAGCGAGGCGTCCACCCGGACCCCGTCCTGCAGTGCCTGCTCCGTGGCGCGCATCGAAGTCCGCAGGTCGAGCCGCAGCTGCGCCAGCGCCCCCGTGACCCCGACCTGGCCGAAGCTCTTGGCGCGCAGGGTGGTGTCCTCCACGGTCCGGCGCGCCTGCGTGATGGTCCGGTCCACACCGCGCTTGGTCGCCTGCACCACCTTGACGGTCGCGTACACGCCCAACCCCAGGAAGGTGAAAAGCACCATCAGCGCGAAGATGATCAACGCGGCCTCCATGAGCATCCCTTCCCCAGAACCCGACGGCTCTTTTCCGTCCCCTCCACGGTAAACGCCACGGGCAGGCCAGGGGTTCCAATCGAACCCCCAACCTGCCCGTACGGGATCCCCCCTATGCGGGGGTGCGCCCTCAGGTGACGATGTTCACCAGCTTCGGCGCGCGCACGATCACCTTGCGGATCTCCGCGCCGCCCAGCGCCGCCACAACGCCCTCATCGGTCACGGCCAGCTGCTCCAGGTCCGCGTCGGAGATCGTCGGCGGCACCTCCAGCCGCGCCTTGACCTTGCCCTTGACCTGCACCACGCACGTCACGCTCTCGTCCACGACGTACGCCGGGTCCGCGACCGGGAAGTCCTGGTGGACCACGGACTCGCTGTGCCCCAGGCGGTGCCACAGCTCCTCCGCGATGTGCGGGGCCAGCGGGGCGACCAGCAGCACCAGGGCCTCGGCGACCGAGCGCTCCAGCGGGCGGCCCGCCTTCGTCAGCGCGTTGTTCAGCTCGGTGATCTTCGCGATGGCGGTGTTGAAGCGCAGCCCGGTCAGGTCCGAGCCGGCCCCGTCGATCGCCTTGTGCAGCGCGCGCAGGGTCGCCTCGTCCGGCTCACCGTCCACGACGGTGACCGCGCCGGTCTCCTCGTCCACGATGTTGCGCCACAGGCGCTGCAGCAGCCGGTACTGGCCCACCACGGCCCGGGTGTCCCACGGACGGGAGACGTCCAGCGGACCCATCGCCATCTCGTACAGGCGCAGCGTGTCCGCGCCGTACTCCTCGCAGATCTCGTCCGGCGTGACGGCGTTCTTCAGGGACTTGCCCATCTTTCCGTGCTCACGCTTGACCGGCTGGTCCTGGTAGAAGTAGCCGCCGTCGCGCTCCTCGACCTCGGCTGCGGGCACGTAGACACCGCGCGCGTCGGTGTACGCGTACGCCTGGATCATGCCCTGGTTGAAGAGCTTGTGGAACGGCTCCGCCGAGGAGACGTGACCCAGGTCGAACAGCACCTTCGACCAGAAGCGGGCGTACAGCAGGTGCAGCACCGCGTGCTCGGCACCGCCCACGTACAGGTCGACACCGCCGTGCGGCGCGCCCTCGCGCGGGCCCATCCAGTACTGCTCGATCTCCGGGTCCACCAGGGCCGAGGCGTTGTTCGGGTCCAGGTAGCGCAGCTCGTACCAGCAGGAACCGGCCCAGTTGGGCATGGTGTTGGTCTCGCGGCGGAAGGAGCGCACGCCCCGGCCGTCGCCCAGGTCCAGCTCCACGTTCACCCATTCGCCGTTGCGCGACAGCGGGGTCTCCGGCTTGGACGCGGCGTCGTCCGGCTCGAAGGTGCGCGGGGAGTAGTCCTCGACCTCCGGCAGTTCCAGGGGCAGCATCGACTCGGGCAGCGGGTGCGCGACGCCGTCCTCGTCGTAGACGATCGGGAAGGGCTCGCCCCAGTACCGCTGACGGCTGAACAGCCAGTCGCGCAGTCGGAAGTTGACCGTCCCCTCGCCGATGCCGCGCTCGGTCAGCCAGTCGGTGATCGCGGCCTTCGCCTCTACGACGCCCAGGCCGTCCAGGGCGATGCCCTCGCCCGTCGAGTTGACCAGCTTCGCGTCGTAGGAGACGAAGGCGTCGTCCCACTCGGCCGGGTCGGTGCCGCGCCCGTCGGAGGGCTCCACGACGCAGCGCATCGGCAGCTCGAAGGCGCGCGCGAACTCGAAGTCGCGGCTGTCGTGCGCCGGGACGGCCATGATCGCGCCGGTGCCGTAGCCCATCAGCACGTAGTCGGCGATGAAGACCGGGACCTTGTCGCCGCTGACCGGGTTGATCGCGTACTCGCCGGTGAAGACACCGGTCTTGTCCTTGGCCTCGGCCTGCCGCTCGACGTCCGACTTCGCGGCGGCCTGCTTGCGGTAGGCGCTGACGGCCTCGGCCGGCGTGGCGTGCCCGCCGGTCCAGACCTCGTGGGTGCCCTCGGGCCAGGCGGCCGGGATGAACTTCTCCACCAGCGGGTGTTCGGGCGCCAGCACCATGTAGGTGGCGCCGAACAGGGTGTCCGGACGGGTGGTGAAGACGGTGATGGCCTCATCGCCCAGTGCGAAGTCGACGCGCGCGCCCTCGCTGCGGCCGATCCAGTTCCGCTGCTGCAGCTTGATGGCCTCGGGCCAGTCCAGCGCGTCCAGGTCGTCGATCAGCCGGTCGGCGTAGGCGGTGATCCGCATGTTCCACTGGCTCAGCCGGGACTTGAAGACGGGGAAGTTGCCGCGCTCGGACCGGCCGTCGGCGGTGACCTCCTCGTTGGCCAGTACGGTGCCCAGCCCGGGGCACCAGTTCACCGGCGCGTCCGAGGAGTACGCCAGCCGGTGCTCGTTCAGCACGTCGGCCCGCTCGGTCGCGGTCAGCCCGGCCCAGGCGCGGCCGCCGGGGACCTCGCGGGAGCCGTCCTCGAAGGCGGCGACCAGCTCGGTGATCGGCCGGGCCTTCTTCGCGTCGGCGTCGTACCAGGAGTTGTAGATCTGCAGGAAGATCCACTGGGTCCACTTGTAGTAGTCCGGGTCGATCGTGGCGAACGACCGGCGCTTGTCGTGGCCCAGGCCCAGCCGGCGCAGCTGGACCTTCATGTTCTCGATGTTGGCCTCGGTCGAGACGCGCGGGTGCGTGCCGGTCTGCACGGCGTACTGCTCCGCCGGCAGGCCGAAGGCGTCGAAGCCCAGGGTGTGCAGGACGTTGTGGCCGGTCATCCGCTGGTGGCGGGCGAAGACGTCGGTGGCGATGTACCCGAGCGGGTGTCCGACGTGCAGGCCAGCACCGGAGGGGTACGGGAACATGTCCATGATGAACTTCTTGGGCCGTGCGACCACCGCGGGGTCCCCGGCCAGGTCGCCGGTGGGGTTCGGGGCCTCGTACGTGCCCTGCGCGTCCCAGACGTCCTGCCAGCGTGCCTCGATGTCGGCGGCCATGGCAGCCGTGTAGCGGTGCGCCTCGGCCGCCTCGGGGGCCGGGGTGTTCGTCTCGCTCATGATTTCTGAAGCTCCATCGATCGTCTTCGCCGTCTCTGCCTGCCCAAACGAAAAAACCCCTCGCACAGGAGGGGACGCCGCGCCGATGCCGACCTCTCGTGGGTCGGCGCTGATCAGCGCGGCTCGGTAAGCAGAAGGCGTACGGCACGCATGGCGTCAGGGTACCGCAGCGGCCCCTTCTGACGCTCGGCCGTTCCATCCGTCGACACAACGAGAAGCGGGCCACCCGATCCGGGTGGCCCGCTTCTTCACTGTGGAGCTAAGGAGAATTGAACTCCTGACCTCCTGCATGCCATGCAGGCGCTCTACCAACTGAGCTATAGCCCCTTGTTGCGCTTGCCGCTTCGGTTTCCCTTGCCGGTTTCCCTTGGCGACGTCCCAAACATTACACGGTCATGGCCCCGGTCCAAAAATCGGTTTCCACCGACCAGAAGCCATGTCCGATTTAAGCCAACTTGTCACGCCCTCGCGAACTGGTAGAACCGCTTGAGCGTGCAGTGCTCGTCGAGCAGCCGGCCGTAGATCGGCTCCCCTTCCAGCTCGCGATACGTCTCGATCGGGTCGCCTTTTATGATCAGCGCCCGAGCGCATTCCTCGCACCAGTACTGGTAGTCGGGGTTGACCGGGTCCATGTCCCGCACGATCGGCGTGCCGTTGTTGCACCAGTCGCACCGGCGCCGGTGTGCACCCATCCGTCAGCGACTCCCTCCCGCGTCGGGCCGTCGTCTCCCCCTCCGGCGGTCACGATTCTGCCATGCCGGTGCGGGCGAGGTCAGCAAACACAATGGGTACAAAAGCAAGGATCCCGCCCCCTGTTGGGGACGGGATCCTGATTGTGGAGCTAAGGAGAATTGAACTCCTGACCTCCTGCATGCCATGCAGGCGCTCTACCAACTGAGCTATAGCCCCGCTCTCCGCTGCGCTCCCCCCGTCTCCGGTGTTCTGCGCTGCGAACAAGAAGAACTCTAGCCTGTGACCAGCCGGAAAGTGAAATCCGGGTGGCAGCCCCGCCGGGGAGCGGCAGAAGGCCGCTCAGTCGTCGTCGCCGAGCACCGGTTCCGGCAGCGTGCCGGCGTTGTGCTCCAGCAGGCGCCAACCGCGCGCGCCCTCGCCGAGCACGGACCAGCAGCAGTTGGAGAGCCCGCCGAGGCCCTCCCAGTCGTACGCGTTCAGGCCCAGCAGGCGCCCGATCGTCGTACGGATGGTGCCGCCGTGGCTGACCACGACGAGGGTGCCGGACCGCGGCAGCCGGTCGACGTGTTCCAGCACCACCGGCGCGGCGCGGTCAGCGACCTCGGTCTCCAGCTCGCCACCGCCCCGGCGGACCGGTTCGCCGCGCTTCCACGCCGCGTACTGCTCGCCGTACTTCTCAAGGATCTCGTCGTGCGTGAGGCCCTGCCACTCGCCGGCGTACGTCTCGCGCAGCGCCGCGTCGTGCGACACCGTCAGCCCCGTGAGGGCCGCCAGCTCGGCAGCCGTGGCAGAGGCGCGCTGCAGGTCGGAGGCGACGATGGCATCCGGCTTCAGCGAGGCGAGCAACCGCGCGGAGCGGCGCGCCTGCGCCACACCCGCCTCGGTCAGCTCGATGTCCGTGGAGCCCTGGAAGCGGCGCTCCAGGTTCCACGAGGTCTGGCCGTGCCGCCAGAGGACGATCTTCCTGCCGGACTTGCCCGAGGTGGTCGCGCTCAGAACAGATCACCGTCCAGTTCGTCGTCGCCCGCCGCCTCGCGCAGCTTGGCGTGCTCCTCGGCCTTGCCGATGGTGAGCTTGGCGTCCTCGGGGAGCTCGATCTCGGGGCAGTCCTTCCACAGGCGCTCCAGCGCGTAGAAGACACGCTCCTCGCTGTGCTGGACGTGGACGACGATGTCGACGTAGTCGAGCAGGATCCAGCGGGCGTCGCGGTCACCCTCGCGGCGCACCGGCTTGGCGCCGAGCTCCTTCAGCAGGCGCTCCTCGATCTCGTCGACGATCGACTTGACCTGGCGGTCGTTGGGCGCCGAGGCGAGCAGGAAGGCGTCGGTGATCGACAGCACGTCGCTGACGTCGTACGCGATGATGTCGTGCGCGAGCCGGTCGGCCGCGGCCTGGGCGGCGGCGGTGATGAGCTCGATGGAGCGGTCCGTGGCGGTCACTGGCCATGCTTTCGGGTTGGCGGGCAGATCCTTACAAGGGTCTCATGTACCGCCGACACCGCCCGCGCGCAGCGTCGCGCGCGGGCGAAAGCCTCCTTCGGGGCCGCTCCGGAGCCCGGTCAGGACGCCTTGTAGTCCTTGCCCAGGATCACCACGACCTCCGCGTTCACCGCGTTCTCGGCCTTCTTCACGGCCGTCTCGGGCAGTCCCAGCGTCTTGGCGACCTCGATCGCGCGGTCCCGCTGCGCATCATCCTGGTAGGTGATCTGCGAGGTGGCCGCCGTCTTGTCGGCCTTGCCGCCGTCGACGAAGGCGTAGCCGCCGTTCACCAGCGCCGCCTTCGCCGCGACCTGCGTCTTCTCGTCGCCGGTGGCGTCCTTGAGGCCGACGCGCGGGGCCGCACCCGGCTGAGCGGCGGCGCCGGAGCCGCCCAGCACCTCCTTGACGACCGACTTGTTCGCGTCGTCCGTGAGCGTTCCGTCCGCCTTCACCGCGAGGACGTCCGTGCGGTACGCGCCCACCTTGGCGTGCGCGCCGAGCCGGGACAGCAGGCCCCCGAGGGTCTGCGCGTTCAGGGCCGGGTCGAGGATCTGACCGACGCTCTCGACGGTCACCGCCGCCGCCTTCGGGTCGCTCGGAACCTTGCGCAGCACCGCCTGGAGCACCTTGCCCACGCGTTCCAGCTGCTTGGCCTCCGGTTCGCCCTGCCCGCGGAACGTGGCGTACGCGACGGCCATCCGGCCGCTGAGGCTCTGCTTCTGGCCCTGGGCCACGGCCGGGGTCTTGGCCGCGTCGTCGGCCGGGACCGCGGTGTCGGTGTCGACCTCGATGCCGCCGATCAGCTCGACCAGGCTCTCCAGGAAGGGGGTGTCCAGGCGCCAGGTGCCGCCGATGCGGGTGCCCAGCACGGAGTCGAGGGCCTCGCGGGTGCCGAGACCGCCTTCCTCGACCGACTTGCCGAGCCCCGTCGCCGTCCCGTCCTGGCCGGTGACGGAAAGGTTGTTCGGGAGCAGGACGGTGGCGCCCTGCTTGGTGGTGACGTTGTCGACGAGCAGCGCCGAGGAGGTGCCGCCCTTCTTGGTGTTGTGCAGGTGGACGACGATGATGTCCCGCTTCTGCGGGCCGGCGTCGGCGCTCGCGCCGGTCTTCTTCTCGCCGGGGCCGTCGAGGAAGGGCAGCTTGCCCGCGTACCAGAGGTAGCCGAGTCCGCCGACGACGAACAGGGCGAGGACGACGATCAGCGCCACCACCCGGTTGCGGCCGCGGCGGCGGGCCTCCTCGCGGCGTTCGGTGCGGCTCTCGGTGAACTTGAGCCAGTCGATGACGTCCTCGGAGTCCTCGTCCGGCTGGTCGATGAAGGCGAACATCTCGGTGCGGTAGTCCCGGTCCGCCCGGGGCTCGCCGTCGTGCTCGCCGTCGTGCTCGCCGTCGTGGTCGCGGTCCTGCTCGTCGCCCCGCGCGCCGCCGTCTTCGGCGTTCGGCCGGCGCGGCTCGGGGACCTGGGCGGCCGGCCGCTCGGCGGGGGCCGGGGGCTCCGGGGCGGTCTGTTGCGGGATCCACTGCTGGGTCTGCTGCGTGTCGTACCCGTAGGCGGGCGCCTGGGTGTACTCCTGCTGCCCGTACTCCTGGGCGGCCGGCTGCTGCGAGTAGTACTGCTGTTGCGGCTGCTGCTGGCCGTAGCCCTGGTAGTCGTAGCCGTACTGCTGCTGCTCGTACTGCTGCCCGTACTGCTGCGGGACGGCCGGAGCGGGTTGGGCGGGCTGCGCGGGCACCTGGCCGTACACCGGCCGCCCGTACGCGTCGTAGCCGACGAACTGCTGCTCCTGGGCGGCATGCGGGTCGTACGGATCCTGTCGGTCGTTCACCGCGGGGCCCCTCTCTCCGGAAGCTCAGGCTCCCCGGTACAGCTCACGCTTATCGATGTAGCGCACGACGCCGTCCGGCACCAAATACCAGACGGGATCCCCTTGGGCCACCCTCGCGCGGCAGTCGGTGGACGAGATCGCGAGCGCGGGCACCTCCACCAGGGAGACGCCGCCCTTCGGGAGCCCGTCGTCGGTGAGCACGTGGCCCGGCCGGGTGACTCCGATGAAGTGGGAGAGCGAGAAGAGCTCTTCGGCGTTGCGCCAGGTCAGGATCTGCGCGAGCGCGTCGGCACCGGTGATGAAGAACAGGTCGGCGTCGTCGTTCTGCGCCTTCAGGTCCCGCAGGGTGTCGATGGTGTACGTCGGCCCGCCGCGGTCGATGTCGATGCGGCTCACCGAGAACTGGGGGTTCGAGGCCGTGGCGATGACCGTCATCAGGTAGCGGTCCTCGGCCGGCGAAACGGCCCGCTGCGACTTCTGCCACGGCTCGCCGGTCGGCACGAACATCACCTCGTCGAGGTGGAAAAGGGCGGCCACCTCGCTGGCGGCCACCAGGTGTCCGTGATGGATCGGGTCGAATGTCCCGCCCATCACGCCGAGCCGGCGCTTGACCGGACCGGTAGGCATCTCCTGCTCTCCCATGAGCGCAGAGCCTACTGGCCCGGGGGACGCGTCGTTCTCGACGGGTTCGGCCGGATCAGCCTGATCAGCCGGTTCAGCGGTCGCGGTTCAGGCGCGTGGTGACCCAGAGCATCAGCATCAGGATGACGAAGGCACCGCCGCCGGTCAGGTACGGGTTCAGGCTGTCGTGGTTGCCGCCGTGCTGCTCGGCCCCCTCCGAGGCGAGGACGACCAGGTTGTGGGCGGTGGTGGAGAGGCTCATCAGGCAGATACCTATCGAGTCGGGGAGCGGGCGGAGACTTCGCTCACATCGTATGCGGGGGCCTGGGGCACGCTCACGCCGACTCAGGCGTTGGAGAGGATAGACGCAGGGACGAGCAGGTCCATCCAGGGGAGGGCGCAATGACGGAAACAGGGTTCGAGAAGGTGCCGGCACGGGATCGCAGGCGGTTCCCCGGCATCTCGTCACGGGCGTACGAGCATCCGGCGGACCGCTCCGCGCTGGTGGCACTGCGCAAGCTGAGCGGCTTCGACACGGTGTTCAAGGCGCTGAGCGGGCTGCTTCCGGAGCGGAGCCTGCGGCTGATGTTCTTGTCGGAGTCGGTCCGCGTGGGCGAGACGCAGTTCCCGCACCTGTACGCCATGCTGCGCGACGCCTGTTACATCCTGGACCTGGAGAAGGTCCCGCAGATGTACGTGCAGCAGGACCCGAACCCCAACGCCATGTGCATCGGACTGGACGAGCCGATCATCGTGGTGACCACGGGCCTCGTCGAGCTGCTCGACGAGGAGGAGATGCGTGCGGTGGTGGGCCACGAGGTGGGCCACGCCCTGTCGGGGCACGCCGTCTACCGCACGATCCTGCTGTTCCTGACCAACCTGGCGCTGAAGATCGCGTGGATCCCGCTGGGAAACGTGGCGATCATGACGATCGTGACCGCGCTGCGGGAGTGGTTCCGCAAGTCGGAGCTCTCGGCCGACCGGGCCGGGCTGCTGGTGGGACAAGATGTGCAGGCCTCGATGCGGGGGCTGATGAAGATCGCGGGCGGCAATCACCTCCACGAGATGAACGTGGACGCCTTCCTGGCCCAGGCCGAGGAGTACGAGTCGAGCGGCGATCTGCGCGACTCCGTGCTGAAGATCCTCAACCTGCTGCCCCGGACGCACCCCTTCACCACGGTGCGGGCGGCCGAGCTGAAGAAGTGGGCGGAGAGCCGCGACCACCAGCGGATCATGGACGGCCACTACCCGCGGCGGGAGGAGGACAAGGACGCCTCGGTGACCGACTCCTTCCGCCAGTCCGCCGCGCACTACGCCGATGCGGTGCGCACCAGCAAGGACCCGCTGTTCAAGTTCGTCGGTGACCTCGCGGGCGGGGCGGCCGACGTGGGTGGCAAGCTCCGCGACAAGTTCACGGGTGCCGGAACCGGAGCCGGCACCGCTCCGCAGGACAAGGCAGGACCTACGGAGCAGGGCTGACGGGAGCGGCCTGCGGGGGCGAGGGCGGTGTCGCGGGCGGGCTCACGGCCGGGGTCGCGGGCGAGGCCAGGACACCGCACAGCCCGGCCGTGCGCCGCGGTCGGCCGCTGGCGTACGGGTCGCTCGCGGCCGGGCCCACCGTGGTCGGGCCGGCTCCGGCCAGGAGCGGACGGAAGGCCCCGGCCGGGTCGGCGGAGCAGTCCTGCGGCCCGGCCATCACGTAGGCCGAGGCCAGCTCCAGCCGGCGGGCCGTCAGGTCCTCGCGGTCGAAGCGCAGCCGCAGCTCGCGCCGGACGGTGAAGAGCGAGGCGCCGTCGGCCGCGGCCGGGGATCCGGTGGCGGGCCGTACGGCGTAGACGAAGGTGTGGTCGGTGGTGACCTCCAGGACGTCGGGGGCCACCTCCTCGAAGGCGAGCGTGCCGCTCACCCGGACCCGGGGGTCGGCCACGACGGCGGTGTCCCGGTCGAAGCGGACCAGCCAGCCGGTGGCCGCGTGACGGCCGTCGCCGGAGGGCGAGGTCATGCTGCGTTCGAACTGCGCCAGCTGGTCGGGGTCGAGCAGGACGCGCACCGGGCGGGAGGCCGCTCCGGCGAGGATGTCGGGGTCCAGCGAGGACTGCACCAGGTAGTCCTTGGCGATGGACAGCGCGGCGACGACCTGGGCGTCGGTGAAGTGGTGCGTGCGGCGCACGGCGGGCAGCGTGATGCCGGCCGCTCCGACCCGGTAGTCGGCGGCGGGGCTCTTCGCGTACAGCTCGGTGGGGCGCCCGCCGGGCACGTCGGTGGTCGGCGCGAGCGGGACCACGGTGCTGCTGAGCGCCTGGGCGGGTCCCCCGGACGGAGGTACGTAGGGGTTGCGCAGCCCCATGTAGACGGCGAAGGCGAAGGCCGTGGCGATGAGCAGCACGAGCAACATGCCCTGCCGTGCACCCCGGCCGGGGGTGCTGGTCCGGGACGTGGAGCCGCCACCGGACCAGATGGATCGGCTGCGCACGGCACGGGCGTGTTCGCCCATGCGTTCCTGCGCGGAGTACTCCTGGAGCCGGGCGGCACGGACGAAGTCCTCGTCGAACACCACCGACCGGTACTCGTCCGACCGGTACTCGTCCGGCCGGAAGTCGTCGTCGCCCCCGCCCATGCCCTCGGGGGTGCTGTTGGGTGGATCTCCTGGCACGGCCATCGCTTCTCCCCGCTGTCCCCGCTTCAGAGAAGCCCCCAGCTCCGGCGTATGCGAGTGGGGTCGTACCTTCAGGGTTGGCGAACGGAGGGGTACGTAAACGCGCCGACGCCGGTGACTTCACCCCTGGGAGTGCTGGCGGGAGCCGGAGCGGGGTCCGCCTCGCCCGAGGCACTGCGGTACACGGCGCTGAAGGCGAGCGCGACCATGCCGAGGCCCATCAGGAAGGCGAGCACCCACGCGACGGGGCGCAGCCAGGGTGCGCGGCCGCGGTAGGGGCGCAGACTGCCGCCGTAGGCTCCGTACGGACCGTCCGGGTATCCGTAGCCGCGGTCGTGATCCCAGCCGTGGTCGTCGTCGTACCCGTCGGGGTGGCCGTATCCGTAGCTGTCGTGGTCCTCGTCGACCGTCCAGCCGCCGGCCACGGCACGGGCGGCTTCGGCCTCCGCGCGCGCTCGGTCGGCCGCCCGTTGGCGCTCGGCGGCGCTCGGTTCCTGGATCTCGGCGTTCCGGACGAAGTCCTCGTCGAACACCACGGAGGCGAAGTCGAAATCCGCGCCTCCGCGGTCGTCGTCGGGCTCCCCGTCGTCCGGGAACGGCTTGCCCCCCACGTCGTCCGGCACGGCAACAGCCTAGACCTGGGGAGCCGCCTTGGGCAGGGTGTGCGCCGAATTTCGGCCACACCGTGCTGGAGGTGTCACTACCGAACGTGACCGTCGCCGGTGACGATGTACTTGGTGGACGTCAGCTCGGGAAGGCCCATCGGGCCCCTGGCGTGCAGCTTCTGGGTGGAAATGCCGATCTCCGCACCGAAGCCGAACTGGCCACCGTCCGTGAACCGAGTGGATGCATTCACGGCGACCGTGGTCGAGTCGACCAGCTGGGTGAAGCGGCGCGCGGCGGCCTGCGAGGTGGTGACGATCGCCTCGGTGTGACCGGAGGTCCAGCGGCGGATGTGGGTGACGGCGTCGTCGAGGGAGTCCACGACTGCCGCGGCGATGTCGTAGGACAGGTACTCGGCCGCCCAGTCCTCGTCCGTGGCGGGCAGGGCGGTGACCTTGCTGCCTTCGGCGGCGCCGAGGACCCGGGCATCGCCGTGCACGGTGACGCCGGCGTCGGCGAGCGCGTCGAGGGCGCGCGGCAGGAAGGCGTCGGCGATATCGCGGTGGACGAGGAGGGTCTCGGCGGAGTTGCAGACGGAGGGCCGCTGGGCCTTGGAGTTGATGAGGATGTCCACCGCCATGTCCAGGTCGGCCTGGGCATCGACGTAGACGTGGCAGTTGCCGGTACCGGTCTCGATGACCGGGACGGTGGATTCCTCGACCACGGTCTTGATGAGGGAGGCGCCGCCGCGCGGGATGAGCACGTCGACGAGGCCGCGGGCGCGCATCAGCTCGCGGACGGAGTCGCGGGACTCGCCGGGGACGAGCTGGATCGCGTCGGCGGGCAGGCCGACGCTCTCGACCGCGTCCCGCAGGATGGCGACGAGGGCGGTGTTGGAAGAGTACGCGGAGGAACTGCCGCGCAGCAGGACCGCGTTGCCGGACTTGAGGCAGAGGGCGGCGGCGTCGACGGTGACGTTGGGGCGGGCCTCGTAGATGATGCCGACGACGCCGAGCGGGACGCGGATCTGCCGGAGGTCGATGCCGTTGGGGAGGGTGTTGCCGCGGACGACCTCGCCGACGGGGTCGGGGAGGGCGGCGACGTCGCGGACGTCGGAGGCGATGGCGGCGACCCGCTCCCGGGTGAGGGTGAGGCGGTCGATGACGGTCTCGCTGGTGCCGGCGGCGCGGGCCTTGTCCGTGTCCACGGCATTGGCGGCGATGATTTCGGCCGTACGGGCCTCCAGCGCGTCCGCGATCGCCAGCAGGGCGGTGTCCTTGGCGGACCGCGGGAGTGGGGCGATCGCCGCGGCGGCGGTGCGGGACCGCTGCGCGGTGGCGAGGACGGGCGAGGTGGCGGTGGCGGCATCGAGCGAGGTCATGCCGCCCAGGGTAATCCCCCGGCGGTACGCCGCCGTCTGGGTTCCACCCCCCGAGACGGCGGGCGCCGGCCGTCTACGGGGCCGCTGCGCGGGGCCCTCTCCCCGCCCCGCCCTTTCGCCGTTTCCCCGGGCCCTGCCCGGACCCGGTCCTCAATCGCCGGACGGGCTGAAAGGTACGCGGGGCTCCACCCGGACCCAGCTCCTCAAACGCCGGAGGGGCTGAAAGAGCCGGGGCTAGTACGGGTGGACGCCCACCGGGTGGGCCGGGGGCGGGCCGTAGCCCTCCGCCACGCGCTGGTGGTAGGTGGCGCGGTCGATGACCTCCAGGCCGACGATCTCCCAGGGCGGGAGCTGCGCCGAGGAGCGGTGCTCGCCCCACAGGCGCAGGGCGACGGCCGCCGCGTCGTGGAGGTCCCGGGCCTCTTCCCAGTACCGGATCTCCGCGTGGTCCTCGGCGTACCGGCTGGTCAGCAGGAAGGGATGGTCGTGGGCCAGTTGCTCCAGCCCGCGCCGGACCTCGGACAGCCGGGCCGGCTTGCCGGAGACGCTCAGGGTCACGTGCCACAGGCGCGATGCGTGATCCTGCTCCTCCCCGCCACCGCCGCCGTCACCGTCCCCCGTGCCGACGCTGGTCAGCGCTCGTCTCACCAGTCGCCTCCTGTCTCCGCCGCGCGGGTCCGCCCGCCCCTCACAGTTGACCAGTCCACGGGCCGCCGCGCTCCGCTTTTACCGAACCTCAGCCCTCCAGCAGGACGAGATCGTCCCGGTGGACGACCTCCCGCTCGTACGCGGGTCCGAGTTCCCGCGCGAGCTCGCGAGTGGAGCGGCCGAGGAGCTGCGGGAGTTCCTTGGCGTCGAAGTTGACCAGGCCCCGGGCCACGGCGCGGCCGTCCGCGGAGCGCAGTTCCACCGGGTCCCCGGCGACGAAGTCGCCTTCGACCGCCGCGATCCCGGCGGGCAGCAGCGAGCTCCCGCGCTTGGTGACCGCGCGGACGGCGCCGTCGTCCAGGACCAGGTGCCCCTGCGGGGTCGACGCGTGCTGGAGCCAGAGCAGCCGGTCCGCCGAGCGGCGCCCGGTGGCGTGGAACAGCGTGCCGGTCCCCCGTCCGGCCAGCGCGTCGGCGGCCTGGCTCGCGGAGGTCAGCACCACGGGGATCCCGGCCGCGGCCGCGATCCGGGCCGCCTCGACCTTGGTGACCATGCCTCCGGTGCCCACGCCGGCCTTGCCGGCGCTGCCGATGGAGACGTGCGCGATGTCCTCGGGCCCGCGGACCTCTTCGATGCGCGTGGTGCCGGGCTGGGAGGGGTCGCCGTCGTAGAGGCCGTCCACGTCCGAGAGGAGGACGAGGAGGTCGGCACGGACGAGGTGGGCGACGAGGGCCGCCAGCCGGTCGTTGTCGCCGAAGCGGATCTCGTCCGTGGCGACGGTGTCGTTCTCGTTGACCACGGGGAGGGCGCCCATGGCGAGCAGCTGGTCGAGGGTGCGGTAGGCGTTGCGGTAGTGGGCCCGGCGGCTGGTGTCGTCGGTGGTGAGGAGCACCTGGCCGACGCGGACGCCGTACCGGGCGAAGGAGGCGGTGTAGCGGGCGACGAGCAGGCCCTGGCCGACGCTCGCGGCGGCCTGCTGCCGGGCCAGGTCCTTGGGCCGCCGGCGCAGGCCGAGCGGCGAGAGTCCGGCGGCGATGGCTCCGCTGGAGACGAGGACGATCTCCTTCTCGCCTCCGCTGCGGGCCTTGGCGAGGACGTCGACGAGCGCGTCCACCCGGTCCGCGTCGAGTCCGCCGGCCGCGGTGGTCAGGGAGGAGGAGCCGACCTTGACCACGATCCTGCGGGCGTCCACGACACCTTGCCTAGCCGCTGACACGTCTGTCCCCTTGCCCCTTGCCGAAATGCCCGTCGGCGAAATGCGCGTCGCCGAGATGCCTGCCGTCTCAATCTACGGGGTGGGCGCGCGGGGCTGCGCGGGGGTTTCAGACCCTGGACGAGGACCCCGCCTCCACGACGGGGGCCTCCTCGGCCCGGGCGGCACCCGGGACGAGGATCTTGCGGGAGAGCAGGAAGGTGAACGGGATGGCCACGACCGCTGCGACCAGGGGGGCGATCCGGGTGTCCATCCCGGCCCAGGTCACCAGCGCGTAGAGGCCGACGGACTGGATGACGAAGTTGGTGATGTTCGTCAGCGGGAAGAGGAAGAACTTCTTCCAGGTCGGCCGGGTCCGGTAGGTGAAGTAGGTGTTCATGAAGAACGAGCCGACCATCGCCAGGACGAAGGCGAGGGAGTAGGCGGCGAAGTACGGCATCCACGGGTGCAGGAGCAGGTAGATGACGAAGAAGGTGCCGGTGTTGACTCCGCCCACGAGGGCGAATCTGAACACCTGGCCGAGCTGGTCCTTGCGGCTCATCGGGCGCTGCGCTCCACGATCGTAGGCTCTGCGACCGGGGCCGCCGGCCGGTCGTCGGTCCGCGGGAGCGGCTGTGCTCCGTGCGCTTCCTTCACCAGGAAGTGCGGCCTGCGCTTGGCCTCGTAGTAGATGCGGCCGATGTACTCGCCGATCAGGCCCAACATGATCAACTGTACGCCGCCCAGGCCTGTGATGATGGCCACGAGGGTGACGTACCCCGGGGACTCGACGCCGTTGGTGATCGCCATGATCGTGATCCACAGGGCGTACAGGCCGGTCAGGGCGACCAGCGACACGCCGAACCAGATCCCGATGCGCAGCGGCTTGTTGTTGAAGGAGATCAGGCCGTCCATGCCGTAGTTCAGCAGGGCGCCGAACTTCCACTTCGTCTCGCCGGCCTCGCGCTGCGCGTTGCGGTAGTCGAAGTGGACGGTGTCGAAGCCGATCCAGGAGAACAGCCCCTTGGAGAAGCGGTTGTACTCCGGCAGCGACAGCAGGGCGTCCACGGCCGGGCGCGAAAGCATGCGGAAGTCACCGACGCCGTCGGTGAGCTCCACGTCGACCCAGCGGTTGACGCCCCGGTAGTAGAGGCTGCTGAGGGCGGAGCGGAGCTTCTTGTCGCCCTCGCGCGTGCGGCGGGCGATGATCTGGTCGTGTCCCTGCCGGTAGTGCTCCAGCATGGTCGCGATGAGCTCCGGCGGGTGCTGGAGGTCCGCATCCATGATCACTACGGCGTCGCCCGTGGCCTCGCGCAGACCCGCGAGCATGCCGGCCTCCTTGCCGAAGTTCCGGCTGAAGGAGACGTAGCGGGTCTCTTCGCCGTGTTCGGCGGCGATCTTCCGGAGCTTGTCGAGGGTGCCGTCGCGGCTTCCGTCGTCGACGTAGCAGACCTCGTACTCGACGGGGAGGGCGTCCAGGACCCTCCGGATCTCCACATCGAAGCTGTCGATGACGGCTTCTTCGTTGAAGCAGGGGACAACTACGGACAGCTTCGTCATGAACACTTCCTGCTGGATCCGAACGGGTGATTGTCGGCGGCCGGACCCTCCTCACACCTCTTCCTTAGAAGTATGCACGGCGAGGGTCGAGCGGGAGTCGGGCTGCGGGAGTCGAGGGCGGCACACGGTAGCGTGGACGAGATAAGCGGAATCAGCTGAACGAAACGAAACGAAACGAAGGGATCGAGGTGCACGTGCCCGACGTCTCCGTGGTCGTCATCGTCTACAACGACGCAGAGCGTCTGCCGACAGCAGTCCGGTCGGTTCTGGACCAGACCCTGCACAGCGTCGAAGTCGTGATCGTCGACGACTGCAGCAAGGACCGCTCGTACGCGGTCGCCCAGGAACTGGAATCTGCACATCCGGGGAGGGTGCGCGCCTTCCAGCTGCCGGAGAACAGCGGCGGCTGCGGTGCGCCGCGCAACCACGGCATCCAGCAGGCCACCGGAACGTACGTGATGTTCCTCGACAGCGACGACGTGCTGGAGCGCAACGCCTGCCGGAACATGCTGGACGCCGCCGAGCGGACCGGATCCGACCTGGTCGCGGGCATGTGCGTACGCGTGCACCTCGACAACCGGTGGGGCAAGACCACCGAGTGGTACCCCTGGATCTACTCGCGCACCCGCACCCTGGAGTCGATCACCGAGTATCCCGACCTGCTGGTCTACGACACCCTCTCCACGAACAAGTGCTACCGGCGCGCGTTCCTGCTGGAGCAGGGACTGGAGTTCCCGGTCGGCATCCACTACGAGGACCTGCTGTTCTCCGCGCAGGCCTACGTGGCCGCCCGCCGCATCACGCTGATCCCGAACCACGTCTACTACTGGAACGTGGTCGAGAAGGCCGCGGCCCTGTCGATCAGCAACCGGCGCCACGAGATCGCGAACTTCGTCCACCGGATGGAGATCCACCGCCGCGTCGACGCCCTGTTGGCCGAAAAGGGCCACACGGACATCAAGTCCGCGAAGGACGCCAAGTTCCTCAAGCACGACCTCGTCCTGCACCTGCGCGACCTGCCGCTGCTGAGCGACGAATACCGCCAGGAGTTCGCCCGCCTCGCCAACGGCTACCTGGAGGGGATCGACCCGGCGGCGTACGAGAACGTCACGTACCTCCAGGCGATCTGCGCGTACCTGCTGGGCAAGGAGGACTGGGACAACCTGCTCCCGGCCGCCGACGCCATGACCAACAAGGGCCGGCTCACCTCCCCCCTCGCCGAGCGCGACGGGCGCGTCTACTGGTGCGCGCAGCACATCGACGGTCCCGACGGTGCCGAGGCCCGCCGGATACTGGACGTCACCGAGCAGGCCTTCCACACCACGCCGCTCACCTCCCTCACCCTGGGCAACCGGCTCACCTCCTACGAGGACGACGGCCGCGGCACGGTCACCCTGTCCGGCTCCGTGGTGAACCCGCTGGGCCGGATCCCGGCCGACGCGGCGCTGAAGGCCACGCTGGAGTTCCGGGCCCGCCGGCAGATCGGCGTGCGCTCCTTCAGCTTCCCGGTGGAAACCGTCCGCCACGCCGGTGACACGATCGAGTGGACCGGCACCGCCGACGTCGCGAGCACGGTCCGTCCGCTCGGCATCATCGACGCCGTCTGGGACGTCCGCCTCAAGCTGACCGCGGGCGGCGAACGGATCACCACTCGTGTCGCGATCGGCGGGGTCGACCTGGAGTCGGCGGCCCGGCTGCGCGTGCGCCCGCGGCTGACCCGGTTGGTCTCCGACCGCTTCGGGCCCCAGATGACCAAGAAGGGCAATCTCAGCTACGTGCTGAGCGCCGAGGGCGCCGCCGCCGTCCGCACCCAGTCGCTGATCAACAACGCCATACAGGGCAAGGCGGCCGGCGTGGTCAAGCGGGGCCTGCGCAAGGCACTGCGGGCCCGCCGCAACATGGGCTCCGGCGAGCAGAAGGTGAAGGTCTACCACGAGGTCTTCTCGAAGCTGCCGATCAAGAAGGGCACGGTCGTCTTCGAGAGCCACATGGGCAAGCAGTACAGCGACAGCCCCAAGGCGATCTACGAGGAGCTGGTCCGCCAGGGCGCGCCGTTCGAGGCGATCTGGTCGTACGCGGGCGCCAAGCCCACCGGCTTCCCCAAGGAGGCCACCCTGGTCAAGCGCTGGAGCTGGCCGTACCTGCGCGCCCTCGCGCAGGCCGAGTACTGGGTCGACAACCAGGGCTTCCCGCTGGCGCTGGCCAAGCGCCCGGGCACCACGTACATCCAGACCTGGCACGGCTCGGCGCTCAAGCGGATGGGCTTCCACGAGCCCCGGACCAAGGCGCAGGGCCGGGCCGGCCAGGCCCGTTTCCAGGCGGCCGTGGACCGCTTCGACCACTTCCTGATCCGCTCCGAGCACGACACCCGCACCCTCGCCAAGGGCTTCCGGCTGCGCGACGAGGTGCTGCTGCGCACGGGCTACCCGCGCAACGACGCCCTCGTCGAGGTGCACCGGGCCGAGTCGAACAGCGGTGAGCGGGTGCGCGGGCCCCTCGCGGGCGAGCTCGGCATCGACCCGGACAAGAAGGTGCTGCTGTACGCGCCGACCTTCCGGGCGGGCGCGGACGGCGCGGTGGAGGGCTTCGCCTTCCCCTTCGACGTGGAGGAGTTCGCGGACCGGCTCGGCGACCGCTTCACGCTGCTGGTGCGGACCCACTACCTCAACAGCGTCTCGCTGCCGCCGTCCGTCGCGGGCCGCGTCATCGACGTGTCCCGGCACCACGACATCACCCCGCTGCTGGCCCTCGCCGACGGTCTGATCACCGACTACTCGTCCGTGATGTTCGACTACGCGGTCCTGGACCGGCCGATGCTGTTCTTCGCGTACGACTACGAGAAGTACGCCACCGACATCCGCGGCACGTACTTCGACCTGAAGGAGAAGGCCCCGGGCCCGGTGGTGGCCACGGCGGACGAACTCCTCCAGGCCCTCGCGGCCTTCGAGGAGGCCGACGTCAAGTACGCCCAGGCACGGCAGCGTTTCCTCGCCGAGTTCGGCGAGTACGACCGCGGGGACGCAGCCCGCCAGATCGTAGAGAAGTTCTTCACCAGGAGCGGCAAGTGAGCCAGCAGACCGCCACCCCGGGCGGCCGTGACATCTTCATCGTCTCCAACAACGTCGACGAGATCGGCGGCGTGACCACCTGGTCGCACCAGATGGCCCGGCAGTTCACCGACCGCGGCCACCGGGTGCACATCGTGGGCATCGCCCCGGTCGCCGACGACATCCGGCAGAAGCTGCCGCAGGGTCTGCCGTACGAGATGACCACGCTCTACGACGCACACCCGCCGTCGGCCCGCCGGCTGCGCGGGATCAAGGGCCGGCTGAACGCGCCCGAGCGGCGCCGCCAGGCAGCCCGGCGGGCGCAGATGCGGGTCAAGGCGGAGCGGCTGAGCGAACTGCTGCGGGCAGCCCGTCCGGGCGGTGTCGTCATCGTCACCCAGGTCTGGGCGATGGAGTGGGTGGCGCTCGCCGACACCAAGGGGCTCACCGTCATCGGGATGAGCCACGAGTCCTTCGAGGCCAGCCAGAAGTCCACCCGCGGGGAGCGGGTCCGCCGCTTCTACCCGCAGGTCGACCGGCTGCTGGTGCTCACCGCCGAGGACGCGGACCTGTGGATCCGGGCCGGCATGGAGAACGTGGGGAGCATGCCGAACCCGCTGCCCTTCATGCCCGACTCCCCCGCGCCCCGCACGGAGAAGGTCGTGGCGTGCGTCGGCCGCCTCGCCTTCGAGAAGGGCGTCGACCTGCTGCTCGACACCTGGGCGGACGTCGCACCGCACCACCCCGACTGGACCCTGCGGATCTACGGGGCGGGCACGGAGGAGGCGACGCTGAAGGCGTACTGCACCTCGCTGGGCCTGGACGACTCCGTGGAGTGGATGGGAAGCACCGCCGACGTACTGGGCGCCCTGCGCGGAGCCTCGGTCTTCGCCCAGGCCTCACGGGCCGAGGGCTTCCCGATCACGCTGCTGGAAGCGATGGCGGCGGGCGTGCCGCCGGCCGCCTTCGACTGCGCGCCGGGCGTACGGGAGATCGTCGAGCACGGCGAGGACGGGCTGCTGGCCCGGCTGGGCAACACGATGGAGCTGGCCGGGCACCTGCGCGAGCTGATGGCCGACCGCGAGCTGCGCGACCGGCTCGGGGACAACGCCTTCCGTTCGGTCAAGCGTTACTCCAGCCCCGAGATCACCGACCGGTGGGAAGAGCTGTTCTCCTTCCTGGAGCGCTGACCGCACCTTCCACGGCACCGATGTGAAGCAGCCCGCCCCGGACGCGTCCGGGGCGGGCTGCTTCACATACGGCACGTGCGGTTCGTCTTCCCGGCCGGTCAGGGCTTGTGGACGTCCCGGTGGACGTCCTTGCGGGCCACCTTGTTGGCCTCCCAGCCCGCCCAGGCGGAGACGACCATCTCGCGGACGTCGTGCCGGGCCTTCCAGCCCAGCTCCCCGGTGATCTTGTCGGCCGAGGCCACGACCTTCGCCGGGTCGCCGGGGCGGCGCGGGCTGATCACGGGGGCGATGTCGTGCCCGGTGCTCTTGTTCATGAGCGCGACCATCTCGGCGACCGAGACGCCCTCGCCGCGCCCGATGTTGACGGTGAGGTCCTTGTAGTCGCCGGCCGCGGCCCACTCGGCGAGCTTGCGGGCGGCCGCCACGTGGGCCTCCGCGAGGTCCTCGACATGGATGTAGTCGCGGATGCAGGTGCCGTCGGGGGTCGGGTAGTCGTCACCGAAGATCTTGGCGCCCTGGCCGGCGTCGTAGCGCTCGAAGACCATCGGGACCAGGTTGAAGACGCCGGTGTCGGCGAGCTCGGGGGTCGCGGCGCCCGCCACGTTGAAGTAGCGCAGGCAGGCGGTGGAGATGCCGTGCGCCCTGCCCGCGGCGCGCACCAGCCACTCTCCGGCCAGCTTGGTCTCGCCGTAGGGGCTCAGCGGCTTGCACGGGGTGTCCTCGGTGACCAGGTCCACGTCGGGCATGCCGTAGACGGAGGCGGAGGAGGAGAAGAGGAAGTTGCGGACGCCCGCGTCGGCCACGGCCTGGAGCAGGACGGCCAGGCCCTGCACGTTCTCGTGGTAGTAGTACATCGGCTTCTCGACGGACTCGCCGACCTGCTTCTTGCCCGCCAGGTGCACCACGCCGGTGATCTTGTGCTTGCGGATGACCTCCTCCACGGCCAGCCGGTCGAGGACGGAGCCGACCACCAGCGGGACGCCTTCCGGTACGCGGTCCTCGTCGCCCGTGGAGAGGTCGTCGAAGACGACGACCTCCTCCCCCGCGAGCCGCATCGCGCGGACGACGTGCGCGCCGATGTATCCGGCGCCACCGGTGATCAGAAACGTCATGTGTGTCTCCTTGGTCCTGTCCGACTTCTTGGTCCTGTCCGACTTCGGGATCGAGGGCGCGGCGGTGTGCAGGCCTGCGGCCGGGACCGCCTACGGGGCCTCAGCCCGCCCCACGGCCCGCCCGGGCCCGGTCGAGGCGGTTGCGCACGAGGTACAGCGCGCCCTCGGCGCCGGGCGCGAGGCGCAGCGCGAGGGCGCCGGCCCCCGTCCGGTAGGGCTGCGCCAGCAGCACACCGTACCGGCTGCTGGGCAGCGCCCGACGGCGAAGCAGTCGGCCCCGGGGGCGCAAGGAGGTGAACACCGAGCTCCCGTCGGCACACTGCACGCCCACCCCGACGTTCCACGCCTGCATCCTGCGCACCCCCTGGCGGCGGCCCGTGACGGCCAAATCGGCGAGGCGGAACGGCAACACGGCGATCCAGCCGCCGCTGCGGTCGGGGTCGGAGTGCAGCTCGACCGGCTGCGCGAAGACCGCCTCGCCGCCCGCACGGAGCTTGAAGCTCAGCTGCGCGGTGACGGGCCCGGCCTCGGCGAGGCGCCCGTACAGGTCGTGCACGCGGATCCGGACGGCGGCGCGGCCGGCCGGTTCGGCGTCGACGGTGACGGGCAGCTCGCCGACCGGCAGCGCGGAGAGACCCGCCAGCTCGACCGGGAGCTCCTCGCTCCACACCGGAACTCCGGTGGGACCGGTCGCGTACGGGGGCAGCAGCCGCGGCGGTTCGGCGGCCAGCCGGGTGAGCCGCTCGACATCGGCGGGCGGGGTCGCGGTGGCGCGCAGCACGGAAACGATCCAGCGGGCGTGGGCCGCGGCGGACTCGATGTCGGCCTCGGGGAAGGTGTCGACGTATTCGCGGGTCAGGGTCCACCAGGCGGCCTGGTACTCGGGGTCCCGGCCGAGCTCGCGCAGGTACATGCGCAGGTCGTACTCGAGGAACTTCACCCGGCAGGCGCTGCCCAGCACCGGGGAGGCCTCGGCGAGGATCCGGGCGGCCGTGCGGTGGGCCTCGATGCGGGAGCGCCAGTTCCCGACGTCCTTGCGGTCCAGGGAGATCGACACCTGGGCCGCGCTGCGGCGCACGTGCCAGACGTAGACGAGGTCGCCGGTGACGGCGATGCGGGGGGCCGCGGCGAGCACGCGGGCGGTGAAGACGAAGTCCTCGTAGATGAACCGGCCATCGGGGAAGCGCAGGCCGTGCTCCTGGAGGAAGGCGCGCTCGTACAGCTTGTTGACGCAGAGGGTGTCGCGGACGAGCTCGGGCCGGTCCACCGGCCGCTCGATCACCTCGCCCGGCGTGTGCAGCCCCGGCATCCACGGGACGTCGTGGTGCTGGGGTAGCTCGCGCCGTACCGCCGCGCCGACGGTGACCGGGGCGCGGTGTTCCTCGGCGGTGCGCACGAGGGCTTCGGCGGCCCCCGGCGGCAGGACGTCGTCGCTGTCGAGGAAGAGCACGTACCGGCCGGAAGCAGTCGCGATCCCGTCGTTGCGCGGGGTGCCGCACCCCCCGCTGTTCTCCGTCCGGTGCACGACCTTGAGGCGGGGGTGCTCTGCGGCCAGTTCGTCCAGCACCCGTGCGGTGCCGTCGGACGAGGCGTCGTTCACCGCGATGACCTCGGCGACCACCGGGCCCTGGGCGAGGGCCGAGGAAACGGCCTCGCCCACGAGACCGGCGTCGTTGTACGCGATGACCACGACGGACACGGTGGGTAGGTTGCTGCTGTTCACCCGGAAGATCCTAGGCGACCCACGTAAAGGCGCATTCAAACCTTCCGGGCACAAGTCCCTCGCGAGGGGATCAGAACGGCCGGAATTCGTCGTATTCCTGCTGCGCCGAGTCCCCGCGCTTGGCTTCCTTCTCCTTGCGGCGCGTCGTGGCCGGGCGCGGCGCGTCCATCCGGTGGTCCTCGCCGCGGCGGCCCAGCATCTCGGCGCCGGCCATCATGGTCGGCTCCCAGTCGAAGACGACCGCGTTCTCGTCGGAGCCGATGGCCACGCCGTCACCGGCGCGGGCGCCGGCCTTCTTGAGCGCGTCCTCGACACCGAGGCGGTTGAGGCGGTCGGCCAGGTAGCCGACGGCCTCGTCGTTGTTGAAGTCGGTCTGGCGGACCCAGCGCTCCGGCTTCTCGCCGCGCACCTTGTAGACGTCCTCGACCTCGTCGTAGGTGACGGTGAAACCGGCGTCGTCCACGGCCTTCGGGCGGATGACGATGCGGGTCGCCTCCTCCTTCGGCTTGCGGGCGCGGGCCTTGGCGATGACCTCGGCGAGGAAGTAGGAAAGCTCCTTCAGACCCGTACGGGCGACCGCGGAGACCTCGAAGACCTTGTAGCCGCGGGCCTCCAGGTCCGGGCGGACCATGTCGGCGAGCTCCTGGCCGTCCGGGATGTCGACCTTGTTGAGGACGACGAGGCGCGGACGCTTCTCCAGGCCGCCGCCGTAGAGCTTGAGCTCCTCCTCGATGACGTCGAGGTCGGCGATCGGGTCGCGGTCGGACTCCAGCGTGGCGGTGTCCAGGACGTGCACCAGCACCGAGCAGCGCTCGACGTGCCGCAGGAACTCCAGGCCCAGGCCACGGCCCTGGCTGGCGCCGGGGATCAGGCCCGGGACGTCGGCGATCGTGTAGACCGTGGAACCGGCCGTGACGACGCCCAGGTTCGGGACGAGGGTGGTGAAGGGGTAGTCCGCGATCTTCGGCTTGGCGGAGGAGAGCACCGAGATCAGCGAGGACTTGCCGGCGCTCGGGAAGCCGACCAGCGCCACGTCGGCGACGGTCTTGAGCTCCAGGACGATGTCGCCGGTGGTGCCGGGGACACCGAGGAGCGCGAAGCCGGGGGCCTTGCGGCGGGCGGAGGAGAGCGCGGCGTTGCCGAGACCGCCGCGACCGCCCTCGGCGGCCACGTAGGTGGTTCCCTGGCCGACCAGGTCCGCGAGGACGTTGCCCTCCTTGTCGAGGACGACGGTGCCGTCCGGCACGGGCAGGACCAGGTCCTGGCCGTCCTTGCCGGAGCGGTTGCCGCCCTCGCCGGGCTTGCCGTTCGTGGCCTTGCGGTGGGGGCTGTGGTGGTAGTCCAGCAGCGTGGTGATCGCCTGCTCCACCACCAGGATGACGTCGCCGCCACGGCCGCCGTTTCCACCGTCGGGGCCGCCGAGCGGCTTGAACTTCTCCCGGTGAACGGAGGCGCAGCCGTGGCCCCCGTTACCCGCGGCGACGTGCAGCTCGACGCGGTCCACGAAGGTGGTCATGGGTGTTCCTCCAGATACATACGGGAATGTCCCGGGCAGGACGTATGACTACCCCTGCCCATTAAAACGTGGTCTGTATGACAACGCGCCGAGGGCGGACCTCTCTTCCCGGCTTGCGCCGGGAAGAGCTGAGATCCGCCCTCGGGAAGTTACGAACGCGCTAGATCAGCAGGAGCTGGATCAGGCGGCCGGAACGATGTTGACGACCTTGCGGCCACGGTGCGTGCCGAACTCGACCGAACCGGCCTGCAGCGCGAACAGCGTGTCGTCGCCACCACGACCGACACCCGAACCCGGGTGGAAGTGGGTGCCGCGCTGGCGGACGAGGATCTCACCAGCGGAAACGACCTGACCGCCGAAGCGCTTCACGCCGAGCCGCTGGGCATTGGAGTCGCGCCCGTTCCGGGTGGACGATGCGCCCTTCTTGTGTGCCATGTCTCAGTCCCTCTTACTTCGCAGCCGCGGGGATACCGGTGACCTTGATCGCCGTGTACTGCTGGCGGTGACCCTGGCGACGGCGGTAGCCGGTCTTGTTCTTGTAGCGCAGGATGTCGATCTTGGCGCCCTTGTGGTGGTCCACAACCTCGGCCGTGACCTTGATGCCGGCCAGGACCCACGGGTCGCTGGTCACGGCTTCGCCGTCGACAACGAGCAGGGTCGAGAGCTCGACCGTGTCGCCAACCTTGGCAGTGGAAATCTTGTCAACCTCAACGATGTCGCCGACAGCAACCTTGTGCTGGCGACCACCGCTGCGCACGATGGCGTACACGCGGATCTCTCTCTCACTCGGGACGGATGCTCCTGAAGCCAGCCGCTCAGGCAAGCCCCGCCGAGAAGACGGAACCGCACCGATCCGGATTGGACGAGCGGCCTCTCGCGCCCGCCGCTTGCGCGTGCGGAACGTGAGGAAGGTGCTCAGGAGCGCGGCGCTCTCTAAGACACGCCGACGGTCTAGGTTACGGGGCCGGTTCCGGAGGGTCAAACCGGGCCCGTACGGCCGTGGGCCCCGCCACTCGGCGGGGCCCACGGACGCTGTGTCACTCAGCGGTGGATCAGGCTTCGGTCGGAGCCGACACGGACGGAGGCGTCTGCTGCTCCGCCGCCGCGGTCTTCTTCGTCGCCCGCTTCGCCGCGGTCTTCTTGGTCGTGGCCGCCTTCTTGGCCACGGTCTTCTTGGCGGCCGCCGCCTTCTTGGCCGGGGCCTTCTTCGCCGCGGTCGCCTTCTTGGCCGGGGCCTTCTTGGCGGCCTTCTTGGCCGGTGCGGCTTCCTCGACCGCCGGTGCGGCTTCCTCGGCGGGCGCCTCGGCTGCCTCCTCGGCGGGCGACGGGGCCTCGACGACCACCACGGCGGCCTCTGCCGCGCCGGCCGGGGAACCGGCGGGCGCGGTGGCCTTGCGGGTGGCACGACGGCGCGGACGGGCCGGAGCGGCCTCCGCGACGGGGGCCTCCTCGACCTCGGCGACGGCGACGGCCTCGGGCTCCGGCTCGACGACGGGCTCCGGCTCCGGCACGACGACCGGCTCCGGCTCCGGTGCCACCTCGGCCGCGGGGGCCGGGGCGCCCGCCGGCGCGGTGGCCTTACGGGTCGCGCGGCGACGGGTACGGCCCTTCGGCGCGGCCTCCTCGACCGTCTCCACGACCTCCGCGACCGGGGCGGCCGGGGCGGTCTCGGCGACGAACTCGGGAGCGGGCTCCAGCACCGTCTCGGCCGGCTCGGTCACCGGCTCGTCCACGACCACGGGGGCCGGGGCCTGCACCGGAGCCTGGGCCGGGGCGACCGCACCGCGCGGGGCGCCCGCCGGAGCGGTGGCCTTACGGGTGGCACGGCGCCGGTTGCGGCGACCGCTGATGCCCGCAGCGGCCTCGGCCTCGGCCGGGCTGCTGTAGAGCTCCTCGTCCGCGACGAACTCCGGCTCGGGCAGGGCGCGCGGCGCGGCCGCCTCGGCAGCCACCTCCGCCTCGGACTCGAAGGCCTCGGGCTCGACCGCCTCGACCGTCTCGACCTCGTGGTCGTGCTGGTCGAACTCGGCACGGCCGCCGCGGCGCTTGGAGCGCTTGCCGTTGCCACCGCCACCGATCGCGGTCGGCTGCTCCATGTGCACGATGACACCGCGGCCGTTGCAGTGGACGCAGGTCTCGGAGAAGGACTCCAGCAGACCCTGGCCCACCCGCTTGCGGGTCATCTGGACCAGGCCCAGCGAGGTGACCTCGGCCACCTGGTGCTTCGTACGGTCGCGGCCCAGGCACTCCAGCATGCGCCGCAGGACCAGGTCGCGGTTGGACTCCAGGACCATGTCGATGAAGTCGATGACGACGATGCCGCCCAGGTCGCGCAGCCGCAGCTGGCGCACGATCTCCTCGGCCGCCTCCAGGTTGTTCCTGGTGACGGTCTCTTCGAGGTTGCCGCCCTGACCGGTGAACTTGCCGGTGTTGACGTCGATGACGATCATCGCCTCGGTCTTGTCGATCACAAGCGAGCCGCCCGAGGGCAGCCACACCTTGCGGTCGAGCGCCTTGGCGAGCTGCTCGTCGATCCGGTACGTCGCGAAGACGTCGACCTCGGAGGTCCAGCGGGACAGCCGGTCGGCCAGGTCCGGGGCCACGTGGTTCACGTAGCCGTGGATGGTCTCCCAGGCGCCGTCGCCGCTGACGATGACCTTCGAGAAGTCCTCGTTGAAGATGTCGCGCACGACGCGGACGGTCATGTCCGGCTCGCCGTACAGCAGGCTCGGCGAAGAGGTCGAGATCTGCTTCGACTTCTTCTGGATGTCCTCCCACTGGGCCTGCAGACGCTCGACGTCGCGGCGCAGCTCGTCCTCGCTCGCGCCCTCGGCGGCGGTGCGCACGATGACGCCCGCGTCCTCGGGGACGATCTTCTTGAGGATGGTCTTCAGACGCGCGCGCTCGGTGTCGGGCAGCTTGCGGCTGATGCCGGTCATCGAGCCCTCGGGCACGTAGACCAGGTAGCGGCCGGGCAGCGAGACCTGGCTGGTCAGGCGGGCGCCCTTGTGGCCGATCGGGTCCTTGGTGACCTGCACCAGGACCGACTGGCCGGACTTGAGGGCGGACTCGATGCGGCGCGGCCCGTTGGCCATGCCGAGCGCCTCGAAGTTGACCTCACCGGCGTACAGGACGGCGTTTCGGCCCTTGCCGATGTCGATGAAGGCGGCCTCCATGGACGGCAGCACGTTCTGGACCTTGCCCAGGTAGACGTTGCCGACGTACGAGGTGGCCTCTTCCTTGTTGACGTAGTGCTCGACGAGCACGTTGTCCTCGAGGACGCCGATCTGGGTGCGCTCGCCGGCCTGGCGGACGACCATGACGCGCTCGACGGCCTCGCGGCGGGCCAGGAACTCGGCCTCGGTGATGATCGGCACCCGGCGGCGGCCCTGCTCGCGGCCCTCGCGGCGGCGCTGCTTCTTCGCCTCCAGGCGGGTCGAGCCCTTGATGGACTGGACCTCGTCGGAGGACTCGGTCTTCTCCCGCGCGGGGCGCGGCTCGCGGACCTTGACGACGGTGCGCACGCCGTCCTCGTCGCCCGCTTCGGCGGTCTCGGCCGGGCCCTCGCCACTACGGCGACGGCGGCGACGGCGACGGCGGCTGGAGCTGGAGCCGAGGGCCTCGTCGGCCTCCTCGTCCTCTTCCTCCTCGGCGTCCCGCTCGGCGGTCTCCTGCTCGGCGGCCTCGGCCTCGTCCTCGGCGGACTCGTCGAGGTCGGCGGCCTCACCGCGACGGCGACGACGGCCACCGCGACGACGGCGGCGCGACGGGCGCTCGCCCGACTCGTCGCCCTCTTCGAACTCGGCGGACTCCTCGTCGAGCTCGGCGGCCTCGGCCTCCGGCTCCTCCGCGAGCACCTCGGGGAGGGAGACCGGGGCGGTCTCGGCGACCGGAGCGGCCTCGGCGGCGCCGCGCCCACGGCGCCGGCGGCGACCGGCGGGCTGTGCGACGGGAGCCGCGGTGACCTCGGCCTCGAGCTCGGTCTCCTCTTCCTCCTCGACCTCTTCGGCCGGGGCGGCGGCGCGAGCGGCAGCGGCGGCCATGGCAGCGGTCTCGGGGGTCTGGAACATCGGCTCGGCGAAGACCGGGGCCTGGAAGACGGCCACGGCGGGACGAGCGGCGCGGCGGGCGCGGGCCGGAGCAGCGGGCTCGGCGCTCTCGGCGACGGGCTGCGGGGCGGCGGCCGGAGCGGCGGAGCGGGTGGCGCGGCGGCGGCCGCCGCGCTTGGGCGAGTCCACGGCGTCGGCGACGGTCACGGCGCGGGCGGCCTTGGGGGCCTCCTCCACGACGGGCGCCGGCTCGGCGGCGGGAGCCTCGGCCACGGCAGCGGCCTCGGTGGCCGGAGCGGCGACGGCGCGGGTGGCACGACGACGGGCACGCGGCGCCGGAGCAGCCGGAGCCTCTTCCACCACGGGCGCCGGAACCTCGACTGCCGGAGCCTCGACCACGGCCGCAGCCTCAGTGTCCGGAGCCGCGACAGCGCGGGTGGCACGACGACGGGCACGCGGCGCCGGAGCAGCCGGAGCCTCCTCCTCGACCACGGGCGCCGGAGCCTCGGCGGCGGGAGCCTCCGGAGCGGCGACGGCGCGGGTGGCACGACGGCGGGTGCGCGGGGCCGGAGCGGCCGGAGCCTCTTCGACGACCGGCGCGGCCACGGGCTCGGCGGCCGGGGTCTCGGCGACGACGGCCTCGGCGGCCGAGGTCGCCGGGGCGGCCACGGCGCGGGTCGCGCGGCGGCGGGGGCGAGCGGGGGCGGCGGCCGGAGCGGCCTCTTCTGCGGGGGAGGCCGGGGCGGCCTCGGTCACCGGGGCCGTCTCGGCGACGGCGCCACCGGGCGGGCCCGCGGGCCGGGAGGCGGCACGGCGGCGACGGCGCGGCGGCAGGTTGTCGCTGGGGCTGCCGTTGTCGGCGCTACCAGCAGGAGTGATGTCGTTTTCGTTGTTGAGCATTGCGGGCGGTTCTCCCGTCACGCTCCCGGGCGCCGCGGCTGACTTCCGGTCCGGCACGGCTCCGCGCAATGAGCGCGGAACCGGCCTCCGGGGCGCGTTCGCCACACGGGAGCTGTAGTCCATGGCCGCCGGTTCCGTACGTCTTGTCCGTACGGCCTGGCGGAAGTCTTCAGGTCTGTGCGCGGCCCGACCCAGGTGGCTCCCGAGTACCAGGGCTGCGCGACGACGGCGTTCCTTACGCGGCGGGACCTTCCGGCGCCTTCGCGTCGGCTGCTACGGCGGCCGTGGGTGGAGCGGCCGTGTCAGCCTCGCGGTCGGGCGCGAGCGGGTCGGTCACCGTGCCGGACTCCTCGTCGAAGAGCCCCTGCGCCAGCCTGGTCACCGCTGAGGGGACCGGCGGCGCCAGGTCGGCCACAGCTCGGAGACCGGACAGGACGTCGTCGGGTCGCACGGCAGGTGTCAGATGCCGAACAACCAGGCGCAGTATCGCACAGGCATTGTCCAGCGGCCTATCAGCCGGGGCGGGAAGCGCTTCGAGACTGACGACCGCGCCACGCGTGTCGAAGGTCCGCATTCCGTTCTTGGTCCGGCGCTGCACCTCCACGGTCTCGGCGGCGAGGAAGACCTCCACGGCCCGCTCGGCCTCGGCGAGCTCCACTCCGTCCAGGCGCAGCTCCCACACGGAGGCGGTCAGCCGGTCCGCGAGGCCCGAGGTGCGGGCCTCGACGGCGTCGATGATGTCGAGTCCGGTGGGCATCGACTCGTCGAGCAGCTCCCGGAGCTTCTGCGGGTCGCGGGGCGCGGCGAGGGCGATCTCCAGGTACTCGGCCTCGCTGCCGGTGCCGGTCGGGGCGGCGTTCGCGTACGAGACGCGCGGGTGCGGGGTGAAGCCGGCCGAGTACGCCATCGGCACCTCGGCGCGGCGCAGGGCCCGCTCGAAGGCACGCTGGAAGTCACGGTGGCTGGTGAACCGGAGGCGGCCGCGCTTGGTGTAGCGCAGTCGGATGCGCTGCACCACCGGTGCGGGAGGCGGGCCTTCGGGCTGTCGCTTGCCCAGTGGTTCTTCTCCTTGTGCGGGGCTCCGCGGCTCGCACGTCGCCCTGAGGTCTGTCGACCCGCTCCGGCTCACCCCTGCCGTCGGGGCAGGGAGATCTCGTCAGCGGGTGCCGCGTCGGCGGCTGTCGTACTACCCAGAGTACGCGCCCGTGACCTCGACGGTTCCACGGGAGGAGCACCGAACAGCGCGCGGCGTACGGTGGCGCGCGCCTCGCGGACCGCGGCGCGCCCGGTCCGCCAGACCTCGCGCACGGCATGCCCGACGGGGGTGAGCACGTGCCGGTACACCCGGGAGGCGGGCCATCCGACCAACACCCAGCCGACCCGCTTGAGCCCGCGCCACAGGGCGCCGACGATCCGCCCGGCCACGTGCCAGGCCCATACGAGGACCCGTCCGACGGGAGCGAGCACGTACCGGTACAGGGCGACGGCCAGCCACACGATGCCGAGCCCGACGGGCCGCAACAGATACCGGGACACCGAGACCGCCAGCCATACGAGACCGTGCCCGACGGGAGTCAGCACGTACCGGTACACCGCGACCACGAACCACACGAGACCCAGCCCGACCGGCCGCAACAGATACCGGAACACCGAGACCGCCAGCCATACGAGGCCGTGCCCGACGGGGGTCAGCACGTACCGGTAGACCGCGGCGGCGAGCCACCCGATCCCGCGGCCGACGGGCGCGAGCAGGTAGCGCCACAGCCCGACCCACGGCCACACGAACAGCGTCATGCCCAGGGCCCATCCGATCCAACCGACGCCCTTGGCGAGGGGCGCGAGCAGGTAGCGCATGCCGCCCCGGCCGACCCAGGCCAGCGCCGCGCCGAGCGGACGCAGCAGGTAGGCGATCAGGAACCGCCCGGCCGGCGCCAGCACCTGGTCGTACAGACCCCGCCACCCCCATGCGAGCCCCTGGCCGACCGGAACGATCAGGTACCGCCACAGCCCGACCCACGGCCAGACGAAGACCAGCTTGAGGAGGGTGGTCAGCAGCCACCCCAGGGCGCGGAGCAGCGGCGCGAGGACATGGACGTACAGCGGCGCGAGGACGTGCCGGTGCACGGCCCGGCCCCCGGCGACCAGCAGTTCCCAGACCACTCGTACGGGCAGTACGACAAGTACGGCGACGATCTTCACGGGGATCCTGATGACACCCACCAGGCACCCGTCGCCACCGCCGGACGGAGGCCGCTTGTCTGTTTCCATGCAGGGAAGGACACGGCAGAGGCCCCCACCCGTTGCGGGCGGGGGCCTCTCGTGACCCAAGGGTTACTTCACGACGGACAGCGGCAGCAGCTTCTTGCCGGTGGGGCCGATCTGGATCTCGGTCTGCATCTGAGGACACACGCCGCAGTCGAAGCACGGGGTCCAGCGGCAGTCGTCGACCTCGGTCTCGTCGAGGGCGTCCTGCCAGTCCTCCCAGAGCCAGTCCTTGTCGAGACCGGAGTCCAGGTGGTCCCAGGGCAGGACCTCCTCGTAGGTGCGCTCGCGGGTCGTGTACCAGGCCACGTCCACGCCGTAGGCGGGCAGGGTCTTCTCGGCCGCCTCCATCCAGCGGTCGTAGCTGAAGTGCTCGCGCCAGCCGTCGAAGCGGCCGCCCGACTCGTACACGGCGCGGATGACGTCGCCGATGCGGCGGTCACCGCGCGAGAGGAGGCCCTCGACGATGCCCGGCTTGCCGTCGTGGTAGCGGAAGCCGATGGAGCGGCCGTACTTCTTGTCGCCGCGGATCTTGTCGCGGAGCTTGCCCAGGCGGGCGTCCGTCTCCTCGGCCGACAGCTGCGGCGCCCACTGGAACGGGGTGTGCGGCTTGGGCACGAACCCGCCGATGGACACCGTGCAGCGGATGTCGTTCTGGCCGGAGACCTCGCGACCCTTGGCGATGACGTTGACCGCCATGTCGCCGATCTGGAGCACGTCCTCGTCGGTCTCGGTGGGCAGGCCGCACATGAAGTACAGCTTCACCTGCCGCCAGCCGTTGCCGTACGCCGTGGAGACGGTACGGATCAGGTCCTCTTCCGAGACCATCTTGTTGATGACCTTGCGCATGCGCTCGGAGCCGCCCTCGGGGGCGAAGGTCAGGCCGGAGCGGCGGCCGTTGCGGGTCAGCTCGTTGGCCAGGTCCACGTTGAACGCGTCCACGCGGGTCGACGGCAGGGACAGGCCCACCTTGTCGTCCGTGTAGCGGTCGGCGAGGCCCTTGGCGATGTCGGCGATCTCGGTGTGGTCCGCGGAGGACAGCGAGAGGAGACCGACCTCCTCGAAGCCGGTGGCCTTCAGACCCTTCTCCACCATCTCGCCGATGCCGGTGATGCTTCGCTCCCGCACGGGGCGCGTGATCATGCCGGCCTGGCAGAAACGGCAGCCGCGGGTGCAGCCGCGGAAGATCTCCACGGACATGCGCTCGTGGACGGTCTCGGCGAGCGGGACCAGGGGCTGCTTGGGGTACGGCCACTCGTCGAGGTCCATGACCGTGTGCTTGGACACGCGCCACGGCACGCCGGAGCGGTTGGGCACGACGCGGCCGATGCGACCGTCCGGCAGGTACTCGACGTCGTAGAAGCCCGGCACGTAGACGTTGCCGGTCTTGGCGAGACGGAGGAGGACCTCTTCGCGCCCGCCCGGCCGCCCTTCGGCCTTCCAGGTGCGGATGATCTCGGTCATGTCGAGGACGGCCTGCTCGCCGTCGCCGATGACCGCGCAGTCGATGAACTCCGCGATCGGCTCGGGGTTGAAGGCCGCGTGGCCGCCCGCGAGGACGATCGGGTGGTCGACGGTACGGTTGCGGGCCTCCAGCGGGATGCCGGCGAGGTCCAGGGCCGTGAGCATGTTGGTGTAGCCCAGCTCCGTGGAGAAGGACAGGCCGAACACGTCGAAGGCGGAGACCGGGCGGTGGCTGTCCACGGTGAACTGCGGCACCTTGTGCTCGCGCATCAGTTCTTCGAGGTCGGGCCACACGCTGTAGGTGCGCTCGGCGAGGACGCCCTCGCGCTCGTTGAGCACCTCGTACAGGATCATGACGCCCTGGTTGGGCAGCCCGACTTCGTACGCGTCCGGGTACATGAGAGCCCAGCGGACGTCGCAGCTCTCCCACTCCTTGACCGTGGAGTTGAGTTCACCGCCGACGTACTGGATGGGCTTCTGCACATGCGGAAGCAGGGCCTCAAGCTGAGGGAAGACCGACTCGGTCATCACGCGACTTTCGTGAAGCGGGCGGGGGGCAGCTCTCAAGCGTACCTTGAGGCTCAGCCGCCCCCACCCGCATGATCATCCCAGGCCGGCCCGGAGCGCCGGGTCGGAGAACGTCGCCCAGACGTCCGGAAGCTCCCTCTCGCGCCGCTCCGCCAGGGCCTCCTCGCGTGCGTAGAGCACGCCCCAGGTGAAGGCGGACTCCCCGGCGGCCGTCGCCTGGACGGCGAGGCCGCGCAGGGCGCCGCGGGCCACCACGCTGTCCTGGTGGTCGCCGAGCAGGTTCTGCACCGCCTTCCCCGCCTTGGCCAGGTTCTTCGCCGGTCCGCCGAGCACGGGAACGGCCGACTCGGCCGCGTACCGGACCCGCTTGGCCGCCTTGCGGGCGTCGTGCAGGGCCAGGTCGCGCTGCTCTCCCTCGGCGAGCGAGAGGGCGCTCTCGACCCGGACGGCGAGGCGCGCGTAGTCGCGGAGCACCGCCTTCGGCAGGACCGCTTCCGGGGGTCGGGCGGCGCCCGTCAGCAGGGGCGGCGCCTCCAGCAGGGCCTCGAGGGAGTCCAGCAGGGCCAGGTAGCGCGCGCTGTCGAGCACGGCCAGGGCCCGGCGCCGCGAGCCGGAGCGGCGGGCGGTGTTCCACACGCGCAGCCTGCTGCGGACCGGGCCGATCAGGAGGGTGCGGGGCAGCTCGCCGAGGTGGGTCTGGATCCGCTCCAGCAGGACCTCCTGGTCGCGGTCGACGCCGAGCTCGGCGGCGAGCCAGCGCAGCTCCTCGCCGATCGGGTCGGTGGCGGCCCGGTCGATGACCTTGCGGTACGTCTTGAAGGCGCTGCGGATCCGGCGGCTGGCGACCCGCATCTGGTGGACGGAGTCCGGCAGTCCGCGGCGCACGGCCGGGTCCTGGGCGACGAGCGCGTCGCGCTGTTCGCGCAGGTACGCGAGCACGTGCGCGCCCGCGGTGCCCTCGGGGCCGCCGCCCCCGGGCCGGGCCGGGGGCTCGCCCGCGGTCTCGGCGAGGGCCCGGGCGAGCTTCGAGGGGGCGTCGGAGACCCGGAGTCCGGCCTTGCGGAAGGTCTTCTCCACGGCGTCGAGCAGTTCGGGGTCGACGCCGTCGGCGAGTTCCACCTCGACCTCGGTCCAGGTGGCTGTTCTCTCGCCGCGCTCGGCCAGGACGGCGTCGGTGCTCAGTTCCGCGAGCAGGGCCCCGTCGGCGTCGAGCAGGTGGCTGACGCGACGCGAGGAGACCAGCCTGACCTGCGGCTGGAGCCCGGCGCCGCGGACGCGGGAGCGGACGAGGGCGGCGAGGGAGGGCGGGACCGTGTCGCTGAGCGCGGCCCCGATCTCGTCGCGCACGCCCGGGGAGACGGGCAGTTTGAGGTGCCAGCCCTCGTCCGCGCCGCCGGTTCTGCGCCTCAGGGTGAGGCCGTCGGCGGCGAGCCGCTGATCGGGGGTGTCGTAGTAGACGGCGTCGAGGTCGATGGTGCCCTGGTCGGAGACGGCCGCGATGGCGGCCGTGCCCGTCAGGTCCGGCACCCCGCGCCGGGCAGATTTGGCCTTGGAGAACTCGAATTTCCGCTCGATTTCGCGCTTGGTGTCCGCCATAGACCGAACTTAGTCCTGAACGGATCACGTCGGCAGGGTGAACGGAACATCAGGCTGACAATGGCCGTTGCACCTTGATCGACTGTAGGAGTCCGATCGCCACCCACACGGCGAACATCGACGATCCTCCGTACGACACGAACGGCAGGGGGAGCCCGGCCACCGGCATGATCCCGAGGGTCATCCCGATGTTCTCGAAGGACTGGAAGGCGAACCAGGCGATGATCCCGGCGCACACGATCGTCCCGTACAGCTCGGTGGTCTCCCGGGCGATCATGCAGGCCCGCCACAGGATGACGCCGAGCAGCAGCAGGATCAGTCCCGCCCCGACGAAGCCGAGCTCCTCCCCCGCCACGGTGAAGACGAAGTCGGTCTGCTGCTCGGGCACGAACTGGCCGGTGGTCTGCGAGCCCTTGAACAGCCCCGAGCCGGTCAGACCGCCCGAGCCGATCGCGATGCGCGCCTGGTTGGTGTTGTAGCCGACGCCCGCCGGGTCGAGCTCGGGGTTGGCGAAGGCGGCGAAGCGGTTGATCTGGTACTCGTCGAGCACGCCGAGCTGCCATATCAGGACGGCGCCGCCGGCGCCGGCGCCGAGCAGGCCGAGCACCCAGCGGTTGGAGGCGCCGGAGGCCAGCAGCACGCCGAGCACGATCACGATCATGACCATCACGGAGCCGAGGTCGGGCATCAGCATGACGATGCCCATCGGGGCCGCGGCCAGGCAGAGCGCCTTGACGACCGTGCGGTGGTCGGGGTGGGCGAGGTCGCCCGCGTCCACCCGGGTGGCCAGCAGCATCGCCATCACCAGGATGATCGTGATCTTCACGAACTCGGACGGCTGGAGGGAGAACCCGCCGCCGATGACGATCCACGCGTGGGCGCCGTTGATGGTGGCGCCGAGCGGGGTCAGCACGGCGAGGATCAGCACCAGGGAGAGCCCGTAGAGGACCGGCACGGCGCCGCGCAGGGTGCGGTGGCCGAGCCAGATCGTGCCGATCATCAGCACGAGGCCGATGCCGGTGTTCAGGGCGTGCCGGGCCAGGAAGTAGTACGGGTCCCCCTGGTTCAGCGTGGTCCTGTTGCGGGTCGCCGACCACACCAGCAGGGCGCCGATGCAGGAGAGGGCGGTCGCGGAGAGGAGTATCGGCCAGTCGAGCCGGCGCACTACCGAGTCGCGGGCGGTGAGCTTGGCCATCGCCCCGCGCTCGGGCGCGTACCGGGAGACGGAGAACTTGTTGGCGGTCGGCATGTCTTCCCTTAGGGGGTGTCTTGTCGATCAGGGCGGATCGGGGAGCGGTGGCCGGTGCCGTGCAGCGCAAGGCGGACGAGGGAGGCGACGCGGAGCGTCGCCGACCGAGGACAACGCGGCGCGGTGCGGCACCGGCCACCGCGAGCCCGCCCGGATCGGCAAGACACCCCCTAATCCTGGCGTGCCGCGGGTGGGGCGGGCGGCCCTGCGAGCACGGCCGGTTCCAGATCCTCCGGGGACGCCGGCACGTACGGCCGGATCTCCGGGGAAATGATGGAGCCGTCGGGCTCGATCCGGGGCAGCTTCGCCTCGGGGCCCAGCAGCAGGGCCTTCTTGAGGTCCTGCTTCCCGTCCATGGTCAGACCGTAGATGGCGTTGTAGAGGTTGCGGACGGCGGGGCCGGAGGCACCCGAGCCGGTGCCGCCCTGGGAGATCGTCATGACGATCGTGAAGTCCTTGGTGTAGGTCGCCAGCCATGACGTGGTCTGCTTGCCGTAGACCTGGGCGGTGCCGGTCTTGGCGTGCATCGGGATCTTGTCCATCGGCCAGCCGCCGAACCGCCAGGCGGCGGTGCCGCCGGGCTCGACGACCGAGCGCAGGCCCCCGTCGAGGTCGCTGATGGTCTTGGCGTCGATCGGCAGCCGGCCGTGCGACTGGGGCTTGATCATCTCGATGTGCTTGCCGTCGGGGCTGATCACGGCCTTGCCGACCGTGGGGTTGTAGAGGGTGCCCCCGTTGCTGATGGCGGAGTACGCGGTGGCCATCTGGATGGGGGTGACGAGGACGTCGCCCTGGCCGATGGCGAAGTTGATGCTGTCGTAGGCCTTCAGCTGGTTGCCTTCGAGGCAGCTCTCGTAGGCGATCTGCTCGACGTAGGTGCCGCCCCGCTTGCCCTGCTTGCACCAGGCGTTCTTGTTGGCCTTCCAGAAGTTCTGCTTCCACTTCCGGTCGGGGATCCGGCCGGTGACCTCGTTCGGCAGGTCGATCCCGGTCTCGGAGCCGAGTCCGAACTCCCGCGCGGTCCGGTAGAACCAGTCGTGGGCGTCCTTCTTCGGGCTGAGGCCGCCGTCGCGCTGCCACTCCTTGTGGCCCAGGGCGTAGAAGACGGTGTTGCAGGAGAACTTGAGGGCGTCCCCGAGGGTGATGGGGCCGTGCCCCTTGGACTCGAAGTTCGCGAAGCTCCGGCCGCCGAGGCTGTAGGAGCTGCTGCAGTTGTACTTGTCGTCGAACTTGTAGCCGGCCCGGACGGCCGCGCTCGCGGAGACCACCTTGAAGATGGAGCCCGCGGGGGCCATGCCCTGGATGCCCCGGTTGAGCAGCGGGTAGTTGGAGCCCTTGCTGGTGAGCTTGGCGTAGTCCTTGCCGGAGATGCCGCCGACCCAGGTGTTGGGGTCGTAGTCGGGCTGGGAGGCCATCGCGACGATGCGGCCGGTCTTGGCCTCCATGACGACGACGGCTCCCGAGTCGGCCTCGTACTTGCGGCCGGTGATGTTGTCGGTCTCGTTGCGGACGACCTTCATCGCGTCCTGGAGCTCGTACTCGGCGACGGCCTGGACCCGGGCGTCGATGCTGGTGATGAGGGTGGATCCGGCCACGCCCGGGTCGGACTTGGTCTGGCCCATGACCCGGCCGAGGTTGTCGACCTCGTACGAGGTGACCTCCGCCTTGCCGCGCAGCTGCCTGTCGTAGGTGCGTTCGATGCCGGAGCGCCCGACCTGGTCGGAACGCAGGTGCGGCGAGTCGGAGTCCTTGGCCTTCTGGATCTCCTCGTCGGTGACCGGCGAGAGGTAGCCGAGCACCTGTGCGGTGCGGGCCCCGCCGGGCGCCGGGTAGCGGCGGACGGCGGTGGGCTCGGCGGTGATGCCGGGGAAGTCCTCCGGGCGTTCGCGCAGCTGCAGCGCCTGTTGCGTGGTGGCTTCGAGGGTGACCGGGATCGGCTGGTAGGGGGAGCCGTTCCAGCAGGGCGCGGGGGTCTGGGAGTCGCAGAGCCGGACCTTGTCCATGACCTCCTTGGGGGTCATGTCCAGGACGTCGGCGAGGCGGGCCATGACTCCCTTGCCCTTGTCCTTCATCTTCATCAGCGCGGTACGGCTGGCGGAGACGACGAGGCGGGTCTCGTTGTCGGCGAGCGGGACCCCGCGGGCGTCGAGGATCGAGCCGCGCACGGCGGGTTGGACGACCCGCTGGACGTGGTTGCTCTTCGCCTCGTGGTAGTACTCGTCGCCGTTGCGGATCTGGAGGTACCAGAGCCGTCCGCCGAGGGTGAGGAACATCGAGAGGACGAGCACCTGGATCATGACGAGCCTGATCTGCACCCGGGAGGTTCGGCCGGTCTCCGGAACGTTGGTCACGACTGCTCCTCCCTCACAGCTTTTTGACGCTCTTCACACCCTTGACCGCCTTGACCCCCTTTATACGGACGGCTTTGTTGGCCCGCGAGCGCGCGGTCTTCAGGCGCAGGCCGCCGCGCTGGCTGCCGATGCGCAGGCCCGTACCTCCGGCCAGCCAGCCGGCGGACACGTCGGCGGCCTTGTTGGCGGGTCCGCCGCCGGCCTCGACGGCCATCGGGTCGTTCTCGGCCTTCCGCGCCAGCGCCATGATCCACGGCACGGTGAACGGCGCGAGCAGCAGGTCGTAGAGGGTCGCGGTGAACAGCAGCCCGGTCAGACCGACGTGGCGGGCGGCGGTGTCACCGACGAGGGCGCCCACACCCGCGTAGAGCAGGGTGGAGGCGATCGCGGCGGCGACGACGGTGAGCATCGGGCCCCAGGCGGAACGGAACCGGCCGCCGTCGGGGCGGGTCAGTCCGGCGACGTAGCCGATGACGCACAGGACGAGCGCGTACCGCCCGGCGGCGTGGTCGGCGGGCGGGGCCAGGTCGGCGAGGAGACCGGCGGCGAAGCCGATGAGCGCACCGCTGACGTGCCCGTACACGAGGGCGAGCGAGACGACCGTGAGGAGCAGCAGGTCGGGCACGGCGCCCGGCAGTTGGAGTCGGCCCAGGACGGTGACCTGGATGACGAGCGCGACCACGAGGAGCGTGGCCGAGAGCAGGATCCGGTTGAAGCGCATGCGGGGTCTGCTCCTAGTCGTCGGCCGGCTTGGCGGGCACGCTGGCGGACCCGGACGGGGTGACCGTGACGGTGACCGTCGGGGTGGGCTTGGGGGCCTCGGGCTTGGGCGGCAGGACCGCGTCGCGGGGGTCCTCGCGCGGCGGCATCACCACGACGCCGACGATGTCCAGGCGCGAGAAGCCGACGAACGGACGCACCCAGACGGTGCGGGTCAGGTCGCCGCGCGAGGGGTCGACCTTGACCACCTCGCCGATCGGCACGCCGGGCACGAAGGGCTTGTTGCCGCGCGAGCCGAAGGTGACGAGCCGGTCGCCGGGGCTGACCTTGGCCTTGCCGTTGAGCATCTGGACGGACAGGGGGCGGTCGCCCTGGCCGGTGGCGAAGCCCAGTTCACCGGTCTTCTCCAGCCGGGTGCCGACGGTGAAGTCGGGGTCGTTGGCGAGGACGACGGTGGCGGTGTCGGGGCCGACGGTGCTGACCCGTCCGACGAGTCCGTCCCCGTTGAGGACGGTCATGTCGCGTTCGATGCCGTCCTTGCTGCCGGCGTCGATGGTGACGGTCCACGAGAAGCCCTGGGCCGCTCCTATGGCGATGACCTCGGCACCCTTGATGCCGTACTGCCCGGCGCCGGCCCGCTTGAGCATCTCGTCGAGCTCGTGGATGCGGCTGCGGGTCTGGTCCTCGCTGCCCAGCTTGGCCTTCAGCGCCGCGTTCTCGCGCTCCAGCGTGGCGATGCGGTTGTGGCGCTCGCCGGAGTCCCGTACCGCCCCTATGGCGTTGGCGACCGGATCGACCGCGGTCGCCACACCTTCCTCGACCGGGCCGAAGACCGCTGCGGCGGCCTGCCGGGCACCGTCGACCGGCGACTCCTCGCCTGCCCTGATGTCCACCGTGATCAATGCGAACGCGATGGCGATCAGAAGCACCAGGAGCAGCCGGCTTTCTCGTGTGTCCCTCACGTGCGGCGGCCGTGCCTTCCTCGTCGGATTTCTCTTTTGCCTGTATATCAACGATCCGCCGCACGGGCCCGGTAGCACCCGTACGGCGGATCCTTGTGTGTTCCGCATGGCCCCTCCGGCAGGGAGGGGCGTCTGTCAGCGACGGGGCTGGGCGTCCAGGACCTGCTGGAGGGCCTCGAACTCCTCGACGCACTTGCCGGAGCCGAGGGCGACCGAGTCGAGCGGGTCCTCCGCGATGTGGATCGGCATGCCGGTCTCCCGGCGCAGCCGCTCGTCGAGGCCGCGCAGCAGCGCGCCGCCGCCGGTCAGGACGATGCCGCGGTCCATGATGTCGCCGGAGAGCTCAGGCGGGCACTTGTCGAGCGTGGTCTTGACCGCGTCGACGATGGAGTTGACCGGCTCCTCGATGGCCTTGCGCACCTCGGCGGCCGAGATGACGACCGTCTTGGGCAGGCCCGAGACGAGGTCACGCCCGCGGATCTCGGTGTGCTCGTCCTGGTCGAGGTCGTACGCCGACCCGATGGTGATCTTGATCTGCTCGGCCGTGCGCTCACCGAGGAGGAGCGAGTACTCCTTCTTGATGTGCTGGATGATCGCGTTGTCGAGCTCGTCGCCGGCCACTCGGATGGACTGTGCCGTGACGATTCCGCCGAGGGAGATGACGGCGACCTCCGTGGTGCCGCCGCCGATGTCCACGACCATGTTGCCGGTGGCCTCGTGGACGGGCAGGCCCGAGCCGATGGCGGCGGCCATGGGCTCTTCGATGATGTGCACCTGGCGGGCGCCGGCCTGCGTGGACGCCTCGATGACGGCGCGTCGCTCCACTCCCGTGATCCCGGAGGGAACGCAGACCACCACGCGCGGGCGGGCCAGGTAGCGGCGCTTGTGGATCTTAAGGATGAAGTACCGGAGCATGCGCTCGGTGATCTCGAAGTCGGCGATGACTCCGTCCTTGAGGGGCCGTACGGCGACGATGTTGCCGGGCGTGCGCCCGATCATCTTCTTCGCCTCCGAGCCGACCGCCAGGATGCCACCGGTGTTCGTGTTGATGGCGACCACGGACGGCTCGTTCAGGACGATCCCCCGGCCCCTCACGTACACCAGCGTGTTGGCGGTCCCGAGGTCGATCGCCATGTCACGGCCGATGAACGACATTTTGTTCCCCTTGTTCCCCATGAGGAGCGTCTGGCCTTCCAGTTGATAGCGGCTGCTGTCAGGTCGGCGAGGTGGGTGTGTGGGTGGAGGCCCCATCGTAGTGCCGCAAGTACGAAGACCGCGCGACGGGACTCCGGCAATCCCGCCGGAATGGATACCCGCCCCCTCAGTGGTGACGACGTGTCCTGCCCAGGCGTTCCCGCTGCGGCCCGGAAATACCGTGGGGCGACCGAAATTACTTCGGTCGCCCCAGGTCGTGAGCGCTATTCGGCTGATGTTCCGTCAGGAAAGAGTGCTCAGAGCGCCGGGAAGAACAGCTTCAGCTCACGCTCGGCGGACTCCTCCGAGTCCGAGGCGTGGATCAGGTTCTCACGCGTGATCGTGCCGAAGTCACCCCGGATGGAGCCGGGCGCCGCCGCGATCGGGTCAGTGGGTCCGGCCAACTGGCGGACACCCTCGATCACCCGCTCGCCTTCGACCACCAGGGCGACGACGGGGCCGCTCGCCATGAAGCCCATGAGGGGCTCGTAGAACGGCCGGCCCTTGTGCTCGCCGTAGTGCGCCTCCAGGATCTCCTGGTCCAGCGTACGCAGCTCCAGCGCGGGGATGGTCCAGCCGGCCTTCCGCTCGATGCGGCCGATGATCTCGCCGACCAGACCACGACGGACGGCGTCGGGCTTGAGCAGGACGAGGGTGCGCTGGGTCATGTTGCGGCTCCTTGCGGCAAACGGGTGCGGTAGGGCGAATCTACAGGGCCGACCAGGGGACCCGTCAGGCAGCGTCAGGCGCCCCGGGTGCCCCCTGCGCCTCCTGCGCGGCCGCCCAGCGCGCCTTGATCGTGTCGATCTTGCGGCCGTAGTGCACGGAACACCACCACAGCCCGGCGAACACCGCGCCGAGGAAGAACATCGTCGGCACGACGAACCCGCTCGCGATCAGGCCGATCTGCAGGGCCCAACCGAGCTGGACCGCCCCGGGACGCGACAACATCCCGCACAGCAGCACCGACAGCAGCATGGTGATCCCGCACACCGTCCAGACCGTGGCCTGGGTCAGATCGGGGTTCTTCATCGCCACCAGCCCCGCGAAGCCGATCACGAAGAACTCGCCGATCAGCGTGCTCGCACACAGCGTGCGCATCCCTCAGCCCCTCTTCAGCAGCAGGCGGGCCTCGCCCACCGTGATCACGGAACCGGTCACCAGGACCCCGGCCCCTCCGTATTCGGCCTCTTCCTCCGCCAGGGTGATCGCCGCCTCCAGGGCGTCGTCCAGCCGCGGCTCCACCTGCACCCGGTCCGCGCCGAAGACCTCGACCGCGACGGCCGCCAGCTCGTCCGCGCCCATCGAGCGGTGGCTGGAGTTCTCCGTCACCACCACCTCCGCGAGGATCGGCTCGAAGGCCTCCAGCACCCCGCGTACGTCCTTGTCCGCACTCGCGGCGACCACACCGATGAGCCGGCTGAAGCCGAAGGACTCGGTAACCGCCTCCGCGGTGGCCGCCGCGCCCGCCGGGTTGTGCGCCGCGTCCAGGACCACCGTCGGGCTGCGCCGCACGACCTCCATGCGGCCCGGCGAGGACACCGAGGCGAAGGCCTTGCGCACGGTGTCCACGTCCAGGACCCGGGCGTGCTCCTGGCCGATCCCGAAGAAGGCCTCGACGGCGGCCAGCGCCACCGCCGCGTTGTGCGCCATGTGCGCGCCGTACAGCGGCAGGAAGATGCCGTCGTACTCGCCGCCCACACCGCGCAGCGTCAGCTGCTGGCCGCCGACCGCGACCTCGCGGGAGACGACCCCGAACTCCATGCCCTCGCGGGCCACCGTCGCGTCCACCTCGACGGCCTTCTTCAGCAGCACCTGCGCCGCGTCCACCGGCTGCTGGGCCAGGATCACGGTCGCGTCCTGCTTGACGATGCCACCCTTCTCCACAGCGATCTCACCGGGCGTGGAGCCGAGCCGGTCGGTGTGGTCCAGGCTGATCGGGGTGACCACCGCGACGGTCGCGTCGATGACGTTGGTCGCGTCCCAGCTGCCGCCCATGCCGACCTCGACCACGGCCACGTCCACCGGGGTGTCCGCGAAGGCCGCGTAGGCCATTCCGGTGAGCACCTCGAAGAAGGACAGCCGGTACTCCTCGGCGGCGTCGACCATCTCCACGTACGGCTTGACGTCGTGGTACGTCTCGACGAACCGCTCGGCGGTGATCGGCGCCCCGTCGAGGCTGATCCGCTCGGTGATCGACTGCACGTGCGGGCTGGTGTAGCGCCCGGTGCGCAGCTCGAAGGCGTTCAGCAGGGCCTCGATCATGCGGGCCGTGCTCGTCTTGCCGTTGGTGCCGGTGACGTGGATGGACGGGTACGCGCGCTGCGGCTCGCCCAGCACGTCCATCAGCGCCGCGATCCGCGACACCGAGGGCTCCAGCTTGGTCTCGCCCCAACGGGTGGCGAGCTCCTGCTCCACCTCCAACAGCGCCCTGGCGACCTCGGGGTCGACGGGCCGGGCGGGTACCGGGTCGCCCTGGGGCGGTCCGGCCTGGGCACGCAGGGTGCGGCTGCCGGCCTCGATCACCGCCAGGTCGGGGTCGCGGTCGGACTCTTCCGCCACAATCTGGTCGAACTCGTCGAAGGGGGCGGCGAGGTCGTCGTGGTCGTCGCGGTCGTGGCTCTCGGGCTGCTGGTCACTCACAGGGCCAGTCTACGGACGGGGACCCGGAGGACTTTCGGCCCGGCCGTTTCGGGACCTCCGACCCCAGGAGCGACCGGATCGTTATGCAAGCCTTGCGACAGGAGATAGGGGAATAAATGCCGCAGGCCAGCAGTAACAAGACAGCATCCAGCCGCGACATAGGGATCGACCTGGGCACCGCCAACACCCTCGTCTACGCACGGGGGCACGGGATCGTCCTCAATGAGCCGTCCGTGGTCGCCGTGAAGGCGGGCACCACCACCACCCTGGCCGTCGGTACGGACGCCAAGGAGACCATCGGCCGCACCCCCGGCTCCATCACCGCGATCCGTCCCCTCAGGGGCGGCGTGATCTGCGACTACGAGGCCGCGGAGGAGATGATCCGGCACTTCGTCCGCAAGGCCGTACCGGGCCGGCGGCCCCGCACCCGGATGGTGATCTGCGTGCCCTCCGGAGTCACCCCGGTCGAGCGGCGGGCCATCGTCCAGGCGTCCACCCGGGCGGGAGCCAGGGTCGTGCACCTGATCGAGGAGCCGATGGCCGCGGCGATCGGCGCCGGGCTGCCCGTGGCCGAACCCCGCGGCTCCATGGTCGTGGACATCGGCGGCGGCACCTCCGAGGTCGCCGTCATCTCGCTGGGCGGCATCGTCACGTCCCGGTCGCTGCGCGTGGGCGGGGACCGGCTCGACGCGGCGGTCATGGACCACGTGCGCAAGGAACACGGGCTGCTCATCGGGGAGCGCACCGCCGAGGACGTCAAGCTCGGCATCGGATCGGCCTGGCCGGTCCCGGACCGCCCTGAGCTGGAGACGCGCACCTTCACCGTGCGCGGCCGCGAGAAGGTCGGCGGCATGCCCAAGACCCTCCGGCTGACCGTCCAGGACGTCCGGGCCGCGCTCGACGAGCCGGTCGAGGCGATCATCGCCGCCGTCCGCGCCACCCTGGAGGAGTGCCCGCCGGAACTCTCCGGTGACGTGATGGAACACGGCATCGTGCTGACCGGTGGCGGCGCCCTGCTGCCCGGCCTGGACCTGCGGATGGCCTCCGCCACGGGCATCCCGGTCTTCGTCGCGGACGACCCGCTGGACTGCGTGGCGCTGGGTTCCGGCCGCTGCGTGGAGGACCTGGACGCCCTGGGCGGCCTGCTCGCCCCGGCGAAGGCGTAGGGGGCTTCAGCCGCGCGGGAGGGTGGCGACGACCTCGTACGCGTCCCGCGTGCGCGTCGCCGTCAGGGTCCCGCCCAGGCTGCGCACGCGCTCAGACATGCTCGCCGTGCCCGAGCCCGCCGAGACGGGGGCCGGGTCCGGGGTCCGGGCCGGCAGGGCGTTGCTGACGGCTATCCGCAGCCGGGGGCCGTCCGCCGTGATCGACACGTCGATGGTCTCCCCGTGCGCGTGCTTGGCGGCATTGGTCAGGCACTCCTGCACCACCCGGTAGACCGCCGCCTGCCGCAGCGGGGAGAGCCTGTGCACGTCCTGGTCCATCGCGAGCCGGACCGGTGATCCGGCCCGCCCGCTCTCCTCGGCGAGCGCGGGCAGCCCGTCCACACCCGGGGTCGAGGCCCGCTCCCCGCGCTGCACGATGATCTCGTTGAGCACCAGATGGGCCCGCCGAGCGGTGTCGGCCAGCTCTTCGAAGTCAGGCCCGTACGCCGTCTCGCGCGCCCGCATCGACAGCACCTCGGAGCGGACCGTGAGCAGGGTCAGCTCGCGCCCCACGAAGTCGTGGACGTCGCGCGCCACGGAGGTGCGCTCCTGCTGGACGGCGTGGAGCACGGCCGACTCGGCCCGCCGGGCGGTCAGCTCCCCCACCAGGTCGTGCCGGTAGGCGGCGATGCCCACCGCGGAGGCGAGCACCCCGATGGGCACGACCAGGCTGAGGAACCCGCTGAGGGTCTGCCCCGCGGGCTCGGGCCAGCCCGGCAGGACGAACATGGCCAGCGCGAAGGCGACGTAGCCGAGCGTGGCGAGGATCCCGGCCCGGCGCCCGCGGTAGCGGCCGACCGAGTAGAGGGCGAACTGGATCAGGGTGAGCTCGTGCAGCCAGCCGATGAACAGCAGCGCGGCCAGGTACGAGATCCAGGGCTGCCGGCGGCGCACCAGCAGGGTGGCGCAGCCCAGGGCGAGCACGACGGCGGCGGTGGGCCCGCTCAGCGAGTTGTCGGCGGCGGCCAGACCCGGAAGGTCGAGGGCCATCAGGCCGAGGCAGCCGAGCGCCGTGAGCACGTCCACGGCCCGCGGCGACCCGGCCCAACTCTCGGTGTGCCGGCGGCCGAGAGCCACCAGCCGGTCGAAGGCCGGGACGACGGGCTTGACGCGCATGCCCTCCATCATCCGTGGTCAGCGCAGCGGTTCGGATCACCCGGAACCGAAAAAGTAGTGATTTAGGGCACTTCGGACAGTCTTCACCGTGACACCGGATCCCGCACGGGGAAGGGATACGGCGAAGGCCCCCGCGTCGACCGACGGCGCGGGGGCCTTCGCCTGAACCTGCGGGGACGCTAGGCGGCCGGGAGGCCCGCCAGCTGCGCCTGGAGCCGGGCGATGTCCGCCTCGGCCTTGGCGAGCCGGCCCTTGATCTTGTCCACGACGTTGTCCGGGGCCTTGGCGATGAACGCCTCGTTCCCCAGCTTCGCCTCGGCCTGCTGCTTCTCCTTCTCGGCGGCGCCCAGGTCCTTCGTCAGGCGCTTGCGCTCGGCCTCGACGTCGATGGTCCCGGACAGGTCGAGGGCGACGGTGCCGCCGGCGACCGGGAGGGTCGCGGTGGCGCTGAAGGAGTCACCCTCCGGCTGGAGGCGCAGCAGCTGCCGGATGGCCGCCTCGTGGGCGCCCAGCCCGGTGGCGCCCAGCTCCAGACGGGCCGGAACCTTCTGGCCGTCCTGCAGCCCCTGCTCCTTGCGGAAGCGGCGGACCTCGGTGATCACCGACTGGACGGAAGCGATCTCCGCCTCGGCTGCCGCGTCGCGGAAGCCTCTGTCCTTCGGCCAGTCGGCGATGACGAGGGACTCGCCGCCGGTGAGCGTGGTCCACAGCGTCTCGGTGACGAAGGGGACGACCGGGTGCAGCAGCCGCAGCATGACGTCGATGACCTCGCCGAGGACGCGGCCGGAGACCTCGGCCTGCTCGCCGCCCGCGAAGAAGGTCGTCTTCGACAGCTCGACGTACCAGTCGAAGACCTCGTCCCACGCGAAGTGGTAGAGCGCCTCGCTGAGCTTCGAGAACTGGTAGTCCTCGTAGTACGCGTCGACCTGCGCGACCGTCTCGTTCAGCCGGGACAGGATCCAGCGGTCGGTGGCCGACAGCTGCTCGACGGGCGGCAGGTCACCCTCGATCGTGGCGCCGTTCATCATCGCGAAACGGGTGGCGTTCCAGATCTTGTTGGCGAACTTGCTGGAGGCCTGGACCCAGTCCTCGCCGATCGGAACGTCGACACCCGGGTTGGCGCCGCGGGCCAGGGTGAAGCGGACGGCGTCGGAACCGTACTTGTCCATCCAGTCCAGCGGGTTGACCACGTTGCCGAAGGACTTCGACATCTTCTTGCCGCGCTCGTCACGGACCATGCCGTGCAGGGCGATGGTGTGGAACGGCGGGGTGCCGTCCATCGCGTACAGGCCGAACATCATCATCCGGGCGACCCAGAAGAAGAGGATGTCGTAACCGGTGACCAGGACGGCGTTCGGGTAGAACTTCGCCAGGCTGTCGGTCTGCTGCGGCCAGCCGAGCGTGGAGAACGGCCACAGCCCCGAGGAGAACCACGTGTCCAGGACGTCGGTGTCCTGGGTCCAGCCCTCGCCGGTGGGCGGCTGCTCGTCCGGTCCGACGCAGACGACCTCGCCGTTCGGGCCGTACCAGACCGGGATGCGGTGACCCCACCACAGCTGGCGCGAGATGCACCAGTCGTGGAGGTTGTCGACCCAGTCGAAGTACCGCTTCTCCATCTCCTGCGGGTGGATCTTGACCTCGCCGTTGCGGACCGCGTCACCGGCAGCCTGGGCGAGCGGGCCGACCTTGACCCACCACTGCATCGACAGACGGGGCTCGATGGTGGTCTTGCAGCGCGAGCAGTGGCCGACGGAGTGCGTGTACGGGCGCTTCTCGGCGACGATCCGGCCCTCGGCGCGCAGCGCGCCGACGATGGCGGAGCGGGCTTCCAGGCGGTCCAGGCCCTGGAAGGGGCCGTGCGTGGTGATGATCGCGTGCTCGTCCATGACGGCGAGGTTCGGCAGGTTGTGGCGCTGGCCGATCTCGAAGTCGTTCGGGTCGTGCGCCGGGGTCACCTTGACGGCGCCGGTGCCGAACTCCGGGTCGACGTGCTCGTCCGCGACGACCGGGATGCGGCGGCCGGTGAGCGGCAGCTCGATCTCGGTGCCGACGAGGTGCTTGTAGCGCTCGTCCTCGGGGTGGACGGCGACGGCCGTGTCACCCAGCATCGTCTCGGCGCGGGTGGTCGCGACGACGATGGAAGCGTCGCCCTCGCCGTAGCGGATCGAGACGAGCTCGCCCTCGTCGTCCTGGTACTCGACCTCGATGTCGGAGATCGCGGTCAGGCAGCGGGGGCACCAGTTGATGATGCGCTCGGCGCGGTAGATCAGCTCGTCGTCGTAGAGCTTCTTGAAGATGGTCTGGACGGCCTCGGAGAGGCCCTCGTCCATGGTGAAGCGCTCACGGGACCAGTCGACGCCGTCGCCGAGGCGGCGCATCTGGCCGGAAATCTGACCGCCGGACTCGCCCTTCCACTGCCAGACGCGCTCGACGAAGGCCTCCCGGCCGAGGTCGTGGCGGGACTTGCCCTCCTTGGCGAGCTCGCGTTCGACGACGTTCTGGGTGGCGATGCCGGCGTGGTCCATGCCCGGCTGCCACAGCGTCTCGTACCCCTGCATGCGCTTGCGGCGGGTGAGGGCGTCGATCAGCGTGTGCTCGAAGGCGTGGCCCAGGTGCAGGCTGCCGGTGACGTTGGGCGGCGGGATGACGATCGCGTACGGAGGCTTCTCGCTCTTGGCGTCCGCCTCGAAGTAACCGCGCTCTACCCAGCGCTCGTAGAGCTTCCCTTCTACCTCGGCCGGCGCGTACGTGGTCGGCAGTTCGGAGGTGGGGCTGCTGGGTGTCTGCGTGTTCTCGGTCACGGGGCACAGTTTAGAGCGGTAACAGTCCAGTCATGAAACCGGTATTCCCGGGGCCCGGCGCCGTTCCCGCGCCTGACTTCCGTCAGGATGTGTGAAACGCATAAACAACCTCATGGGGGGACGCGGGATGAGCTACAACCAGCCAGGGCCCTACGGACAGCAGCCTCAGCAGCCGGGACCGTACGGGCAGCAGCCCCCGCCGCCGCCCGGCCCGTACGGCCAGCCCACCCCGCAGCCCGCCCCCCAGTCCAACCCGTACGGCCAGCCCGCCTCCCAGCCCGCCCCCCAGTCCAACCCGTACGGCCAGCCCACGGCCCCGCAGCCGGGCTACGGCTACCCGCAGCAGCCGGGCGTCCCCCCGCAGGGCCACCCCCAGCAGCCCCCGTCGCCGGCGTACGGCCACCCGCAGCAGCAGGCCCCGTACGGCGGCCAGCCCCCGAAGAAGTCCAAGGCCGGAATGATCATCGGCGCGGTCGTCGCGGTCGTGGTGATCGCGGGCGGCGGCTGGTACTTCCTGGGCGGCGGCGCGGGCAGCAGCATCTCCGCGGACACCAAGGGCCACAAGCTGGCCTTCCCGGCGACGGTCGATGCGTATGCGCAGCCGAAGGAGGCGAAGCCGTCGCCCGAAACCCCGCTGGACGGGGAGGCGAAGGCGAAGGCCGAGGCCATCGGCGTGAAGAACGCGCACAACTCGGCCGCTTCGTACTCGAACTCCCCGACCGGCAAGGGCAAGTCGCTCAGCGCCAACGGACTGTGGGGCGAGGTGGACGACCCGGAGAAGGCCGTCGACACGTACTACGCCGGTATCGGCCAGAACAAGGAGGCCGAGAAGCTCGGCGTCAAGTACGAGCTGGTGGGTACGCCGAAGGAATTCACCCCGACCGGTTTCAAGGGCGCCGTGATGAAGTGCGCCGAGATCAAGATGACCGCGGTCAAGGAACCCAAGCCCGGGATGCCGAAGGAGGCGAAGATCCCCAGCTGCGTTTGGGGTGACTACTCCACCGTGACCGGAGTCAACATCATCGACCCGGTCGTGGGCCTCACCGGCGGCAGCAGCGGCACCCTTGACGAGGTGTCCGAGGTGGCGGCGAAGCTCTACAACACCTCGCGCACCAAGGTCTGACGGGCCGCGGACCCGAGGCCGCCGGTGCCTGCGGCTTCCCGCCACACGCAGCAGGGGCGCCCCGGTCGGGGCGCCCCTGCTGTGTGTGGTGCTCGTTGCGGCTACGCCGACTTCTCGTGCGGGCCCTGGTCCTTCGGGACGATCCGGGGGACCAGCGTCGGGTTGACGTTGGAGCGGACCACCTCGGAGGTGATGACCACGCGGGCCACGTCCTTGCGGGACGGGACCTCGTACATCACCGACATCAGGACCTCTTCCATGATGGCGCGCAGGCCGCGCGCGCCCGTCTGGCGGAGGATCGCCTGGTCCGCGATGGCCTCCAGCGCCTCGCGCTCGAAGTCCAGCTCCACACCGTCGAGTTCGAACAGCCGCTGGTACTGCTTGACCAGCGCGTTGCGCGGCTCGATCAGGATCTGGAGCAGGGCCTCGCGGTCCAGGTTGTGCACGGAGGTCAGCACGGGGAGGCGGCCGATGAACTCGGGGATCATCCCGAACTTCACCAGGTCCTCCGGCATGACCTCCTGGAACTGGTCACTGGCCTCGATCTCGCGCTTCGAGCGGATCGTCGCCCCGAAGCCGATGCCCTTGGCGCCCGCACGCGACTCGATGATCTTCTCCAGGCCGGCGAAGGCGCCGCCCACGATGAAGAGCACGTTCGTCGTGTCGATCTGGATGAACTCCTGGTGCGGGTGCTTCCGTCCGCCCTGCGGCGGTACGGAGGCGGTCGTGCCTTCCAGGATCTTCAGGAGGGCCTGCTGCACGCCCTCGCCGCTCACGTCGCGCGTGATCGACGGGTTCTCGCTCTTGCGGGCCACCTTGTCGATCTCGTCGATGTAGATGATCCCGGTCTCGGCCTTCTTGACGTCGTAGTCGGCGGCCTGGATCAGCTTCAGCAGGATGTTCTCGACGTCCTCGCCGACGTAGCCGGCCTCCGTCAGCGCCGTCGCGTCGGCGATGGCGAAGGGGACGTTCAGCATGCGGGCGAGGGTCTGCGCGAGCAGCGTCTTGCCCGAGCCCGTGGGGCCCAGCAGCAGGATGTTGGACTTGGCGAGCTCGATCGCGTCGTCCCGGCCCTGCGCGCCGCCGTTCTCGCCGGCCTGCACGCGCTTGTAGTGGTTGTAGACCGCTACCGAGAGCGCCTTCTTCGCCGGCTCCTGGCCGACGACGTAGCTCTCCAGGAACTCGTAGATCTCACGGGGCTTGGGGAGTTCCTCCCACCGGACCTCGGAGGTCTCCGCGAGCTCCTCTTCAATGATCTCGTTGCAGAGGTCGATGCACTCGTCGCAGATGTAAACACCGGGTCCTGCGATGAGCTTCTTCACCTGCTTCTGGCTCTTTCCGCAGAACGAGCACTTGAGCAGATCGCCGCCGTCACCGATGCGTGCCACGAGGTGCTTCCCCTTCGCCTGGGAGACGCCTGGTTCAGCGCTCCTGGTGCCTCATATCCGACGGTACCTTGCCGGGGGCCCCGTGCGGGGCCCCCTTGACGTGGTTCACATCGCCGAATCCGACGATGTGCCCGTGTCAACTGGTGGCAAGGATCAGTGGGAGTTCTTGCGGGTCGAGACGATCTGGTCGATCAGGCCGTACGCGAGGGCGTCCTCGGCCGTCAGGATCTTGTCGCGCTCGATGTCGTCGCGGATCTTCTCGATCGGCGTCGTCGAGTGCTTGGCCAGCATGGTCTCCAGCTGGTCGCGCATGCGCAGGATCTCGTTGGCCGCGATCTCCAGGTCGGAGAGCTGCTCGCGGCCGGTGCCACCGGAGGGCTGGTGGATCAGCACGCGGGCGTTCGGCAGGGCCATGCGCTTGCCGGGGGTACCGGCGGCCAGCAGGACCGCGGCGGCGGAGGCCGCCTGGCCCATGCAGACCGTCTGGATGTCCGGCTTCACGAACTGCATCGTGTCGTAGATCGCCGTCAGCGCGGTGAAGGAGCCACCGGGGCTGTTGATGTAGATGGAGATGTCGCGGTCCGGGTCCATCGACTCCAGGCACAGCAGCTGCGCCATGACGTCGTTGGCTGACGCGTCGTCGATCTGCACGCCGAGGAAGATCACGCGCTCCTCGAAGAGCTTCGCGTACGGGTCGTACTCGCGCACGCCCTGCGAGGTGCGCTCGACGAAGCGCGGGATGACGTAGCGGTTGTCCACCTGCGGGCCGGTGTAGAGGCCGCTCGCGGAGAAGTTGTTCTGCATCTGGGTGTTCACCATCCTGGTGGCGTTCTGCGGGCTGTCGGCTTCGTTGCGGGGCGGGGGATCAGGCCCCGGTGCCGCCGCCGCCCGGCACGTTGGACGCGGCCGACATGATGTCGTCGATGAGGCCGTACTCCTTGGCCTCCTCGGCGGTGAACCAGCGGTCGCGGTCACCGTCACGGATGATCGCCTCGACGGACTGACCCGAGTGGAACGCGGTGATCTCGGCCATGCGCTGCTTGGTGCGCAGCAGGTACTGGGCCTGGATCTTGATGTCGGAGGCGGTGCCGCCGATGCCGGCGGAGCCCTGGTGCATCAGGACGTCGGTGTTCGGCAGGGCGAAGCGCTTGCCCTTGGCGCCGCCGGTGAGCAGGAACTGGCCCATGGAGGCCGCCATGCCCATGCCGATGGTGACGACGTCGTTCGGGATGTACTGCATGGTGTCGTAGACGGCCATGCCGGCCGTCACCGAGCCACCGGGGCTGTTGATGTAGAGGAAGATGTCCTTCTCCGGCTCGGCGGCCAGGAGCAGGAGCTGCGCGGTGATCTTGTTCGCGATCTCGTCGTCGACCTGCTGACCGAGGAAGATGATGCGCTCGCCGAGCAGCCGGTTGTAGACATGGTCGCCGAGGCCGCCACCGATGGACGGCTCACCCGCGGCGTAAGGCTTCAGATTCGTCACGTATCCACCTGCTCGTCTCCGACGGCCATGTGCCGTCTCAGCGTCTCGTTCTGGGGTCCGGTCCGGTCCGGCCGGAGCGGACGGGTCCGCCGGCGCCCGGGTACTCACGTGCCCTCGTATTCATGGACCCTAACGCGCAGGTAGGACAACGCCATCCCGCTTCCCGAACTGTTCGCTCGGAGCGCAAGCTCCGGGGGCCTTACGGGGCCCATACCGAAGGGCCCGGACACGACTGCGTCCGGGCCCTTCGGGGCACTTCTCAGTGGGCTTCGCCCGGGGTGTTACTTGGCCTCTTCGGCCTTGACCTCGTCGTCGCCGTCGACGGCGGCCTCGACGGTCTCGGCGGCCTGCTCCTCGTCCTCGTCGGACATGTCCACGACCTCGCCGTTGGTGTCGACGACCTTGGCGGCCTCGACGACGACCGCGAGGGCCTTGCCGCGGGCGACCTCGCCGACCAGCATCGGAACCTGGCCACCCTCGACCACGGCCTGGGCGAACTGGTCGGGGGACATGCCGGAGGAAGCGGCGCGGCGCATGAGGTGCTCGGTGAGCTCCTCCTGGTTGACGCCCAGCTTCTCCTTGTTGACCAGCGCGTCGAGGACGAACTGGGTCTTGATGCCCTTGATCGCCTGCTCGGAGGTCTCGGCGTCGAACTCCTCGACCGTCTTGCCCTGGAACTCCAGGTACTTCTCGATGGTCAGACCCATCTGGCCGAGCTGGTGGTGCTCCAGGTTGTGCTTGCGGGTCTGGACCTCGTCCGCGAGGAGCTTCTCGGGGATCGGGACCTCGACGAGCTCCAGCAGCTTCTCCAGGACGCGCTCCTGGGCCTGCGTGGCCTGGTCGTACTGCTTCATGTTCTCGAGGCGCTTGCGGCTGTCCGCCTTGAGGTCCTCGATGGTGTCGAACTCGCTCGCGAGCTGCGCGAACTCGTCGTCCAGCGCCGGGAGCTCCTTGGCGGAGACCTTGGTGACCTTGACGGTGACCTCGGCGTCCTTGCCCTCGGCGGAGCCGCCCTTCAGCTGCGAGGTGAAGGTGGCCTCGCCGCCGGCCTCCAGGCCGGTGACGGCCTCGTCGATGCCCTCGAGGAGCTCGCCCGAGCCGATGGTGTAGGAGACGTCGGAGGCGACGCCGTCGGGCAGCACCTCGCCGTCGACCTTGGCCTCGAGGTCGATGGTGACGACGTCACCCTCGGCGGCGGCGCGCTCGACGTCCGTGGTGGACGCGAAGCGGCCGCGCAGCTGCTCGACGGACTTCTCGACGTCCTCGTCCGAGACCTCGATGGCGTCGACCTCGACCTCGATGCCGGAGAAGTCCGGGATCTCGATCTCGGGACGGACGTCGACCTCGGCGGTGAAGGCGAGGACCTCGCCGTCCTTCAGCTCGGTGATGTCCACGTCCGGCTGGCCCAGCGGGTTCAGGTCGGCCTCGTTGACGGCCTCGGTGTAGAACTTCGGGAGCGCGTCGTTGACGGCCTCCTCCAGCACCGCACCGCGGCCGAAGCGCTGGTCGATGACGCGGGCCGGGATCTTGCCCTTGCGGAAGCCCTTCACCGTGACCTGCTGGTTGATCTTCTTGTACGCCGCGTCGAGGCTGTCCTTGAGCTCCTCGAAGGGCACCTCAACAGTGAGCCGAACCCGAGTCGGGTTCAGGGTCTCCACGGCGCTCTTCACGGTTCGGTCTCCTTGTGGCTGACTGCTGGGGATTCTGCCGTCGCGCTGTGATTCAGCGGTTCAGCGGACTTCGGCCCGGTACATCAGACACACGGGCACGCAGCTTGCATAGTAACCGCAAGCGGCAATCAGCCCACAACGCGATCTTGCGGAGACACTGCTGCTGGTCGGGGTGGCCGGATTCGAACCGACGACCTTCCGCTCCCAAAGCGGACGCGCTACCAAGCTGCGCCACACCCCGTCGGTGCGACACGTAGGGTACATGCCCGGAGACACTCTGATGCGCCGGGTTTCCGAAGGCATTTCGGGCGGACCTCCGCCACGACGCCGAATGTGGTGTGCACCCACCGGGAGCGACCCGCTAGGATGCTGTCCGTGCCGAGGTCCCCGGACCTGCGGCGCGCGCATTGCGGGTGTAGCTCAATGGTAGAGCACTAGTCTTCCAAACTAGCTACGCGGGTTCGATTCCCGTCACCCGCTCAGAAGTACGAAGGGCCAGGTCAGAGGGCATCTCCTCGACCTGGCCCTCCGTCGTTCCCGGGGTCGCGATCAGCCGGTCGCGATCGGTGCGGGCAGTGCCGTGGCCCGTGCGCGTCTTCAACCTCCTTGTGCCGAAGCCCGTTGACGCGGCGGGCGCGCCGCCCGTGTGCCGAAGATCATGAACGTGTGGCCCGGTCCGGGAGGGTCCTGCCGTAGGGTCGGTCGGCATGGCTCGTGGACATCACGACCAGAGCGTCGCAACCGGGCTCACGACCGAAGTCGCCGGATTGACCTTGCGTGTGCTCAGTGTCGAACAGGCCGATGAGTACTACGGGCTCATCGATCGAAATCGCGAGCACCTCACCCGGCACGGCGACTACGAAGCGCTGGCCGCATCGGACTACGAGACGGCCCGCGCCGAGCTGCTCGACGCTCCCGATCCGTCCCTCCGCTGCGGCATCCTGCTCAGGGGTTCCCTCATCGGCCGTGTCGACCTCGTGGCCGCCAACCCGCCCGCGTACGGATTCGGGTACTGGCTCGACCACGAGGCAACGGGACACGGGTACGCCACGGCGGCCTGCCGCGCGCTGATCGACTACGGGGCCACTGCGCTGGGCGCCACCGACGTGTTCGCGGGCGTCACCCACGGAAACGACAAGAGCGGCGCCGTCTTGACCAGGCTCGGCTTCCAGGTCGCCGAGGTCTTCGAGTCCTACACCCGGTACCACCGGACCCTCGTCGGCCCGCCCTGCGCAGGTGCCGCACAACGGTGACGGGTCCGGTGCCGCGCCGCGCGTTCCCTCAGTCTCCGCCCCCGCCCCCGCCACAGCTGAAGCCGCCCTCCGCGTGCGCGTGCGCGTGGTGATCGGACTCGTTGTCGAGGGCCTTGCCCATGCGGCGCAGGGTGCGTCCGAGGCCGTCGGGGGCGGCCTCGAACAGTCCGTACTGGACGGGGCCCGGGTCGAGGCGTGCGGGGCCTTCCAGTACGTACGGGGGAAGGCTTCCCTCGGCCACTGCGGCCGCCAAGCGGCGGCGCCCCGCCCGGGTGGTCCGTCGTCGCCAGTTGCCCACGAGGCCGAGGAGGACGAGCCGGCGGGCGAGTTCGTCGACCTCGTCGCAGTGCCCGAGCGCCTCGAACACCTCCCGGACGCGCTTGCTCCGCGGGCAGGCTGCGATCACCGCGCGTTCGACCGGATGCTGCGGGAGCTCTGCGCCGATGGTGCGCAGCCGAGCGGCCCGCAGGGACAGCGTCCCGTGTTCGACGAGCGAGATGATCGCGCTCTCCACGACCCGCCGCTCGCCGCCGGCGAGGTAGGCGTACTCGTACAGGTCCAGTACGTCATCGCCGTTGCCCGCTCCCGTTCGCCGGTACGCCCTTGCCATGCCGCCTCCCGCCCCGCCTTCCGGACACGCATCGCCCGCATGGTCTCCCGGAGGTGACGGTTCCGGCGGGCCTGCAGCCGCATTCAGAGCTTCCCCTGAGGTTCGGGGCCTGCGCCTTTGTTGCCGACCTCGGGCAGCCAGGGTGGGCAGGGGTGTGCCGACACCGCTCCGTGATGCCAAGTCGGCTGCTCTGACAGTCTGTTCCACGGGGAACGGGGGGGGACGGGAATTGGACAGCGCATCGCGCCGCGTGGGGCCGCGCGGGACTCTGGTGGTACCGCTGGTGATCGCGCTGCTGCTGGCCGCCCTGTCGGTACTGGTGATGCTTCCGGCAGCCCAGCACCTGCGCTCGCTCCGCGACGGCGAGCAGGCTCGGGCGACGTTGCGATCGGGCGGCTCGTGCGTGCTGGGCAGGTGCCGGGTCGAGTTCGAGGCCGGCGGGCGGACCGTGGTGACGAACCTGCCGACGGGCAGCAGCGGCGGCAAGAACCCGGCCGGCACCCAGCTGACGGTCCGGTACCGGGCGGAGGATCCGCGGATCGTCGCCAACGAGGGAGACCTGTGGGGTGGCCCGTTGGCCATGCTGGCCGCGCTGTCGGGCGCAGCCGCGCTGTTCTTCCTGCTGCTACCGGTCCTCGCGGAGCGGTATTGGCGGCGGGTCGCCGAGGGCTCCGGCTGACCCGTCCCCAAGGTGCGGGGTCGCCGAGGCTCGGGTGAGGTGAGCGCGGCGTCCGCCACGCCCCCGGGGCTGGAGCGGGCCCGGGGTCAGAGCTTGATGTTCGCGATCATCGTCGCGAGGGAGTTGAGGAAACGGTTAACGTCGTCCGCGATCGAGCTGGACGCGAGGAAGAAGCCGAAGAGCGCCGCGACGATGGCGGGGCCCGTTTTGATGTGGTTGCCGCGGATCAGCACCACCAGAATGACCGCCAACAGAACCACCACTGACAGCGAAATGGCCACTACTGATCACACCTTCGGTCGTCCCCTGGTCGGCCCGGGGCGCACGGCCAGGCACACCCCCACATGGACCATCCTCCCACCAACGGGCCCCGGCTATACGCCCCGTACCGAACAGCCGTGGTTCCGTTTCCGCCAACCACACGTGCGACAGGAATATTTCGGGCGCGGGGCACGGGTCACGAGGTGGTGAGGCCGAGGAGGGAACGGATATTCGCATACTTTGCGGACAGTCGCTCGCGCGTGGGGCCGTCCAGCACGGAGAGGCGTACGGGGTCCGCGTTGTGCGCGAGGTCGGCCTCCTTGATGAGCAGCGCGCCCGGGGTGGCCAGGATGCGGGCCGCGTACTGCTCGACCGGTTCGTCCGGGCGTTTGGTGACCGCGAGGACCATGTCCTTCACCGTCTGCGGGAGGGCCGCCGCGTCCAGCCAGGTAAGGCTGAGGGCCTCGTCCTCGATGGCGTCGTGGAGCCAGGCCGCCGCCTGCTGTTCGGCGGTGCCGCCGCGCAGCCGCACGCCCTCGGCCACGGCCGCGAGGTGTTCGGCGTACGGCCGGCCGGCCTTGTCGGTCTGGCCCTCGTGCGCGCTGCGCGCCAGGGACTCGACCTCGATCAGAGTCAGGGGGCTGTTGGTCATGCGATCTCCCTTGCCGCTGCGCCGAGGGCCTCCGCTGCCCGGCGTACGTCCGCTTGCGTGGTACGCCAGTTGGAGAACGCGGCACGCAGGGCGGCGGTTCCCCCGTAGACGGTGGGAGTGACGAACACCTCGGCGGCCGCCGCCTCCCGCAGGGCGGTGAGGCGCTCCGGGGTGGGGGCTTCGGCGAGGGTGAAGCAGACGACGTTCAGGCGGACCGGGGCGAGGAGGGTGAAGGCGGGGTCCGCCTCCAGGGCGGCGCCCAGCGCGCGGGCGCAGGCGATGTCGCGTTCGACGATCTCCCGGTGGCCCTGGCGGCCGTACGCGCGGAGCGTGAACCAGGCGGCGAGGGCGCGCAGCCGGTGGGAGTTCTCGGGGGTGAGGTGGACGAGGTCGGGGTGGTCGCCGAGGGGACCGAGGTAGGCGGCGGAGTTCTGGAAGACGCGGGCCTGCAGGTCGCGCCGGCGGGTGAACTGGACGGCGCTGTCGTAGGGGACGTTGAGCCATTTGTGCAGGTCCACGCAGACGGAGTCGGAGGCGTCGAGGCCGTCGACGAGGTGCGCGTGCTCCGGGGAGAGGGCGGCGAAGGCCCCGAAGGCGGCGTCGGTGTGCAGCCAGAAGTCGTGGCGCTCGCGCAGGGCTTCGATCGCCCGGAGGTCGTCGAAGTCGACGGTGTTGACGGTGCCCGCGTTGGCGACGACCACGGCCGGTCCGGGGGTGTCGGCCAGCGCCCGGTCCAGGGCGGCGGGGTCGACGGCCTCGCGGCCGGGCAGGGTGGGCACCTGGACCAGGGAGTTGCGGCCGAGGCCCAGCACCGAGAGGGCCTTGGCGATCGAGGAGTGCGGGGCGCCGGAGAGCACGCGGACGGGGCCGAGGGCCGCCGCACCGTCCTCGGCCGGGGACACGCCGAGGCGTTCGCCGAGCCATTCGCGGGCGACGGCGAGGCCGGTGGTGTTGGACATGGTGGCGCCGGAGACGAAGGTGCCGGAGTGGGCGGCGGTCAGGCCGAAGAGGTCGCGGAGCCAGCCGACGGTCTCGCGTTCGAGGTCCTGTCCGCCGCCGTCGAGGCCGGAGTTGGAGTTCTGGTCGTGGACGGCGGTGAGCCAGTCCCCGGCGAGGGCGGCGGGAGTGGCGCCGCCCGTGACGAAGCCGAGGTAGCGCGGTCCCGCGGAGGCCGACAGCCGCGGCTCCCAGCGGTCGCGGAAGGCGGCGAGCGCGGCGTCCGTGCCGGTGGCGCCCTCCGGGAGGGGCTCGGGGTCGTACGGCTTTCCGGCGGGCGGTACGACGGGGCGCGCGTCCAGGGCGGCGAGCGCGTCGGCGGCGGCGCCGCGGGTGGCGTCGAGGAGTTCGGGGAGCCGGGCAAGATCGGCGGCGAGCGTGCGGTCCATGGGGGCACGTTAGGCCCGGGCGGGTGCCGTGCGGGCGGGCCAATCCAGGGCGAGTGGCCCGCCCCGGCCCCGCCCGGCCCCGCCCCGACCCCGCCGCGACCCCGCCGCGGTCCTGCGGCCGGCCGTCGTAGGCTCGGCGGATGATCACGAGACGGTGGGTACGGGGCGTCGTCGGGGGCGCGGTGGCGGCGGGGGTGCTGGCCGGGGCTGCGGGGTGTGAGACGCCGCCGGCGCCGAAGGCCGCGCCCGGGCCGACCCGGGCGCCGGGACAGCCCCCGGGTCCGAGCCGGACCCCGACTCCGCCGACTCCGACGCCGACTGCGACTCCGACTGCGCCCGCGAGTCCGGCCGCGCCCGAACCGGCCCCCGAGGCGTGCCCCGAGGGCGGAGTCCGGCTCGTCGAGGGGTCCGGGGACGCCGTGATGGGGCTGCGGCTGGCGGGCTACCGGCTGGTCAACTGCGGTACGGACGAGTACGTGCTGGAGGGCTATCCGCAGGTGCGGCTGCTCGACAAGCAGGACCAGCTGCTGGAGGTGACGATCGGGCACGGCTCGGCGCCCATCACCTCCGAGGTGCCGGCCGTGGACGCGCCACCGGAGCGCGTGACGCTGGCGCCTGGGCAGACCGCGTCGATGGCACTGCTGTGGCGCGACCTGATCACCGACGTGACCGTGCCACCGGTGGAGGGCTGGGTGCTGGAGGTGACGCCGAAGCCGGGCGCGCCGCGGCTGGGCCTGCGCCTGACCCGGCCCGTTGGCCTCGGGAACACCGGGCAGCTGGGGGTCGGTCCCTGGAAGCGGTGACCCTGCGACCCGGCAACACGGCAACACGGCAACCGTCGAGGATCTGCGGGATCTGCGGATCAGGCGGCTGCTCCCGTGTACGCCCGGGCCGGGGCGGTGAGTGCGGCCATCCGGGCGGCGACGGCCGCCGCGGAGCTGCGCGGCAGCCGGTCCGCGATCAGGCCGTCGGCGAGGAAGAGCACCTGGTCGGCGTGGGCGGCGGCGGCCGGGTCGTGGGTGACCATGACGACGGTGGCGCGCAAGGAGTCGACGGCGTCCCGGAGCAGCCCGAGGACCTCCGCCGCGGTGGTGGTGTCGAGTGCACCGGTGGGTTCGTCGGCGAAGACCACGTCGGGCCGGGTGACGAGGGCCCGGGCGATGGCCACGCGCTGCTGCTGGCCGCCGGACAGCTCGGCCGGGCGGCGGCCGCCCTTGCCCTCGAGGCCGACGCGGGCGAGCAGCTCGGCGGCACGGGCCCGGCCCTCGTGCGCCGAGCGGCCGCCGGCGAGCCGCATCGGGAGCAGTACGTTCTGCTCGACGGTAAGGGACGGCAGCAGGTTGAAGGCCTGGAAGACGAAGCCGAGGCGGCTGCGGCGGAGTTCGGTGAGCTCGTTCTCGTTCATCGCGGTGATCTCGGTTCCGCCGAGCCGGACGGATCCCTCGGTGGGCAGGTCGAGTCCGGCGGCGCACTGCAGGAAGGTCGATTTGCCGGAGCCGGAAGGTCCCATGACGGCGGTGAAGGTGCCGCGCGGCAGGCTGAGGTCGATCCCGCGCAGCGCGTGTACGGCGGAGCCCCCGCGTCCGTAGGCCCGCCGTACGCCGCGCAGCTCGACGGCGGCCGCGGTGTCGTCCGCCTCCCGTGCGGCCCGCGGGTGCTGCCCGTGCTGCTCGTACTGCCCCTGCTGCCCGTACTGCCCCTGCTGTCGCTTGCTCCGTCGGAGCCCCATGGTGTGCCGCCTCTCGCCGCCGTCCTGCTCGTGGCTCCGACGCTACGGATCATGGTGGGCCGGCGGCCATGACGCCGCCCGGCGGACCGGCGGTGGGGCAAACCCCACCCCGTGGTCAGGCGGAGCGGCGGATGAGCAGCAGCGCGCGGTCGTCGTTGACGTCCTTGGCGACCTTCTCGATCAAGTGCCAGGCCGCGCCGTCCCATCCGGCGGCGACGTAGCGGTCGGCCTCGCCGGTGAGGCGGTCCATGCCCTCGCTGATCTCCCGGTCGGAGGTCTCGACGAGGCCGTCGGTGAAGAGCATCAGGACGTCGCCGGGGCGCAGGTTGCCGCGGGCGGGGATGAATTCGGCGCCGTCGTAGACGCCGAGGAGCGGGCCCTCGCCGGACTTCTCCTGCCAGCGGCCGGTGCCCGCCGAGAGCTGGAGGGCGGGGAGGTGGCCGGCCGAGAGGAGCTCGTAGTCGCCGGTCTCCAGGTCCAGGACGAGGTGGATGGAGGTGGCGAAGCCCTCGTCCCAGTCCTGGCGGAGCAGGTAGCCGTTGGCGGCGGGCAGGAAGCCGTGGGCGGGCAGCGCGCCGAGCAGTCCGCCGAAGGCCCCGGAGAGGAGCAGGGCCCGGGAGCCGGCTTCCATGCCCTTGCCGGAGACGTCGGTCAGGACGATCTCCAGGGTCCGGCCGCCGTTGGTGCGGGCCGCGACCACGAAGTCGCCCGAGAAGGACTGGCCGCCGGCCGGGCGCAGCGCCATCTCGCGGTGCCAGCCGCGCGGCAGGGCGGGTAGTTTGCTCTGCACCCGGATGCGTTCGCGCAGGTCGAAGAGCATGGTGCCGCCGCGTCTCCAGGGCACGCCGACGCGGCTGCGGAACTGGGCGATGACCAGGCCGAAGAACCCGCAGGCCGCGACCACCAGCACGGTGCCGGGGGTGACCCTGGCCGGTCCCTGGGTGTAGGGGCCGAGCACGAGGGCCTCGACGATCAGTGCGGTCGCGGAGGCGGCGTACAGGGCGAGGAGGCTGGCGGGGCGCAGGAGCAGGCCGCCGGCCACGATCGGCAGGACGAGCGCCGACGGCGAGAACCAGACGGGCAGCATCAGCGTGCCGCAGGCGATCGCGGGGACGGTGAGCAGCAGTCCGCCGAAGGCGAGCCAGTCGGAGGCGTCGCCCCGGAAGTAGTCGACGGCTGATTTGCGCAGGGCTGTGCGGCCCCGGTGCAACAGCATGCGCATCCGGGCCATGAGGGGTTCCACTCGTGCTCCGGCCATTGCTTCGGGACCCTATCCATCCTGACTGTGGATGCGCAGGGGTACCCCCGGACCTGGGGCTCGGGACGCCCGAAAACTCTTCGACTGCGACGGAGTGTCCGGGTGAGGATGACGGCATGGATCTTGAGATGCGCGTTTTGCAACAAGACGAGTGGGATGTCTGGTTCGATCACCTGGAGCTGGCCTTCGGCGGCGTGGCCGAGCCTCCGGAGGGCCGGACACTGTTCCGGGCCCTGACGGAGCCGGACCGTGCGCTCGGGGTCTGGCAGGGCGAGACGTGCGTCGGCTCGGCGGCGGCCTTCAGCTTCCACCTCTCGGTGCAGGGTGGCGCACTGGTGCCCGCGGCCGCGGTGTCCTTCGTGGGAGTCGCGCCGACGCACCGCCGTCGCGGCATCCTCGGCTCTCTGATGCGGCGCCAGCTGGACGACGTCCGGGCGGCCGGTGAGCCGCTCGCCATACTGACGGCCTCCGACCCGGCGATCTACGGGCGCTTCGGGTACGGCCTCGCGACCTACGCCATGTCCCTGGAGATCGACACGACGCGCGTGCGGCTCGAGGTGCCGCCCGGGACGGACGGGGTGCGGCTGCGGCTCGCCGACCCGGAGAAGTCGCTGGCCGCCTGCGAGCGGGTGTACGCCGACCTGGTGACCCGGCGGCCCGGGGCGCCGGCCCGGCAGCCCGGCTGGGAACGGATGGCCGTCACGGACCCGCCCGGGGAGCGGGGAGGCGCCTCCCCGCTGATGTGCGTGGTGGCGGAACGGGCGGACGGCGAGGTCGCCGGGTACGCCCGCTACCGGGTCAAACCGGACTGGAACTCGTCGGGTTCGGACGGGACGGTCCAGGTCGAGGCCCTCGATGCACTGGATCCGGCGGCGACGGCCGCGCTGTGGCGCTACCTGTTCTCCATCGACCTGACGTGGACCGTACGGGCCGCCAAGCGCCCGGTGGACGACCCGCTGCTGCACTTGGTCAGCGACATCAGGCGGTCGAAGCCGACCACGCGCGACTCCCTCCACGTGCGCCTGGTGGACCTGCCGGCGGCCCTGGAGGCGCGCTCGTACCGGTCCGCGGTGGACGTGGTCGTGGAGGTCGAGGACGCGTTCTGTCCGTGGAACGAGGGGCGGTGGCGGCTGGTCGCGGACGCCGAGGGCGCCGCCCGGTGCACCCGCACCGCGGAGCCGGCGGACCTGGAGCTGTCGGTCCGGGAGCTGGGTTCCGCATATCTGGGCGGGATCACCCTCACCTCGCTGGCCGCGGCGGGCCGGGTACGGGAGCTGCGCCCGGGAGCCCTCGCGGAGGCCTCGCGCGCCTTCGCGGGCGACGTGGCGCCCTGGCTGCCGCACGGCTTCTAGAAGCGGCGCGACCGAACGCCCGGGCGGCCCGGCGGCCCGGCGGCGACCTGGCGGCCCGGTGACCCGGCGACCTGGTGACCTGGTGACCTGGTGACCCGGCGACCGCGTCAGCGGGGCTGGCAGCCGGGGCACCAGAAGAGGTTGCGGGCGGCGAGGTCGGCGGTGCGGATCTCGCCGCCGCAGATGTGGCAGGGCATGTTCGCCCGCCGGTAGACGTACACCTCGCCGCCGTGGTCGTCGACGCGCGGCGGCCGGCCCATGGCCTCGGGCAGGTGCTCGTCGCGGACGGTGTCGATGCGGTTGTTGCGCACGCCCTCGCGCATCAGCGCGACCAGGTCGGCCCACATGGCGTCCCATTCGCCGCGGGTGAGGTCCCGGCCCGGGCGGTAGGGGTCGACGCCGTGCCGGAAGAGGACCTCGGCGCGGTAGACGTTGCCGATGCCCGCGACGATCTTCTGGTCCATAAGGAGGGCGGCGACGGTGGTGCGGGAGCGGGAGATCCGGACCCAGGCCCGTTCGGGGTCGTCGTCGGCGCGCAGCGGGTCCGGGCCGAGCCGGTCGTGTATCGCCTTCTTCTCGCCCTCGCCGATCAGTGCGCAGGCGGTGGGGCCGCGCAGGTCGGCGTAGTGGTCCTCGTTCATCAGGCGCAGCCGGACGGTGTCCGTGGCGGGCGGGGCCGGGGCGGGGCCGAAGCCGAGCTTGCCGAAGAGGCCGAGGTGGATGTGGATCCAGGCGTCGCCCAGCTCCAGGAAGAGGTGCTTGCCGTGCGCCTCGGCGCCGTCCAGTACGCGCCCGTCGAGCACGGCCGCGCTCTGCTCGAAGCGGCCCTGGGGGCTGCTGATGCGGACCGGCCGGCCGGCGAACCGTTCGGCGTGGTCCTGGGCGAGGCGGTGGATCGTATGCCCCTCGGGCACGGCGGAGCTCCTCGGAAAGAGAAACCGGCCGTACCGCCCCCGGGAGGGGGCGGTACGGCCGGAAGCGGGATCAGCCCTGCGGGTGGTGGGCCGGGATCGGGGGGAGCTCGCCGGTAGTCTCGTAGGCGGAGAGCATGTCGATGCGGCGGGTGTGGCGCTCCTCGTCGGAGTACGGGGTCGCCAGGAACGCCTCGATGAAGCTGACGGCCTCGTCCTGCGTGTGCATCCGGCCGCCGACGGAGATGACGTTGGCGTTGTTGTGCTCACGGCCGAGCTGGGCGGTCTGGACGCTCCAGGCCAGGATGGCGCGGACGCCCTTGACCTTGTTGGCGGCGATCTGCTCTCCGTTGCCGGAGCCGCCGATCACGATGCCGAGGCTGCCGGCGTCGGCGGCGGTCTTCTCCGCGGCGCGGAGGCAGAACGGCGGGTAGTCGTCCACCGCGTCGTAGATGTGGGGCCCACAGTCGACGGGCTCGTGGCCGTTGTTCTTGAGCCAGTCCACCAGGTGGTTCTTGAGCTCAAAGCCGGCATGGTCGGATCCGAGGTACACGCGCATGGGACGAGTGTGGCACGAGGAGGCCCGACAGCCCGCAGCGGGTGTCGCGTAAGTCACTTCTAAAGCTCAAGTAAACCCAAAGAACGCAGATGGGACAGGGCGGCGGCACCTCCTGGACGTTCACACCAAGGCAACGATCCGGATTGGGGTCTTCCGTCTCGCGTTCATCTCAGGTTTGAATGCCGGGGCTCGCAACCCGAGAACCTAAGGATCCGTCCATGAGCTCCACGACGACCCTTCAGAAGGAAGGCGGCCCCACCGGGAACCCCGGTGACGGCCAGCCCTCCGACGGTCTGAAGGCCGGTCTCAAGAACCGCCACCTGTCCATGATCGCCATTGGCGGCGTCATCGGCGCCGGCCTCTTCGTCGGTTCCGGTGGCGGCATCGCCAAGGCCGGTCCCGCCATCCTGATCTCCTACGCCCTCGTCGGCGCCATGGTGGTCTTCGTGATGCGGATGCTCGGCGAGATGGCCGCTGCCAGCCCGAACTCGGGCTCCTTCTCGGCCTACGCCGACCGCGCGCTCGGCCGCTGGGCCGGCTTCTCCATCGGCTGGCTCTACTGGTTCTTCTGGGTCGTCGTGCTCGCCGTGGAGGCCACCGCCGGTGCCGCCATCCTGGAGAGCTGGATCCCGGCCGTCCCGCAGTGGGCCTGGGCACTGATCGTGATGGCGGTGCTGACCGCCACCAACCTCGGCTCGGTCGCTTCCTACGGTGAGTTCGAGTTCTGGTTCGCGGGCATCAAGGTCGTCGCCATCGGCGCCTTCGTGATCGTCGGCATGCTCGCCGTCTTCGGCCTCCTGCCGGGCTCCGACAACCCGGGTGCGGGCTTCGCCCACCTGACCGACGCCGGCGGCTTCTTCCCCAACGGCTACGGCGCCGTCCTCACCGGTGTGCTGATGGTCGTCTTCTCCTTCATGGGCAGCGAGATCGTCACCCTGGCGGCCGGCGAGTCGGAGAACCCCCGCAAGGCGGTCACCCAGGCCACCAACTCCGTCATCTGGCGGATCGGCGTCTTCTACCTCGGCTCGATCTTCATCGTGCTGACCCTGCTCCCGTGGAACGACAAGTCGATCACCGAGAAGGGCTCGTACGTCGCCGCCCTGGACTCGATCGGCATCGCGCACGCCGGCACGATCATGGAGGTCATCGTCCTGACCGCCGTGCTGTCCTGCCTGAACTCGGGCCTCTACACCGCCTCCCGCATGGCCTTCTCGCTCGGTGAGCGCGGCGACGCCCCCAAGGCGTTCGCCAAGGTCAACAAGAACGGTGTGCCGGTCGCCGCGATCCTGGGCTCCACGGTCTTCGGCTTCGTCGCCGTCTACTTCAACTACGCCTTCAAGGACACGGTCTTCAACTTCCTCCTCAACTCCTCGGGTGCCATCGCGCTCTTCGTGTGGCTGGTGATCTGCTTCACCCAGCTGCGGATGCGCGGGATCCTGGTCCGCGAGGCCCCGGAGAAGCTGACCGTGAAGATGTGGCTGTTCCCGTGGCTGACCTGGGCCACCGCCGCACTGATCATGTTCGTGATCGGCTACATGTTCGTGGACGACGCCAACCGCGAGGTCGTCACCCTGTCGACCCTGGTCGCCGGTGTGGTCGTGCTCGTCGGCGTGGTCCTGGACGTCCGCCGCAAGAAGGCCCTGCAGGGCTGATCACACGTGCACGTACGCCGGAGCCCGGCCCGCCTCGTGGAGGCGGGCCGGGCTCCGGTGCGTGGCGGGGGCCGCTCAGCCGCGGCGGCCGACCAGCTTCCAGGCGGCCGGCAGGGCGCCCATGGCCAGCGCGGCCTTGAGGGCGTCGCCGATCAGGAACGGGACCACGCCCTTCGCGACGGCCGTGCCGAGGGACATCCCGGTGGCGGCCATCAGGTACGGCACGCCCACCGCGTAGATCACGGCCGAACCCAGCACCATCAGGCCGGCCGTGCGCAGCACCGAGCGGTCACCGCCCCGGCGCGCGAGGGCGCCGACGACGGTGGCGGCGAGCAGCATGCCGAGCACGTAGCCGAAGGAAGCGCCGCCCGCGCCGGAGGTCCCGCCCGCGAACCACGGCACGCCGGCCATGCCGACGAGGGCGTACAGCGCGAGCGAGAGGAAGCCGCGGCGTGCCCCGAAGGCGGTGCCGACGAGCAGCGCGGCGAAGGTCTGGCCGGTGACGGGGACCGGGGAGCCGGGAACGGGAACCGCGATCTGGGCGGCCAGCCCGGTGAGCGCGGCGCCGCCGACGACGAGCGCGATGTCGCGGACGCGGCTCGCGGGCAGCAGGTCGGCGAGGACGGCGCCGGGCCGGAGGGAGACGCAGGCAGTGCTCATCGGGAGGCTCCACGGGTTAGGGGTGGCGGGACGATCACCGACGGTAGTGCGCGCCGCGCCGCCGCCCCACCGCCGCCCGGGACAAAGCCGCGCTCCCTGCTTTGGTGGGGATTTCACAAAGCCGATGCCCCACGCCTGAGCCAGCGTGATCCTGGTCACGAGGAACATCGGACAGCACGTCCGTTTTGCACGAAAGACCGCCGCTCAGCGAGACTGTAGGATCCCGCCAATTCCGACGCGGGGCTCCCACCGCCACTGGGCCCGAACGAGAGTACGAGCACCCTTCATGCGTGAGCGCCTGGAAGAAGCACCTTCCTCCACGGGCGATCTGCCCGCGGAACCCCTCAGCCACAGCCTCAAGCAGCGCCACCTGACCATGCTGGGCCTCGGCGGCGTCATCGGCGCCGGGCTCTTCGTCGGCTCCGGCGCCGGCATCGGCATCGCCGGTCCCGCGATCATCTGCTCCTATCTACTCGCGGGCCTGCTCGCAATGCTGGTGATGCGGGCGCTGGGCGAGATGTCGGCCGCGATGCCCGCCTCGGGCTCGTTCTCCGTCTACGCGGAGCGGGCGCTCGGGCGCTGGGCCGGCTTCTCGGCGGGCTGGCTGTACTGGTTCCTGCTGGTCGTGGTGCTGGCCGTGGAGGCCACCGGTGCGGCGAAGATCGCGAACGGCTGGCTGCCCTCGGTCGACCAGTGGGTCTGGGTGCTGCTGTTCATGGTGGTCTTCACCGTGAGCAACCTGGCCGCCGTGAAGAACTTCGGCGAGTTCGAGTTCTGGTTCGCCGCGCTGAAGGTCGGCGCGATCGTGCTCTTCCTGATCCTCGGCACCCTCGCGGTCTTCGGCCTGCTCCCGGACACGGAACCGGTCGGCACGGCCAACCTCACCGGCCAGGGCGGCTTCTTCCCCGAGGGCTTCGGCGGAGTGGTCGCGGGCATGCTCGCCGTCATCTTCGCCTTCGGCGGCCTGGAGGTCGTCACCATCGCCGCCGCCGAATCGGACGACCCGGCGCGGTCGGTGTCCCGGGCGGTGCGCAGCGCGGTGTGGCGCATCCTCTTCTTCTACGTCGGCTCGATGGTGGTCATCGTGACCCTGCTGCCGTGGAACGCGCTGAAGCCGGGCGAGAGCCCGTACGTCGCCGTCCTCGACTCCATCGGCATCCCGGGGGCCGGCCAGATCATGAACATCGTGGTGTTCGTGGCCCTGCTGTCGGCGCTGAACGCGAACCTGTACGGGTCCTCGCGCATGGTGTTCTCGCTGGCCGAACGCCGTGAGGCGCCGCAGGCGCTGCTGAAGGTCTCGGGCGGCGGGGTGCCGCGCCGGGCGGTGTTCGCCTCGGTGGCCTTCGGCTTCGTGTCGGTGGTGCTCAACCTGCTGTGGCCGGACACGATCTTCCTCTACATGCTCAACGCGGTCGGCGCGGTGCTGCTGTTCGTGTGGGCGCTGATCGCCGTCTCGCAGCTGAAGCTGCGCCGCCGGATCGAGCGGGACATGCCCGAGCGGCTGACCCTGCCGATGTGGCTGTTCCCGTACGCGACCTGGGCGGCGCTGCTCGGAATGGCGGCGGTGCTGGTCCTGATGCTGTTCGACGATTCCGCACGGCCCCAGCTGCTGTGGTCCTCGGGGGCGGCCGCACTGGTCCTCGCCGTGGCGGGGATCCGCGAGCTGCGGGACCGCAGGGCCTGACGCAGAACCGGACGAACAGGACCCCCGTGCCGACGGCGCGGGGGTCCTGCCGTTCTCAGGTGCGCAGGTAGGAGGCCCCGTTGACGTCGAGGACCGTGCCCGAGCTCCAGACCGCCTCGGGGGAGGCCAGGTAGAGCACGGCGGAGGCGATCTCCTCCGGGTCCGCGACGCGGCCGAAGGGGCTCTGCGCCCGGATGCCGGCGCCCTCGGGCCCCTCCAGTCGCCCTGCGACCCGCTCGGTGGCGACGAAGCCGGGGGCCACGGAGGCGACGGCGATGCCGTGCGGGGCGAGGGACACGGCGAGGGACTGGCCCAGGGCGTGGACCGCGGCCTTGGTCGCGCCGTAGGCCGGGTGGTCGGGCTCGCCCCGGAAGGCGCCGCGCGAGCCGATGTTGACGATGCGTCCCTCGCGGCCCGACTCGATCATGCGGCGCGCGACGCAGTAGCTCAGGTTGGCGGAGCCGAGGAGGTTCACGTCGACGGTCCGCCGCCAGGCCTCCTGCCAGCCCTCGTACGAGGTGTCCGGCAGCGGGTGGGCGACCATGACGGCGGCGTTGTTGACCAGGACGTCCACGCCGCCGAGCGCCTCCTCCGCCTCGGCCGCCAGGGTCTCGACGCCGGCCGGGTCACCGAGGTCCGCGGCGACCAGCGCATGCCCCTCCCCTTCCAGCGAGGCGAGGGTCTCCTCGGCGTCCGCGCGCCGGGCCGAGCAGTGCACGGCGACCCGGTCGCCCCGCTGGGCGAAGGCGGCCGCGATCGCCCGGCCGATCCCCCGGGAAGCGCCGGTGACGAGTACGCCCCGGCCGGTGCTACGAAGTCCTGTCACGGTCCGGCCCATCAACTGCCCCCTCGATCCGGTGCGTCCGCCGCATCCGGTGGCTGCGACGTCGCCGTGAGCGTACGGGCGTGATCACGAACCGTGAAGCCGTCGTCCGAATATCGGACGCAGAATGTCCGGCGATCGGACGCTCGGCAGACTGGCGCAAATGAGCCAGAGCACCCTGACACCCCCCGAAGCGCCGCAGACCGGCGCCGGTTCGCCCCTCGGCAACGGACTCAAGCAGCGCCACCTCTCGATGATCGCCCTCGGCGGTGTCATCGGCGCCGGACTCTTCGTCGGCTCCGGAGCCGGCATCGCCGCCGCAGGTCCCTCGATCGTGCTCGCTTACGCGGCGTCCGGGCTGCTCGTGATGTTCGTGATGCGGATGCTCGGCGAGATGTCCGCCGCCAACCCCGCCTCGGGGTCCTTCTCCGTGCACGCCGAGCGGGCGATCGGGCCCTGGGCCGGATTCACCGCCGGCTGGATGTTCTGGATCCTGCTCTGCGTGGGCGTGGCCATCGAGGCCATCGGCGCGGCGCACATCGTGACCGGCTGGTTCCCGGGCACCCCCTCCTGGATGTGGGTGCTGGTCTTCATGGCGGTGTTCTGCGGCTCCAACCTCGCCGCCGTCTCGAACTTCGGCGAGTTCGAGTTCTGGTTCGCCGCCCTCAAGATCGGCGCGATCGCGCTCTTCCTGGGCCTGGGCGTGCTGGCCGTGCTCGGCCTGCTGCCCGGCACCGACGCCCCCGGCTCCGCCAACCTGCTGCACGACGGCGGCCTGCTGCCCCACGGCGTGGACGGCCTGCTGGTCGGCCTGCTGGCCTCCGTCGTCGCGTACGGCGGGTTGGAGACGGTGACCATCGCGGCCGCCGAGTCCGAGGACCCGGTCAAGGGCGTGGCCACGGCCGTGCGGACCACCATGTGGCGGATCGCGATCGTCTACGTGGGCTCCATGCTGGTCATCGTCACCCTCCTGCCGTGGAACGACCCGGCCGTCACGGCGGACGGCCCCTACGCCGCGACCCTGGACCGCCTGGGCATCCCGGCGGCCGGCGAGATCATGAACGTGGTCATCCTGATCGCCCTCATGTCCGCGATGAACGCCAACATCTACGGCTCCTCGCGGATGGCCTACTCCCTCGTCTCCCGCGGCCAGGGCCCCAAGGCGCTGGGCAAGGTCGACGGCGGGGTGCCGCGCCGGGCGGTCCTCGCCTCCTGCGGCTTCGGCTTCGTCACGGTGCTGCTGTCCTACTGGTACCCGGACACCCTGTTCGCCTGGCTGCTGAACATGGTGGGCGGGGTCATCCTGATCGTCTGGGGCTTCATCGCCGTCTCGCAGTTCGTGCTGCGCCGCCGGCTGGAGCGCGAGGCCCCCGAGAAGCTGGTCGTGAAGATGTGGGGCTTCCCCTACCTAACCTGGGTGGCGCTGGCTGGGGTGGCCGCGGTGCTGGTGCTGATGGCCCTGGGCGAGGACACGCGCGTCCAGGTGGTCTTCACCGGCGGGCTCACCGTCGCCCTCGCGGTGACCGGATACGTCCTGCAGCGCCGGACATCGGCGGCAGGCGCAGCGGCGTAACACCCGCACCGAACGGCACGTCAGGGGCCGGGCTCATGCGATCGCATGGGCCCGGCCTCCGGCGTTCCGGAGGTCCCGACAAGAGAGGTAACCCTTACGTGAGCAGAGGAATAGATGCTGCTAGCGTGCAGTTGCGCATTAATTGCAATTAGCGATTGGCACGCCGAGGGGACCGGAAAACACGCATGGCCATCTACACGCTTCCTGAGCTTCCGTACGACTACGCGGCGCTGGAGCCGGTGATCAACCCGCAGATCATCGAACTGCACCACGACAAGCACCACGCGGCCTACGTCACGGGCGCCAACAACACGCTGGAGCAGCTGGCGGAGGCGCGCGACAAGGAGAACTGGGGCGCCCTCAACGGCCTGGAGAAGAACCTCGCGTTCCACCTCTCCGGCCACATCCTGCACAGCATCTACTGGCACAACATGGCGAGCCCGAAGACCGGCGAGGGCGGCGGCGAGCCCACCGCGGCCGACGGTCTGGGCGACCTGGCCGACGCGATCACCGAGTCCTTCGGCTCCTTCGCGAAGTTCAAGAAGCAGCTGACCTTCGCGTCCTCCGCCACCCAGGGCTCCGGCTGGGGCGTGCTCGCGTACGAGCCCGTCAGCGGCCGCCTGGTCGTCGAGCAGGTCTACGACCACCAGGGCAACGTGGGCGTCGCCAGCACGCCGATCCTGGTCTTCGACGCCTGGGAGCACGCCTTCTACCTTCAGTACAAGAACCAGAAGGTGGACTTCATCGAGGCGATGTGGAACGTCGTCAACTGGCAGGACGTGTCCAAGCGCTACGCCGACGCCAAGGCGAACACCCCGCTGCTGATCCCCGCCAAGGGCTGATCGCAGCACCACGAACCCGTCCGCCTCGTGATCGTCTTCTCAACCTTCACCGGCGGGCGTGTCGAACGGAAGACCCCCGTGAGGACGTGACTCACGGGGGTCTTCTGTGTGGTGCGGCGGCCGGTCCTACTCGAAGGAAGGACCCTTGGTACGGGTGCGCTTGATCTCGTAGAAGCCCGGGGTCGAGGCGACGAGCAGGGTGCCGTCCCAGAGCCGGGCGGCCGCGTCGCCGCGCGGGGTCGGGGTGACGACCGGACCGAAGAAGGCGACGTCGCCCTCGGCACCCGGAACGGAGATCACCGGGGTGCCGACCTCCTGGCCCACCCGGTCGATCCCGTCGTTGTGCGAGGCCCGCAGCACCTCGTCGTACTCGTCCGAGTCGGCGTACGCGAGCAGCTCGGCCGGCAGGCCGACCTCGGCCAGCGCCTCGGCGATCACCTCGCGGGTCGGGCCCTTCTCGTCGTTGTGTATGCGGGTGCCGAGCGCGGTGTAGAGCTTGCCGGTGACCTCCTCACCGTGCTTCTGCTGGGCGGCTATCACCACGCGCACCGGGGCCCAGCCCTTGGGGCCGAGCAGCTCGCGGTAGACCTCGGGCAGCTCGTCGAGCTTGTTCTCGTTGAGCACCGCCAGGCTCATCACGTGCCAGCGGACCTCGACGTCGCGGACCTTCTCGACCTCGACCATCCAACGGGACGTCATCCAGGCCCAAGGGCACAGCGGGTCGAACCAGAAGTCGACCGGGGTCTTCTCGCGCTCCTGGGTGTCGGTCATGTCTCTCCTCGGTATCTGCATGGGTCGCACAAGGGCATCACTGGGCTCAGGTCCCCCGTCACCAACCAGTACCGGGTGGCGCGCATTCCCTCGTGCGAGGATTCGACGCAAGAACGCGACCACGCACGAAGGAGTGCACGTGCCCGGAGAGAATCTGTCCCGCGACGAGGCCCGCGAGCGGGCCGAGCTGCTGTCCGTCGACGGGTACGAGGTGGTCCTCGACATCCGGTCCGCGGTGGACGAGGCCGAACCGGCCGAGGGTCCGCGGACCTTCCGCTCGGTGACCACGATCCGCTTCCGGGCGGCGGGCACCGGCACTTCCACCTTCGCGGACCTGATCGCGCCCTCGGTGAACGCCGTGACCCTGAACGGGCGCGCGCTGGACGTGGCCGCCGTCTTCGACGGCGCCCGGATCTCCCTCGACGGCCTGGCCGCCGAGAACGTCCTCGTGGTGGACGCCAACTGCGCGTACAGCCGGACCGGCGAGGGCCTGCACCGTTTCGTGGACCCGGAGGACGGCGAGGTCTACCTCTACACCCAGTACGAGCCGGCCGACGCGCGGCGGGTGTACGCGAACTTCGAACAGCCCGACCTGAAGGCCCCGTACCGCTTCGAAGTGACGGCTCCCGAGGGCTGGCAGGTGTGGAGCAACGGTGCGGAGGAGTCCCGCGAAGCGGGCGTCTGGCGGTTCGCGGAGACCGCGCCGATCTCCACGTACATCACGTGCGTGGTCGCGGGCCCCTACCACTACGTGACGGACTCCTACACGCGCGGGGACCTGACCGTCCCGCTGGGCGCGATGTGCCGCAAGGGACTGGCGAAGCACTTCGACGCCGATGACGTCTTCCTGATCACCAAGCAGGGCTTCGACCTCTTCCACGAGATCTTCGACTACCCGTACCCCTTCGGAAAGTACGACCAGGCCTTCGTGCCCGAGTACAACCTGGGCGCGATGGAGAACCCGGGGATGGTGACCTTCCGCGAGGAGTACATCTTCCGCGGCAAGGTCACGAAGGCCTCCTACGAGCGCCGCTCGAACACGATCCTGCACGAGATGGCGCACATGTGGTTCGGCGACCTGGTCACCATGAAGTGGTGGGACGACCTGTGGCTGAAGGAGTCCTTCGCGGACTTCATGGGCTCCTTCGCACTGGTGGAGGCCACCCGCTTCGACCAGGCGTGGGTCACCTTCGCCAACAACCGCAAGGCGTGGGCCTACCGGGCCGACCAGCTGCCGTCCACGCACCCGATCACGGCCGACATCCGTGACCTGGAGGACGCCAAGCTGAACTTCGACGGCATCACTTACGCCAAGGGCGCGGCGGTGCTCAAGCAGCTGGTCGCCTACGTGGGGCGGGAGGCCTTCCTGGAGGGCGCCCGGCGCTACTTCAAGGCCAACGCGTACGGGAACACCACGCTCGACGACCTGCTGTCGGTGCTCGCGGAGGTCTCCGGGCGGGACATGGCGCAGTGGTCGCGGGCCTGGCTGCAGACCGCCGGCGTGAACGCGCTGACCCCGGTGATCGCCTACGACGCGGGCGGCCGGGTGACGGAACTGGCGGTCGTGCAGGAAGGTGACGAGCTGCGCCCGCACCGGGTCGCGGTGGGCCTGTACCGGCTGGATTCCGACGGGGCGCTGGTGCGCTACGCGCGGGCCGACGCGGACGTGTCGGGAGTGCGGACGGTCGTCACGGAACTGGCGGGCGCGGAGCGGCCCGACCTGGTCCTGGTCAACGACGAGGACCTCACCTACTGCAAGATCCGCTTCGACGAGGGCTCGATGGCCACGCTGCGGGCGCACCTCGGTGACCTCACGGACCCCCTCGCCCGGGCGCTGAGCTGGTCGGCGCTGTGGAACCTGACGCGCGACGGCCTGCTGCCGGCGCGCGACTTCGTCTCGCTGGTCCTCGCGCACGCGGGCCGCGAGAGCGACGTCGGCGTCCTGCAGATGCTGCACGCGCAGGCCCTGACCTCGGTCACCCACTACGCGGCGCCCGCCTGGCGCGAGCAGGGCGGGCGGGAGCTCGCGGCGGGCGCGTTGCACGAGCTGCGGGTCGCGGCGCCGGGGTCGGAACACCAGCTGACGTGGGCCCGTTTCTTCGCCGCGAGCGCGGCGACGGAGGACGACTTCCAGCTGCTGCTGGGGCTGTTGGAGGGCTCGGCGCGGATCGACGGGCTGGAGGTGGACCAGGAGCTGCGCTGGGACTTCCTGCTGCCGCTGGCCGCGCACGGGGCGGTGGACGAGGCCGTGCTCGCCGCCGAACTGGCGCGCGACGACACGGCTTCGGGCAAGCGGCACCAGGTGCGGTGCCTGGCGGCGCGGCCCTCGCAGGCGGTGAAGGACCAGGCGTGGGCGGCGGTGGTCGAATCGGACGCGCTGTCCAACGCGCTGGTCGAGGCAACGATCGCGGGCATGCAGCAGCCTTCGCAGCGGGGCCTGCTGGCGGGCCACGCGGGGCGCTACTTCGAGGTGATCGAACGGCTGTGGGCGGACCGGTCGATCCAGATCGGCATGGACGTGGTGAAGGGGCTGTACCCGTCGCTCCAGGACTCGGAGTCCACCGTCTCGGCGACGGACGCCTGGCTGTCCTCCCACCCTTCGGCTCCGCCGGCCCTGCGCCGCCTGGTGCTGGAGTCGCGCGACGACCTGGCCCGGGCCCTTGCCGCGCAGCGCTGCGACGAGGCGGCGGGCCAGTAATCCCGCGGCTCCGCTGCTGGGGCTCCGCCCCAGACCCCGCGCCTCAAACGCCGGCGAGGCTGAGCATTCAGCCCGTCCGGCGTTTGAGGACCGGGTCCGGGCAGAGCCCGGGAAACGGCGCCGGGCCGGGTCCCCCATACGGGCGCACTCCATCGGCAGTCGAACGCCCGTACTTTAGCCCTGGCTTGTCCGGATTTGTCGACGAGCGCGTAACAGGGGTTAGCAGGGCCGCGGCCCGCGGGAATCACCGCGTCATGAACCACAACGCGCCCCTCCCCCTCGCCCACCTCACCGGTAGCCGCCCCCGCGTGCTGACCCTCGCCCAGCTGCGCGAGCACGGCGTCACCGCTTCCGACGCGGCCGAGCGGCCCTGGCAGCAGATCCTGCCCGGGGTGTTCCTGCTCCACTCCGGGCCGGCGACCAGCGAGGAGCGGCTGCACGCGGCGCTGTTGTACGCGGGGCGACGCGGCGACGAGGCCATGATCACCGGGTTGGCGGCGCTCGCCCTGTACCGGTTCGGCTCGGCGCCCCCGCTGCTCGCCCTCCCGCACATCGACGTCCTGGTGCCCGGCACCCGGCGGCTGCGCTCCACCGGGGACGTGCGGATCGTACGGACGCACACCCCGCCGAGGCCCCAGGAGGTGACCGGACTGCCGGTGGCACCCGTCGCGCGGGCCGTCGCCGACGCCGTCACCCAGCTCTCCGACGCAGGCACCGTACGCCGCCTGCTGAGCGAGGCCGTTCGCGGCGGGCACTGCGAACCGGCCGCCGTCGTACGGGAGCTGACGGTGGCCCGGCTGCTGAACCGGCCGCACGTGGTCGATGCGGTCGAGTCGCTGCTCGCGGAGGGCCGGGCCATCGCCGAGGACCGGCTGTACCACCTCGTACGCGGCTGCGAGCTCCCCGACCCGGCCTGGAACGTCGACCTGCGCCTGCCCGGTGGCCCGCACCTCGGCGGGGTCGACGCGTACTGGCCCGAGCAGTCCGTCGCCGTGGAGATCGACACCCGCGCCCCGCGCCAGGGCGAAGACGAGCAGTGGTCGGAGTCCGTGCGCAAGCGCGAGACGCTGGAGCGGCTCGGGGTGACCGTCATCCACATCACCCCGCGCAAGCTCCGCGACTGGCCCGAGCAGCAGGCCGCGGTCATCCGGACCGCCCTGACGGCCGCCGACGACCGGGAACCCGCCGCCTACCTGGTGGTCCTGCCCAGGTGAGGCGAGTATTCCGGGGCGCTCCAGAGCAGCCGACCTGGATGCAGCGCCTCCACCACCGACTCCACCCGGAAGCGGGTGCGGCGGCTCCCGTCGGCCCCGAACTCCGTCCGGGCCCGGCCGCTGAGCTGAAGGACCGCCCCGCTCTCCCAGTCCGGGAAGAGCAGCCCCGCCCGCGGGTCGGCCGTCAGGTTCCCCAGCGTCAAGAACATGGCGTTGCCGGCGTAGTCCGGCCAGGCCAGCTCGACCGGCGAGAGCACCTCCACGAAGCCCGGCAGCCCGCCCCGGTGACTGGCGTCGACCCCGTCCGCCTCCGCCGTGGTGGCGACGAAGAAGGTGTCGGCGGCGCGTACGGCCCGCTGCTGGCCGGGGGTCAGCGCCTCCCCGCGCCGCACCACACCCGGCCCCTGCCGGACGAGCTCCAGCGGCTGCCGCGCCTGCAGGTACTTCGGGCAGTTGCCGAAGACCTGTTCGACCTCGACGGCGAAGCCTCCCCGCGTCACCTCCAGGGTCCCGTTCAACCGCATCCGGCGCCGGGTGCGCGGGTCGAGCGCGATGGTCCCGACCCGGGTCCCGGCCGTGGCCAGCGCCTCGGCGAGCGGATCTCCCGCCGGTGGACCGCCGGCGACCGCGACCCGGTCCGGCCCGGTGGCCCGTACGAAACCGGGCGCACTGGTGAGCAGGGAGGCCCACACCCGCCCCGCGCCGTCGGCGGCGCCGACGACCAGGTGCGGCTGGAGCCCGAAGAAGGCCGCGGCGACGTCCCGTACGCCCGTGCCGATCGAGCGGCCGACGCGCTCGGCGAGGTCCCGTACGCCGACCCGCTCCTGCACGGCCAGCGCGCCCCAGTGGTACGCCCCGGACATCGGAGTATCCTTCCCACGATCACATCTAACCTTTCACGTCAAGATTAAAGGTTAGATACGCGGGCGTCAACCGCTCACGTAACCTTGAGGGGTTAGCCAATCGACGAGAAGGACTCCAGCGACATGACGGCGGCGGATCCACGACCCCTGACCGGGGAGCCGGTCGCCCTCGACCTGCTCAACACCCGCTGGGTCGCAGACGGCGAACCACTGGACCTCTTCGCCGGCGCGGCCGGGCTCACCCGGGTACAGGGGCTGGCGGTCTGGCTGGAGAGCACCGGCCTGGCCGATCGCTTCCGCGCGGATGCGGCCACCCTCGTCCACCTCCTGACCGCCCGCGAGGCCCTGGCCCGCGCGGTCGCGGACCCGACCGACGAGAGCGCCCGCACCCTGGTCGACGCCGTGCTGGAGCACGGCCGCATCCGCGCCACCCTGACCGCTGACGGGCCGGGCGAGCGCGCCGAGTTCGACGATCCGACCTGGGGGCCCGCCTGGACGGCCGCCCGGAACTACCTGGACCTGCTGAGCACCGCGCCCGACCGGATCCGCAAGTGCGCCTCCGAGACCTGCGTCCTGCACTTCCACGACACCTCGCGCAACGGCACGCGGCGCTGGTGCTCGATGGCCGCCTGCGGAAACCGGGCGAAAGCCTCGCGCCACTACGCGCGCACGCGCGAGCGCTGAGCGCGCGAAATCTGTCACACCTGCACCGGAACGCGACCGCGTCCCGGTGCTGACGCATGGCCGCCAAGTCGATAAATCGATCGATCAGTCCCTGCGGTTCGCACCACTGTGCCCCGGTAAGGCCGTGCTGGCGCATTCTTCGCGCTGGCGAGGTTCCGCCATGGCAGGTCTCGGTCAATGACAACTCTCCCCAAAGAGCTGTCGCTTAGGCCAAGCTGACCGGTCATCCGGCACCGAAATCCGGACCGTATCTTTCACTTACCAGGGATGCTGATGACCCTCGAATCCCCCAGTTCCATATCCGGGGCCAGACGCGTCGCGCGCGTCGCGGCCGCGGCCGGGCTGGTCGCCGCTCTCGCGGCCACCGGCGCCGGGCCCGTCTTCGCGGCGACCGGCGCGGACACCCCGGGCACCACGCCCGCGGTCAAGTCCGCCGACCAGAAGCTCGGTTCGGCCGACGCCGAACTGCTTCAGGAGGCCAAGGCCAAGGGTGACGCGAACGTCACCGTCATGGTCGCGACCGCCCCCGGCCAGACCAAGCAGGTGGCGGACCAGCTCGGCTCGGTCCAGGGTGCCTCGGTGGGCCAGACGTACGACAACCTCGGTTACGTGCGCGCCACCCTGCCCACCGACAAGGCCGAGGCCGCGCTGAAGGCGGCCACCAAGCTGTCCTCGGTGCACGGCATCGACCTGCGGCACGAGATCCAGCTGCCGGACCCGCGCCCCGAATCGGACCGCGAGACCGGCACGGTGAAGAAGACCGCCGCCGAGACCTACGCGGCGCCGGACAAGAACACCCCCGCGAAGAACCCGTACAACCCGTCCTTCGAGACCGGTGCGGTCGACTTCGTGAAGGACAACCCGCAGGCCGACGGCCGCGGAGTGACCATCGGGATCATGGACTCGGGCATCGACCTCGGTCACCCGGCCCTGCAGAAGACCACCACCGGCGAGCGCAAGATCGTCGACTGGGTGACGGCCACCGACCCGATCACCGACAACGACGCCACCTGGCGCCCGCAGATCAATCCGGTCACCTCCAGCGGCGGCACCTTCACCGCGGGCGGCCAGAGCTGGAAGGCCCCGGAGGGCAGCTTCCAGTGGAGCCGCTTCAGCGAGTCGATCACCGCCGCCGGTGACATGAAGGGCGACGTCAACCGCGACGGGGACACCACCGACCGGTTCGGCCTGCTCTACGACGCCGCCGCCGGCACCGTCCGCGTCGACACCGACCAGGACGGCGACTTCACGAACAACGAGCCGATGAAGCCGTACAAGGACGGCTACCAGATCGGCTACTTCGGCACGGACAACCCGGCGACCGACGTCGCCGAGCGCATCCCGTTCGTGATCGAGATCCGCAAGAACGTCCCGATGGACCCGCTGGGCGGCGACTGGGTCGGCAAGAAGGCCGACTTCGTCAACGTCGGCATCATCGAGTCCGAGCACGGCACGCACGTCGCCGGCATCACCGCCGCCAACAGCCTCTTCGGCGGCCAGATGAACGGCGAGGCGCCCGGCGCCAAGCTCGTCTCCTCGCGCGCCTGCTCGTGGTCCGGCGGCTGCACCAACGTCGCGCTGACCGAGGGCATGATCGACCTCGTCGTCAACCGCGGCGTGGACATCGTCAACATGTCCATCGGTGGCCTGCCGGCGCTGAACGACGGCAACAACGCGCGCTCCGAGCTCTACAAGAACCTCATCGACACCTACGGCGTCCAGCTGGTCATCTCGGCCGGCAACTCGGGCCCGGGCGTCAACACCATCGGCGACCCCGCCCTCGCGGACAAGGTCATCTCCGTGGGCGCGTCGGTCTCCAAGGAGACCTGGGCCGCCAACTACGGCTCCGGTGTGAGCACGAAGTACAACATGTTCCCCTTCTCCTCGCGCGGTCCGCGTGAGGACGGCGGCTTCACGCCGACCATCAGCGCCCCCGGCGCGGCCATCAACACCATCCAGACCTGGCTGCCCGGCGCCCCGGTGAAGGAGGCCGGCTACACCCTGCCGGCCGGTTACGGCATGCTCCAGGGCACCTCGATGGCCTCGCCGCAGGCCGCGGGCGCCAGCGCCCTGCTGATCTCGGCCGCCAAGCAGCACAACATCAAGCTGACGCCGGCCTCGCTGCGGGTCGCGCTCACCACGGCCGCCAAGAAGATCGACAACGTCCCCGCGCACGCGCAGGGTTCGGGTCTGATCGACATCCCCGGCGCGTGGGAGTCCATCCAGCGCGACGCGAAGGCCAACGAGTTCACCGTCAAGGCGCCGGTCGACACCGCGCTCGACCAGTTCCTGAAGACCCCGGGCTTCGGCACCGGCCTGTACGACCGCGAGGGCGGCCTCAAGGTCGGCCAGAAGAAGGTCTACAACGTCGTCGTCACCCGCACCACGGGCGTCAAGTACGGCACGCGGCACGACCTGAGCTGGCGCAACAACGACGGGACCTTCAAGGTCATCGGCGGCTACGACTACGTCACCCTGCCGCTGAACAAGCCCGTCACCATCAAGGTCGAGGCCAACGCCAAGACGGCCGGCGTCCACAGCGGCATCCTGCAGCTGGACGACGAGACCACCGAGGGCATCGACAAGCAGATCCTGACGACCGTCGTGGCCGCCGCCCCCCTGGCCGCGCCGTCGTTCACCCTGTCCGACAGCTCCTCGGTGCAGCGCAACAGCCACAAGTCGTACTTCGTGACGGTCCCGCCGGGTGCCAAGAGCCTCGAGGTCGCCCTCGGCGGTCTCGCGGCGGGCGCCCAGACGCGCTTCATCGCGATCCACCCGCACGGAACGCCGGTCGACCCGACGGCCACGACCAACTGCTACCCGAACTACGACAACCCGGCCAACACCTGCCGCCCCGACGTCCGCTCGTACCCCGAGCCGACCCCGGGCGTCTGGGAGATCGAGGTCGAGGCCCGCCGTACGTCGCCGGTGCTCGACAACCCGTTCAAGCTCGACGTCTCCGTGCTCGGCGCGACCTTCGACCCCGCGGTCAAGGTCCTGCCCGAGGCGAAGCAGGGCACCCCCGCCCCGGTCCAGTGGAGCGTCAAGAACGCCGGCGCGGCCATCTCCGGCGGCAAGCTCGCCGGCGGTCCGCTCGGTTCCGCGAAGGTCGCCAAGCCGACCATCGCCCCCGGTCAGACCCAGTCCACCGAGATCGCGGTCCCCGCGGGCACCTCGCGCCTCGACGTCGCGATCGGCAAGGTGTCCGACACCGCCGCCGACCTCGACCTCGAGGTCTACAAGGACGGCATCAAGGTCGGCTCGGCCGCCGACGGCGACTCCGAGGAGGCCGTGAGCCTGGTGAACCCGGCCGCGGGCACCTACACCGTCAAGGTGATCGGCTACGCGATCCCGTCCGGCTCCACCACGTACGACTACCGTGACGTGTTCTTCTCGTCCGCCCTGGGCTCCGTCCAGGTCGACGAGGCCGCCGCGGTGAACCTCGCCACCGGCGCCACCGCGCAGGTCTCGGCGAACGTCCTGGTCAGCAGCGCGGCCCCCGAGGGCCGTCAGTTCTTCGGCCAGGTCCAGCTGCTCAACGCCCGCGGCACCGCCGCCGGCACCGGCAGCGTGCAGATCGAGAAGGTCCTCCCGTAGGAACCTGCGGTACGGAAAACCCCGAGGGGGCGGCGCTCTGACGAGCACCGCCCCCTCGGGCCGTTCCCCCTGATCCGCTACTTGCCGAGCGAGCGCAGCGACTCGGCGTAGGTGCCGACCGCGTGCGCGATCACGTCCAGGTTGGTGTCGAAGACCTTCAGGTCCAGGTTCTTCAGGTCGTCCCCCTTCCCGTGGTAGTTCGGGTCGTACGGGACCCCGGCCGTACCGCCGTAGCGCCCCGCCTGCTCGACGGTCTTGATGCCCTCGGCGCCGGTGAAGGTGCCCCCCGCCGGGATGCCGTTCGCGATGAACGGGCCGTAGTCGGAGCGGCCGTCGAAGTCACTGCCCTCGTGCGGCTTGCCCTTCTTGTCGAGGAAGCCGTTGATCAGCGCCTCGATCTGGGCCGAGCCCGCCGGTCCCGCGCCCGCACCCGTCTTGTCCGAGTCGTCCCCGTCGTAGACGAACTGCACCGGGTTCGGCGAGGCGATCATGTCGAAGTTCAGGTACAGCGCGATGTCCTTCTTCTGCTTCTCGGACAGCTGCGCGACGTAGTGCTCCGAGCCCAGCAGGCCCAGCTCCTCCGCCGACCACCAGCCGAAGCGGACCTTGTTGGCGGGCCCCTTGCCCTTCTTGTTGGCGCCCTCGTCCGCGAGCTTCAGGGCCACTTCCAGCAGCCCGGCCGAACCGGAGCCGTTGTCGTTGATGCCCGGACCCTCCGGTACCGAGTCCAGGTGGGCGCCCACGGTGACCACGCGGTCGGACCGCCCGCCCCGGGTCTCGGCGATCACGTTGCGGGTGGTCCTCTTCACGTGCTCCTGGTCCAGCTCCAGTCGCACGCTCACCTCGCCCTGCGCGGCGGCCGCGGTCAGCGCCTCGCCGTCGGCCAGCGTGATGCCGGCGCTCGGGATGATCCCTTCGGCGGGCGAGGAGAACCCGCCGCGCACCGGGGTCGTCCCGCTGTGGTTGTAGACGATGACGCCGACCGCGCCGGCCGCGGCGGCGGCCCGCTGCTTCTCCACGAAGGTGCACGCGCCCCGCTTGACCAGGGCGATCTTTCCGGCGAAGGCACCGGCCGGGTAGTCGTCGGCCGTGCAGCCGGGGGTCTCGTCGACCCGGGCCAGGGCGAGCGGCGCGGCCAGGCCGCCGGCCGGGGTGGACCGGGTGAAGGTGAACGCGGCGGTGGCCAGCTCGCGGGAGCCCTGACCGAGGACGGTGGTCCTCTCCACCTTGGTGTGCGCCTCGTAGATGTCGAAGTCCTGGTACGAGACCTGGTACCCGGCCTTCTTCAGCGTGTCGTACACGTAGGCGGCGGAGGCCGCGTGGCCCGGCGTACCGGCGGCGCGGTTGCCGCCGTTGGCGTCGGCGATCTGCTGGAACTTCTTCAGGTGGCGGTGGGCGCCCTTGGCGGTGACCTCCGGCACCAGCTCCTTGGCCAGCCGGCCCTCGCGCGGATGGGCGGCCGCCGGCGCGGCGGTCAGCAGGACGGGCGCGGCGACGGCGGCGGCCGCGAGGGCGGCGAGCGCCGGTATGGACCGGCGGCGGTGGCGGATGGCGCGCACGGTGGATCTCCCCGAATCGATGGTTCGTTCTGCGGTCGGTCATGTCCGGATAGCGGTCACGACAGACTGGACGCTAACCGGCTCCGACCAGGCAAAACGGGTGTTCAGGGGCCCCGCAACAGGCCCGCCACGAACTCGCCACGGGGGTTCACATTCAGGACACCGTCCGCACCTCGGACAATGGATTGGACAAGGCTCGTGGGGTCGAACGCATGATGGCTCCACGCGCGCCCGCGTCGTACGTACCAAAAGGAGTCACCGTGAGGGTCGGAATCGTCGGAGCCACCGGTCAGGTCGGCGGAGTCATGCGCAGCATCCTCGCCGAGCGCAAGTTCCCGGTGGACGAGCTGCGCCTGTTCGCCTCGGCCCGGTCCGCCGGCTCGACGATCGAGTGGGAGGGCCGGGAGATCGCCATCGAGGACGCCTCCACGGCCGACTACGCGGGCCTGGACATCGTGCTCTTCTCCGCGGGCGGCGCCACCTCCAAGGCCCTCGCCGAGAAGGTCGCCTCGCAGGGCGCCGTCGTGATCGACAACTCCTCCGCCTGGCGCAGCCACCCGGAGGTCCCCCTCGTGGTCTCCGAGGTCAACCCGCACGCGGTCAAGAACCGCCCCAAGGGCATCATCGCGAACCCGAACTGCACCACCATGGCCGCGATGCCGGTGCTGCGCCCGCTGCACGACGAGGCCGGCCTGACCGCGCTGGTCGCCACCACCTACCAGGCCGTCTCCGGCTCGGGTCTGGCCGGTGTGGCCGAGCTCAAGGGCCAGGCCTGCGCGGTCTCCGAGACCGCCGACCAGCTGACCTTCGACGGCGACGCGGTGGAGTTCCCCGAGCCCGCCGTCTACAAGCGCCCGATCGCCTACAACGTGGTCCCGCTCGCGGGCAACCTGGTCGACGACGGCTCCTTCGAGACCGACGAGGAGCAGAAGCTCCGCAACGAGTCCCGCAAGATCCTGGAGATCCCCGAGCTCAAGGTCTCCGGCACCTGCGTGCGCGTGCCGGTCTTCGCCGGCCACTCCCTGCAGGTCAACGCCCGCTTCGCGAACCCGATCAGCGTCGAGCGCGCCTACGAGCTGCTGAAGGACGCCCCGGGCGTCGAGCTCTCGGAGATCCCGACCCCCCTGCAGGCGGCGGGCAAGGACGCCTCCTACGTGGGGCGCATCCGCTCCGACGAGACCGTGGAGAACGGCCTCGCGCTGTTCCTCTCCAGCGACAACCTGCGCAAGGGCGCGGCCCTGAACGCGGTGCAGATCGCCGAGCTCGTGGCCGAGGAGCTGCGCGGCTGATCCCGCTCGTCCGACGCGGGGGCGGCACCGTCACGGTGCCGCCCCCGCGCGCGTTTTTTCGCCCGTGGATTAGTCCGGGGCAGTGGCGCTGTCCGGATGGCAGGATGGCCGGGCAACGTCACCATCGAAGGAGATGAACGCGTGCCTGGCACGAATCTCACCCGTGAAGAGGCTCAGCAGAGGGCCAAGCTGCTGACCGTCGACTCCTACGAGATCGAACTCGATCTCAGCGGCGCACAGGAGGGTGGCACCTACCCGTCCGTGACCACCGTGCGCTTCCAGTCGGCCGAGGCCGGGGGCGAGACCTTCATCGACCTGGTCGCACCGGCCGTGCACGAGGTCGTCCTCAACGGCAAGTCGCTGGACGTCGCGGCGGTCTTCCACGACTCCCGGATCGCCCTGCGCCACCTGGCGGCCGGGGCCAACGAGCTCCGCGTCGTCGCGGACTGCGCGTACACGAACACCGGTGAGGGCCTCCACCGCTTCGTCGACCCGGTCGACCAGCAGGCCTACCTCTACACCCAGTTCGAGGTTCCGGACGCGCGGCGGGTCTTCGCCAGCTTCGAGCAGCCCGACCTGAAGGCCACGTTCCAGTTCACCGTGACGGCCCCCGAGGGCTGGACGGTCATCTCGAACTCGCCGACGCCGGAGGCCGCGAACGTCAAGGACAACGTCTGGCGCTTCGAGCCGACCCCGCGCATCTCCTCGTACATCACCGCGCTGATCGTCGGCCCGTACCACTCCGTGCACAGCTCCTACGAGGGCAAGGACGGCCAGTCCGTCCCGCTCGGCATCTACTGCCGCCCCTCGCTCGCCGAGTTCCTCGACGCGGACGCGATCTTCGACGTCACCCGGCAGGGCTTCGACTGGTTCCAGGAGAAGTTCGCCTACGACTACCCCTTCGCCAAGTACGACCAGCTCTTCGTCCCGGAGTTCAACGCGGGCGCCATGGAGAACGCGGGCGCGGTCACCATCCGCGACCAGTACGTCTTCCGCTCGAAGGTGACGGACGCGGCGTACGAGGTGCGCGCGGAGACCATCCTCCACGAGCTCGCCCACATGTGGTTCGGCGACCTGGTCACCATGGAGTGGTGGAACGACCTGTGGCTGAACGAGTCCTTCGCGACGTACACGTCGATCGCCTGCCAGGCGTACGCGGAGGGCTCGAAGTGGCCGCACGCGTGGACCACCTTCGCCAACTCCATGAAGACCTGGGCGTACCGGCAGGACCAGCTGCCGTCCACGCACCCGATCATGGCCGACATCCGTGACCTCGACGACGTCATGGTCAACTTCGACGGCATCACGTACGCCAAGGGCGCCTCGGTGCTCAAGCAGCTCGTCGCCTACGTCGGGACGGACGCCTTCTTCAAGGGCGTACAGGCGTACTTCAAGGCGCACGCGTTCGGGAACACGCGCCTGTCGGACCTGCTGGGCGCCCTGGAGGAAACCTCGGGCCGCGACCTGGCCGCCTGGTCGAAGGCGTGGCTGGAGACGGCCGGCATCAACATCCTGCGCCCGGAGGTCACCACCGACGCGAACGGTGTGATCACCGCCTTCGGCATCCGCCAGGAGGCGCCTGCGCTGCCCGCCGGCGCCAAGGGCGAGTCCACCCTGCGCCCGCACCGCATCGCGGTGGGCCTGTACGAGCTCCAGGACGGCGCCCTCGTGCGCACCGACCGGATCGAGCTGGACATCGACGGCGCGCTCACCACGGTGCCGGAGCTGGTCGGCCGCACCCGTCCGGCGGTCTTCCTGCTGAACGACGACGACCTGTCGTACGCGAAGGTCCGCCTGGACGAGGAGTCCCTGGCCACCGTCACCGCGCACATCGGCGACTTCGCCGAGTCCCTGCCGCGCGCCCTGTGCTGGGCCTCGGCCTGGGACATGACGCGTGACGGCGAGCTCGCCACCCGCGACTACCTCGCGCTGGTCCTCTCGGGCATCGGCAAGGAGTCCGACATCGGCGTGGTGCAGTCGCTGCACCGCCAGGTGAAACTGGCCATCGACCTGTACGCCGACCCGGCGTGGCGCGAGGAGGGCCTGGCGGCCTGGACCGAGGCCACCCTGGAGCACCTGCGCGGCGCCGAGCCGGCGGGCGACCACCAGCTGGCGTGGGCGCGTGCCTTCGCGGCCAGCGCCCGCACCGAGGGGCAGCTGACCTACCTGTCGGCGCTGCTGGACGGCGCGGCGGAGATCGAGGGCCTGGCCGTCGACACCGAGCTGCGCTGGGCCTTCCTGGAGCGGCTCGCCGCGACGGGCGTCGCCGGGGAGCCGGCCATCGCCGCGGAGCTGGAGCGGGACGCCACGGCGGCCGGCGAGCGCCACGCGGCGACCGCCCGGGCGGCGCGCCCGACGGCGGAGGCCAAGGCCGAGGCGTGGGCCTCGGTGGTGGAGTCCGGCGACCTGCCGAACGCGGTGCAGGAGGCCGTGATCGGCGGCTTCATCCAGACCGACCAGCGCGAGCTGCTGGCCCCGTACACCGAGAAGTTCTTCTCGGCGGTCAAGGAGGTCTGGGAGACCCGCAGCCACGAGATCGCCCAGCAGATCGCGGTGGGCCTCTACCCGACGCTCCAGATCTCGCAGGCGACGCTGGACGCGACGGACGCGTGGCTGGCCTCGGCCGAGCCGAACGCGGCCCTGCGCCGTCTGATCTCGGAGTCCCGCGCGGGCGTCGAGCGCGCCCTGAAGGCCCAGGCCGCCGACGCCGCCGCTGCCGCTCAGGCGTAAGGGCCCCCGGGCTCTGCCCGCACCCGTGGGAGCAACTCCTCCCGCGGGTGCGGCTCCGCGCCTGGGGCTCCGCCCCGGACCCCGCGCCTCAAACTCCCCCAGCTACCGCTGGGAGGGGCCCCTGGGCGAGGCTGGAAGATCCAGCCCGCCCGGCGTTTGAGGGCACGGGCGCGGAGCGCACGTACGGGGTCCGGGGCGGAGTCCCGGACCCCTACCGCCGGGCCGACGCCACCTCGCGCAGGGCGGTCAGGACGTGGGACAGCGCGGGCGCGGACTCGGCACCGCGCCGGACCGCGGCGAGCACGTGCCGCGTCGGGCGGTCCCGCGACAGCACCCGGACGGCCACGCCCGAGGCGCGGCTCGACACCATCCGGGGTACCAGCGCCACCCCCATCCCCGCCTCGACCATGGCCAGGATCGCGGTCCAGCCGGACGCCGAGTGCGCCTGTTCCGGGACGAAGCCCGCCGCCTCGCACGCGGACCGGGCGATCTCCGACCAGGGTCCGCTGCCCCCGTAGATCCACGGGTCGCCGGACAGGTCCGCCAGCCGCAGGTCGGGCGCGGCCGCCAGCGGGTGGCTCGGCGGGAGGGCCACGTCCAGCGGGTCCTCCAGGAGCACGACCCGGGTGAACCGGGGATCGCGCGCGGTCGGTGCGTGGGCCGTGAGGGACAGCGCCAGGTCCACGTGCCCGGCCGACAGGAGCTGGTAGGCCTCGGCGGCTTCCGTCTCCCGGACCCGGACCTCCACCCCGGGACGGGTCCGCCGCAGCGCGGCCACCGCGGGGACCACGAGCGCCGGTACGGCGGTGGAGAACGCTCCCACCCGTACCTCGCCGGTGTCCCCGGCGAGGTATCCGGCCAGTTCCGCGTCGGCCCGCTCCAGTTGTGCGAACACCGCTTCCGCGTGCCGCAGGACGAGGTGGGCCGCGTCCGTGAGCCGCACCCGGCGGCCCTCGGCCTCCAGCAGCACCACGCCCAGTTGCCGGGCGAGGTTCGTCAGTTGCTGCGAAACGGCCGAGGGCGTCATGTGGAGCGCCTCGGCCGTGGCGGTCACGGTCCCCTGTTCGGCGAGGGTCCGCAAGATCCGCAGCTTCTTGATGTCCCACTCGGTCATGGGCCCGAACCTACCGCCGGGCACTCCCCAGCCCGACCCCTCCGAGGATGAGCGCCATGCAGAGCAGCTGCGCCGGTCCGGTCCGCTCGTCCAGCAGCAGGAGGCCGAGCCCGGCCACGCACACCGGCTGGAGGTAGTAGACGACTCCCGCGCGGGCCGCCCCGATCATCGAGACGGCCTTGTTCCAGGCGAAGAAGGCGACGGCAGAGGAGAACACCCCGACGTACAGCAGCGGTCCGACCGTCCCGGTGGTGGCCTCGAAGCCGCCCTGGACGGATACGGAGACGGCGTAGGCGGGTGCCAGCATCAGCGCGCCGAGCACGAAGGTGGTGATCAGGAAGGCCGCTCCGCCGAGTTCGGCGGGCTTGCGCTTGAGCAGGGCGCTGTACGTGGCGAAGGAGAGGGCGGCGGCGAACATCCACAGGTCGCCGGCGCCGAAGTCGAAGCCGAGCGAGCCGTCCCCGACGAGCAGCAGCACTCCGAAGGCGGCGAGCAGCATGCCGAAGGTCCGCCGCTTGCCGAGCCGTTCGCCGCCGAGGCGGGCGTAGAGCGCCATGATGACGGGCGAGGCGGCCATGATCATGCCCATGTTGGAGGCGGAGGTGGTTAGTCCGGCCTGGTGCACGAGCGTGTTGTAGAGGGTGACGCCGAACAGTGAGGCGAAGGCGACGAAGCCGAGGTGGCGCCGGATCAGGGCCCGCTGCTGCCAGGCCTGGCGGGCGGCGAAGGGGGCGACGGCGAGGAGGGCGATGATCCAGCGCCAGAAGACCGCCTGGACGGGCGGGACGGTCTCGGCCATGCCCCGGGTGGCGACGAAGCTGCCGGACCAGACGACCGTCGCGAGCAGGGCGAGGAGTACGCCGAGCCCGGCGGCACCCTTCTTTCCGGTGCTGCCGGGCTCGGCTTGCGAGACGGTACGGACGCGGTCCATGACGGCCACTGTGGGTCTGCTCCTCGGGGTGGGCTGGTGGGGTGTGTGGACTACCGTCGCACCGCCTCATCCGTCAGGTCCATCGAAATGTTCTGATCATTCTTTTCAGGAGAACTGAACGATCGGGGCTTGCGGGCGGCGGCCAGCTGACCGGCGACGGTGGCCCCGAAGGCGATCGCCATCCCGACGAGCTGGATCGGCGAGAGCGCCTGCCCGAGGGCGGCCCAGCCGATGACGGCGGCGGTGAGCGGGGAAAGCGGGCCGAGCAGGGTGACCGAGGTGGCACTGAGGGCTCCGATGCCGCGGAACCAGAGCCAGTACGCGATCCCGGTGTTGATCAGCATCATGTAGCCGTATCCGAGGAAGGCCTTGCCGTCGAGCGCGGGCGGGGCGCCCTCGACGAGGGCGGCGACCGGAATGATGAACAGTCCGCCCGCGGTGAGCTGCCAGCCGGTCATCGCCAGCGGGCCCACGCCCTCGGGGCGGCCCCAGCGCTTGGTCATCACGGTGCCGGCACCCATGGAGGCGGAGGAGATCACACCGGCGACGATGCCGACCGCGTCGAGCCGGGCCTCGGCGGTCAGGACGACCATGCTCACGCCGAACGCCGCGACGACGGCGGCGAGCACGGTGCGCAGGCTCGCCCGCTCCCCGAGGACGAGCGCGGCCAGCCCTACGACGAACAGCGGGCCGGCGGCGCCCAGTACGGCCGCGACCCCGCCGGGGAGCCGATAGGCGGAGAGGAACAGGAGCGGGAAGAAGGCGCCGATGTTGAGGATGCCGAGGACGGCGGACTTCCACCACCACTGACCCTTGGGCAGGGTGCGGGCCAGGGCGGTCAGCAGCAGTCCGGCGGGCAGGGCCCGCATCACTCCGGTGAACAGCGGCCGGTCGGGCGGCAGCAGCTCGGTGGCCACGGCGTAGGTGGAGCCCCAGGAGATGGGGGCGAGTGCGGTCAGGGCGACGGTGGCTAAGCGCTTCATGGCGGGTGGCTCCTGGATCTGACGGGCGAGCGGGCGGGAGGACCGGCGGGGAAAGCCGGCGGGTGGACCGGCAGGTGGACCGGCGGGGCTCAGGCGGCGGCCGGGCCGGCCAGCGGCACGAACGCCGGCCCGACCGGCCCGGTCACCGTCATGACCAGGCCGACGACGGTGGGGGAGAGGCCGGTGACGTGGTGGAAGAAGACCAGCGAGAAGGGGACGTGCCTACCGGTCCCGATCGAGCCGATGCCGATTCCGGGGAGCCGCGACCGCTCCCCCGCGACCTTCGCTTCCCCTGATGCGGCTGTCTTCCTCATGAACACGGCCATGACCTCCCCCCCGGACTTGGTTGCTGGTAAGTAGCTTATCGCTAAGCTACTTACCGTCAAGCAACTTTCTTGCGAACGATCTCGGGGAAGCCGGATACTGCACGCATGAGTGACGACAAGGACGCAGTGGATGCGATCACGGCCCAGTGGTTCGCCGTGCGCCCCGACCTGGAGACGGCCCCCATGGCCGTCTTCGGACGCATCTACCGGATCGCCAAGGCCATGGGCGACGCAATGGAGCAGCGCTATGCGCGCTTCGGCATCTCGCGCGGCGAGTTCGACGTCGTGGCCACGCTGCGCCGGTCGGGCGAGCCCTACACGCTTTCGCCCCGGCAGCTCTCGGCCACCCTGATGCTCACCACGGGCGGCATGACCGGGCGTCTGGACAAGCTGGAGAAGGCCGGGCTGCTCTACCGCAAGCCCGATCCCCACGACCGGCGGGGGCTCCAGGTGACGATCACCGACCGCGGCCTCGCGCTCATCGACGAGGCCGTCGGCGCCGGTCTGGAAGTGCAGCGCGCCGCGCTCACCGGGCTGACCGACGACGAGGTCGCCGTGCTCACCGGCCTGCTCCGCCGGCTCCTGGCCGCCGTCTGAGGGTACGACAAGGCGCCGGGGGTCGTCGCACGGTCGAAACGAATCGGCGGTGCGGACCCCCGGCGCCCGGAAAGGTCTACTGGTCCCGGCCCCGTGGGGCCGGACCGGCTCAGGCCTGCTTCGGCTTCCGGTCCGACGACTTGTCGAGGACCATCACGAGACCGATGATGCCCAGGAAGATCACCAGGGGCAGGGCCACGTACAGGCCGAGCGTCTCACCGATGCTCAGGCCCGGACCCGGGTCGTCACCGTCGTCGCGGGTAAGCGCGAGGGCGGGAGACGTCATCAGCAGCATCATCAGCGCGGTTCCGGCCGTGACGGCGCCGGCGCGCAGAGCGTTCTTCTTGTCCACGGTGCAAACGTAGCGAACACCTAAACGGGGCGCGCGCCCGGGGGTGCCGTACGAGGCCGTGCGCCCTCCCCCACCGCGCTCAGCAGGGCGTTCGCCCGGGGCGAGGACACGAGCTCCTCCAGGGTCAGCGGCCGCCCCGCGGCATCGGCGACCGGCAGCCGCCAATTGGGGTACTGGTCCCAGGTCCCCGGCAGGTTCTGCGGCCGCCGGTCCCCCACCGCATCGGGCAGCCATACGCCGACCAGCCGCGCGGGGGTGCGCAGCAGGAAGGCGTACAGGGCCCGTACGGCGGCCTCCTCGCCCTTGGTGTCCAGTCCGAGGCCGTCCAGCAGCTCCAGCCACTCGGCGGTGTCCGCGGCGTCTTCGACGCGCTCCAGCTCGGCCGGGCGGGTCAGCAGGCCGAGCCGGTCGCGCAGTTCCACATGGCCCCCGGCGAGTTTGGCGGCCGTGGGCGGCAGGTCGTGCGTGGTGACGGTGGCCAGGCAGTCGGCCCGCCAGGCCTGTGCGGCCAGCGGGGCCCCGGCCCCGTCCCAGTCCCGCTCGAACCAGAGCACCGAGGTGCCGAGCACCCCGCGCCGGGCCAGCTCCTGACGGACCCGCGGCTCCACCGTCCCGAGGTCCTCACCGATGACCAGGGCGCCCGCCCGGTGGGCCTCCAGCACCAGGATCGCCAGCATGGCCTCGCCGTCGTAGCTGACGTACGCGCCCTCCGCGGGCGGGGTCCCCTCCGGGATCCACCAGAGCCGGAACAGACCCATCACGTGGTCGATCCGCAGGGCGCCCGCGTAGCGGAACACCCCCCGCAGCAGGGACCGGAAGGGGGCGTAGCCGGTGGCGGCCAGTACGTCCGGGCGCCACGGCGGCAGCCCCCAGTCCTGGCCGCGGGCGTTGAAGGCGTCCGGCGGGGCCCCGACCGAGATGTGCCGCGCGTAGCAGGGCGACCCGAAGACGTCGGAACCCTGCGGGTGCACCCCGACGGCGAGGTCGTGGACGATGCCGACCGTCATGCCGGCCCCGCGGGCGGCCCGCTGGGCGGCGGCGAGCTGGCCGTCCGTCAGCCAGACCAGCCAGCGGTGGAAATCGGCCCGCTCCTTCGGGTCCTCCTCCCCCGCGTGCCCCGCGCACCAGGTGGCGTGCACGTCCAGCGGAGCCCCCTGTTCGGCACAGAACGCCCGGTAGGCGGCTTCGCGTTCGGGGGTGCGCGGGACGGCGTACAGCAGTTCCAGGGCGGACCGCTTGAGTTCCCAGACGGCGTCTCGGTCGATCAGCGCGCCCTTCTCCAGGACCTGGCGGCGCAGTTCCCCACCACGGGCGGCGAGCTCGTCGAGGGCCCGGCGGTCGGGGCAGTCGGCGTATTCGGGGACGTCCTCGATCCGCAGGTGGACGGGGTCCGGGAAGCGCCGCGAGGACGGCCGGTACGGGGAGGGGTCGGTCGGGGCCCCGGGCACGGCCGCGTGCAGCGGGTTGACCTGGATGAACCCGGCGCCGTGGGTCCGGCCCGCCCAACGGGCGAGCTCCGCGAGGTCGCCGAGGTCGCCCATGCCCCAGGAGCGCTCGGAGAGCAAGGAGTAGAGCTGGACGAGCAGCCCGTGGGCCCGCCCGGGCGCGGCCGGGGCCCGTTGCGGGGCCACGACCAAGGTGGCCTCGGCGCTGCGCCCGTCGGGCGCCTCGGCGATGAGCCGGTGGACGCCCAGCGGCAGCGCGGGGCCCCATGCGAGCGCCTCCCCCGTCTCCTCGGCCAGCACCCGCACCCGGCTGCCCGGGGGCAGCGGGGCGGGCTCCGGAGCCACCCGGTCCCCCTGCCAGAGCACCACCGTGGGCGGCAGCAGCCGCTCGGCCGCCTCCTGTGCGGCGGACTCGGCGCCCGCCCGGATGCTCGCCGCGTCGTCGGTGACCACCCCCAGCAGCCCGAGGACCGCCCTGACGGTGGTCTCCGGCACCGGGACGGTGACGTCCGCGGCGGGCCGGTAGTCGGTGGCGACTCCGTACTGGGCAGCGAGCCGGGCCAGGTCGTCCATCTGCGGGCGCTCCTTCGTACGTGCGGACCTCAGAGCATGAGGATGTGTCAGATGATGGGGGCACAAGGGTGGTTCGCGAGGGTGGGACGCCGCCGGGGAACACCGCGTCCATACCCACTCGGAGGCACCGCATTCCTGTCGCATCCGGGGCAGATCACCCACTCGCATTGACACTCCCGCCGCACGGATGGTGGGCTCAGGCTCATTCGTACGAGTGGGGGACGACTCGGGACAAGGAGGCTCTGTGCGGCTCAGGGGCAAGGGGCGGAACACCGCCGCCGCCGTGGCGGTGATCGGCACGCTGCTGGGCGGTGCCGTGTCCTCCGCGCCACCCGGGACCTTCGCGGCGCCCACCACACCGGACAGAGCGGCGCCCGGAGCGGGCCCCGGAGCGACCCCCGTGTCCGCTGCCGCCGGGCCGGTGCTCGACCCGGGAGCCGACGCCCCGCGGGCCGCCACCGAGGGGCCCGCCGTGTGGCCGCGGCCGCAGTCGATGACCGCCGATCCGGCGCGCGAGCTGCCGCTGGGCACCGAGGCCGTACTGGTCGCGGGGGCCGGCGCCGACCCGTACGCCGTCAAGGTGGTGCGGGACGCCCTGCGCGCGGCGGGCGTACGGACCGTCCACGAGTCGGCCCCCGGCGCACCGCTGCCCGCACGGGGCACCGTCGTACGGCTCCAGGACGCGGACGCGGAGCAAGCGCTGCGGGCGCTGGGCGCGGCCGCCCCGTCGGACCTGCCGGCCGGGGGGTACCGGCTGGCCGCCGGCCGCCACGCCGGCCGGGACACGATCGCGGTGGCCGGCATAGGCGCGGAAGGACTCTTCCACGCGGCGCAGACGCTGCGCCAACTGCTCGCGGCGGGCGGCGGGAAGATGCCCGGCGTACTGGTGCGGGACTGGCCGGCCGCGCCGGTGCGCGGGATAACCGAGGGCTTCTACGGGCAGCCGTGGACCCAGGAACAGCGCCTCGCCCAGCTCGACTTCATGGGCCGCACCAAGCAGAACCGGCTGCTCGTCGCCCCCGGCGACGACCCGTACCGCACGACGGGCTGGCGCCAGGACTACCCGCAGGAGCAGCAGGCGGAATTCCGTGCGCTGGCCGAACGGGCCCGCGCCAACCAGGTCGTCCTGGCCTGGGCGGTGACCCCCGGGCAGTCGATGTGCCTGTCCTCGGAGGCCGACCGGGCGGCGCTCGCGCGCAAGCTGGACGCGATGTGGGACCTCGGCTTCCGCGCCTTCCAGGTGCAGTTCCAGGACGTCAGCTACTCCGAGTGGGGCTGCAAGGCCGACCGGGAGCGGTACGGGAAGGGCCCGGCGGCCGCCGCGAAGGCGCACGCCGAGGTCGCGGGAGGACTGGCGGCGCACCTGGCCGCCCGCTACCCGGGGGCGCCCGCGCTGTCGCTGCTGCCGACGGAGTACTACCAGGAGGGCGCCACCACCTACCGGACGGCCCTGGCGGGTGCGTTGGACCCGCGGGTGGAGGTGGCCTGGACGGGCGTGGGCGTGGTGCCGCGCACGATCACGGGCAAGGAACTGGCCGGCGCGCGCGCCGCCCTGGGGCACCCGCTGATCACCATGGACAACTACCCGGTGAACGACTGGGATCCGGGCCGGATCTTCCTCGGCCCGTACGCGGGCCGCGAGCCGGCGGTCGCGGGCGGTTCGGCGGCACTGCTGGCCAACGCGATGCCGCAGGGCACCCTGTCGCGGATCCCGCTCTTCACGGCGGCGGACTTCGCGTGGAACCCGCGCGGCTACCGGCCCGGCGAGTCCTGGGCGGCGGCGGTGCGGGACCTGACGGGCGCCGACCCGAGCGCGCGCCAGGCGATGGCGGCGCTCGCCGGGAACACCACGTCGTCCGGGCTCAAGCAGGAGGAGTCGGCGTACCTGAAGCCGCTCGTCGAGCAGTTCTGGAAGGCCCGCGCCGCGGGCGACCCTGCGGCCGGGACCGAGCTGCGCAAGGCGTTCACGGTCCTGCGCGAGGCCAAGGACCGGCTGCCGGCCCTGTCGGGCGAGGCGGGTCCCTGGCTGGAGCGCCTGGCGCGCTACGGGACGGCGGGCGAGCTGGCGGTGGACGTCCTGCAGGCCCAGGCCCGCGGCGACGGCGCGGCCGCCTGGAAGGCCTCCCGGGCCCTGGCCGAGGTCCGGGCGACCTTGGCGAAGCCGGGATCGGCCCGGGTGGACAAGGCCGTCCTGGACCCGTTCCTGACGAAGGCGGTGGCCGAGGCCGACGCCTGGACCGGCGCCGCCCGTCAGACCGGCACGGTGACGAAGGAGGCCGAGGCCTGGACCGTACGGCTGGACGCCCCGCGCCCGGTGTCGGCGGTGACCGTGATGACCGACCCGTTCCCCGCCGGGGCGCGGGGCGCCGCGGTGGAGGCGCACGTACCCGGCGAGGGCTGGCGCAAGGTCGCCGACGCCTCGGCCTCGGGCTGGACCCAGGTGGAGACGGCGGGGCTGCAGGCGGACGCGGTGCGCCTGTCCTGGGCCGGATCCGCGCCCGCGGTGCACCAGGTGGTGCCGTGGTTCGGGGACGGCCCGCGGGCCCGGTTCGAGCTGGCGGACGGGGCCGCGGCCGACGCCGAGATCGGCGGCGCCGCGCAGCGGGTCTCGGCGACGTTGTCCGCGCTGGGTCCGGGCGAGGTCCGCGGCCCGCTGTCGGCGAAGCCGCCGGCGGGCATCGAGGTCCGCCTCCCGCAGGTCGCGGTGGCCCCGCGGGGCAGCCAGGTGTCGATCCCGCTGGAGGTCACGGTCGCCGCGGGCACCCCGGCGGGCAGCTACCAGGTGCCGGTGACCTTCGACGGGGAGTCACGCACCCTGACGGTGCGTGCGGTGCCCCGTACCGGCGGCCCCGATCTGCTGCGGACCGCGCGGGCGACGTCCTCGGCGAACGAGACCCCCGACTTCCCGGCCTCGGCGGCCGTGGACGGCTCCGCGGCCACCCGCTGGTCGTCCCCGGCGGTGGACGGCGCGTGGTGGCGGGCGGAACTGCCCGCCCCGGCGCGGGTGGGGCGGCTGGAGCTGCACTGGCAGGACGCGTACCCGTCGGCGTACCGGGTGGAGACCTCCGCGGACGGGGTGACCTGGCGCCCGGCGGCAACCGTGAAGGCCTCCCGGGGCGGCCGCGAGTCGCTCCGGATGGACGCCCCGGACACCCGTTTCCTGCGGATCACGTGCGAGACCCGCGCGACGAAGTACGGCTGCTCGCTCTGGTCGGCGGAGGCCTACGCGGTCACCCCGTAGCCCCGCCGCCCCGGCCCCGCCCGGGGGCACCTCCCGGCGGTAGCCGGGGGAGTTTGGGGCGCGGGGTCCGGGGCGGAGCCCCGGGAGGCCGGCCCGCAGGTCCGCGACGGGCACAACCCGACACGGAACCGGCGGCCCTGCGGAGCTAACCGGCCGCGACCCCGATCCGCTCCAGCGCGTCCTCGGCCCCGTACGGCTGGAGGTACGGCATCCACCGAGGATCCCGGTGCCCCGTGCCGATGATCCGCCACGCCAGCCCGGACGGCGGGGCCGGCTGGTGGCGCAGCCGCCAGCCGAGTTCCAGCAGGTGCCGGTCGGCCTTGACGTGGTTGCAGCGCCGGCACGCCGCGACGACGTTGTCCCAGACGTGCTGTCCGCCCCGGCTGCGCGGAATGACGTGGTCGACGCTGGTGGCGACGGCGCCGCAGTACATGCAGCGACCGCCGTCCCGCGCGAACAGTGCGCGCCGGGTGAGTGGAACGGGCCCCCGGTAGGGGACCCGCACGAAGCGCTTGAGCCGTACCACGCTGGGCGCGGGGACGACCCTTGTCGCGCTGTGCAGATAGGCGCCGGATTCCTCCAGGGAGACCGCTTTGTTCTCCAGGACGAGGACGAGCGCGCGGCGGAGCGGTACGACGCCGAGGGGCTCGTACGACGCGTTGAGGACCAGGACGTGCGGCACGGACTGCCTCCTTGTACGCCGGCGGCGCGTGGCTCGCGCCGGGACGATCTGTTCTCCAGTCTCTCCTTACGGCTGGTCGAAACGCCACCACTCGCCCGTAACGGGTCCGAGGTGTTTTCAACCACAGTCAGTCATCCCCAGGTGAGTCTGGTCTCTCCCTCGAACACGGCACCAAGGTGAAGGGATTGCCCCGTTAGTGTGGTTGGTCTGTCCCGCATGTCCCCGGATCCGTCCGGGGGCTCCCCCCGGTTCCGCGGGCAGACCGCTACACCTGGAGGTTCCCGTCGTGCCCTGGCCCGCCGCTCTGCTGCCGTTGGCAGCCGACGTTCCGGACGCGCCCGCATCGGTCAAGGAGGCGCAGGAGAGCGTCACCGAGGCCGCCAGCTTCATCGAGCAGAACTGGGCCACCTGGCTGAGCATCGGCCTGCGGATCCTGCTGATCGTCGTGATAGCGGCGGTGATCCGCTCGGCGGTCCGCAAGGCGCTGACCAAGCTGATAACCCGGATGAACACCAGCGCCGAGGCGGTGGAGGGCACCGCCCTGGGCGGACTGCTGGTCAATGCGGAGCGTCGGCGCCAGCGTTCGGAGGCGATCGGCTCGGTGCTCCGCTCGGTGGCCTCGTTCCTGATCCTCGGTACGGCCGCACTGATGGTGCTGGCCGCCCTGAAGATCGACCTGGCCCCGCTGCTCGCGAGTGCCGGTGTGGCCGGTGTGGCGATCGGTTTCGGTGCCCGGAACCTGGTGACGGACTTCCTGTCCGGCGTCTTCATGATCATGGAGGACCAGTACGGCGTCGGCGACAAGATCGACGCGGGCGTGGCCTCGGGCGAGGTCATCGAGGTCGGACTGCGCGTGACCAAGCTCCGCGGGGACAACGGCGAGATCTGGTACGTGCGCAACGGCGAGATCAAGCGGATCGGCAACCTCAGCCAGGGCTGGGCGACCGCGGGCGTGGACGTCCAGGTCAAGCCTTCGGAGAACCTGTCCCGGATCCGCGAGGTGGTCAAGGAGGTCGCGGACGCCATGGCCAAGGAGTCCCCGTGGGACGAGCGCCTGTGGGGTCCGGTGGAGGTGCTGGGCCTGGACGAGGTGCTGCTCGCCTCGATGACCGTGAAGGTGTCGGCCAAGACCATGCCCGGCCAGCAGTTCGCGGTGGAGCGGGAGCTGCGCTGGCGGATCAAGGAGGCCTTCGACGCCGCGGGCATCCGGATCATCGGCGGCATGCCGGCGCCCGACGAGGACGAGGAGGCCCCGGCGGACCCGTCGGCCTCGGTCGCCGCGCCGTCCGCCCTCGCGAACCCGGCCTCCCCGCAGTCGCTGGCCACGGCCCCGATCCCGCCGCCGGCCGGCCCGCGGATCACCAAGTGACCGCGTAGCCGCGTAGCCACACGTCGCACGAGCCCCGCTCGCCCCGCTGCCCCGCAGGTCATCCGTGAAATGACACGGCCTGCGGGGCAGCGGCATTGACACACTTCAACAGGTGATAGGAAACTTACCTAACAGATCGCCTCGGTGAGGGAGAGCCGCTCGATGCCCGCCGCCACGCCCGGAACGCCCAGCCTGTTGCGCGCCATGAACGACCGGGCCGCACTCGAACTCCTGCTGACGCACGGCCCGCTGTCCCGGACCCGCATCGGACACCTGACCGGACTGTCCAAGCCCACCGCCTCGCAGTTGCTCGCCCGCCTCGAAGCGGTCGGGCTCGTCGTGGCCACCGGCACGGACGGCGGACGCCCCGGCCCGAGCGCCCAGCTCTACGCGATCAATCCGCGCGCCGCCCACGTCGGCGGCCTCGACGTCACACCGGAGCGGGTCCTGGCGGCCGTCGCCGACCTCACCGGCACGGTGGTCGCCACCCACGAGGTCCCCTACACCGAGGGCGCGGAGGCCGTCGCCCAGGTGACCGAGGCCCTCGGCGGGGCCGTCAAGGCCGCCGGACTGCACCGCACCGACCTGCACCGGGTGGTCATCGGCACGCCGGGCGCCTTCGACCCCCAGACCGGCCGCCTGCGCTACGCCAGCCACCTCCCCGGCTGGCACTCCCCCACCCTCCTGGAGGAGCTGGCGGCGGCGCTGCCGATGCCCGTCGAGTACGAGAACGACGTCAATCTCGCCGCCGTCGCCGAGCAGCGGCTCGGGGCCGCCCGCGGCCACGAGGACTTCGTCCTGCTGTGGAACGAGGAGGGTCTCGGCGCCGCACTGGTACTGGGCGGCCGGTTGCACCGGGGCTGGACCGGCGGCGCCGGCGAGGTGGGCTTCCTGCCGGTACCGGGCCGCCCCCTGGCCCGGCAGGTCACCCGGGCCAACTCCGGCGGGTACCAGGAGCTGGCCGGTGTGGAGGGACTCCCCCGACTCGCCGCGGAACTGGGCGTGGAGCCGCCGGACGCCCCCGGGGCACCCAACGCCCCCGGGGCCGCGCACGGACCGGAGGTCGCCGCCGCCGTCGCCCTGCTCGCACGGGCCGCCGCCGCCCCCGAGGGAGCGCAGCTGACGTTCCTCCAGGCGTACGCCACCGCACTGGCCACCGGTCTCGCCTCGGTCGTCGCCGTGCTGGACCCGGAGATCGTGGTCCTGTCCGGGGCGGCGATCAGTGCGGGGGGCGAGCCGCTGCGCGCGCTGCTGGAGGCCGAACTCGCCGAGCTGGCCCCCTCCCGGCCCCGACTGGTCCCCGGCGAGGTGCGGGAGCAGCCCGTCCTGCACGGCGCGCTGGAGAGCGCGCTGGCCGCCACCCGGGACGAAGTGTTCGACACCTCGGGCTGAACCCGCCCGCCGCCTGCCGTCCGCGCCCTCCCCCGCACCGCGCACCCCTCACCCCGGCACCCCCCGCACCGCATACCCCTCACCCCGGCACCCCCGCACGGCTCACCGCCACCGCCACCCCCACCCGGCACCCCCCACGGAAGTTCCTCCTGCAGAGAGCGAGCCCCGCCATGCCCAGAACCGGACGTCTGACCACCGCGACCGCCGTCCTCGCGGCGATATCCGCCCTCGCCACGGCCTGTACGGGCCAGGGCGCGGACACCGCCTCCGACGACCCGAAGGCGGACGTCACCCTCAACTTCTGGCACGGCTGGTCCGCGCCGAGCGAGACCAAGGCGATCGAGGAGAACATCGCCCGGTTCGAGAAGGCGCACCCGAACATCAAGGTCAAGGTCACCGGCAACATGACCGACGACAAGGTCAACCAGGCGCTGCGGGCGGGCGGGGACAAGGCCCCCGACGTGGTCTCCTCCTTCACCACCGACAGCGTGGGCACGTTCTGCAACTCCCACGCCTTCGCCGACCTGAACCCCTTCCTCGCGAAGTCCGGCGTGGACAAGACGAAGGTCTTCCCCAAAACCCTGCTGGAGTACACCCAGTTCGAAGGCAACCAGTGCACGCTGCCGCTGCTGCACGACGCGTACGGGCTCGTCTACAACAAGACCGCCTTCGCGGCCGCCGGCATCACCGAACCCCCCAAGACCTGGAGCCAGTTCGCCGAGGTCGCGCAGAAACTCACCAAACCCCAGGGCGACTCGTACGAGCAGGTCGGCCTGATGCCCACCTTCCACGGCTACGAGACCACCCCCATGCGGCTCGCCGCCCAGTGGAGCCCCACCTATTTCACCCCCGACGGCAAGTCCGCTCTGGCCGCGGACCCGGCCTTCGCGAAGATGCTGACCGCGCAGAAGGACCTGGTGGCGAAGCTCGGCGGCTACGAGAAGCTGGAGCGGTTCCGCAACACCTTCGGGGACGAGTGGAGCGCCGAACACCCCTTCCACACCGGCCGGGTGGTCATGCAGATCGACGGCGAGTGGCGGGCCCCGATGGCGAAGGAGGCCGGCGTCTCCTTCGAGATCGGCACCGCGCCGCTGCCCGTGCCCGACGAGCAGGCCGACGACTACGGCAAGGGCTACCTCTCCGGCACGATCATGGGCATCGCCGCGGGCAGCAAGAAGCAGAACGCCGCCTGGGAGCTGGTCAAGTACATGACGACCGACACCGGGGCGGTGGTGGCCTTCGCCAACGCCATCCACAACATCCCGTCCACGTTCGGCGCCCTGGACTCCCCGGACCTGCAGGTGACCCCGGAGTTCAAGACCTTCCTCGACATCGCCCGGCACCCGAAGTCCAGCACCACCCCGGCCAAGGCCGACGGCGGCACCTACCAGCTGACCTTCACGGACTTCGCGTACGCCGTCGAGAAGGGCGACGTCGGCGACGTACCGGCCGGTCTCGCCAAGACCGACCAGCAGATCGACACGGACATCGCGAAGGCGAAGTAGCCCGATGACCGGCGCCCACCCCCTGCGCGCGAAGCGGCGGCGCTCCGCCCTGCGGACCACGGCCTTCCTGTCCCCCTGGCTGATCGGCTTCGCCGTCTTCTTCCTCTACCCGCTGCTGTCCACCGTGTACTTCTCCTTCACGCGGTACGACGGCTTCCGTCAGCCCGCCTTCAACGGCCTCGACAACTGGAGCTACGTCTTCACGGACTATCCGCTCTTCTGGCCGGCCATGCGCAACACGCTGTGGCTGGTCCTGGTGATGGTGACCTGCCGGGTCGCCTTCGGCCTCGGCATCGGCCTGCTCATCACGAAGATCAAGACGGGGGTCGGAATCTTCCGGACCCTGTTCTACCTGCCCTACCTGGCCCCGCCGGTCGCCGCGACCCTGGCCTTCGTCTTCCTGCTCAACCCCGGCACCGGCCCCGTCAACACCCTGCTGGACGCGGTGGGACTGCCCACCCCCGGCTGGTTCACCGACGCCGACTGGTCCAAGCCGGCCCTGACCGCCCTCGCCCTGTGGGGGGTCGGCGACCTGATGGTCATCTTCATGGCCGCGCTGCTCGACGTACCCAAGGAGCAGTACGAGGCCGCGGAGCTGGACGGGGCCGGCGCGTGGGCGCGGTTCCGGCACATCACCCTGCCCAACATCTCGCCGATCATCATGTTCGCCGTGGTCACCGGGGTGATCCAGGCCATGCAGTACTACGCCCAGCCGCTGGTGGCGGGGAAGGTCGCGGCCGGGGTGATCGGCGGCTCGGGCCAACAGTTCGAGCCGGGCTATCCCGACAAGTCCACCCTGACGCTGCCCCAGCTCGTCTACAACCTCGGGTTCCAGCGCTTCGACTACGGCACCGCGTGCGTCGTCGCGCTCGTCCTGTTCGCCCTCTCCATGGCCTTCACCGCGCTCCTGATGCGGCGCCGTGGCGGTCTGATCGGAGCAGGTGAATGAGCAGCGCGCACACCGGACGGAGATCCTCCAAGGCGGTACTGCACTGGGTCGGGGTGCACTCGCTCGGCGTGGCCGCCGCCCTCTTCTTCGTCCTCCCCTTCGTCTTCCTCCTCCTCACCTCCCTGATGGGCGACCGGCAGGCCCTGACCCGCGACCTGTGGCCCGACACCTGGGAATGGGGCAACTACGCGAAGGTGTGGCACACCCCGGGCTTCCTGACCTGGTGGCGCAACACGCTCCTGTACGCCGGACTCGGCACCCTGTTGACCGTGGTCTCCTCCGTGCCCGTCGCGTACGCGCTCGCCAAGTTCCGCTTCCGCGGGCGGCGACTCGCGCTGCTCCTCGTGATCGCCATGATGATGCTGCCGCCGCAGGTGGTGGTCATCCCCATGTACCTCTTCTGGGCGAAGCAGCTCGACCTGTCGGGCACCCTGTGGCCGCTGATCGTCCCGATGGCCTTCGGCGACGCCTTCTCCATCTTCCTGCTCCGCCAGTTCCTGCTGACCATCCCCGACGAGTACCTGGACGCGGCCCGCGTCGACGGCTGCGGCGAGGTGCGCACCCTGCTGCGCGTCGTCCTGCCGATGGCCCGGCCCGGGATCGCCGCCGTCGCGCTCTTCCAGTTCTTCTGTGCCTGGAACGACTACTTCGGCCCGCAGATCTACGCCTCCGACAACCCGGCCGCCTGGACCCTCAGCTACGGACTGGAGTCCTTCAAGGGGGCGCACCACACCAACTGGAACCTGACGATGGCCGCGACCGTACTGGTCATGGCCCCGGTGATCGTCCTCTTCTTCTTCGCCCAGAAGGCGTTCGTCGAGGGAGTCACCCTGACCGGCGTGAAAGGCTGACGATGAAACTCGCAGTGGTGGGCGGCGGTTCCACCTACACCCCCGAACTGGTCGACGGCTTCGCGCGGCTGCGCGACACCCTGCCCGTCAGCGAGCTCGTACTGATCGACCCGGCCGCCGAACGGCTGGAGCTGATCGGCGGCCTGGCCTGGCGGATCTTCGCCCGGCAGGGCCACCCCGGACGCATCACCACCACCTCCGACCTCGACGCGGGCATCTCGGGGGCCGACGCGGTCCTGCTCCAGCTGCGCATCGGCGGGCAGGCCGCCCGGCTGCAGGACGAGACCTGGCCGCTGGAGTGCGGCTGCGTCGGTCAGGAGACCACGGGCGCGGGCGGGCTCGCCAAGGCGCTGCGCACGGTCCCGGTGGTCCTCGACATCGCCGAGCGGGTCCGGCGGACCAACCCGGACGCGTGGATCATCGACTTCACCAACCCGGTGGGGATCGTCACCCGGGCCCTCCTGCGGGCCGGGCACAAGGCCGTCGGTCTGTGCAACGTCGCCATCGGCCTCCAGCGGAAGTTCGCGGCGCTGCTGGACCTGGCGCCGGCCGACATCCACCTGGACCACGTGGGCCTCAACCACCTCACCTGGGAGCTCGGCGTGCGCCGGGGCGGCCCGGACGGCGAGGACCTGTTGGCGACCCTGCTCGCCGCGCACGGCGGGGCCGTCGCCGGGGACCTGCGGCTGCCCCGGGCGGTGCTGGACCGGCTCGGCGTCGTGCCCTCGTACTACTTGCGCTACTTCTACGCCCACGACGAGGTGGTCCGGGAGCTCGGGACCAAGCCCTCGCGGGCGGCCGAGGTCGCGGCGATGGAACGCGAACTGCTCGCCCTGTACGGGGATCCCGCGCTCGACGAGAAGCCGGCGCTGCTGGCGAAACGGGGCGGCGCCTTCTACTCCGAGGCCGCCGTGGACCTGGCCGCCTCCCTGCTGGGCGACGGCGGGCCGGCCGTACAGGTGGTCAACACGTCCAACAACGGCACGCTGCCCTTCCTGCCGGACGACGCGGTGATCGAGGTGCAGGCCCGCGTCGACGGATCCGGCCCCGTCCCGCTCGCGGTGCCCCGGTTGGACCCGCTGTTCTCCGGGCTGATCTCGCACGTGAGCGCGTACGAGGACCTCGCGCTGGACGCGGCCCTGCGCGGCGGGCGCGAGCGGGTCTTCAAGGCACTGCTGGCACACCCCCTCATCGGACAGTTCGACCTGGCCGAAGGGCTGACCGACCGGCTCCTCGCGCACAACAAGGAGCACCTGCCATGGGCGTGACCCTCCCCTCGGTGCTGGCGATGGACGCGGGCAACAGCAAGACGGACGTGGCGCTCCTCGCCCCGGACGGCTCGGTGTTGTGCTCCGGCCAGGCCGGGGGCTTCCAGCCGCCGCGCACGGGGGTGGCCGCGGCCGTCGACGTGCTGGCCGGGGCGATGGCCGACGCCGGGCTGCGCGCCGGCCCCGCGGCCGGGCCGTGGGCCGAGCGGGTGTCGGCGTGCCTGGCCAACGCCGACTTCCCGGTGGAGGAGCAGGAGCTGGCGCGGGAGATCGAGCGCCGCGGTTGGGGCCGCGCGACGGCGGTGCACAACGACACCTTCGCGCTGCTGCGCTCCGGGCTGCCGACGGGCGCCGACCCGTGCGGGGTCGCGGTGGTGTGCGGGGCGGGCATCAACTGCGTCGGGATGACCCCGGACGGGCGGACCGCCCGCTTCCCCGCGATCGGACGGATCTCCGGAGACTGGGGCGGTGGGGGCGGACTGGCCGAGGAGGCGCTCTGGTTCGCGGCCCGGGCCGAGGACGGGCGGGGCGGGCCGACGGAGCTGGCCCGGGCGCTGCCCGCGCACTTCGGCCACCCGTCGATGGCCTCGCTGATCGAGGCGATGCACCTGGGCCGGGTGGAGCACGCGCGGCGGCACGAGCTGACACCGGTGCTGTTCGCGGTGGCGGCCGCCGGGGACCCGGTGGCGCTGTCGCTGGTGCACCGGCAGGCGGACGAGGTGGTGGCCATGGCATCGGTGGCGCTGGGGCGCCTGGGCCTGCTGGAGCAGGAGGTACCGGTGGTGCTGGGTGGCAGTGTGCTGGCCGCCGGACACCCGCAGCTCAACGACCGGATCGCGGCGGGCCTCGCCGAACGGGCCCCGCGCGCCCGGATCCGCGTGATCACGGCGCCGCCGGTGCTCGGTGCCGGGCTGCTGGGCCTGGACGCGCTCGGCGCACCGCCCGAGGCCTATGAAAAACTCCGTACCCATTTCAGGTGAACCCGCCCCGGAAACCGTCCGGTCTGGAACCGTGGCGCCCATACGGACGTATTGACGGTGAAGGGGCGACGAAGGGGGCCCTCAGGGACGGATCGCCCTGGATCCAGCACCGGGTGCTGTGGTCGACCGGCACTACGGCCATACTGCTGCGCAGGGGGTACCTCCCAGCGTCGGCTGGAGGACGACAGGACCGAGGGGGAGGTCACGGTGGCGATCACATCACGCGCGCCCGCACCCGGGGGCGGTGCTTCCGTGCCGCCGGTCGGGCCGACGGCCGCGCCGCCCGACGGTCCGCCCGGGCGGACCGCCTGGGCGGAGGGCGTGGAGCGGCTGCGCGAGGCGGCGACCACCGAGCCGGGCCGGCTGCGGATCATCGGCGCGGTACTGGCCGCCCTGATCATGCTGTTCGGCACCGTGAGCGTCTGGGAGATCTCCGACCGGGCCGCGGCAGCCGACGACGTGGTGGGCCGCAGCCAGCCGCTGAGCGCGGACGCGGCGAGCATCTACCGCTCCCTGGCGGACGCCGACACGACCTCCTCCAGCGGGTTCCTGCTGGGGGCCCAGGAACCGCGCGAGGTCCGCCAGCGGTACGAGAAGGACATCGCCAACGCCTCCAAGCTGCTGGTGAGCGCGGCCGCCAACACCGGCGGCAACGAGGACTCCCGCCGGCAGATCACCCTGCTGAGCGAGCAGCTCCCGCGCTACACCGGCCTGATCGAGCAGGCCCGGGCCACCAACCGGCAGGGCCTGCCGCTGGGCGGGGCCTACCTCCGTTACGCCAACGAGCAGATGACCACCCAGCTGCTGCCCGCCGCCCAGCGGCTGTACGAGTCGGAGACCAAGCGGCTCTACACCGACCACGACGACGCCCGGTCCTGGCCGCTGGCCTCGATCGGTCTGGGCCTGCTCGCGGTCGCCGCCCTGGTCTGGGCGCAGCGGCGCAACTACCGGCACACGAACCGGGTCCTCAACCACGGACTGGTGGCCGCGACGGCCGCGTCGGTGGTGGTCCTGCTGTGGCTCGTCGTGGGACACACGGTGGCACGGTCCTCGTTGAGCGAGGCCCGGGCGGACGGGCAGGAGTCGATGAAGGTGCTCAACGACGCGCGGATCGCCTCCCTCCAGGCACGGGCCGGTGAGAACCTGACCCTGATCGCGCGGGGCGCCGTACTGGCCGAGGACAAGAAGTCCGACAAGTACGACGTGGACTTCACGAACAACATGAAGCAGTTGGACGCCGGGCTGGCGACCGCGCTGCGGCTCGCCGACGACGCGGCCGGCCGGGACCCCGTCAGCCGGGCCGAGGACGGCGTGAAGCAGTGGAAGCAGCGGCACACGGCGGCCCGGGAGGCGGACTTGAAGGGGGACTACGAGGCCGCTCTGCCCCAGGTCGTGGGGGACGAGAAGCACAAGGAGAGCAGCGGCGCCGCCTTCGACACGGTGGACGCCTCGCTGGAACAGGCCGTCGCCCACGAGCAGCGGGAGTTCACCCGGGCCGCCCAGGACGGGATCGGCGCGCTGGGCGGACTGGTGACGGGCGCCGCGGCCCTGGTGGTCGTCGGTGCGGCAGCAGCCCTGCTCGGCATCGGGCGCCGGCTCTCGGAGTACAGGTGAGCGCGATGCGGATACGAGCGGAGCGGGCCGCCGAAGGTCACGAGAACCACGGGAAGCACGGGAAGCACCGGAACCACGAGGCCCGGGAGAGCCGGGCGGGCCGGGCCGGGCGGGCGGCGACCGCCGGCGCGGCGTCGGGCCTGCGCCGCGCCGCCGGCCGGCTGCGCGGCTGGGGCGGGGTGAGCGCGATGGCGATCGCCTGCGCGACGACCGCCGCAGTCGTCCTGCTGCCGTTGGCCCATGCGACGCCCGACACCGGCCGTCCCCTCCACAGGCCCGCCTCGATGGCGGCGGCCCCGGCCGCGCCCTGGGCCCTCGCCGACACCTGCCAGGACCCCGAGGCCAGCCTGCGCCCCTCCGACGTGGACGGGGCGGCCATCGCGCGGATCAAGGCGGCCGGCAAGCTCGTCGCCGGAGTGGACCAGAACAGCTTCCGCTGGGGCTACCGCAACCAGACCGCCGAGGGCAGCCGCCTCGACGGCTTCGACATCGATCTGGTGAAGGCCATCGCCAAGGACATCCTGGGCGACGAGAACGCGGTCATCTACCGGGCCATCCCCACCAGTCAGCGCATCCCCGCCCTCCAGGAGGGGCGCGTCGACATCGTCGTACGGACCATGACCATCAACTGCAAGCGGCTGGAGGACGTCGCCTTCTCGACGGCCTACTTCGAGGCCGGGCAGCAGGTGCTGGCGCCCAAGGGTTCGCCGATCACCGGGTACGACACCTCGCTGAAGGACCGGCGGATCTGTTTCGCGGCCGGTTCCACGGCGGAGGCCGCCCTGAAGGCCCAGTCGTACGGCTCGGTGCCGGTCACCGTCGCCAACCAGCTGGACTGCCTGGTCCGGCTGCAGCTGGGCGAGGTCGACGGCATCATCACGGACAACGCCCTCGCGGCCGGTCAGGCCGCCCAGGACCCGTCGGTGCAGCTGGTGGGTTCACCCTTCACCCGTGAGTTCTACGGGGTGGCGATGAACAAGGACGCCCCGGACCTGGTCCGCCGGGTCAACAGGGTGCTGGAGAACTACCGTGCGGGCGGCGGTGACAGCCCGTGGATGAAGGCGTACCTCAAGCACCTGCAGCCCGTGCTGCCCGGTGTGACGGCGCCCCCCGCACCCAAGTACCGGGACGGCTGAGCCCCGTGACGGTTTCGGGCACGGGACCGGGCGCGGGGCAGGATACGAGGACGGACACGGAGGCGGCGGCGGAAGCGGAGGCACAGTCGGTGGAGGTGGGGTCTGCAGTGATGGACCGGGACGACGTCGACCGCGCCCTGGCCCGGTTGGGCGCCGAGCACGAGGCCGTCGAGACCTCGCTGCTCGCCCTCCAGGACCACGCCGGACGCCGGCTGCTGGAGGGCGCCGCGCTGAGCGGGACCACCAAGGAGCGGTGGACGACCGCCGACGCGGACATCACCCGGCTGTGGACGTACTTCGACGCCTACAGCGGGGCCCTGACCGCCGCCCGGGAGGTACGGGAGCGGCGCCGCTGGCCGAACCGCGAGGACCTGATCGAGCTGACCGAGCGGCTGCGCGGGCCCGGAGTGCTGATCGCCGGGGCCGCCGCCGAGGGCGTCGCGCTGGCGGAGCGGCTCTCGCTCGCCGAGCTGGTGGCCCGGATGAACGGCCTGTACGCGCGCTCGCTGGACGTGGTGGTCGCCGCCGACGCCGTCTGGTCGGCGCTGCCCGCCCGGATCGACCTGCTCGCCGCCGAGCTGCACCGCACCCGCTCGCTGGCCCACTCGGTGGGCGTGCGGCCGGGCGAGCACCCCTCCGGCGACGACCTGGAGGACATCACCGCCGAGCTGACGGAGCTGCGCACCCGGGTGATCGCGGACCCGCTGGCCTTCTGGCTGCCGGCGACGGGCAGCTCCGCGCCCGGCGGCGGCCGTCCGGACACCGGCCGCTACGACCGGGCCGCGCTCGCACTGGAGGACGTACGCCGTGAGATCGAGGCGGTGCTGGACGTACGGCAGGACGCCGAGCAGCGGCTGATCGCCCTGCGGGACGTGCTCTCACGGGCCGACCGGACCCTGGCGGAGGCGCGGACCGCGCGCGGCGAGGTACTGGCGAAGATCGCCGCGTCCGAGGTGCCCGCGGTGAGCGGCCCGCCCACGGTGCTCCAAGAACAGCTCGCGGCGGCGGCCGAGCACCGGCGCCAGGCCCGCTGGCACCGGCTCTCACCCCTGCTGGAATCGCTGGAGGAGCGCGCCGATGAGGAACTCCGGCGGGCCCGTGAATCGTTGACCGCCGTGACGGCGCCCCTGGCCGTGCGGGCCGAGCTGCGCGGGCGGCTCGACGCGTACAAGGCGAAGGTGGCCCGCCACGGAATGGCGGAGGACCGCCTGCTGATCGAGCGGTACGACGCCGCCCGGCGGATGTTGTGGAGTGCGCCCTGCGACCTGCGGGCCGCCGAGCAGGCCGTCCTGCGCTATCAACAGGCGACGGCGGAGTCGTTGGCGCCGCCCCAGGACCGGCCCGAGCAAGGGCGACACCAGGAACAGCGGCCCGCGGGGCCGGGGGAGGAAGACGCATGAGCCTGATCGGAACCGTGTGCGTTCGTCCCGGCTGCCCCGGAACGTACGAGGACATGGGCGGCGGCGAGGTCTACTGCGACACGTGCGGGCTGGCCCCGATCGGTTCGATCGCGGCGGGCGCGGACGAACTCGTGTCGCCGCCGACGGGGATGACGAGCGCGGCCCGGGGCTCCCTGGGCTCCGGCGGCACCCGCGGCTCGATGGGCTCGCAGGGCTCCCACGGCTCGGCGCGGTCATCGGCCTCGGCGCGCTCCTCCCGGTCCTCCTCCTCGCACCGCTCGGTGTCCGGGCGGCTGTCGCGCTCGGTGTCGGGGACCACGTCCACCCGTTCGGTGTCGGTGCGCAGTTCGGGCTCGGCCGCCTCGGGCCGCAGCCGGCTGGGCGCCGGACTGGTCAACGTGCCGGAGGTGCCGCGTCCGAATCCTTCGACCGCGGTCCTGGAGAACCCGGAGGTGCCGGAGCGCAAGCGGTTCTGCTCGCGCTCGGACTGCGGGGCCCCGGTGGGTCGCGCCCGGGGCGACCGTCCGGGCCGGACGGAAGGGTTCTGCACCAAGTGCGGGCACCCGTACTCCTTCGTGCCCAAGCTGCGCTCCGGTGATGTGGTGCGCGGCCAGTACGAGGTGGCGGGCTGCCTCGCGCACGGCGGCCTCGGCTGGGTGTACCTGGCGGTGGACCGGGCGGTCGCGGACCGGTGGGTGGTGCTCAAGGGCCTGCTGGACACCGGTGACCAGGACGCGATGGAGGCCGCGATCTCGGAGCGGCGCTTCCTCGCGGAGATCGAGCACTCCAACATCGTGCGGATCTACAACTTCGTGGAGCACCTGGACCAGCGGACCGGTTCGCTGGACGGGTACATCGTCATGGAGTACGTCGGCGGCAAGTCGCTGAAGGAGATCGCGAACGAGCGGCGCCGGCCGGACGGGCGGCGCGACCCGCTGCCGGTGGAGCAGGCGTGCGCCTACGGCATCGAGGCGCTGGAGGCGCTCGGCCACCTGCACAGCAGGAACCTCCTGTACTGCGACTTCAAGGTCGACAACGCGATCCAGCAGCAGGACCAGCTGAAGCTGATCGACATGGGCGCGGTACGGCGGATGGACGACGCCGAGTCGGCCATCTACGGCACGGTGGGCTACCAGGCCCCCGAGGTCGCGGAGCTGGGCCCCTCGGTCGCCTCCGACCTCTACACGGTGGCGCGGACACTGGCCGTGCTGACCTTCGACTTCCAGGGCTACACCAATGTGTTCGTGGATTCGCTGCCGGATCCGGAGCACATCGAGGTGTTCCGGCGGTACGAGTCCTTCTACCGGCTGCTGGTCCGGGCCACCGACCCGGACCCGGGGCGGCGGTTCTCGTCCGCGCAGGAGATGGCGGACCAGCTGACGGGCGTGCTGCGGGAGGTGGTCGCCCTGCAGACGGGACGGCCGCGGCCGCAGCTGTCTACCCTCTTCGGCCCGGAGCTGCGGGTTCCGGACACCCAGCTGTTCGCCGACGCGGCCGACACCGCCGTCTCCCGGCTGGGCTACCGGCCGATCGCCCCGCGGCGCGGCGGCGGCGGGTTGTTCCGGCTCGCCGGCCGCGGCCGGTCCGCGGCCGGAGCGCACGCGCCCGGCGGCACCGCCCTGCCCGCGGGGAACGCCGTCGGGGCGCCCGGCTCGCCGGGCCGGGCACCCATCATTGGCACCCCGCCGAACGCGGGCTCCGGCAGCGCGCCGGGCGGCGCCGGCCCGGTACCGCCGGCCGGGGCGGGGGTGGCCGCGCTCGGAACCACCGCCACGCACGTGACCGGTGCGCCGGTGCCGGGTCCGCGACCCGCGCCGCCCGCTGCGGTCCAGGGCGCGGGGGCCGCGGCTTGGACCGGGGCCGGGGCCGCGCCCGCACTCCTGCCCCTGGAGCCGGCCTCCGCGAGAGCGACGCCCCTCGACGCGCGCGACACCGCGCTGGCCCTGCCCGTACCGCTGGTGGACGCGGCCGACCCGAACGCCGGGTTCCTGACGGGTCTGCTGGCCTCCGCGCCGGGCGACCTGTTGGGCGCCCTGAACGCGGCGCCGGCCGACTCGGCCGAGTTGCGGCTGCGGGAGCTGCGGGCCCGCCTGGAGCTGGGCGAACTGTCCGAGGCCGGACGCACCCTGGCGGAGCTGGAGGCCCGGCACCCGGACGACTGGCGGGTGGTGTGGGCCCGGGGCATCGCCTCGTTGGCCACCGGTGACGACGAGATAGCGGCCCTGTCCTTCGACGCGATCTACGACGCCTTCCCGGGCGAGCCCGCGCCGAAGCTGGCCCTCGGGCTGTGCGCGGAGGTGCTGGGTCAGCTGGACAACGCCGCGGAGTACTACCGCCTCGTGTGGATCACCGACCCGGGATTCGTGAGCGCGGCCTTCGGACTGGCCCGTGTCCAACTGGCCGCCGGGGACCGGGACGCAGCCGTGCGCACGCTGGAATCCGTACCGGAAGCGTCCATCCACTACACCGCCGCGCGGGTGGCAGCCGTACGGGCACGTCTGCGCGACCGGTCCCCGCAGGAGCCGCTGTTGGCCGACCTGGCGGCCGCAGCGGACCAGGTGGAGGCCCTGCGGCGGTTCGGGCTGGACCCGGAGCGGCAGGAGCGGCTCCGGGCGGAGGTTCTGGGCTCGGCCCTGGACTGGGTACTGTCGGGTAGCCGGGGTTCCGACCCCGGCCGGACCTCGCTGCTCGGCAGTCAACTGGACGAGCGGGGCCTGCGCTTCGGACTGGAGCGCTCGTACCGCGTCCTCGCACGGCTGGCGCGGCGTGGCGAGGAAAGGATCGAACTGGTGGAGCGGGCAAACCGTTTCCGTCCCCGGACGTGGGTGTGAGTGATGTCGATGCATCGGCTGTCGGGCTGCCCCAGCTGCGCGGAACCCCTGGAGGAGGGTGACCGTTTCTGCGGCGTCTGCGGCTACGCCGTGAGCGCTCCTCCCCCGGCCGCCGTGGACCACCCGACCATCCCCATCCCACCGGCACCGCCAGCGCCGCCGGCCCCATCGGCGCCGCCGGCCCGGCCGGCCGCCGCGGGCGCCGCGGCGGGCGGTTACGGGAGCCCGGCCCCCGGCGTCCCGCACGCCGCGGCCGAGCCCGCCCCCGGCTGGGGCAGCGTGGCAGCGGCCGCGCCGACGCTGGTCGGCGATCCGGGTGCCTGGATCACCACGCCGGCTGAACCGGAGCCGGAACGGGAACCTCGGCAGGGTCCGGTGGGGGTCACGTACGCGACCTCCGGCCACGGGAACCCCTACGGCACCGGCACCCCGCCGGAAGGCACCCCGTGGGGCGCGGCGGAGCACCCGTACGGCGCCGCGGACATCCCCGAGACCCGCCACGACCGGCCCGGGGGCGACCCCGGCACGCCTCCGGAGGGGACGCCCTGGGGGCCGGGCGAAGCCCCGTACGAGAATCCGCCCCAGCCCGGCGGACCGGCCGGCGGGAAGACCTGCGTCGCCTGCCGCGCCGGGCACGTCGACACCGACGGGTACTGCGAGCACTGCGGGCACGCGCAGCCCCGCGAGCGCGACCACATCGAGGAGGAACTCGGGAGCGTCGCCGCCGTCACCGACCGGGGCCTGCGCCACCACCGCAACGAGGACTCGTTCGCCGTGTCGGCCACCGCCCTGCCCGACGGCTCCGCCGCCACCGTGGCCATCGTCTGCGACGGCGTCTCCTCCGCCAGCCGCCCCGACGAGGCGTCGGCCGCCGCGGCCGTCGCCGCCAACGAGGCGCTGCTCGAAGCGCTCCCGCGCGGCGCCAACCCCCAGGAGGCCATGCACGAGGCCATCCTGGCCGCCGCCCGGGCGGTGAACGCCCTGGCCCCGGAGACCCCCGGCGCGCAGAACGCCCCCGCCTGCACCCTGGTCGGCGCCGTCATCGGAGGTGGCCTGCTGACCATCGGCTGGGTGGGCGACAGCCGCGCCTACTGGGTCCCCGACGACCGCGCCGCCCTGCCCCGCCGCCTCACCGAGGACGACTCCTGGGCCGCCCAGATGGTCGCCGCCGGTCTGATGGGCGAGGCCGAGGCCTACGCGGACGTCCGCGCGCACGCCATCACCGGCTGGCTGGGGGCCGACGCGTACGACCTCGACCCGCACACCGCGACCTTCAAGCCCGACCACCCCGGTGTGGTGGTGGTCTGCACCGACGGACTGTGGAACTACGCGGAATCCGCGCGGGAGATGGCCCAGGTGGTACCCGCCGACGCCGCGACCCGCCCGCTGCACAGCGCCCAGGTACTCGTGGGGTACGCGCTCGACGGCGGCGGCCACGACAACGTCACCGTGGCGGTCGTGCCGTTCGCCACGCACCCCGAGCAGGAACCGGGACCGGATGCGGAGCCGGGCCCGGCGGCAGGACCGGAATAGGAAGTGGAAGCGCGCCCGCAGGTCTGACCCGCCTGCCCGAGCCCCCTAGGAGTCCAACCGATGGCGAATTTCGCCAAGCCGAGTGCCCCACGGTTCAGCGTGGAGGTGTATCAGAACGAGTTCCTCCCCGAGGGCGGACGGGACGTCCACGCCATCGTCACGGTCACCGCCACCGGCGGTGCCACCGCCACGCGCGCGCCGGTCGCCGACGGCACGGCGGCCGTGGTGCTCATGGTCGACTGCTCGGGGTCCATGGAGTACCCGCCGGAGAAGATGCGCGGCGCCCGTGAAGCCACGGCCGCCGCCATCGACACCCTGCGCGACGGCACCGCCTTCGCCGTGATCGCCGGTACGCACGTGGCCAAGGAGGTCTACCCCGGCCAGGGCCGCCTCGCGATCGCGGACGCGAGCACCCGTGCCCGGGCCAAGGAGGCCCTGCGCGGGCTGAGCTCCGGCGGCGGCACCGCCATCGGCACCTGGCTGCGCCTCGCCGACGGCCTGCTGCGCGGCTCCACCGCCGCCATCCGGCACGGCATCCTGCTCACCGACGGCCGCAACGAGCACGAGGAGCCGGCCGTGCTCCGCGCCACCCTCGACGCGTGCGCGGGCCGCTTCACCTGCGACGCCCGTGGGGTGGGCACTGACTGGGACGTCAAGGAGGTCACCGGGATCGCGCACGCGCTGCTCGGCTCCGCCGACATCGTGGCCGACCCGGCCCACCTCGCCGAGGACTTCACGCGCATGATGGAGAACGTCATGGGCAAGGAGGTCGCGGACGTCGCGCTGCGCCTGTGGACCCCGGTCGGCGTGGAGATCCAGTACGTCAAGCAGGTGGCTCCCGTCCTCCAGGACCTGACCGACCGCCGCAGCGAGGCGGGCCCGCGCGCCGGCGACTACCCGACCGGGTCATGGGGCGACGAGTCCCGCGAGTACCACGTGTGCGTCCGCGTCCCGACGGCCACCGTGGGCCAGGAGATGCTCGCCGCCCGCGCCACGCTCGTGCTGCCGGCCGCGGCGGGCGGGCCGGACGAGAAGCCGACCGTCCTGGCCCAGGGCCTGGTGCGCGCTGTGTGGACGAACGATCTGGCGGCCTCCACCGCCATCAACGCGCAGGTCGCCCACTACACCGGACAGGCGGAACTGGCAGAGGCTATCCAGCAGGGCCTGGAAGCCCGCAAAATGGGCGATGTGGGTAGTGCCACGGCCAAGCTGGGGCGTGCGGTACAACTGGCGAGTTCTTCCGGAAACGCCGACACGGCACGACTCCTGGCGAAGGTGGTGGATGTGGTGGACGCAGTGGCGGGTACTGTGCGGCTGAAAGCGAAGGTCGCCGATGCCGACGAGATGACTCTTGACACGCGTTCGACGCAGACCGTCCGAGTGAAGAAGACCTGAGAAGACCTGACGTGATGACGCAGGGAGAAGAAGGGGGAAGCGCCGCCATGCCGACCTGCCCGAACGGGCACCAGTCCGCGTCCGACGACTGGTGCGAGGTCTGCGGCCATCGCATGTCTGCCTCGGAGGGACCGCCGCCGGTGCCCTCCTACGGCTACGGCTTCCCCCCGACCGCCGGTGAACCGACCGCCCAGGCCGAGCTCTGCCCGCAGTGCCGGACCCCGCGCGAAGCCATGGCCCCGTTCTGCGAGGAATGCCGCTACAACTACCTCACCCGTACCCCGACTTCGTACGCGCCGCCGACCCCGGAACCGGGACCCCAGGCGACCGGTGTCGGCGTCGGTGGCGGTGCCGGGGGCCGCGGTACGCCTCCGCCGCCCGTGCCCGCTCCCGGGACCTACTCCCAGGACCACTTCGAGTACCAGGGCTCGCGGCCGTCCCGGGTCAACCGGCCGGCCGAGCCGCTCCAGCGCGAGGACGACTGGCTGCTGCCGCCGCCCGCGCACGAGTCGCCGCTGGAGTACCAGCAGGCCCCGCAGCCCCAGTACCAGCAGCAGCCCCCGCCGCAACAACAGCGGGAGTACCAGCAGGAGTACCAGCAGCAGGGACCGCCGCCCCAGCAGCAGTACCAGCAGCAGTCTCCGCCGCAGCACCAGCCCTTCCCGCCCCAGGGCGGGGGCGCCTGGAGCGCGACGGTCGGCCCCGACCGCTCGTACTTCATGGCGATGATGCAGCGCAGCGGCCCCGAGGCCGCCGGGCTCAACCTGCCCGCCTACTCCCCGGAGCAGCACCTTGCGCTGTCCGGCGGCCAGATCACCATCGGCCGCCGCCGGGCCTCCACGGGCGAGTCCCCCGACATCGACCTGTCGGTGCCCCCGGAGGACCCGGGCGTCTCCCACCAGCACGCGGTGCTCGTCCAGCAGCCCGACCTCAGCTGGGCGGTGGTGGACCAGAACTCCACCAACGGCACCACCATCAACGGCGGCGAGGAACCGATCCAGCCCTACGTCCCGGTCCCCCTCACCGACGGCGACCGCGTCCACGTGGGCGCCTGGACGACGATCACGATCCGCCGCGGCTGATTCATCCCTCCCCCAGGGGCCACACGTACGGCCCCTGGGGATCGTCCAGCCATGACCATTGGCCCTCGGTGCTGACCGAGACCCCGAAGCGTTCGCGGGCCGGGCGGCCCTCGCGGCGCCACAGGTCCAGGGCCTCGCGGGGGTGCAGTGCGCCCGCGGTCAGCACGAGCATGAACTGGAAGCGCTCGTTCTCCACCCACTCGTACGGCAGCCCGTACTCCGCGGCGGCCGGGGCGGGCGGCGGGGTGGCCGTGGCCCCGCGCAGCGGGACGAAGTACGCCGACGTGTGCAGGAAGTTTCCCTCGGCGAAACCGGCGTCCCGGACGGTCAGCGCGATCAGGCCGGTCGACAGCGGCGCCAGGATCCGTGCCCCCGGCCGGCACTGGCCGAGCCAGGCGTGCGGGACCAGGGGCAGCGTGCAGGTCACCATGATCCGGTCGAACGGAGCCCGGGCGGGGCAGCCGCGCGCCCCGTCCCCGGTGACCACCACCGGGTGGTAGCCGAGCTCGGCCAGGTGCGTCCGCGCGGACTCGGTGATCTCCTCGTCCAGGTCGACGGTGGTGACGTGCTCCTCGCCGAGCCGGTGGCAGAGCAGGGCCGCGTTGTAGCCGGTGCCCGCGCCGATCTCCAGGACGTCGTCGCCGTCGCGCACGTCGAGGGCGGCCAGCATCTTCGCCATCAGGGACGGCTGGCTGCTGGAGGAGACCTGCAGGCCGTCGCGCATCCGCGTCGCCAGCGGGGTGTCGACGTAGACCCCGCGGAGCCAGCGGGCCCGACGCTCGGGGTCGGGGTCCTCGGCCCACAGCCGCTCGTGACCGGCGCCGCGGCCGGTCCAGAAGTACGGGACGAACACGTGCCGGGGCACGGCGGCGAAGGCCGCCCGCCAGCGCGGATCCTCCAGCACGCCGGCGGCGGTCAGCTCCCGCACCTGGGCTGCGTGCGCGGTCTCCCGCAGGTCCCGTGTCTCGGTGTGCGCGGTGTGTGCGGCCATGCCTCCACTGTCCTGCGCCGGGCCGCCGCGTGCGAACGCGAGGGGGACCGGGGGGTGGTCCTAGGACCTCGGTCCTGGATCCGGGCGTCTGAGACGATGGTCGGGTGAATGAGATTCCGCGGGGCACGCTTCACGAGCAGACCTTCTACGAGCAGGTGGGCGGCGAGGACACCTTCCGCCGCCTCGTCCGGCGCTTCTACGAGGGGGTCGCGGAGGACCCGCTGCTGCGCCCGATGTACCCGGAGGAGGACCTGGGCCCCGCCGAGGAGCGGTTCGCGCTGTTCCTGATGCAGTACTGGGGTGGTCCGACCACCTACAGCCAGCACCGCGGCCACCCGCGCCTGCGGATGCGGCACGCGCCGTTCCAGGTCGACACGGCCGCTCACGACGCGTGGCTGCGGCACATGCGGGTCGCGCTGGACGAGCTGGGCCTGGCGCCGGAGCACGAGGCGCAGCTGTGGAAGTACCTGACGTACGCCGCCGCCTCGATGATCAATACGGCGGGATAGCGGACGCTACGGGACTCAGACCGGCCGGACTTGGAGGGCGCCCAGGCCGCCGGTGACGCCGGGGCGGCGCATGGCGACGGAGCCGTACGGGGTGCGCAGCCGCAGCCAGGTCCCGGAGGCGAGCAGTGCCACGGGGGCGGGGGCGTCGGGCTCAGCGGCGGGTGCGGGCACGGCGGCCCGTACCGGCCGCAGGAAGCCCAGGGACTGCGCGGCGTGCACGGCGCGCAGCGGGAGCTCGGTGTCGCCCAGGGTGCGGGACCAGATCTCGCGGCCGATGCGGTCGCGCTCGGACCGGGTCCGGTGCTGCACGGGCAGGGCCTCGTCCCGGGCCCGGAACTCGGCGACGGCGGCGGCCACGGCCGCTCCCATCGCCTCGGGGCCGGGCAGCCCCGGAACCTGTCGCCAGCCGCCGCGGGGCGGGAGCACGCCGGCCCAGGGCGGTCCGGTGACCGGCGCGGGCACGGTGGCCTCGGCCGAGGCCTCGTCCACGGACTCCAGCAGCTCACCGGCGGACACCGTCAGGTCCAGCGGCATCGCGACGGGTGCGGCGAGCCGCACCGAACGGACGGCCAGGATGTCGAAGGACGGCGGCCGTCCGAAGACGGCGAGCGCGCCGCCGCCGGCCTGGAGGCGTACGGCGGCGGCGCGGTCGTAGTGCACCAGCCGGCCCAGGAAGGCGGCGAGGTCCGCCGCCTCCCCGGAATCGGCGAAGCGCAACTGGTCGTTCATGCCGCGACGGCCTCGGCGCGCGGCTCGTCGAGGTACTCCTCGAGGAAGTGCCTCTCCTCGGCCGTGATGCGGCGGGGCCGCCCCGCAGCGAGGTTGTAGGGCACGATCACCGTCTCGGCCCGCACGTAGACCGTCTCGGGCGCGTCCTCGGTCGCCTCGTCCTTGACCTCGTAGCGGATGGTCAGGGACGCGGCGCCTATCCGGGTCACCCAGGACTCGATGAGGACGGGCTCGTGACGGTGCACGAGGGGCAGCTTGTAGTCGATCTCGTGACGGGCCACGACGGACCCGCCGGTGAAGGACTCACTGCCCTCCCCCGGCGCGAGGCGGAACATGAAGTCGATCCGCGCCTCCTCCAGATAGCGGAGGAAGACGACGTTGTTGACGTGCCCGAAGGCATCCATGTCCGCCCAACGCAAGGGGCACCGGTAGTGGTGTCTGGCCATGACGGCGACCTCAGCCTCGGGTGAGCTTCTTGTAGGTGGCGCGGTGCGGACGGGTGGCGTCCGGGCCGAGCCGCTCGATCTTGTTCTTCTCGTAGGACTCGAAGTTGCCCTCGAACCAGAACCACTTCGAGTCGCCCTCGTACGCCAGGATGTGCGTGGCGACCCGGTCCAGGAACCAGCGGTCGTGGGAGACGACCACGGCCGCACCCGGGAACTCCAGCAGCGCGTTCTCGAGCGAGGACAGGGTCTCGACGTCGAGGTCGTTGGTGGGCTCGTCGAGGAGCAGCAGGTTGCCGCCCTGCTTGAGGGTGAGCGCCAGGTTGAGGCGGTTGCGCTCACCACCGGAGAGCACACCGGCCGGCTTCTGCTGGTCCGGACCCTTGAAGCCGAAGGCGCTGACGTACGCGCGGGACGGCATCTCGACGTTGCCGACGTTGATGTAGTCCAGCTCGTCCGACACGACCGCCCAGAGGGTCTTCTTGGGGTCGATGTTGGCGCGGCCCTGGTCCACGTACGAGATCTTGACGGTCTCGCCGACCTTGATCTCGCCGGAGTCCGGGGTCTCGAGGCCCTGGATCATCTTGAAGAGCGTGGTCTTGCCGGCGCCGTTCGGGCCGATGATGCCGACGATGCCGTTGCGCGGCAGCGTGAACGACAGGTCGTCGATGAGGACCTTGTCGCCGAACGCCTTCGAGAGGTTGTTGACCTCGACCACGATCGAGCCCAGGCGCGGGCCCGGCGGGATCTGGATCTCCTCGAAGTCGAGCTTGCGCATCTTGTCGGCCTCGGCCGCCATCTCCTCGTAGCGAGCGAGACGGGCCTTGGACTTCGCCTGGCGGCCCTTGGCGTTGGAGCGGACCCACTCCAGCTCTTCCTTGAGGCGCTTGGCGCGCTTCTCGTCCTTCTTGCCCTCGACCTTGAGGCGCTCGGACTTCTTCTCCAGGTAGGTGGAGTAGTTGCCCTCGTACGGGTGGGCGCGGCCGCGGTCGAGCTCGAGGATCCACTCGGCGACGTTGTCGAGGAAGTAGCGGTCGTGGGTGACGGCCACGACGGCGCCCTTGTACTGGGCCAGGTGCTGCTCCAGCCAGTTCACGGACTCGGCGTCGAGGTGGTTGGTGGGCTCGTCGAGGAGCAGCAGGTCGGGAGCCTCCAGCAGCAGCTTGCAGAGGGCCACGCGGCGCTTCTCACCACCGGAGAGGGTGGTGACCGGCCAGTCGCCGGGCGGGCAGCCCAGGGCGTCCATGGCCTGCTCCAGCTGGGCGTCCAGGTCCCACGCGTTGGCGTGGTCCAGGTCGTCCTGGAGCTTGCCCATCTCTTCCATCAGCTCGTCGGTGTAGTTCGTCGCCATTTCCTCGGCGATCGCGTTGAACCGGTTGAGCTTGGTCTTGATCTCGCCGACACCGTCCTCGACGTTCTCGAGGACCGTCTTGGACTCGTCGAGCTTGGGCTCCTGCATGAGGATGCCGACGGAGTAGCCGGGAGAGAGGAAGGCGTCACCGTTCGACGGCTGCTCCAGACCCGCCATGATCTTGAGGACGGTGGACTTACCGGCGCCGTTCGGGCCGACCACACCGATCTTCGCGCCGGGCAGGAAGTTCAGGAAGACGTCGTCAAGAATCACCTTGTCGCCGTGCGCCTTGCGCGTCTTGCGCATGGTGTAGATGAACTCAGCCAAGAGAAACCGTCCGGCAGATCGATGGTGGGCAGATACACCCCATCTTGCCAGGCGTCCATAGCCAGGGGGAAACGCGTATGGTCCGGGGACCCTGACCTGGGGTCCAGCGTCAGGGCCCCCGCGCGGTCCTGGTCGTCATTGGTCACCTTGGGCCGCCCTTGGGTCACCTCCGACGGCCCAGGGACGGCCCAGCATCGGACCCCACCGTGCACCTTTGTGCAGGTGGAGGTCATACCCGCCGCTGCACTGCACCCGCCGAAGCAAGCGCGTCGGCCACGGCAGCCATGCCGACCACGACGACGTCTGCCCCCGCCTCGGCAAGCGTGGACCGCTTCCGGGGCTTGTTCGCGAAGCCGATGCTCCGGATACCTGCGGCCCGGGCCGCCTCGACATCCGTGGTCGAGTCGCCGATGAGCACCAGGGCGGCAGGCTCGACGCCCAGGGTCGCGGCGGCAGCGCGCAACGGGTGTGGGTCCGGCTTCATGAGATCCGGCCGAAGGACGGGGCGCCCGACCACGGCATCGACGGTTCCGTCGATGCCATGGATCACCAGGTACTCGCGCACGCACTCGGCAGAGTTGTTGCTCACCACGGCCACCCGCCGGTTCGATTCCCTGGCCGCTGCGAGTGCCTGCACCGCGCCTGCCACAGGCGGCCCGGCCACTTTGACCGCAGCGACTTCGGCAGCGGTTAGCGCAGCCTCCACGTCGGACAGCAGCGTCGCGCCGCCCTCCTGCGAAAGCCGGTGGATCTCCATCGGGTCATCAGTGGCCCGGGCGCGGTCCGCGAGTGCCGGCGCGTGGCGCGCAACGATCTCGGCCAGTTCCACGGCGACCTGCGGAGCGGGCAACCCACGGAAAACGTCACAGATGGGCCCGTCGAAGTCGAAGAGCACCCCCGTTGACGTCCCGACGACATCGGCCAGAGCGTCAGAGGAGCTGGGCATCTGCATCCCTCGCGATCGTTTCCCAGATGCTGTCGAACCACATGCGCGCCTGCTCGACCTGCTGCGCGCCACTGGACGAGTCACCGTCGTTCATCGAGTGGTGGAACAGAATCGTGTCCTTGCCCACCAGGTCGAAGATCTCGATGGCCTCGCCCTGCGCGACGACCTTGTTCGGCCGGATCGGGTAGTACCCGAAGAACGCGTCCTCATTGTTGATCACGTACAGCTTGAAGAACTGCGTACCGCTGTGCACGCGGACGCTGACGCTGCTCTCCTGGACCAGACCGAGGTGGCTCAGCTCGCTTATGGCGTCGGAGATGCTGCGGGTGTAGCCGATCATGATGTCGTGCATCCGGCTGCGGAGCCGGGCGTCGTCCGCGCAGTCCTCGCGCCGGACCGGGGCCGCCTGCGGCACGTCCATGTCAGGCACCAGGATCCGGATCCGGATGCTGGTCGGCGTGAGCCGCCCAACCCGGATCTTGTCCAGCGGCTCCTGAAGCGCACCGTGCAGGGTCTCACTGGAGAACCCCGCGAAGTCGATCGTGACGTTCTTGCTCGCGAAAGCCTGCTCGACGTAAGGCCGCAGGCCCGCCGGCCGCTCGGTGCGGCTGCGGACGAACACACCGCTCCCCTTGCGGGACACGACAAGCCCTTCGTCTTCCAGGTCCCGTAGCGCCCGCTGAATCGTGGCCCGGGCGAAGCCGAAGTGATCCGTCAGCATCTTGTGCGACGGCAGCTTCTCCCCAGGCGCGAGCTTCCTCGTTCTGATCGCGGCCCCCAGGCTCCGCGCCACCTGTTCGTACGGCGGCCGGTCGTCGTCCGGGTCCAGGGGTTCAAGCGCAAAGGTCATGCCTCCGATGCTACGGCCAGCCTGACTATTTGAGCAGCTTGGATAGCCAGATGTTGACGTGGCTAGCCATGCTGGCTACGTTATTCCCATGCCGACCGGGCTAGCCAAGTAAGTCAGGCTCGAACGGGAGAGCTCTGCCCAAAAGGCACTGCTCAAGGCATTGAGGCCCGCGAAAGCGGGGCGAGGGTCCCGGATCCCTGGTCAACCGGAGGGCGAGACCGAAAGGTCACCGTCTCGCATGCCTAGAACGGGAGCTCGTGTTCCTGAAGGCGAGACCTTTCCGCACGTCCGACCCCCTGTTGGAGGTTGATGTGTACAGACGACATATCTGGGCGCTTCCCGTGCTGGACCGGCACGGGGCGCCGCCCTTCGCGTTTCCAGATCCGCAGCGGTAGCGCTGCGGCCGGTTGCCTCCCCCGCCCGTCCGGAGCTTCGGCACCGTACGGGCGGGGTTGAGGGGAGCCGGAGTCTTCCCGCTTCACCCCAACGCAGTGCAGCCCCGGCGCGGGAACGCCGGGGCTGCTGTTGGGTCCCGTTCCTCTCTCGAAGGAGCTAGACCCGTGAAGTCCATCGTTGCACTTCAGAGCATCGTTACCCCGTGGCCGGACGGTTTGGAGCCGTCGGACGCGGAGCTGAAGGCGATCGAGGTCGAGTTGCCGCTGATCCTGGCGGAGGTTGACCTCCTCGACGCCCTGATCGCCCAGCTGGACCGGCCGGCGTCGGAGTTCGACGCCCGCCGGATCCGCCGGGCCCGCAACCGCATCCTCGCCGCCCGCCGGTGTCTGGCCAACCGCGCCGCCGACACGGCTATGCCGGGGGACGCGGCATGAGCAAGCAGATCTTCCGCGCGCAGCTGTCGCTGCGCTGCTGCGGCACCACCGCCCCGGAGCGGACCGCCGGCCCGTGCTGGCAGCTGTACGTGGCCCAGACCGGTCTGGTCGTCAAGTGGCCCACCTTCACCTGGCCCACGTCCACCGAGATCCCGACCGTCGAGGCGCGCCAGGCGGCTCTGGCCTGCCTCGGGTTCACGCTTGCCGAGGGCGCCGAGTGGGAGTGGTCGGAGCACACCGGCCCCGAGTACCACCCCCACCCGGTCCGGGTTCTCCTGCTGGGCGCGGTCAAGGTCCGTCCGCTGGAAGGCGGGGCGGCATGAACAGCGTTCACGTGGGTTCAGCGGAACGCGCGCTGGCCGTGGGTACGTGGCTGATCGTGGGCGGGGCGATGCTCTACTCCGTCCTGACCGTCACGCCGTTGATGGCCGACCACACTGCTGCCGCATGGCGGTGGACGGCGCCGATCCTGCCGCTGGTCGTGGACGCGGCGGTCGTGATCGTGGTCCGTCTCGATTCCGTCCTGGCCCGCCTCGGCGGACATGGCGGCCCCTGGCCGGTCGGCCTGCGGTGGATGACCGGTGCCATGACCCTGGCCCTGAACATCGGCGCATCCGCCCTGGCCGGGGACTTGGTCGGGGTCGCGATTCACTCGGTGGCGCCGCTTCTCCTGATCGTGACGGCTGAGGCCGGGCTCGCGTACCGGCGGGCCATCACCGCCGCCGTCCACGGTCTGGAAGAACGGGCCCGCGCAGACCGGCAGGCTCGCGAGCAGGCCGTTCAGGATCGGGAGGATGCCCGCGAGCGGCGGAGCCGTGAACGTCGCGAGCACGAAGCGGGCGTCGCTCGTGAACAGCGTGAACATGAGGCCCGGCTCATTCGTGAGGAGGCCGAGCGTCAGGAGCGGATCCGCCGTGAGGAACGGGACCGCGCCGAGGCCGCCGCGACTGCCGAGCGGGAGGCCCGTGAACGCCGTGAACGCGAGCGTGAACAGGCGCAGGCCGAGCGTGAACGCCTTGAACGCCAGGCCGCCCAGCAACGCGAGCTGGAGGCGCGGCAGGAGGCCGAGCGGGAGCGCAGGGAGCGCGCGGAGCAGGCAGAGCGTGAACGCCGTGAACAAGCTCGTGAACAGGAGCGGATCGAGCGTGAACGCGCCGAGCTGCTGGCTTCCGGGCCGCCTGCGGAGAAGCTCCCCGAGGACCGGGCCCGCGCGGTCGTGCAGTCCGCATTCGCGGCCGGCCTCGCCGTCCGGGTCGCCGCCGAGCTGACCGGCTGGTCCGTCGGCTGGGCATCCGCCCGCTACCAGGAACTCCGCGAGGGCGGCGCCCCTGCTCCGGTTCTGGGCCGGTGAAGACCGTCCCGGTCTACCGGTGGCGCCTGGCCCCCGACGGCTTGGCCACCCGCCGTCAGCTCCGTGCCGCCGGGCTCCGGCCCGGCGGTCAGGAGGTCGTCGCCCAGCTGGAGCGTCCCCGCCGGCGGCGGGGTCCGCTGGTCGCCTACCTCTACCGGATCGACCTCGCACTCCCGGTCCGGCCGATGACTCCCGGTTGCTGGGCAGCGCTGGCCAAAGCCGCTGCCGCCCGCCGCCGGTGCCCCGTCTGCCGCACCGATGCCGGGTATGTGATCCCGTCCTCGCGCGGCATGTGCAACGCCTGTGCAGTCGCCCCCCAACTCGCTGCTTGACCTGGAGGCTTGTCTTGTCTTCGTCCAGCTCGCAGGGCTCGCACATGTACGTGCTGACCCTTCAGAACCGTGACCGGAGCGTGTGCACGGTGTCCGGGGCCTTGACGCCGGTGCCCGGCGCGACCCGCTACGACCTCTACCTCCACCTGCGGAGCGAGATGGTCCGGCACTACCCGTCGATGGAGGACGGGAGCGTCACCTTCTTCTCCCTGGAGCCCAACCAGATCTGAACCCCAGCAGGGCCCGGCCAATCGCCTCCTACAGCCTCGGCCGGGCCCTTTCTCCCGTGAAGGAGCACGTTCAGCATGACCGAGACCCTCGCCGAACCGCAGGCTCCCCCCGAAGAAGCCATCCCCACCACCATCCCGGCTCCGGCCGACACCGGCAGCGTCACCACTCCCGCCACGGGATTGGAGCACACGCCGGGCGGGTTCCCGGTGGTGCCGCTGTCCTTGTCCGGGACGAACACCGCCGCCGGGCTGCTGGCCACCGCCGCGATGACCGGCGGCCCCATCGCCGCCGCCATCGCGGCGGGAAGCGCCGCCGTCCTCGGCACCATCGCCGCCCACCAGCACATCAAGACCAAGACCAGCGGCAAGAAGGCCCCGGCCAAGACCGCCCCGGTTGCCGGCCGCTCCGCCGCCGGAAGCACGGGCCGTGGCCTCTTGGGCGCTGTCCCCGGCCAGTCCCGCACCGCCCCACGCACCGGCGGCGCTGGGACCAGGGCCGGATCTGGCGCGACCGGCACCCGCCGGGCTCACCGCCCGGGCAGTACCACCAGCCCCCGATCCGGCGCCACTGGCCGCCAGGGCGGCGGTCCGTCGGTCCGACAGCGCGCGGCGCAGGCCGCTGGCGGTCTGGCCGGAGGCCGGGCCGGTCAGGTTCAGGCTCTCCGTGCCCAGACCCGCGACGCCGCCACGACCCGGGCCGCAGCGCGCACCGCGGCTGTGCAGGCGCGGCGGCAGGTCGCGGACAACCGGCGAGCCGCCAAGGCCGCCGAGCGTACGGCGGCCACGTCCGGGGGAAAGCCTCACGGTCCGGCCGCCCGCACCCTCGCCAAGGGCCTGTCCAAGGCCACATCCGTCCGGGACAAGGCCGCCGGCGTGGCCCGGGCGGTGCGGGACCGCAACGCCGGCCGGGCCGTGCAGCGGGCCCGGCAGGGGGTGCAGGACGCGGCCCTGCGCAGGCGGATCGCGCAGCTCAAGGCACCCGCCCAGCGCGCCGCCCGCAAGGCACTCCTCCGCTCGGCCGCACGTTTCCAGGCCCGCCGCGCGCTCGCGGCCCTGGCCGGGGGCGCGCTCGGTCTGCTGGGCATCGTGACCACCCCGCTGGGCCGCAAGCTCGGCTGGGGCTGGCTGATGAACCCCGGCCGACGCCTGTACCGCTTCCTCCTCGGCCAGGCCCGCGCCGCCCGCGAAGCCCGCGACGCCGAAATCAACGCGCAGCTCGACGCCGACGAGGAAGCCGCCGAAGCGCAGGCCGTGGCCGAACGCGACGCCGACTCCGAGGAGATCGGCGAGACGGTTGCCCGTCCCACCACGCACGTTCCCGCACCGCCCACCAGCCAAGGAGCACACGTGAGCAACGTTTCCGGGTTCCGGTTCGAGGAACTGGCCGCCGAGATGGAACAGGCCGCGCAGTCCTACGAGCCCGAGAACTGCATGGAGATCCTCGCCATGCTGGAGGGCCTGCCCGAGGCCCTGCAGGCCATCGCGAACATCCTGAAGATTCTCGCCGAGCGCTCCGACACCGAGTTCCCGCTGGAGAAGGTCGTGGCGGACATGCTCTCCGACCTCTACGGGGTCTTCGCGAACTCTGTGGACTTCTCGGAGGAGCTCGGCCCGACGTTCCGGCAGGCCCACGAGGCGGACATCGCCCGCCACGAGGACCCCCGCAACGGCTACGAGGCCGAGAAGGGCTGGAACGTCTGATGACCGCCGCCAAGACCGTCACGCACAACGGGCTGGCGCTGGATTGGGCCGCCGGTCATGGACCCGTGACCGGGGCCCTGTCCGCGACCACCGGCGCCTACGCCGTCGCCACCATCGGCACCCTCGCTCACATGCCCCCCAGCTGGGCTCTGGCCGTCGGCACGGTCGGCGCGATCGGCCACACCGCCACCGGCCTGCGCCAGAAGCTCGCCGCACGGACGGTCGGGGCGCGTGCCGCGTCCTGGCTCCTCGGCTCCGGCTGGACGACGTGGGCGCTGGCTACCGGCCCCCTCACCTGGGCCTCCCTCGGTTCCCTCGCCGTGATCGGCGTGGGGATGGGGGCGGCGGCCCGCTCCGTGGGCCTGTACGAGGAGGCCCGGGAGCTGGAGGCCATCGCGGCCGCCGAACGCCAGGTCGCCCGCGAACTGTCCGCCGACCGGCGCGCGGTCGCCGCCGAGTGGGTGGACCGGGTCCAGCGGGTCTGCGGGATCACCATCCGCGTCCTGGCGGTGGAGATGTGGCCCACCGGCAGTGGGTTCACGATCGACGCCGAACTCCCCCAGGGCGGTACCACCTACGACCGGATCGCCCGGGAGAACGCCCGCCTGTCGGCGGATGCCCGGCTGCCACACGGCTGCACCGCCGCCGCGTCGCCGGGCATCGACCAGGGACGCGTCCTGATCGATGTGACCACGGTCAACGTCCTGGCGGCCGAGGTCCCCTACCCCACCGACTACAGCCCCCTGTCGATCCACACCGGCATCCCGTGGGGCTACCGCACCAACGCAGACGAGATCTGCGCCTACCTACGCGAGCAGTGCGCGCTGGTGGTCGGGCCGACCGGATCCGGCAAGACGAACATGGTCCACATCATCCTGGCCGGGTTCGCCCGCGCCGAGGACATGCTGACCTGGGTCATCGACCTCAACGCCGGTTCGGCCGGCCTGCCCTGGGTGCGACCGGCCATGGAGGGCGGGACGGGACAGGTGGTGCGGCCCGGGATCGACTGGCTCGCCGCCACCCACCAGGAAGCCGAGCTGATGCTCGACGCCGCGCTGCGGGTCGGGCTCCAGCGCAAGCGCGCCTACCAGGACCTCATGGCCAAGGCCAACACCGACCTCCTGCCGATCAGCGCCGACATCCCGCAGATCATGCTCGTCATCGACGAGGGCGCCGAGATCCTCGTCAGCGGTGAGCCCGAAAAGAAGAAGCTCGCCAAGAAGATCCTCGAAGTGATCCGGATGCTCCGCGCGATGGGCATCCGCACCGTCCTCACTGCCCTCGGCGCCACCGGGTCCGTGCTGGGCAACATGATGATCCGCCGCGAGGCCAAGACCCGCGTCGCCCTGACCGGCGGCTCCACCGAGGGCATGGACCTCTCCAAGCTGTTCCCCGGCGCCACCGGACTGCGGATCGAGCAGGCCCCCCACAAGGGCACCGGGTTCATGGGCAGCCCCGAATCCCCCGCCGCCCTCTTCGGAACCTGGCGGATCCTGCCCAACCAGATCCGCGACATCGTCCACGCCACCAGCGACCGCCACCCCCGCCTGGACGAAATCTCCGCCAAAGCGGCGGGCCCCGACTACGCCCGCCGCTGGGACTCCGCCCGCACCGCATGGATCACCGACCACCAGCACACCGACCCCGAGACCGAGCAGGGCAGCACCCCCGCCCCGGCCCGCGCGGCCGGCACCGGTGGGGGCCTGAACCTCTCCGCCCACCGCACCGCCACCCCGGCCTCCCCGGTACCGGACGAGGACGCCCTCGCGGCGGAGTTCCGCCGGCAGATCGACGCCCAGTTCGCCACCACCCCCGACCCCGGAGAAGCGAACCCCGCCGCCGGCGAGATGCCGGTGCGGCCGGGGCTGAACCTGTCCGCGCACCGCAGCGAGGAGCGTGAGGCGGAGGACAGCGCGGCCCGGCAGGCCGCCCTCACACTCCTGATCGCCGCCGGGTCCGAGGGCACCGGAGCATCCGCCATCGCCCGCGACCTCGACCGGTACGGGACCACCCGCCAGACCGTCGCCGGATGGCTCAAGACGTGGGCCGAGGACGGCACCGCAGTACGGGTCGGCACCGGAACAAAGACCCGCTACGTCCACCACACCCACACCCCGGAAAGCCCTCAGGACCCCTCCCAGGACTGAACTTGTCGCTTGTCGCCTCCCCATCCCAAAACCCTGTTCCACAGGCCCTCAGAGGCCTGGAAACGGGTTCTGACCTGGGAGGCGACAAGCGACAAGACAAGACAAGCGACAAGCCAGACGACAAGTGACACGACAAGCCACCACGGGACCACGCCTCAACGTTGAGGCGTGGTCCCGTGCTCATCAGGGAGCCCCGTCGTGCATGAACCCACCCGCACGAGCACCCCCCAGACCGCCCGCCACAGCGACCCGATCCACTACCCCACCGCCGTCCAGCAGCCGATGCTGCTGACCGCCGAACTCCCTCCCGGCGTCGAGATCGTCACCCTCCCCGGCGGCTACCGCACCCTCGCCTACACCCACCCCACCGCCACCCCGGCGCCCATCCCGGCTCCGGCACATACCGTCCAGCCGATCCCCGCGTGGGCCAAGACCACCGCCTTGCTCGCCCCGACCATCGGCGGCGGGATCGCCGCCGCCGGGTTCGGCATCTCCTACGCCGCACCGGGACTGATCGCCATGACCGAAGCCCTCTGGGCCGCCCTCGCACTCATCGCCGCCGGCACGCTCGCCCCGCTCCTCCTCCGCACCGGACGCGCGACGGGTGGCCGGGGCGGGGCGCCGGTCCAGCACGTCACCCAGAACATCACCGCGTCCGGGATGTTCGGCCGCGCCAGCGGCACCCTCAACAACCGCTGAAAGGTCCGCCCATGAGCCAGGACCCGCCGCGACTGTCGGAGCTGCTCTCCGACGCGGTCGCCCTCCTCACCGGCAAACGCACCGTCCGCTGCCCGCACCCCGGCTGCGGCGTGAACGTCCGCTACCGCGCCGTCACCCCCGACGAGGCCAAGCACCTCATCGACCTCGCCACCGACCACACCCGCCACTGACACAGCGAGGGCGGCCCCGTCTCGGCAAAGTCCGGGCCGCCCTCATCCAGCTACCACTGGAGGACCCCAGAATGACGCAACTCACCGACATGCCGCGAGACCCCGGCCGTCCGGTCTCACTCCCGAACCTGCGGACCGCGCTCTGGCTCGCCGAACTCGGCATCCCCGCACTGCCGCTGCGGGAGGGCAAGGTCCCGTTCGGGAACTGCCGTGCCTGCGCGAATTCGGCGTGCGGGGACCGACCCCACATGAAGGCCAACGGACCCTGCCAGTGCCCCGCCCCCTGCCACGGCTGGGCGGCCGCCACCACCGACCCGGCCGTCCTCACCTCCCCGGCCTGGGCGGCGGCCTGGCGCCAGGCCGCAGCTGTCGCCTACCACCCCGGCGGCGGCGGGCTCACCGTCGTGGACCTCGACAACGCCGAGGCCATCACCTGGGCCCGCGAGAAACTCCCCGCCACCAAGACCGTGCCGACAACCCGGGGTGAGCACTGGATCTATCGGGGCGCCATGCAGTCCGCCAACAAGGTCCGCCCCGGCATCGACATCAAGTCCCTCGCGGCCTACGCCCGCTGGTACGGCCCCGGCACCGAAGCCATCACCGCCCTGCCCGACGACGTCCGCGCGCTGGCCACCAAGGACGAACCGGCCCCCCGCCCCGCCGCGTACGCCATCACGGTGCCCACGGTGGTCGGAGGCGGGGAGTGCCGTCACCGCACGCCCGCCTACCTGGAGCGTGGCATCGCCATGGCGGAGCAGCGCATCAAGGAGGCGTCCGAGGCCATCCACAACGCCGTGTACCGGATGTTCCTCGCGGTCCTGTCCGTCCACGGCCGGTGCGGCTGCCTGACCGACGCGCACATCAAGCGGCTGTTCACCGCCGCTCAGGGGAAGGGCGAGTCCCTGCGGCACTGCGAGGCCGCTTGGGCCAACGCCCGCACGCAACTGGGAGTGTGACCATGCCTGACGACGAGAAGCCCTCGGGCCGGGAGATCATCACCGGCTACGCGCAGGACAACTTCCGGTACTTCCGCACCGCCGACGGGACCGTGTACGCGCAGAAGAACGGGCACCCGGTCGCGCGGCCGATCCGCTCTCAGGGCACCTCAGGCAGCCACCGGCAGGAACTCATGGTCGGCCTTTACGAGAACGGACGCGGCGTGTTCAACGGGACGGCGCTCAAAGAAGCCCTCGACCTCATCGAGGCGCTGGCGCTGAGCAAGGACGTCCAGCCCGTGCACATCCGCGTCGCCCCGGGCTTCGACGGCGCGACCTGGCTCGACCTCGGACGCACCGACGGGCAGTCCGTACGCATCCACCCCACCGGCTGGGACATCCTCATTCCCGACCCGGCAGAGGTCTGCTGGCGCCGCACCCAGCTCACGGGGGAGCTTCCGCTGCCGACGAAGGACACCGACGGCAAGGGCATCGACCAGCTGCTGCGGCTGTGCAACTTCGCCAACGCGGAGACGGAGTGCCTGGCCATCGCGTGGCTGATCGGCTGCCTCGGACCGTCCGTTCCCGTCCCCGCCCCGTTCCTCACCGGCCCCCAGGGCGCCGGCAAGTCCACCGGCGGCCGGATGCTCGTGCGGATCATCGAGGGCATGAGCGGCGACCTGCGCCGCGCCCCCAAGGACGAAGAGAACCTCATCGCGGCCGTGGCCGCCGGATGGGTCACCGCCCTGGACAACCTGTCCCACCTGGCCCCGGACCTGTCCGACCTCATGTGCTGCATCGTCACCGGCGCCGAGACCATCAAACGCGCCCTCTACACCGACGGCGACGTCGTCCGCGCCCGCTACCGCCGCCCGCTCCTCCTCACCGGCATCGACGTGGGCGTCATCCGCCCCGACCTCGCCGAACGACTCCTCCCCCTCCGTCTGGAACGGCCGCGCGTGCGGCGGACCGAGGCCGAGCTGTGGGCGGAGTTCAAAGAGGCCCTACCCGTCATCCTCGGCTCCCTCCTCGACCTCACCGTCAAGGTCCGCGCCGCCGAGGCCGACATCCCCACCGACCTGCGCATGGCCGACTTCGCCCACCTCTGCGCCCAGCTCGACGCGGCCACCGGCCTCGGAGCGCTGAACGCCTACCGGGCCGCCCTGGACGACCTCAACGACGACGTCATCGAGGGCGACCTCCTCGCCCAGACCGTCCTCAAGCACGCCGCCACCCTCGAACCGGGGGTGGCGACGCGTATGACCTCATCCGAGTGGCTCCACGCCCTCACCCAGCTCTACACCGGCGACGACTTCCGTCCTCTCCCCAAGGGCTGGCCCACCACCGGCAAGATCCTCTCCGACCGCCTCAAACGACTCCAACCCACCCTGGCCGCCCGCAGGGTCCGCATCGACTGGGGACGGATCAACTCGGCCCGCTACATCGAGGTGACCCGACCCGCCGCGACCGTCCCGGAGCAGCAGCACGCGTTCTGACCCCCGGGTCCCGGGTCGTCTGAACAAGCAAGAGGAGCACGCCCCGCCTAGGCGACGGGTGCTCCTCTTGCTTGCCCGGCGGCTTGCCGCCGCTCCAAAAGTCGGGCCGCGCAGCGGCCCCTTCTTGTCGCTTTGGGCCGTCGCACTACGACAGACACCCCCACCTTTTGTCCGAAGGAAAGACGCCTGCGTCACCTGCGTCACTAAGGGACCGGAAACCGGCTCCGACCTGCGACTTACCCGGTGACGCAGAGGGCCATTGCCTGCGTCACCTCGCGTCACCTGCGTCACCAGTGACGGAGCCCATCCCGCCCGGTGACGCAGGCCCGGACAGCCTGCGTCACAGAAAGCGGCAGGTCAGACGACCTGTGTGACGCAGGTGACGCAGTGACGCAGAAATCCCCACCTCGGACAGCACAGCCCACAATGCAACCGCGCTGGAGAAACCCGTGGCCGACCGCTCCGACCCCCGCGCCACGCTGCGCGGCGGGCTCCCCGATCGCTACCTCACCCCCGACGACATCGCCGCCCTGTTCGACGTCCCTCTGGAGACCGTCTACCAGTGGCGCAAGAAGCGCACAGGGCCGCCCGGGTTCCGGGTCGGCAAACACGTCCGCTACGACCCGGGCGCCGTGCACGGCTGGATCGCAGACCAGATGCAGGCGGACATCAGCGTCGCAGCCTGACCCCCACCACAAGCCACCGAGGGCGGGCCCATCCGGGCCCGCCCTCCTCTCGTACGCCCGGAAAGGCACATCACGTGGCAGGCCACATCCAAGACCGCTGGTACAAGAGCGAAGTCGGGCCCGACGGCAAGACCCGCCGGGTCAAGACCGACCGCTACGGCACCGGCATGCGCTACCGCGCCCGGTACGTCGGCCCCGACGGCACCGAGCAGTCGCAGAGCTTCGCGGACCGGCAGAAGACGAAAGCCGAGAAGTGGCTGACCCGGATCCAAGCCGACATGGACTCGGGGCAGTTCTTCGACCCGAAGGCGGGCCGGATCACGTTCCGCGAGTACGCCGAGAAGTGGCTCAGTGGCCTGACTACCGACCTCGTCAGTCAGGAGGCGGTGAGGAGGCGGATTCGCCTTCACGCAGTCCCCCACCTGGGCACTCGTCCCATGGGATCGTTCCAGCCGGAGCACGTACGCACGTGGCTGAGCGACCTCACGACGTCCCTGCCCAACGCGACGTACCGACGCTCGATCTACGACTCGGTTTCCTCCTTGTTCAACGCGGCCAAGGACGACGGAGTGATCCGTTCGAACCCCTGCCACGCACAGTCGGTCAAAGCCCCGGAGCCTGCGCCACGGCTGGTGCAGCCGTGGTCTGAGAAGCGAGTGTTGGCCGTCCGTGCCGGGCTACCCGATCGCTTCGCTGCCATGGTCGACGTCGGTGGCGGTTGTGGTCTTCGACAGGGCGAGATCTTCGGCCTGGAGCGAGACAACATCGACGCGGCGACGGGGTGGCTCAACGTCCGGCAGCAGGTGAAGCGGGTCGGGGGAAAGCTCGTGTTCGCACCGCCGAAGCGGGGCAAGCTCCGCGACGTGCCGTTGAGCCCCGTCACCGCTGCGGCGCTGAGCGCCCACATGACGCGCTTTCAGCCGATCGAGGTGAAGTTGCCTTGGAAGACCCCTGACGGGCCTCTGGTGGCCCGTCAGCTCGTCTTCACGAGCGCCATCGGCCATGCCATCTGGCGAAGCTACTTCGATGACCACGTGTGGAAGGGCGCCTTGGCGTCCGCCGGCATCATCCGGCCGAAGGAGCGGGGCGAGCGGTACGCTGCGGCACCGGACGACGGCATGCATGCCCTGAGGCACTTCTACGCGTCCATGCTCCTGGACAGCGGCGAGAGCATCAAGGCCCTGAGCGTGTACCTGGGGCACTCGGACCCCGGCTTCACCCTCCGGATCTATACGCACCTCATGCCGAGCAGCGAGCAGCGGACACGGGCGGCGGTCGCCGCGGTGTTCGGCGGCTCCCAAAGCGGCTCTGAAGCGGCCTGACGGCCCACAGACGGCCCACGGCCCCCAAACGGCCCCTGATGGGCGGCTCCGCCGCAGGTCAGGGGCCCTATCGGGACTTGTTTTCGCCAGAAACACCCCATCTTGCCGTACGTCCATACCCGCGGGCGAATGGGTAGGTCAGCCGCCCCTGCCCCGGGCCGCGATCGGAACCGACCCCCCGGCCTGCGGCCACTTTCGCCGGCCCGACGGAACCTCCGTCCACGAGGCGGCCGCCCCGGGGGCATGAGGCCCGATCAGGGCCTCCGCGCCGCACCGGGGCCGGGCAGGATGGTGGGGAGTGCGGGGGCGCGGCCTCCGTCGGCCGTACGGAGGTACATGTGAACAACGCGCTGCTGGCGCTCGCCGGCGCGATCGTCGCCGTGACCGGCACCCTGCTCGCACCGATCCTCTCGCAGCGCGTGCTCGCGCGCGTACAGACGGAGCAGTTCGAACGGCAGCAGCGGGCGGCCGACGCCCAGTGGCTGCGCGAGCAGCGCATGGCGGAGGTGGAGAAGCGGCGGGCCTGCTACGTCACGGCGAACTCCGGCTACCGCCGCTACCGCATCGAGCTCATGAAGTACCTGTGGCTCGTCCACAAGGGGGAGGCCACCGCGCAGGCGCGGGCCGATCTGGAGGAGACGCGGCACTCCATGCACACGGCCTTCGCGGAGGCCCAGATGGTCGCTTCGGACGCGGTACTGCGGGAGCTGGACGCGATGACGAGAACCCTGGCCGGCGCGTACAGCCGCACCCTGCACCTGGAGGACGGCGACCCGCACCCCGGCTGGGCGTTCGATGAGATACAGGCCGAGCTGCTGCAGCTGGGGGACCACTGGAAGAACATGCGCGGCATCATGCGGGCCGACCTGGGCGTGGATCCGGGGCCGGCCGACTCCTGACCGGCGCGGCGCCCGGACCCGTTCAGCGGGGCGGTCAGCCGACCCGGTCAGCGGGGGCGGTAGACGGTCAGGGCGTCGGGGATCTGGTCGAGGACGAGGGCGGCCGGGGCCTCGGCGTACTCGCCGTCGTAGGCGAGCGGGGTGCCCGTGGGGATGTCCGCGATGCGCAGGCTGCGCAGCCGGGTGGCCACGTGGACGGGGGAACGGCTCAGCGGGCCCGTGAAGGCGGCGGCCAGGAGCCGGGGGCCGGGGCGCCCGCCGCCGTGGACGAGCCGCAGGTCCAGCAGGCCCTCGCCGAGACTGTCGCGGCGGCGGGGGGTGGGGCCGGTGCCGTGGTAGGTGCCGTTGCCCGCGAAGAGCAGCCATACGCTCCGGGGCCGCCCGGCCAGCCGCAGCCGCACGGGCCGCTGGGAGCGCAGGACCCGCCAGGCCGCCAGCAGCGCGGCCGGGCCGCCGCCGATGCGCGGGGCCCAGCGCAGTCGGTGGCCCAGCAGTTCCGGATAGGCGCCGATGCTGAAGTTGTTCAGGAAGTAGCCGCTCTCGCCGTCGGGCCCCGGGGAGAAGCGACCCACGCCGACGCGGACGGCGTGCCCCTGTGCCACGGCCTCGCACGTCGCCTCGGCCCCGGCGAGGCCGAGGTCCATCGCGAAGTGGTTGAGGGTGCCGCCGGGGAACACGGCCAGTGGCACCCCGGCCCCCAGTGCGGCGGTGGCGGCCGCGTTGATCGTGCCGTCGCCGCCGCAGACCCCGAGCACGGTGGCCCGCGAGGCCGCCTTCGCGAGCGTGGCGGGCAGTTCCGGGCCCTCGCACTCGATCACCTCGGCCGCGGGCAGGCGCGTGCGCAGGACGTCGAGTCCCTCGGCGGCCGTGCCCGACCCGCTGTTGACCACCACGGTGAGCCCGGCCCCGTCGGGCAGCGCGGGGGCTCCGGCGGCCGTCCGCTCGTCGCCCGGTACGACCCGGGCCTCCTTCGCGTCGCGCGCGAGGCGGCGTACGACGAACCCGGCGGCCACCCCCAGCGAGGCGCCCACCAGTACGTCGGAGGGGTAGTGCACCCCGGTGTAGACGCGGGAGAACGCCACGGAAGCGGCGACCGGGGCCAGGACGGCCCCCCAGCCCGGGGAGGCCAGCGCCACCCCGGTGGCGAAGGCGAAGGCCGACGCGGAGTGCCCGGACGGGAAGGAGGTGGTCTGCGGCTGCGTGGTCAGCTGCCGGTTCAGGGGCACGCCCTCCAGCAGCGGCCGCGGCCGGCGTACGGACCACTTGCCGACGGTGTTGATGGTGGCGGAGGCGAGCGCCAGCGAGGCGACCCCGCGCACGGCGGCCTTACGGGCACCGGCCGACCCGAAGACCGCGATCGCCGCGGCGGCCCCGCCCCACAGCACCCCGTGGTTCGCGGCCCGGCCGAGCCGCGGCAGCACCCGGTCGGCCCCGGGCCAGTGCCGCCGGGCCACCGCGTCGAACACCCGACGGTCCCACCGGGCGAAGGTGCCGGACCAGGTCAGTTCTTGATCAGCCATCTTCTGCCCCTACCCCGGGTGGCGGATCCGAATCCGGTCCGCACGCCCACCCGGCCCATCGAACCCGTTCCCTCGGCGCCTCAGGGCGTGTCCTCTTCGTCCAGCGGGCGCTTGCGGAGCAGCAGCACCACCAGGCCGCCCAGGACCACCAGGCCCACCGCCAGGGAGGCGATGACCGGGGTGGCCGCCGAACTGCCGCTGGTCGCCAGCCGCTCATCGTCCGGAGAGGTCGTCGCGAGGGCCGAGGACCGTCCGCCCAGTACCTCGGCCGCCGCGCCGGAACCGGCCCCCGGGGCATCGCCCGAGATGGCTTCCACCGCCGTCGCCGGGGGCTGCGGCCAGACCGCCGTGGCCTTCGCGGCGGCCGCGGACTCGCTGGAGCCGGCCACGATCTGGGCGTGGGCCGGCAGCTCGCCGGTGAAGACCCGCCCGACCGGCACCTTGGTCGTGCCCTGGACGGCGACCGAGGCCGTCCCGTCGGGGGTGCCCGCGGGCACCTCGAAGTACAGCCGGCTCCCGTTGACGGCGGTGGCCAGCGGCTGCCCCTCGGCGTCCACCACCCGCACCCCCATCGCGACGGCCGCCGCGTCCGGGATGACCGACACGCTCGGCGCGCCGGTCCGTACGGTCACCGGGCCGAGCCGGGTGCCCACCGCCCCCGATACGTCGCCCGGGTCCAGCCCGAGCGAGGCCGGCGGCTCCGGCAGCTGCCCGGCGGCCCGCTGCAAATAGTCGGCCAGCTTTTCGGCCGCCGGGTCCGCGGCCTCGACCTGCGCCCCGTCCGCCAGCCGCCAGATCGCCACCTGGGTCCCGGCGGCCGCGCTCTGCGCCGTGAGGGCCCCGGCCCCGGCCGCCTTGGCGAGCCCGGCCAGATCGTTGTGCTGCGGGTAGGAGTGTTCCAGGACCCAGCGGATCCGGCCCGCATCCTTGTTGCCGGCGAGCGGGCTGCCGCTCCAGGCGCTCTCGGTGTACCGGGCCTGGGGCTGGGCGTTGCCCGTCACGCCGACCCCGTACGTCTGGAGCATCCCGCCGCCGTCGACCCGCATCTCGAACAGCCCGGCCGGGATCTGCCGGACCGAGCCGTCGCCGGACCGCAGAACCGCCAGCCCGAACGTCTTCAGCCCGTCCAGCACGGCGCTCGCACCCTCGGGTGACCTGGGTGCCACCGGGCCGGAGTCGGCGGCCGCCGGCACCGCCGGAGCGGTGGCGAGGGCCGCGGCCAGCAGGGCCACCGCCAGCGGCCGGCGCGCGAAGGCCCGTACTGCGGCGGCAGGTTCGAGAGGAACCGGGGCAGGAGCCGAAGCGGGAGCAGGAGCTGGAGTAGGAGCCGGAGCTGAAGTTGGCACGTGCTCAAGCGCAGACGCAGGAGTGGAATCAGGAGCGGAGGATGCGGGAACGGCAATCGACACAGTCTTCCCCTTCGGGCCAATGACCCAGGTGCCCGTGAGTACCGGGGAATCCTATCCGCCTCGAACACTCAGACCACCGCCGCCTTCTGAGTGGCCATCAGCGGCGTGTCCGTCCGCACCACGCGCCGGAAGGCGGCCGTCCCGCGGTTCAGGTCGTGGCCGACGGCCGTCGCGTCGATCTCGGCGGAGAACCACCGGTTGCCCTCTCCGTCGGGCGGGTCCTCCCGCACCCGCAGCCGCCCGTGCACCACCAGCGGCTCGCCGATGGATACCGAACCGGCGAGGTTCACGGCGAGCGCCCGCCGCGCCCACACCGTGTAGAAGCTGGTGGTCCCGTCCGTCCAAGCGTCCTTGCGCCGGTCGAAGTACCTCGGCGTCACCGCGAAGCGGAACCGCGCCGCCGGACCGTTCGCCGTCTCCTTGTAGTCGATCTGCGTCGCCACATAGCCCACCAGCGTCACCTGGGTGTCGTACATCCCGGCAGCCCTCCCCCATGGTCGCGGTCCGTATGGATCCGCACGGACCAGCCGTACGGACCGTCCGCACGCGGTACGAACCATGTTGGGGCGAGCCGCCGATCCCCGCTCCGGCCTGTGGATTACTGCCGGGTTGTGGACAACCGGCTCCCCCCTGCGGCCACCGTGGCGTACTGCTCCCGCACCTCCCGGTAGCGCAGCAGCTCCGCCGCCACCGGCTCCAGCACCCGGGCCCGGCCGCACCCGGCCGCCGCCTCCCGCAGTCGGCGCTCCGCGTCCTGCCCGTACCTGCGCGCCGGGCCCCGGGCCGCGATCGAGCAGGACCACTCCACGAGCGGCCCGCCGATGATGCCCGCCACCATCAGCAGCACCGGCGGCATCAGCCGCGGCTCCAGGACCCCCACGATCTGCCCGACCAGCCACAGTCCGCCGAAGATCTGCAGCAGGGTCATGGCCGCCTGCCCCAGCACGGCCGCCGGCCACCACGTGGGCCGCGGCGGTTTGACGCTCGGCACCGCGACCGCCGCCCCGAGGGTCACCGCGATCTCGTCCAGCGCCTCCGGCAGCCGGTCGGCGCCGCGCACCGCGGTCTCCCGGACCGCCTGCGCCCACGGCACGGGCAGCCCGGACACCGCCTCGTCGGCGACCACCCGGACCGCCTGTTCCACCCGCTGGCGCGCGGTCACCTCCTCCTCGACCGGGGCCTCGGCGACCACCTGGCCGCGCCCGCCGATCACCGCGAGAGCGGCCAGACCCGCCAGGGTGCGCGGCGCGCGGCGGCCCTCGTACCAGCGCCACAGCCGCAGCCACGGCGTCCCGCACGCCTTTCCGGCATTGCGCCGCCAGGCGCGCTCGGCTGCGAGGCCGGCCGCGTACGCCCCGACCGCCTCGGCGAGCCGGTCCTCGAACTCGGCGCGCGCGGCCTCCCCGATCTCCGGCCCGGTGTGCCCGTCGGCCACGTACAGCGGTCGCAGCCGCGCGGCCGCGCGGTCGACGTCGGCGGAGATCCGCCGGGTGGCCGCGCCCTTCTCCTGGGTGAACTGCCCGAGGAGCTCGCGTAGTTCCCCGACGCCCTCTCCGGTGAGTGCGGACAGCCCGAGGACGGTGGCGCCGGGCTCACCGTGCTCGCCGAGGGCGATGCCGTCGTCGTCGAGGAGCCGGCGCAAGTCGTCCAGTACGAGGTCGGCGGCCTCCCCGGGCAGCCGGTCCACCTGGTTCAGGACGACGAAGGTCACCTCCGCGTGCCCGGCGAGCGGCCGCAGGTACCGCTCGTGCAGCACGGCGTCGGCGTACTTCTCCGGATCCACCACCCACACCACGGCGTCGACCAGCGCCAGCACCCGGTCCACGTGGTCCCGGTGGGCGCCGACCGCCGAGTCCAGGTCGGGCAGGTCGACGAGGACCATCCCGCGCAGCGCCTCCGCCTCCGAGGTCTCGCGGGGCCGGCGCCGCAGCCGCCCCGGGATCTCCAGCCGGTCCAGGAGTCCGGCGGCTCCGTCCGACCAGCTGCACGCGATGGGCGCGGCGGTGGTCGGGCGGCGCAACCCCATCTCGGAGATCTGCACACCGGCGAGTGAATTGAAGAGCGTGGACTTGCCGCTTCCGGTAGCTCCGGCGATGGCGACGACCGTGTGCTGGGGCGACAGCCCGCGGCGCGCGGCCGCCTCGTCCAGCACCCGCCCGGCCTCGGCGAGGGTCTTTCCGTCGAGCCTGGTCCGGGACAACCCGACCAGCTGGCGCAGCGCGTCGAGGCGTAGCCGCAGGGCCTGTCCTTCGGGGCTGAGCGGGGGCGCGGTCGACTTGCCGCCGTCGCTGCCGGCGCCGGAGACGGCCCGTACGAGGGCCTCGTCGCCCTCGTCGCCCTCGTCGCCCTCGCGCCCCTCGCCCCCCTCGCCCCCGTCCTCGTCCGGGTCCCCTGCGACGGCCCGGGGGCGCGAGCGCGCGATGAATCCGTCGTCCCAGCGGTCGTCGGTGCGGTCGGTCAGGGCGGTCACCGCGTCACCTCTCCTTCTGCAGTACGGACAGCGCGGCAATCAGCTCGGCCTGTGGTTCCGGGGTCACTTCGAGCGCCTCCAGCGGGGCGAGCCGGCGGTCGCGTTCGGCGCGCAGCACCTGGTCGAGGTGGTCGCCGACCAGTTCCCCGCCCCGGTCGCGCAGCCGCAGGGCGGCCTGCGCGCCGATCCGTTCGGCGAGCTTCTCCCCCGCGGGGCGGGCGCGTTTGCCGCCGAGGAGGGCGGCGGCGAGCAGGGCGGCCACGCCGTCGGGATCGGGTGCGGGCTGCCGGTCGCTCTTGGCCACCTCTTCTTCGGCGAGTTCCTCCAGGACCCGCCGCCAGCGGCGTACGGCCATGCCGATGCGCTCGCCCGCCTCCCGGTCGGGCGCGGGCAGCGAGAGCGCGCCGGCGGCCGGCTCGCGCCGCCAGGCCTCGGCGATGCGCTCGTCGGCGGCGGCGACGGCGCACTGGAGGAGCGCGGCGAGGGATTCGCAGAGCGAGTCCAGCAGTTCGTCGGCGCTCGTGTCGAGCGGGTAGCCGCGCCACCGGGTCAGGGCGTCCCCGGCCAGTACGGCGCCGCGGTCGAGGCGGCCCCGGACCCGCTTGCCCTCCCGTTTGTACGCGTCCTCGACGGCCGAGGTCAGCCGTACGGCGGCGGCGTGCTGGGCGGCGACGGCGGAGGCGAGCTCCGGCATCCGGCGCCGGAGGGATTCCAGCGCGCCGAGCGCGGTGCGCCCCACGGCGTACTGCCGGGCGGCCGGGTCCTGCGCGTGGTGGGCCAGCCAGGCGAAGAGCGGGGCGACGGCGCTGGCCGGCAGCAGCCCGCCCCCGCCGGTGGACTCGGGCAGTTCCGGGACGGTGAAGCGCGGTACGTCGCCCAGCCCGGCCTTGGTGAGCAGGGCCCCGTACTGCCGCGAGACCTCGGTGAGCACCTGGTGCGGGACCCGGTCGAGGACGGTGATGAGGGTGGCCCGGTACTGCTTGGCGGTGCGCAGCAGGTGCCAGGGGACGGCGTCGGCGTACCGCGAGGCGGTGGTGACCATCACCCAGACGTCGGCGGCGCAGATGAGTTGGGCGGCGAGGGTCCGGTTCTCGACGACGAGGGAGTCGATGTCGGGGGCGTCGAGGATGGCAAGCCCGCGCGGCAGGTTGGAAACGGTCTCGATCCGCATCTCGCGGGTCGCGTGGGTGTCGGCCGGTCCGCGGTCGCGGGCCCGGGATCTGGCGGCGGGGGACACCTCCTCCTCCCCGTGCGGCACCCAAACCCGCATCAGGTCGGGCAGTACGCGCATGCCGGCGAACCAGTGGTGGTCGTCCGGGTGGCAAACGAGCACCGGTGTGCGCGTGGTCGGGCGCAACACCCCGGCTTCGCTGACCTGTCGGCCGACGAGGGAGTTGACGAGGGTGGACTTACCGGCCCCGGTGGACCCGCCGACGACGGCGAGCATCGGCGCCTCGGGCGCCTTCAGCCGGGGTACGAGGTAGTCGTCGAGCTGCGCGAGCAGCTCGGCTCTGGTCTGGCGGGCGCGCGGAGCGCCGGGCAAGGGCAGCGGCAGACGCACGGACGCGACCCGGTCGCGCAGGGCGGACAGGGCATCGAGCAGCTGAGGCCGAACATCCAAGGTCACCACATGCGAAGAATGCCCAATTTAGGACCATTTTTGAAGCTTATACGTCCTCTGCGCGCCGACCGCGACTCCAGTGAGACATTCTGGGCACGACGGACGAGTGGGGCGCAGGCATAACGAGTGCACAACACCAGGGGCGTCGCGGCGCAAAAGCGATGCGAGAATCGCACCTGCCTGCGATTATCGGGACCGCTTCACCGAACCTCCACATCGTGGCCCGCGAGTGAAGCAACCGGGACAAGGCAACCGGAGCCCTATCCTTGATCCGGCATGGACCACAGCCCCACCCCCACCGGGGGCTCCAGGCCCACCAAGGCCGCCTTCCGGCCCCCGTAGCTCAGTGGATAGAGCAGGTGCCTTCTAAGCACTTGGCCGCAGGTTCGAGTCCTGCCGGGGGCACCACTTCCGCACCGCCCGAAGCCCTCCCTCCGCGGAGGGCTTCCGCGCAGGTCATCGGTACTTCGTCGCGGACGTTGCTTTCAGATGTGCCGGCCACCCGGACCCGTGCTCCGACGTGCTCGAGGGTGAGGTGCCGCCGGCGGATCGGGCTGGCCGGACGGGGAATCCGATCAAGCTTGTGATCTTTGACTGCGGCGGCGTCCTGATGGACAGCGAACGCCCGCGTCGCGTCCGGCAGCGGTGTCGCCGCGGCCCGAGCGGCCGGCATGCAGTCCCTCGGATCCTGCGGTGGTCTCACACCGGCGGACTGGCGTCGCGGTCCGGGGACAGTCGTGTTCGATGACATGAAGGAATTGCCGCGGCTCCTTTCGGCCTCGAAGTCCGGTCCCGCGCGCGTGTGAGCACGAACGGACGGCACGCTCGACAACTCCCGGCCGTGCCAACGGTTCTGCCGCCGTCGCAACACTGGGCGCGCCCCCTGGTACCGAGCCGCCGTGCATCCACCTCACGCCGTTCGCCGCGAGTTCGACCCGACACCGCGGCCGCGGACCGGTGTCAGCGGGCCGTCAGCCGGGCGTCAGCAGGCCGTCAGCAGGTGGCCGCATCGTCCTCATGTCCGGGCAGGACCGGGCACGCACCCCGAGGAGAGATCTGACATGAGCGACAGCGAGAACGGCACGCGACGGGACGAGCTGGCCGCGTTCGTCGAGGCGACCGCCAAGGAGTACGGCATTCCAGGGGCCTGTGTCGGAGTGCTGACGAACGGTCAGGAGACCTGCGTCTCCTACGGGGTGACCAATCTCGACCACCCGCAGCCGGTCGACGACGACACGCTCTTCCATCTGGCGTCGGTGACCAAGACCTTCACCGCCACCGCGCTGATGCGCCTGGTGGCCGAGGGCCGGGTGGAGCTGGACGCGCCCGTCCGCCGCTACGTTCCCGAGCTGCGGCTCGCCGACGAGGCGGCCGCGGAGCGGATCACCGTGCTGAACCTGCTCAACCACACCGCGGGCCTCGACTGGAACCTCGTCCCCAGCGGCGACGAGGCCGACACCCTGGCCGGCTTCGTGGCACACCTGCCCGGGCTGCCGCTGATCGCCCCGCCCGGTTCCCGCGCCTCCTACAGCCAGGCCGGCTACAACGTGGTCGGTCGGATCATCGAGACGGTCACCGGCCTCCCCTTCGAGAAGGCCATGGACCAGCTGCTGCTGGAGCCCGCCGGGCTGACGAACACCTTCTTCGACCTCGACGAGGTCATGGTCCGGCGGTTCGTCGTCGGGCACACCCCCGACGACGGCGGCGAGGAACTGCGGCCCGCCCGGCCGTGGGCCTCCTGGCGGGCGGGCGCGCGCGGCAACAACCCCGGCGGCGGCATCGCCTCCTCCGTGAGCGACCTGCTGCGGTGGGCCCGCTTCCAGCTCGGCCGGGGCGACCGCGTACTGCCCGCGGAGGCCCTGCGGCGCATGACGGAGCGGACGGTCGAGCTGCGCGCCAGTACGCTCGGCGACGGCCTCGGCATCGGCTGGTTCCTGCGCGAGGTGGACGGTCTGCGGACGATCGGCCACGGCGGCTCGGGCAACGGCCAGTCCGCCGAGCTGCTGATCGTCCCCGAGCGGGACTTCGCGGTGGTCTCGCTGGCCAACGCCGGCGCGCACGGCCACCTCTTCAACCGGGCCGTGGTGCGCTGGGTGCTGGAGCGCTATCTGGGCGCCGTGGAGCGGGACCCGGAGCCGGTCGCGTACGACACCGCGCGGGCCCGCGAGGTCGCCGGCCGGTACGCGATCGACGCCATGAACCTCGACGTCGCCGACGACGGCGCCCGCCTCGTGCTGGCGGTGCGGATCAAGCCGGAGATCCGCGCGGCCGCGGACACGGACATGCCCGCCGACCACCCTGCCGCCACCATCGGCCTCCTGTCCGGGACCGGCGACGAGTACATCGTGACGGAGGGCGGGCTGAAGGGGCAGCGCGGCGTGTTCCGCCGCGATGCGCAGGGCACGGTCGTGGGCATCGACCTCGCGGGCCGGCTCTTCCAGCGGGCCCCGGCCGCGTCCTGACCTCCGTACCCCGACCGACTTGCGGGAAGGCCGGGGATGCGGTTGCGTCGAAGGAGATGGGTACGTGGTTTCCGTCTCCCCTGGGTTGGGGGTGAGCCATCGTGCTGTTCACCCATCGCGCGGAGGCCGGCGAGCGGCTCGCCGAAGCGCTCCGGTACCTGAAGGGGGAGGATCCCGTCGTACTGGGCCTGCCCCGCGGCGGGGTCCCGGTCGCCTACCGGGTGGCCCGCGCGCTCGGCGCCCCGCTCGACGTGATCGTGGTGCGCAAGCTCGGCGTCCCCTACCACCGTGAGCTGGGCTTCGGCGCCATCGGCGAGGGCGGCGTACGCGTCCTGAGCGAGGACATCGTCCGCGGCAGCCGCCTGGGGCCGCAGGACATCGAGGCGGTCGAGCACGCGGAGGAGGCGGAGCTCACCCGGCAGGCCACCAGGTTCCGCGGGGACCGGCCGCGGGTGCCCCTGGAGGGTCGGACCGTGATCGTCGTGGACGACGGGATCGCGACCGGGGCCACGGCCGCAGCCGCCTGCGAGGTCGTACGGGCGCAGGGCGCGGCGCGCGTGGTGCTGGCGGTTCCGGTGGCCCCGCCGGACGCGGTCGCCCGGCTGGGCTCCGCGGCCGACGAGGTGGTGTGCCTGGCCACGCCGCACGCCTTCCGGGCCGTCGGCGAGTGGTACCAGGACTTCTCCCAGACCCCCGACGAGGAGGTCGTCTTCCTGCTGGCGCGGGCGGCGGCCGACCCCGTCATGCGTCCGCCCGTCCGGGCCGTCGAGGTAGGGGTGGAAGCCGGCGGCCTCGTCCTGGCCGGGGACCTCGCCCTGCCGGAGGGCGCCGGGGCGGTCGTGGTGTTCGCACACGGCTCGGGCAGCAGTCGGCACAGCCCGCGCAACCGGTCGGTGGCCGCGGACCTCAACCGGGCGGGCCTCGCCACCCTGCTCCTCGACCTGCTCACGCCCGACGAGGAGGCCGACCGGGCCAACGTCTTCGACATCGAGACCCTGGCCGGGCGGCTCGCGGACGCCACGGCTTGGCTGCGCCGCCGCGAGTCCCTCCCGACGGGCTGGTTCGGGGCGAGCACCGGGGCCGCGGCAGCGCTCTGGGCGGCCGCGGAGCCGGGTGCCGAGATCGGCGCCGTGGTCTCCCGCGGTGGCCGGCCGGACCTGGCCGGTGCGCGGCTCGCCGCCGTACGCGCCCCCACATTGTTGATCGTGGGGGGTCGGGACGGGGCGGTGCTCGACCTCAACCGGCGGGCCCAGCGCGAGCTGCGCTGCGAGAACCGGCTGGAGGTTGTCCCCGGGGCCACCCACCTCTTCGAGGAGCCGGGAGCCCTGGACGAGGTGGCCGGCCTGGCCCGCGGCTGGTTCACCCGCCACCTGGTGCCGCCGTAGGAGACGACGGCCGGCCGGGCAGGAGGGCAGCGGTGGCGGGGCAGCGGGGCGCGGCAGCAGTGGCGCGGCAGCGGTGGCAGGCGCGACCATGAGGAGATGGAGCAGGCGTCGGTGCAGGATGTCAGCACCCCGGGCCGCATCGCGCAGCCCGGTGAGGGCATCGGCCCGGAGGAGCTGGCGCTCGCGGCCCGCAACCACGGGCTTCCGCTGGAGGCCCTGCGCTACGAGGTCACACCACCCGGACTGCACTACGTCCTGGTCCACTACGACATACCGGCCGCCGACCCGGCCGGCTGGACCCTCACCGTCGGCGGCCGGGTCCGTACCCCGCTGGCCCTGGACCTCGCGGCCCTGCGCGCCTTCCCCGCGGTCACCCACCGCGTCACCATGGAGTGCGCGGGCAACGGCCGGGCCCGCCTGACGCCACGACCGGTCAGCCAGCCGTGGCTGGTCGAGGCGGTGGGCACCGCCGACTGGACGGGCGTACCGCTGCGTCTGGTGCTCGCCCGGGCCGGGGTGCGGGCGGACGCCGTCGAAGCCGTGTTCACCGGCGCCGACCACGGGGTCGAACGGGGCGTCGAGCAGGACTACCGGCGCAGCCTGCCGGTGGCCGCCGCGACCGGGGACGACCCCGAGGTACTGATCGCCTACGCCATGAACGGCCTGCCCCTGCCCCCGCAGCACGGGTGTCCGCTGCGGCTGGTCGTCCCCGGCTGGTACGGCATGGCGCACGTCAAGTGGCTGCGCGAGATCACCCTGGTCGACGCGCCGTTCACCGGGTTCCAGCAGGCCGTGGCCTACCGCTACCGGCGGGCCGCCGACGGTCCGGACGAGCCCGGTGTGCCGGTCACCCGGATCGCGCCGCGCGCCCTGATGGTGCCGCCCGGATTCCCCGACTTCATGTCCCGCACCCGTGTCGTGCACCCCGGCCCCGTACCGCTGGAGGGGCGCGCCTGGTCCGGCCACGGGGCCGTCGACCGGGTGGAGGTGAGCGCCGACGGGGGCGGCTCCTGGATCCGGGCCGAGGTCGCGCCGCCGGGTCCGCACCGGTGGGCGTGGCAGGGCTGGTCCTGCGTCTGGGCGGCGACGCCGGGCCGCCACGTGCTCACCGTTCGCGCCACGGACGCCGAGGGCGGTACGCAGCCCCTCGAACAGCCCTGGAACCGGGGCGGCTTCGGCAACAACCTGGTCCAGCACGTCCCGGTCCTGTGCTGCTGAGCGGAGCGGCGGCACGGGACGACGTCAGGGCGTCAGCCGAAGCGGCCCTCGACGTAGTCCGCGGTGCGCTGGTCCGAGGGGGCGGAGAACATCGCCGGGGTGGGGCCGTGCTCGACGATCCGGCCCGGGGTGCCCTGCTCGGCGAGGAAGAAGGCGCACTGGTCGGAGACGCGGGCCGCCTGCTGCATGTTGTGGGTGACGATCACGATGGTGACCTCCTCGGCCAGGTCCCGGATGGTCTCCTCGATGCGGCGGGTCGAGGTGGGGTCCAGGGCGGAGCAGGGTTCGTCCATGAGGAGGATCCGGGGGCGGACCGCCAGCGAGCGGGCGATGCACAGGCGCTGCTGCTGACCTCCGGAGAGGGCGCCGCCGGGCTGGCGCAAGCGGTCGCGGACCTCCTTCCACAGCCCCGCCTTGGTCAGGCACTCCTCCACCAGGTCGTCCTTCACGGCCGTCGAGGCGCGCACACCGGTGAGTTTCAGGCCTGCCGTGACGTTGTCGTAGACCGACATGGCGGGGAAGGGGTTCGGCTTCTGGAAGACCATGCCGATCTGCCGGCGGGCGTCCGTCAGCCGGCGGCCGCGGGCGTAGACGTCCTCGCCGTCGAGCAGGACCTCCCCGGCCAGTTCGGCGCCCGGGATCAGCTCGTGCATGCGGTTGAGGATCCGCAGGAAGGTCGACTTCCCGCAGCCCGAGGGGCCGATCAGGGCCGTCACCCGGCTCGCGGGCATCTCCAGCGAGACCCGGCTGAGGACCTTGCGGCCGCCGAACCAGGCGGAGATCCCGCGGGCGTCCAGGGAGGAGGCACCCGTGGAGGTGACCCGGGGCAGGGTGAGCGTCTCGGTCATGTGGGCCTCGTTCACAGGAGGTTGGGCAGGAGCAGGGCGGCTTGGTCGGACACGGCGAGGCCGAGGGCGGCCAGTACGGGGAAGCCCACCAGCCAGGTGTGGGCGCGGCCCCAGCGGACGCGGGCCCAGGCCAGGGCGGCCGCCGCGAGCAGCAGGGCCTGACCCCACAGAATCAGCGGCATCCAGGCCGCGCTCTGCCCGGCCATCGGGGCCTCGTCGGCGGGCAGCCGGCCGGGGGCGCGTCCGCCGGACTGCTGGGCGGGCGAGACGAGTTCGGCGTCGACCTGGAGCACTCCGCCCGGCATGTACGGGGTTCCGTCGGCGGTCATCAGGGTCAGCAGGCCCGCCTCCCCCGTCGGCCGGGCGGGTTGCGGGTCCCCGGCCCGGCGGACGCCGAGGACCCGGTACGCGTGCTCGCCCTGGCCCGTGGTCACGGTGAAGGTCTCGCCCCGCTCCAGGTCGCCGATGTCGCCGAAGGGGCCGCCGTAGCCCGCCTGGCGGCCCATCAGGATGCTGGTTCCGGGCTGGCCGGGCAGCACGGTGTCGCGGCGGTGCCCGGGACCCGCTGCCAGCACCTCGGCGGTGGTCGCCTCGCGGACCACCTCCCGTACGCCGATCTGCGGGATGGCCAGCAGCGCTACGGGGGCGCCGACCTCGGTCGGGCCCAGCGGGGCGGTGGCGTTGGCGAGCTCGTCGCGCAGCTCGGCGTACCCGACCCGGCGGTCCCGTTCGTGCCGGAGGTGGCCGAGCGGCCCGACCTCGGCGACGAAGCCGAGGAGGAGCGCACCCAGGATGGCCAGGGCGGCGCCGGCGGCCCACAGGCCGGGCCCGGCTGCCGGGGCGGACCCCGGCCCCGCCGGAGCACGGGCGGCTCCGGCGGGTTCGGGGCGCACGTCCACCGGCTCGGTGGCGGTGGCGGTCATCTGTCCTTCTCCGTCGCTCGATTGCTGTGACTGCGGCTGCTACGGCTGCGGCTACTGCGGCTGCTTCAGTTGCCCGGGGTGCCGGAGGCGCCCGGGAAGCTCAGCAGCCCGCGGCGACGGGCCCACCAGACGGCGGAGCCGCCGGTCAGCACCAGGCCCGCGGCGATCAGGGCGAGGGTGACGGCGTCCGTACCCGTGTTGGCCAGGCCGCCGCCCTTGCCGGAGCCGGAGCCACCGGTGGCGCCGCTGCCGGAGGTGCCGGCGGTGCCGCCCGCGGCGGTTCCCGCGCCGCCGGTGGTGACGTTGGTGGACAGGCCCAGTCCGGTGCCGCCGGTGGCGGTGGCCGTGGTGGTCGGCGTCGGAGTCGCGGAGGGGTCGGGGGTGGAGGTCGTGGTCGGCGTCGGGGTCGGGGTCGACGTCTGGGTGGACGTGGGTGTGGGCGTGGGTGTCGCACTGGACGTCGCCGTCCGGGTCGGGGTCGGGGTCGGCTGGCCACCGCCGGGGTCCGTCGTCCGGTACTCCGTGTTCGACGTGAACCACATCGATCCGGTGAAGTCCCCGTACGTCTCGCTGCCGAAGGACTTGCGGCACACCACCGTCAGGTCGTAGCGGCCCTCCAGGGTGGTGAAGCCGGCCTCGTTGGCGTAGTCGCGCATGGTCATCGTCAGCGGGATGACGATGCCGCCCGATGGCGCCTGCCCGTACGTGGAGATCGGGGAGTTGCCGACCACGTTCTTGCCCTCGGCCGGGAAGCCCTTGCCGGTCACCTTCACCAGGACGTTGGTGGCGGGTGCCGGGCAGGCCGCCGAGGTGGCGAGGTCGACGCTGGTGGTGTCGGTGCCCGTGGCCGGGTTGATCACCGCCGTGCCGGCCTGGGCGGCCTCGGCCGCCGCCCCGGGTAGGGCGGCGGCGGCCAGGGTCACGACGGCGGCGACGAGCACGGCGGCTCCGGCCGCGTCGCGCCGGGAGGGACGGGTGAAGTGCACGATGGGCTCCTTCTCGACGATCTCGGGTGTGGTGCGCCGGCGCGCCGACGCGGTGGCCGCCGCCCGGGCCAGGCGCCGGCGGCGCCACAGCCACAGCCCGCACGCGGTGGTCGCGAGAACCAGGGCGAGCAGCGTCCACGGGACCGTCCACAGCGACGCCGAGCGGGTCAGGGACGGGAGTTTCGGGTCCACGCCTTCGCGGGTGGCGACCGCCTGGACGGAGACGACGGCGGAGGAGCGCAGCGCGGGCCGCACGCCGTCGGCCTTCGCCGTGATGGTCAGGGAGCTGCCGGGCAGCAGGTCACCGAGGTCCTTCAGGCCGCCCTCGGTGACGGAGCCGCCGAGCATGCCGTTGATCCGGACGGCCTGGCGGGCGCCGAGGCGTACGTTGCCGGTGTTGCGCAGGGTGTACGTCACCGTGGCCGAGCCGGTGCCGAAGGGGTTGGGGGTGCCCGCGTACGAGGCCTTCACGTCCTCCACGGCGAGGCGCGGGGTCAGCTCCCCGGCGAGGCGCAGGTACACGCGGGTGCCGACGCGCTGGTCGAGGCGGACCTTGTTGCCCTGGGCGTCCTGGCCGCCGGCCGCGAGGGTGGCGACGATGCCGGCGGTGTGGTCGCCGGGGGTGGCGTCCCGGGGGACGGCGAGGGTGAAGGGCACGATGACGTTGGCCTTCGGCGGGACCGTGACCGTGTCCTTCTCCAGCTTGATCCAGCTGCCCGCGTCCTTCGGGGCCTGGCCGGCCGGGAGCAGGTCGAAGCCGCCGTCGGCGGTGTTGACGGCGTCGCTCGCGTAGACGGCGACGGTCAGCGGCTCGTCGCCGTAGTTCCAGACGGCGATCTGGTCCCGCAGCCCCGCGCCGCCGGTGACCCCGTACGAGAAGTGGGCGCGGGTGTCGGGTTCCTTGGGGCCGGCCGGCTGCACGCCGAAGGTGGACTTCCGGTCCTCCGCGGGCGCCGGAGCCGCGTGTGCCTGCGGTACGGCGAACAGCACGAGCAGCAGGGCCAGCAGGGCCATCGGCACGGCGGCGACTGTGGCTGCGGCTGCGGACGGGCCCGGACGGCGCCGGGCAGGGGCGGTGGAGGTCATGGCGCGGGCGTCCGATCCGGGCGTAGGGAGACGATCGAGGTGATCGGGGCGATCTCGGCGATCGGAAGATCGAGGCGTCAGGGGCGGGGCGGGACGGGCGGCGTACTGGGAAGGGCCCGTTCCGCCCCGGAGCTCACGCCTGGATCAGATGGCGGTGAGGGTGAGGGTGGCGCTGTAGGTGCCGGCCACCGTGGAGGTCGGGACGTTCAGCGCCAGGTCGGCGGTGACGTGCGCGGTGCCGAGGCCGGCGCCGTTCGCGAGGGTCCGGGCGGACTTCAGGCCCGCGGTGCCCGCGTCACCGGCGCCGGCGCCGTGCGCCGCCGCGACGGCGGAGCCGGCCGTGACGGTCTGCGCGGGGGCCTTGTCGACGAGCTTCGGGGACCAGCCGAGGTTCTGGCCGTTGATGGCGTGCGTGGCGCCGTCGGAGAAGTCGGTGACCCGGCCGCTGATGGTCCAGCCCGGGTTGCCGGCCCGCGTGTCGGTGAGCGTGACCGGGTTGATGGACCCGGCGGTGGCCAGCAGGTCGCCGTCGGCGTTCAGGACCGGCGAGGGCAGGGTGACCTGCGGGTTGGCGACGCTGATGACCAGCGCGCCGGCGTTGACGGTCGTGGTGACGGTCTCGGAGGCGGTGACTCCGGTGAACGTGCCGACCGTGTACGGGATCGCGCCCGAGTCGGAGCCGGTGAAGGCGCCCGCGTCGGTCGGCACGAAGACGGCGGTGAGGGAGTGGGCGCCGACCGGGAGGCTGCTGGTGGTCAGCACGGCGGTGCCGTTCGCGACGGGGACGGTGCCCAGGGTGGTGGTGGCGCCGCCCACGGTGTCGGTGAACTTCACCGCGCCGGCCGCGCCCGCGGGCGCGACCGTACCGGTCAGGGTCACCGGGCTGAACTGCGGCGCGGTGGAGGCCGGGGAGACCGCGAGGGCGGTCGTGGTCGGCGCCGCCGGGACGGCCGTGACCACGTAGGAGACGTGGGCCGAGTTCGAGCCGTTGTACGAGGCGCTCGCCGGGGTGAAGACGGCGGTCAGGTCGTGCGTGCCGGCGCCGAGGTTGCTGGTGGTGAGGGCCGCGGTGCCGCCCACGACGGTGACGGCGGTGCCGAGGTTGTTCGCGCCGTCCTTGAACTGAACGGTGCCGCCGGCGCCGGCCGGGGCGACCGTGGCGGTGAGCGTGACCGGGGTGCCGGCCTGCGTCGGGCCGGCCGGGGTGACCGCGAGTGCGGTGGTGGTGTCGGTCTTCACCGCCGGGTCGGTGTTCTGGTAGGTGGTGTTCGAGGTGAACCACACCGCCCCGGTGTAGTCGCCGAGGCTGGTGCCGTTGAAGGCCGTCCGGCAGATGACCGTGAACTCGTACTTCCCCTGCAAGGTGGTGAAGCCCGCCTGGCTGGCGTAGTCCCGCATGGTGGAGGTCAGCGGGATGACCATGCCGCCGTTCGGGGCGGTCGGGTAGGTGGTGATCGGGGAGTTGCCGACCACGTTCAGCCCGCCGGCGGGGAACCCGGAACCCTCCACCTTCACCAGCACGTTGGTGGCGTTCGCGGGGCAGGCGCCGGAGGTGGTGAAGGCGATGCCGGACGTGTCGGCGCCGGTCGCCGGGGTGATCTCGATGGTGCCGATCGGGGCGGCGTACGCGGCGCTCGCGCCCGCGAGACCTGCCGCGAAGGCGGCGGTCACCGTGGCGACGCCCAGGGCCAGGGCCCGTGAAACTCTGTTCTTCAGCACAACGGTCTCCAGAATCAGAAGATCAAGGCTCGTTCGTGGATCAGCGATCAGCGATTGGTGGTCGGTGGTCGGTGATCGGTGCTCAGGGGGTCTGCTTGGTGGTGTCGCCGCAGTTCGGGTTCGTGGCGAAGCCGTAGGTGTTGATCACCGCGGCCTGCTTGCAGATCTCGGAGTTCGCGCCGACGAAGACCGTGCTCCAGGGCGCGGTGGCGACCTTGCTGGTCGGAATGACGTTGTAGACGTCGCGCTTCACGCCGAAGCCGCTGTTGAGCACGGTGGGCGCCAGGCCGTCGACGGTGCCGAGGATGGCGCGGCCGCGCAGGTCGGCGATGGTCTGCGAGGACTGCGACTGGTACTGCGCGATGGAGAACGGCACGATCGACTTGTCGTCGAGGACGCGGCCGTCGTGCTCCTGGACCGGGGCGCTGCCCTTCTTGTCCTTGATGCAGGGGTAGACGCCCGCGACGACGTCGGCGTCGGTGATGCCCATCTGGGACTCCCAGAAGCTACGGGTTCCCGAACCGGCCTGCGGCAGGTAGACGGTCATGTCGTAGTTGGGGCCCGCGCCCACGTAGTTCGGGTCGCAGTGGTAGATCGCCTTCAGGTCGGTCAGCGACAACTTGCGCGGGATCGCCGAACCGGGGGTGATCGCGTAGCTGACGCCGTCCACCGCGAACGGGACGTACGTCAGGCCCGGGGCCGCGGCCGCCAGGTTGAGGGAGGAGGAACGGGCGAAGTCCAGACAGCCGTTGTTCGCCTGGAGGGAGGTGAGCAGCGCGGAGCGGCCGGCGCCGCTGCCGTTGGGGCGGGCGATCGTGCAGTTCGGGTTGGCCGCCGGGTCCTTGGTGGTGATGTTCGCGGAGCCGGTGGCGTCGTAGGAGCCGATGACCTTCTGGCCGTTCACGGTGATGGCCGCGGCCAGCCCGTTCATGACGTCCTGGGTGGTGTCGGAGCCGACACCGGAGAGCTGGCGGTACTGCGGCGGGCCGGCCGGGTCGGCGAAGGCCATGCTGGCGCCGGTGGCGCCGAGCGCCAGTGCGGCCGCCGCGGCGGCGAAGGCGATCTTCTTCTTGTTCACGCGGGTTTGCCCCTCAGCTAGGCTGCGCCCCGGGTGGTGCCCGGCACGCGTTGGGTGAAGTTCCGTTGGCGCGGACGAATCAGACGGTCGTGGCCGGGTATCACCTCCCTTCGTCGCGGTGGGCGGCGCCCGCGCGCAGCGCGCGCAGGTGGGGCAGGAGACGGGGCCACAAGCGCGGCAGCAGCGGGCCCGCGAAGGCCGCGAGCGCACCCACGACCAGACAGACCAGCAGCACGTGCCGGATGGCTCCGACCGCCCAGCGCGGGGTGTCACCGGTGGCCCGCGCGGCGGACGCCCGGCCCGCGGTGGCGGCGGGTGCGGCGGATGCGCCAGGTGTGCCGGGTGCGGCCGGAGCGGCAGCGGCCGGAGCCGCGCCGCCCGCGGCGGATGCGGGGGCGGGGGCGGAGCCGCCGGTGGTGGTGGACCCGCCGGAGCCCGGGGCGGCTGCCGCGCCGCCGACGGAACCGCCCGCGGTGGCCGACGTACCGCCGGAGCCGCTGGCTCCGCCCGTCTCGGTGCCCGCCGATCCGCCGGGAGCCGGCTTCTTGCCCGCCTCGGCCGTGACCTTGCGCGCGGCCTCGCGGGTCTGTGCCCGCAGGGCCTCGGGCAGCGGGGCGTAGCCGTGCGGCAGGGTTCCGGCGGCCACGCCCGGGGTCTGGCCCCGGTCGGCCGCGTAGGCGAGGAGGCTGCCGTAGTCCTTGCCCTCCGCCACGGTGAGGTCGGCGGGCACGGTCGCCGCGTAGGTGAGGACGGTGAGCGGGTAGGCCGCCGGGTCCTTGGCCGCCGGGTCGGGGGAACCGACGCCGTTCGCACCGTCCGGACCGGCCTTGCGGGCGCCCGCCGCAGCGATGAGGCCCGCCGGCTCCGGTGCCACGAACCGGCCCGCCGCGTTGAGGAGTTCGGCGCGCACGAGGCCGTACCGGTCGGCGGTGGCGGTGTCGGTGACGGCGAGCACGGCGCGGGCTCCGGCCGGCTGCGGCGGGTCCTTCTTGTAGGCGGGGGGCGTGGCGGTCGCGTCCCAGGAGGTACGGGCGAGGGTGTCGCCGCGGCTCGCGGCGCGGGCGGCCGCGTGCATGTCGCTGGCGTACGGGTGCTTGTCCTGGATGCAGAGCGGGAAGGAGGGCCGGTCGTCGAAGGGCTGGCAGTAGGGGTCGCTCTTGGGGAAGCTGTCGACCGGCAGCGCCAGGTCCTTGTAGTGCGGGTTGACGGCCATGCCCGCGTACGCGCGGTCCCCGTAGGTGCCCGCGTTGTCGGGGACCCCGGTCAGGAACTCCCGGGCCGCCGCGTCCTGTGCCACCCACTCCCACAGCTGGCGGGTGGTGTCGGAGAGCGGCTGCGGTACGAGGGCGTCGCCGAGCTTGCCGCCGAAGTCGAGGCCGGTGTAGTCGGGGTTGTGGCGGATGAACTCCGGGTCGCGGCCCAGGTTCTCGGGGTTCTTCGCGGTGCTCTCGGCGAAGCGCGAATTGCCGTCCTTGTACGACTCGGTCAGCAGCTTCGCGACGAGCCGCGGGGTCAGGCGCAGGGATCCGAGGCGGGTCCCGTTGCGGGCCTTGACCTCGTCGGGGGCGCCGAAGCCGGCCTGGCTCTCGATGAAGTAGCCGATGGTGATGCCGGAGAGGGCGACGGGCGCGTAGACGGGTTTGCGGGTGTCGGACCCGGGGGCGGCCGCGGCGGCGGGCCGGCCGAGGAAGACCAGGCCCGGGGCGCCGGAGAGGAGTTTGACGCGGGCCGTCTCGTCCGGGACCTGGGCGTAGCCGTAGATGGCCTTGCCGCCGGTCTGGCACAGGGCCGGTTGCCAGCGGGTGACGGCCTCGGCGGCCATCTCGCTGCCGAGCGTGCCGCGCTCCTCGGCACCGATCGGGCAGAAGCTGCCGAGCGGTTCGAAGCCGAGGGGGACGACGAGGCGGTGCTTCCAGTTCGCCGGGCTGAGCGGGGAGGACTGGAGCTGGCCGCCGGACTGGCCGGTGTACGGGGTTCCGTCGATCTCGGCGGTGCCGCGCGGAACGACCACCAGCCAGCAGCCGCGGCCGGTGGTGGCGCCCTGCGGATCGCGGACGGCGGCGCCGCAACCGAGGCCGGGGGCCTCGATGGCGGTCTGGGTCTCGAACCAGACCTCGCCGGTGCCGCGGGCGTTGGTGCGGGCGTAGGGGACCTCGTTGGTGCTGTTGACGTCGAAGAACTCGTTCCAGTTGCCCGGGCTGACCGGGTCGTCGGCAACGGTGCGGAAGGGCGCGAAGGAGATCCCGCTCGGGGTGGGCGGCGGCAGCGGCTGGTTCTCGGCGTCCTTGAGGCGGTCGCCGTAGTTGAGCTGGCGGCTGTTGGTGTAGGCGCCGGCGGCCTGGTTCCCGGCGCCCGCGCCCAGCGCCGAGGAACCGCCGAACTGGCACTGGTCGGTGGTGGGTCCGGTCGCGGCGTCGCCCCAGCACTGCATGATCTGGAGGTAGTTGGCGGCGTAGGCGGTGTCCGAGACGGTCGGCGCCCCGCCGGTCCAGGACACCTTGACGACCTGGTCGACGAGGTTGCGGGTCTGGCTGACGGTCACCTTGAGGGTGGCGAAGTCGCCGGAGCCGGTGACCGTCGCCTCGGATCCGTCGGCGGCCGGACCGTTGGCGGCGTACGCGTGCGGCGCGCCGGGGCCGAAGGGGCCGAGGGGGCCGGTGGCGGCCACGACGGGGAGCAGGGCGAGGCAGAGCGCGCCCAGCGCGAGACGGAGCCGCGGGGGCATGCGGACCGGCCGGAGCGGCCGGGGTATGCCGAGCAGCCGGGGCGCGCGGAGTGGCCGGAGCTTGTGGAGTCCGCGCATCAAGGAACCGCGCATCAGGAACCGCCTCCTGCGCGTCGCCGGGCCAGCTGCCGGGTGAGCAGCGGGGGCCCCACGGTGAGGGTGAGCAGGATCAGCGCCCCCAGGACCATCAGTGCGGTCTGGAGCAGCCCGCCGATGCCGGTGGCGGTGGTGACGGGGATGCCGAACAGGTCGCCCGCCCCGGCCGCGAGGGGCCGGCCCGTCTCCGGGTCGACGGCGCCCGCTCCGCCGTCGGCGCCTCCCTCCGCGCCGCCGGAGCCGGAGCCGGCGGCGCCCGAGCCTCCGGTGGCGCCGGCCCCGCCGTCGGCCCCGCCCCCGCCCGTGGCGGAGCCGCCGGTGGCGGCGCCTCCGCCGGACGCGCCCGAGCCCGTACCGCCGCCGCTAGCGCCGGTCGCGGCGCCACCGGAGCCGGAGCCTGAGCCGGCTCCGCCCGAGGCGCTGCCCGTCTGGGTGGGGGTCTTGTTGCCGCCGGTGCCGACCTCGCACTGGGTGGCGCCCTTCTTGTCGCATTCGGCGGGCTGGGGCGCGGTGGTGGCGAGGGTGTTGGTGCCGTCGGCGGAGAAGGTCGGGTTCTTGCAGTTCTTGATGTCGATGTTGGTGGCGGTGACGCCGGGGATGCGGCGGACCTGTTCCAGTCCCGCCTGCACGAGGTTGATCGGCAGCGGCGAGTAGCCGAGCCGGTCGACCGAGCGCTGGCCCTCGCAGAGGAAGTAGTAGGCGAAGGCGCCGAGCGCCTTGCCCTTCTGCGGGTTGAAGTTCGCTTCCTGCGCGGTCGGGATGATCATGTAGCTGTAGCTGGACAGCGGGTAGTTGCGGTGGTCGCTGCTCTCGTCGTAGACCTGGGACAGGTCCTGGGTGAGGTCGGCCCCGATCCTGGCCTTGGTGAGCGAGACGGCGACGTTCTGGGCCGTGGGCTCGGTGTAGTAGCCCGACCCGTTGAGGATCTTGGCGACCGGGAAGCCGGTGGTGGCGACCGCGTAGGAGTACTCGACGTAGGTGATGGTGCCGACGTTGCCGTCCTGGGCGACGTAGCCGGAGACGCCGTTGGAACCGGACTGGCCGACGAAGCCGCGGCCGGCGACGACCGGGAAGTTGGATGTCTGCCCGCAGGGCGTGGAGCGGCCGGCCTTGGCGCAGTAGGCGTCCCACAGGCCGCCGTGGCGCTGGGCCAGCCAGTTGGTCAGCTGGGCCGTGGTGCCCGAGCCGTCGGAGCGGACGACGGGGACGATCCGGCGGGCGGGCAGCGAGGCGGCGAGGGCCGGGTTGTCGGCTTTGATGGCAGCGTCGTTCCAAGTGGTGATGGCACCGGTGAAGATCTTGGCGACGACCTCGCCGGAGAGGCGCAGGTTGGTGACCCGACGGTTGCCGATCTTGAGGTTGTACATGAAGGCCGTGCCGCCCGCGACGATGGGCATGTAGCCGAACTTCCGCGAGGGCGCCGGGTCCACGACACCGGAGTCCTTGATGCCGTAGGGGATCTCGGAGACGGCGAAGTCGACCGTGCCGTTGCGGAACTGGTTGCGGCCGTCGGACGATCCCGTGCCGCTGTAGTTGACCGTCATGCCGTACTGCTTGACGTTGGCGCGCCACTGGTCGAGGGCGTTCTGGCTCCAGGTGGAACCGGCGCCGGACACCGGTACGTAGCTCTCGGCGACGGCGGGCGCCGCGCCGGGCAGGGCGACGGCGACCGCGGCGAGGAGCAGGGCGAGCGCGCGGACGAGGACGCCGGAGGGGGCGCGTCCGTGGTGGGCCGGGGGTCGTCCGGGCATCGGGAACTCTCCTGATCGGTGACGGTTCGTACGGAGCGTGGTGCGGCGGGACGCGCGGAGCGCGGGCACGGCTACGCCCGGGGCGGGGGCTCGGTCCGCCGCTCGCCGGGCTGCGCGGGCGGAGCGGAACCTCCCGGAGCCGGCCCTCCCGGCCCGCCGATGTCCACCCCCTTCAGCCCATGGGACCCGGGCGGCTCCCCGAACCCCTCCGGCTCCCCGGAACCGGGCGGCTCGCACGGCTCGCACGGCTCCCCCGGCCCGGGCGGCTCCGGGGTCAGGTCCTGCTCGCGCTGGTCGGCCCTGGCCGCCATGCGCTCCGCGTCGCGCACCGAGGCGAGGACCCGGCGGTGCTGCTGGCCGCGGCTGAGCTGGCCGGGAGCCCGGCCGCCGATGACGCGGGCGAGCACGAACAGCAGTAGCACCAGGGCCATCAGCAGGGCGGCGCAGCCGAACCCGCGGGCGATCATGGTCTTGTCCGGGTAGCCGACGAGGCTGAAGGTGGCGAGCGGCAGCGACATCTGCGGCCCCTCGACGGGGTTGGCGTTCAGGCCGGCCGCGATGCCCGAGGTGAGCAGCACCGGGGAGGTCTCGCCGATGCCGCGGGCGGTGCCCAGGATCACGGCGGTGGTCAGCCCGGAGCGGGCGGTGGGCAGCACCACCGTCCAGACGGTGCGCCACTGGCCGGCGCCGAGGGCGTAGGAGGCTTCCTTGAGCGAGCCGGGCACGAGCCGGATCACCACGTCGGAGGCCCGGATGACGATCGGCAGCATCATGACGGACAGGGCGAGGGCGGCGGCTAGGCCGGACTTGTCGTGGCCGAGGATCAGGATCCAGGTGGCGTAGACGAAGAGGCCGGCCACGATCGAGGGCAGCGCGGTCATGGCTTCGACGATGGTGCGGACGAACCGCGCGTAGCGGCCGGGGACTTCGTTGAGGAAGACGGCACAGGCGAGACCCAGCGGCACGGTGATCGCGAGGGCGATGCCGATCTGTTCCAGGGTGCCGACGATGGCGTGCAGGGCCCCGCCCTGGGTGAGGGGGTCCAGCGGGCCGGTGCCGGACATGTCCTCGGTGAAGAAGCTGAGGTGGGCCAGTGCCTCCCGGCCGCGCACGATGGCGTAGCCGACGACGAGCAGGAGGGCCGCCAGCAGCAGGGCGGCGATGCTGTGGACGAACACCTGGGCGAGCCGGGCCCGGACGGCCGAGCCGTTCTCGTCGAGGGAGACGAGGACCGCGTACAGCGCCATGAAGGCGAGGTAGAGGACGACGGTGAAGCCGAGCGGCGCGTCGAAGGGCAGGACCCGCCCGAAGAGGAGCGAGGTCAGACCGAGTGCGGCGGCCGCGGCCCCGAGCAGCGCGAGGACGTCGCGGACGTGCAGGGAGGAGGTGTTGCGGCGCTGTTCGACGGGTGCGCCGGGGCCGTCGGGGACGACTTCGGGACGGACGGTGCTGCGCGGCGCGTCGGCGGTGGCCGCGGCGGTCGGGTGCGTGGTGACGGTCATGCCTCGGCCCCCGCTCCGGACCGACTGCGGGCGACGACGGAGGACGCGATGAAGTTGACGACGAGGGTCATGAGGAAGAGGGCGAGGCCGGCGGCCATCAGGGCGGACATCCCGAACTCGCTGGCGGATCCGTAGCGCAGGGCGATGAGGGCGGACACGGAGTTGGCGCCGTTCTGGAGGAGGTGCCACTGCACCTCGAAGACCGGGGAGATGATCAGGTAGACGGCGATGGTCTCCCCCAGTGCGCGGCCGAGGCCGAGCATGGTGCCGCCGATGATCCCGCCCCGGCCGAAGGGCAGCACGACGGAGCGGATGACACCCCACTGGGTGGCGCCGAGGGCGAAGGCGCCCTCGCGTTCGCCCGGCGGGGCCTGGGCGAAGGCCTCGCGCATCACCGAGCAGGCGATCGGCGTGACCATCAGGGCGACGACCATGCCGGCGATGAAGGTGGAGGAGGTGTAGAAGGTGTTCGGGCTGAGCGGGTCGCGCGGGCCGTCCCCGTCGACGGCGAAGAGCGGGAACCAACCGAAGTAGGTCGTGAGCCAGCGGGACAGCCCCACGACGCTCGGCTGGAAGAGGAACAGCCCCCACAGGCCGTAGACCACGCTGGGCACCGCGGCCATCAGGTCGACCAGGCTGATCAGGGTCTGCTTGAGGCGGCGCGGCGCGTACTCGGTGATGTAGAGGGCGGTGCCCGCGGCGAGCGGCACGGCGAAGACGATGGCGACGGCGCCGATGAGGACGGTGCCGGTGAGAACGGTCGCGATGCCGAAGTGGTGGGAGTCCGGCTCCCACGCGGAGGTGGCGAGGAAGGCCGGGCCGGCGTCGGTCAGGGCTTCCAGGGCGCGGCCGCCGAGGAAGACGCCGACCAGGGTCATGATCAGGAGGACCGTGGCGCCGGCGCCGCGGGCGGAGCCGCGGAAGATCCGGTCGGCCGGGTCGCCGCCCTTGGCGAGGGGGCGGGGTGCGTCGGCCCGGTCGGCGGGCTCGGGCGGGCCGACGACGGTGGTGGTGGTCGCGGTGGTCACAGCAGGCCTCCCCCGCGGACGGCCAGCCCCGGCGCGTCACCGGCGCCGGGCAGGCGCAGGCCGCGCAGCCGCCGGGTGTAGGTGACGCCGGAGGCGACCTGCGCCTCGGTGACGGCGGACAGGAAGAGCTGGAGGCTGTGGCGGCATTCGCGCTGGCGGCGGAAGGTGCGGACGGCCACGGCCACGCAGTGCTCGTCGAGGGTGAGCTGCCAGGTCCAGGCGCCGGCGCCGCCCCCGGCGGTGGTCGCGGTGGCCGCGGTGGCCGCCGCCGAAGCGGTACCGGTGCTGCCGGTCCCGGGGGTGCCGCTGCCGGTCCCGGGGGACATCACCACGAGCGGGCTGACCCGGGCCGCCTCCGTGCGCAGCCGTTGCACGGCGGAGCAGCAGGCCGTGAGGCTGCTGTGCATGTGCGGACTGCGGCCGAGTTCGTGGTTGTTGGCGCCGACCAGACGCCAGGTCACCGCCTCGGGACAGCCGCCGGCACCCCCCTGGTCCGTAGCGCGCCCGGGCCGCTGACGTCGTGCGACGTCCACCCACGACACGAACAGAAAACGTGGCCGAGACACTGGTCCGCCCCCTTCCCCCCACAAGCCGTGCGTGGCCTGAAACCGGCCGTCCACCCATGGCCGCGGGCATGACAATCCACGGGGCGTAGGGCCGTTCGGCACACGGATCGGTGAAGCAGAAACGGAGAACGTGTGAACGAGAGGCGGGGGCGTGTGTGCGCCCTGTGATCCCTAGGAGATACCGAGGAGGCGCACCGCTTGGTAGTAGGTCCAGGCGGTGCCGTCGCACGACTTCCTGCGGGGGCCCGAGTACTGCGCGCAGACCCGCTTCATGTCCGCGTGGAACGCCAGATCCAGCCGTGCCTTGGCGGCCGAAAACAGCCCTGCCGTGCGGTGGTTGCGGTAACCGAAGTCGTGGCGTGCGCAGGCGTCCGAGAAGGGGAAGCCGAAGAGGTTGTCGGGGGACGAGGTGCAGTGGTCCGTCGACCAGTCGAAGGCGTACGCGGCCCAGGCCGCCCGGTGCTCGCGGGCCTCGGCCCATTCCTGGTAGCTGGCGGCGCTGGGCTGCGTCCAGCGGCTCAGCACCTGCGGCTTGTCGGCCGGAACCTGCGGTGCGGACCAGGCAGCCGGGGCGAGGGCGAGCACCACGGTGACGGCGGCGGTGGCGAGGGCTGGGGCGAGGCGGCGACGGCGCATGGGGGTTCCTCGGGGCCGGGTCGGACGGATCACCTCCGGCCAACTCCCGCGGGCCCGCCGCGGTTACTGCGCGTCGACGCAACCGGACCCGACACCCTCCCAGGTATGAGTCCGTATGGGACCTGCGGCGCAGTCCCAGTTCGTCCTGCGGAGGGACGCGCGGCGGGGGCCGCCCGTCGACACTGGAAGCATGAACCGCCGCCCGCTCGTCGTCGCCGCAGCCACCGTGGGAGTCCTCGCCACCGCCGCCTTCGCGCTGCCCAATCTGCCGCCCAACCCCGTGACCGACACGATCGATAGCAAGGTGTACAAGGAGAAGGGCAAGCGCTTCGCGAGCGCCGCCGATGCTCCCAGGCGCGAGAAGGCGCCGTTCGCCTTGCCGTCCTGGATACCCAAGGACGCCACCGACGTCCGCATACGGGTGCGTACGGGCGGCGAGGCGCGGCTGATCCGGTTCACCCTCGGCGCGACCCCGCTGAACGGCCCCGAGTGCAGCACTGGCACACCGAAGCCGGTGGGCACTCCGGACCTGCACGCCAGGTGGTGGCCGGGCAGCCTGCGGGAGGGTGTGCGGTCCGAGTGTCGGGGTCCCCACCAATACCAGGTCGCGGTGCGCGGCAAGCGGGTCTACGCCTGGACGGACGGCACCCCGTCCCCGGGCTCCATGGGGCCCCGGGACGGAGCCGCCTCCAAGCCCCGGACCCACGGCTGACCCACGGCTGACCGACGGCTGACCCGCGACTGGCCCGCGACTGGCCCACGGCTGACCCACTCTGCGCGACCGGCAGGCCCGGGAGGCCCGGGAGGTCAGGACCGGCGGGCAGGTCAGGCCGGCCCGGCGGCAGGCACGAGGCGCAGCGGAGCGTCGCCGACCGAGGACAACCCGGGGCTGGGGGCCCGGCACGGAGTCTGGGGGATGAGGCGCGGTGCCAGACCCGCGAGCCCGACATGATCGGCAGGACGCCCGCCAAGGGCTGTCCCGCGGCAGGGGGTGCGGCGGCCGCCACGCCGTGCCGCGCATCGGCTGACCATCCATCATGCGCGCACTATCGTGACCGCCATGGACATCCGCCGGGCCCTCACCCCCGCCGAGCTCGTAGCCGCCGAGTCCCTCTTCGACGGGCCTGCCCGCGAGGAGTGGTCCGAGCGCTTCCTCGCCGCCCCGGGACACCTGATGCTCATCGCCTACGTCGACGGCGTGCCCGCCGGAATGGTCTCCGGCATCGAGATGAGCCACCCCGACAAGGGCACCGAGATGTGCCTGTACGAGCTCTCCGTGGACGAGGGGTACCGCCGTCGCGGCATCGGACGGGACCTGACCCTGGCCCTCGCCGAGGAGGCGAAGGCGCGCGGCTGCTACGGCATGTGGGTGGGGGTAGACACCGACAACGAGGCCGCCCTGGCCACCTACGAAGCTGCCGGCGCCCGCGACGAGGGCGTCTTCTCGATGCGCGGCTGGCCCCTCGCCCCGTAGTCGAAGCACCCCGTCCGCTCGCGGCCCCGCGCAGCCGCCCCGCGCAGCCGCCCCGCGCAGCCGCCCCGCGCAGCCGCTCCGCCCAGCTGCCCCTCGCACCGCCTCCCCGGCAACCTCCGGCCGCTGCACGGCGCTTAGGGTGTTCGCTGGTCGACCCATCGGTGGACCAGGGGACCGGGGGAGGCCGATGAACAGCGCGACCGAGGTGTTCGAACCACTGCGGGCGGACGATCCGACCACAGTGGCGGGGTACCGCATCGCGGCCCGGCTCGGCGCGGGTGGCATGGGCCGGGTCTACCTGTCGCACACCCAGGGCGGGCGACCGGTGGCGATCAAGGTCGTGCGCCCGGAACTGGCCGAGGACCCGGCCTTCCTGCGGCGGTTCCGCCGCGAGGTGGAGGCCGCCCGGCGGGTCCGGGGCGCGTACACCGCCGAACTGATCGACGCCGACGCGGACGGGATGCCGCCCTGGCTGGCCACCCTCTACGTGCCCGGGCCCTCGCTGTCGCAGGCCGTGGCCCGCCGCGGACCGCTGCCCGTGCCCGCCGTGCTGTGGCTGCTGGCGGGTGTGGCCGAGGCCCTGCAGGCCATCCACGGCGCGGGCATCGTGCACCGCGACTTGAAGCCGTCGAACGTGCTCCTCGCCGCTGACGGGCCCCGCGTCATCGACTTCGGCATTTCGCTGGCGTCCGACACCACCGCGCACACCGCCACGGGCGCCACCATCGGCACGCCCCAGTACATGTCCCCCGAGCAGGCGTCGGCGGGTGAGGTCACGGCAGCGGCCGACGTCTTCGCACTGGGCCAGACGGCGGCGTTCGCCGCACTGGGTGAGCCGCTCTACGGCTCCGGCCCGTCCGCGACCGTGCTGTACCGGATCGTGCATTCCGCGCCCGACCTGTCCCGGCTGCCGGAGGAGCTGCGTCCACTGATCGCCCGGTGCATGGCCACCGACCCGCAGGAACGGGCCACCCCCGCCGAGATCGTGGCGTGGTGCCGGATGCAGCTGGGCGAGGACGCCGACGCGGACGGCGGCCCCGCGCTCTGGCGCGAGGTGACCGGACCGGAGCTCACGGTCCCGGAGCCCGTTCCCGAGCCCGTACCCGAGCCCGTATCCGGGTCGGCAGGGGCACCGGCGCCCGTTGCGCCGCACACGCTGCACCAGGTGTGGCAGCCTCCGCAGCCGGCGGCTCCGGAAGGGCCGGAGGAACGCCGGCGGCGCCGGCGGCGCAACGCGCTGGTCACCGCCGCGTCGGTGGCGGCCGCCACAGTGCTGCTGGGCGGGCTGTGGGCGGTCATCGACCAGACGGCCGACAACCTGCGCGACCGGGCGAAGTCCCCGACGGCCAAGGGCACACCGGCGGGCGGGACCCGATCGGCGAGCGGCTACCCGAACCGCCCGGCCGCCGAATCCGCTCCGAGGTCGAGCTCGAGTCCGGGGTCGAGTCCGAGTCCGAGTCCGTCGGCGAGCGGTCCCCCGAAGGCCATCCCCTACCCCTCGTTGAGGCTGGACGAGGAGAACTCGATCGCCATCAAAGAGCCGGTCGCGCGTGCCACTCGCGCCGGGGACCTGCGCCTCAACTGCGAGCAGGTGGGCTGCACGCTGGAGAGCGACACCAGTGCGATCACCCTCCTGTCGGGCGGACCGAACGGCTCCCTCGACACCTGCCGGACCGCCCTCGAGAAGGGGGCCAAGAGAACCCAAAGCTTGGGACAGGCGGCAGCCGGCAGCGAGTTCTGCATCAAGCACCCGTCGGGGGACATCGCGCTGCTCGTGCTCACCCTCAAGTCGACTCCGTGGTTGGGGGACCTGCCGAGCTCCCTGCACGCCGACATGACGGTCTGGCGCGCGGCCTGACGGAGCGCTCGCCCGCGCTCGCCCGCGCGGGCCCGGTGCGGACACAGGGCTTACCGGGCCCGGATCGACGCCGTCCCGGTGCGAGCCGGACCGGCGCCGCTCCGCACCCGGCCCGGGTCCACCCGCACGGCGGCGTGTCCTACGCCCACCCGGCGCACCCTCCGCGCACCCTCCGCGCGCCCGCGCCGCCGTTCGCCGAGCATCGGCCGCATGACCGCATTCGCCGCGCTCCTCCCCGCCGCCGCCCTCCTCGCGGCGGCCACCACGGCCGCGACGGCCACCAACCCCGTCACGGGCGCCCCGCCGGCTCCCCGTTCCGGCAGCGCCCCCTACGTCGTCGTCCTCAAGGACACCACCTCCCGCGCCCCGACCCGCGCCCTGGCCGCCGAGGCCGTGCACGCCGGCGACGAGGTCGGACCCGTCTACGAGGCCGCCTTGAACGGCTTCGCCGTCCGCACCACGCCCGCCCGGGCCGCCGCCCTGGCCGCCGATCCGCGGGTGGCCTCGGTGGAGCCGGACGCGGAGTTCCACACCACCGACACCCCGGACGCCGTCGCCGCACCCGCACCGCAGCCGGGTCCGCAGGCTCCCGCGCCCTGGGCCCTGGACCGCATCGACCAACGCGAACTCCCGCTCGACGGCTCGTACACGTACCCGAGCAGGGCCGAGGGCGTCACCGTCTACGTCATCGACAGCGGCATCAACACCAGCCACCGGGAGTTCGGCGGTCGCGCCCGCACCGGCTACAACGCGCTGTTCCTCGGCGGTTCCCGCGACTGCAGCGGTCACGGCACGCACGTCGCGGCGACCGTGGGCGGGGAGACGTACGGGGTGGCCAAGGGGGTCTCGCTCGTCGGGGTGAAGGTGGCCGACTGCCGTGGTTCCGCGAGCCTGTCGGCGCTCCTCAAGGGTCTCGACTGGGTGGTGAAGGACGCCGCCAAGGCGCCCGCCACCCCGGCCGTGGCCAACATGAGCATCGGCGGCAGCCGCAGCAAAGCCCTCGAAACGGCCGTGGTCCGGGCCGTGGCCTCGGGGATCACCGTCACCGCGGCCGCCGGGAACGACGGCAAGGACGCCTGCGGCGGATCGCCGGCCTCCGTCCCCCAGGCCATCACGGTCGGCGCGACCGACGCCGAGGACCGGCGGGCGCGCTTCTCCAACCACGGCCCCTGCGTGGACCTCTGGGCTCCGGGCGTGGGCATCACCTCGGCATGGAAGGACTCCACCACCGCCACGGCCCGCGCCTCCGGCACCTCGATGGCCGCCCCGCACGCGGCCGGGGTCGCCGCGCTGATCCTGGCGCGCGGCACGGCGCGGACCCCGGCGCAGGTGGCCGCGGAACTGCTGCTCAGCGCCGTGCCCGACCGGATCACCGGGCTCCCTGCCGGCACCCCGAACCTGCTGCTCCACACGCCCACCCGGCGCTAGGCCCTGTCGTCAAAGTCCCGCCCCCGCTCACCCCGACCGGTCGGTATTCGATGGTCCATCAGACCTACTCTGATGGGCCATCAATTTCTGTGTGCTTCGCGGCAAAGCAAGTCATTGACTTCTCATCACGGTGACGCGTCAATATCGGCCACCGCACCGGCTCGGCCTCCCCCACACAGCGGGTGGGGGGAGGGGTTCGTCATGACGAAGGAGTCGCGACCCAGTGAGTACGAGAACGCATCGACGAAGAGTGCTGGCCGGGGCGGCCGCCCTGTCCCTGGCCCTGACGGGCACGGTGGTGGGTCTGGCGGGCTCCGCGCAGGCCGCGACCAAGACCACGGCCGTCTTCGAGAACTGCGACGCCCCGGCGCCGCAGCCCGACGGTTCGGGCAACCAGAACTGGACGGTCACCCTGCCCGACGGCGCCAAGGCCGGTGACGTCGTTCCGATCACGATCGACCCGGGCGCGAGCCCGCTGATCCCCGGGTTCTCCGTCACCACGGTGAACACCTCCAAGATCACCCTCAAGGTCGGCTCCACCACCCAGGTGGTCACCAGCCCGCCGGAGACCGTCTCGGTCATCGCCGGACAGCCGCTCGACCCCAAGGCGTTCTCGGGAACGATCAAGATTCCGGACGGCAGCGAGGGCACCACGGTCCAGGTCGCCCTCGACCTGGCGGTGACCGACGCGGACCTTTCCGGTTCGGTCTTCACCACCACCTGCACCCCGGCGCCGCGCCCGAGCGCCTCGCTCGGCTCGGTCGCGGTCGAGGCCCTGCCCAAGGACCCGATCACCACGAAGCTGACGCCCAACAGCGGCCCGGCGGGCACCGCCGTCGCCGTGACCGGCGCCAACTTCCCGGCGGGCGCCGTCACCTGCTCCGCCCTGCTCGCGGGCGCGGTGACCGGTGACACCGGTGCGGGCACCGCCGACGCGTCCGGTGCGGCCACCTGCAACATCACGGTCACCAAGAAGGCCGACGCGATCAGGATCGACGGTTCGATCACCCCGTACAAGGCCTTCGTGTTCCTGGAGGAGCAGGCCGGTGTGAAGAACCCGGTCGACGTCGAGGTCCTGCCCGGCCCGCTGGCCCTCGGCCCGAAGGACGGCCAGCCGGCCGTCAGTTTCGGCGCGGTCACCATCAACGGAAAGGCCCAGTCGGTGGTCGGCGTCTTCAACGCCGCGACCGTCCAGGACTTCCGCGGCGGTTCGCTCGGCTGGGACGTGACGGCGACGCGTACGCCGTTCCTGAACCAGGCCACCGGCCACTCGATGGCGAAGGCGCAGATCGGCATCCAGCCGTCCTGCACCGTGACCAACCCGGACAGCCCGAGCACCTGCACCACGGGCACCCCCGGCGCGATCTCCGACGTCCCGATGAAGGTGGCCTCCCAGGCCGCCGGCGGGGACGAGCTGACCGGCGGTGAGTTCGCCGTCGGCGGCGCCGGGATGATCCAGCTCCCGCCCTTCATGTTCGCGGACACCTACCAGACGGTCGTGACCTTCTCGATCAGCTGATCCGTCCGGACGCACGGCCCAGGGTGGTGGGGGGGGGGGGGGGGGCCGCCCCCCCCCCCCCCCCGCGGCCCCCCCCCCCCGCCGCCCCCCCCCCCCCCCCCCCGCGGGGGGCCCCCCCCCCCACACCCCCCCGCCCCGCGGGCGCTTGCGGCCCAGGAGACGGGGCCAAGCCCCAACACCCCCGACCAGCCACAGCCAAGCACCGCGCAGCAACCCCGCACCGCCCCACACCACCCAGCCCCGCCGGC
>NZ_JBIVTH010000006.1:0-461163 GCF_044756625.1 Streptomyces sp. NPDC091682 | reverse complement strand
CCCGTAATCGGGTGCACACATCACTTAGAGCGGGCGCATCATGTCGGAATATGACCGACGCGCCACAACGTCCTCGCTGTGTTGTTGCCTGCAAGCACTCCACGAGGAAGCCTTACAGGTCTTTTTCAAAGGAACCTCATCCACCGAAGTGGACGGGGTATCAACTTCTGGCGTTGATTTTTGGCACGCTGTTGAGTTCTCAAGGAACGGACGCTTCCTTTGTACTCACCCCCGCGACATCCGCTGGGGCTTTCCTCCGGGCTTTCGTTCTGCTATCTTGCGTTTCCGACTCTATCAGACTCTTTCGCGTCCGACTTCCTCGGCGCTTTCCAGGTTTTCGCTTTCGCGCTTTCCCTTTCGGCGGTTCCAACCTTACCAGACCATTTCCGTACCGTTTCCGGCTGGGATTTGAATTGGTGGCCGTTGGAGGGGCCTTTCCCTTTCGGGCGGATCAGACTTTATCAGGTCTCCCTGGGTCTGAGTTCCCACCCGCCCGCATGGCTTGTCCGGACACACGTGTGTGCGGGGGTGCCGTGCGAGGTGGAGACGTAAACGTACTGGAGCGGGGCCCCCGGATGCAAATCCGGTTGCCCCGCTCCCGTTCGGCCGCTACGGCGAGGGTCAGACCTCGACGACGACCGGCAGGATCATCGGGCGGCGGCGGTAGCCGTCCGAGACCCACTTGCCCATCGTGCGGCGGATGAGCTGCTGGATCTGGTGCGGCTCGGCCACGCCGTCGGCCGCGGCGCGGGCGATGGCTTCCTCGATCTTCGGGATGACCGAGGAGAAGGCCGAGTCCTCGATGCCGGAGCCGCGGGCCTGGATGTTCGGGCCGCTGACGACCTTGCCGGTGCTGCTGTCCACCACGACGTAGACCGAGATGATGCCCTCGTCGCCGAGGATCTTGCGGTCCTTGAGGTGGACTTCCGTGACATCGCCGACCGAGAGGCCGTCCACGTACACGTAGCCGGCCTGGACCTTGCCGGAGATCCGGGCCTTGCCGTCGATCAGGTCGACGACCACGCCGTCCTCGGCGATGACGATGCGGTCCTTCGGGACGCCCGTCATGGCACCGAGCTCGGCGTTGGCGCGCAGGTGGCGCCATTCGCCGTGGACCGGCATCAGGTTCCGCGGCTTGCAGATGTTGTAGAAGTACAGCAGCTCGCCGGCCGAGGCGTGGCCCGAGACGTGCACCTTGGCGTTGCCCTTGTGAACCACGTTGGCGCCCCAGCGGGTCAGGCCGTTGATCACGCGGTAGACCGCGTTCTCGTTGCCCGGGATCAGGGACGACGCCAGGATCACGGTGTCCCCGGGGACGATCCGGATCTGGTGGTCGCGGTTGGCCATGCGGGACAGGGCCGCCATCGGCTCGCCCTGGGAGCCCGTACAGACCAGCACGACCTCGTCGTCCGGCAGGTCGTCGAGGGTCTTGACGTCGACGATGAGACCGGCCGGGACCTTCAGGTAGCCGAGGTCACGGGCGATGCCCATGTTGCGGACCATCGAGCGGCCGACGAAGGCGACCCGGCGGCCGTACTCGTGGGCGGCGTCGAGGATCTGCTGGATGCGGTGCACGTGGCTGGCGAAGGACGCCACGATGATCCGCTTCTGGGCACCCGCGAAGACCCCGCGGATGGCGTTGGAGATGTCGCGCTCGGGCGGGACGAAGCCCGGGACCTCGGCGTTCGTGGAGTCGGAGAGGAGAAGGTCGATGCCCTCTTCGCTCAGACGCGCGAAGGCGTGCAGGTCGGTGAGGCGGTTGTCCAGCGGGAGCTGGTCCATCTTGAAGTCGCCGGTGGCGACGACCATGCCGGCGCCGGTACGGATGGCCACGGCCAGGGCGTCCGGGATGGAGTGGTTGACCGCGATGAACTCGCAGTCGAAGGGGCCGAGGGCCTCGCGCTCGCCTTCCTTCACCTCAAGGGTGTAGGGGCGGATGCGGTGCTCCTGGAGCTTCGCCTCGATGAGGGCCAGCGTCAGCTTGGAGCCGATCAGCGGGATGTCCGCCTTCTCCCGGAGGAGGTAGGGGACGGCGCCGATGTGGTCCTCGTGGCCGTGCGTCAGGACGATGCCGTCGATGTCGTCGAGGCGGTCCCGGATGGAGCTGAAGTCCGGCAGGATCAGGTCGATGCCCGGCTGTTCCTCCTCGGGGAAGAGGACGCCGCAGTCGACGATCAGCAGACGGCCGTCGTACTCGAAGACGGTCATGTTGCGGCCGATCTCGCCGAGGCCACCCAGGGGGGTGACCCTGAGGCCGCCCTTGGGCAGCTTCGGCGGCGGACCGAGTTCCGGATGCGGATGGCTCAAAAGTCTCTCCTCACCACGCACGCCACGTACCCCGGAAGGCACGTGGCGCGCATGTCATTCGTGCACTTGCTGTTGTCAGTTCTGTATGTGGTTGTTCGTGCTTATTGAGTTGTGAAGTCTGTTGTCAGAGCTGTACCCCGCCGGCGGCAAGATCGATCTTGAGCTGGGCCGTCTCTTCGGCGGTCAGCTCGATCAGCGGGAGCCGCAGCGGGCCCGCGGGCAGACCCTGCAGGTTCAGCGCGCCCTTGGTGGTCATCACACCCTGGGTACGGAACATGCCGGTGAAGACCGGGAGCAGCTTCTGGTGGATCTCGGTCGCCTTCTGGACGTCTCCGCCCAGGTGCGCCTCCAGCATGGCGCGCAGCTCGGGGGTGACCACGTGGCCGACCACGGAGACGAATCCGACCGCGCCGACCGACAGGAGCGGCAGGTTCAGCATGTCGTCGCCCGAGTACCAGGCCAGGCCGCTCTGCGCGATGGCCCAGCTTGCACGGCCGAGGTCGCCCTTGGCGTCCTTGTTGGCAACGATACGGGGGTGCTCGGCCAGCCGGACCAAGGTTTCGGTGTCGATCGGGACACCGCTGCGGCCGGGAATGTCGTAGAGCATGACCGGCAGCTCGGTGGCGTCGGCGATCGCCGTGAAGTGCCGGAAGAGGCCTTCCTGCGGTGGCTTGCTGTAGTACGGGGTGACGGCGAGCAGGCCGTGCGCCCCGGTGCGCTCGGCCTGGCGGGCCAGCTCGAGGGTGTGGCGGGTGTCGTTGGTACCGATGCCGGCGACCACGTGGGCGCGGTCCCCGACGGCTTCGAGGACGGCTCGTACGAGGTCGTTTTTCTCCGCGTCGGTGGTGGTCGGCGACTCACCGGTGGTGCCGTTGATGATCAGGCCGTCGTTGCCTGCGTCCACCAGGTGGACGGCGAGCCGCTGCGCGCCGTCGAGGTCGAGTACGCCATCCGCCGTAAACGGCGTGATCATGGCGGTGAGGACCCGCCCGAAGGGGGTCTGCGGAGTCGAGATCGGAGCCATGGGTAACACGCTACTCGCTGCCATGCTCGCGGTGTCCCCTCGGGGGACGCCAACGGGGTGTTGGACGCCGGCACTGCCTGCTCGGGGGTTCAAGCAGTGCCGGGTCCGTTTGATCAGCCTAGATGAAGTTTACGAAACGTCGCAATACGGACACTTAGGACTTAACGCCGTGCATCTGTGCGCCGCCGGTGTACCGCGCCTTACGGGGCAACGCGACCGTTGCCGTTGTAGGCGGCGTACGTCAGCGGCATGAGCTTCGCCCAGTGCTGCTCCATCTTCTCGCCGACCATCTCGATCTCCCGCTGCGGGAAGGACGGGACCGCCGCGAGCTCGTGCTGCGTGCGCAGACCGAGGAAGTGCATCAGCGAGCGCGCGTTGCAGGTGGCGTACATCGAGGAGAAAAGACCGACCGGCAGGACCGAACGGGCAACCTCGCGGGCCACGCCCGCGGCGAGCATCTCCCGGTAGGCCTCGTAGGCCTGCACGTAGGAGTCCTCCATGACGCGGCCGGTCAGTTCCTGCTGCGCCCGGGTGCCCTCGACGAAGACGTACTTGCCCGGGCGGCCCTCCTGGACCAGCTTGCGCTCGGCGTCCGGGACGTAGAAGACCGGTTCGAGCTCCCTGTAGCGGCCCGACTCCTCGTTGTACGACCAGCCCACGCGGTGGCGCATGAACTCGCGGAAGACGAAGATCGGGGCGCTGATGAAGAAGGTCATCGAGTTGTGCTCGAACGGGCTGCCGTGGCGGTCGCGCATCAGGTAGTTGATGAGGCCCTTGGAACGCTCCGGGTCCTTCTGCAGCTCCTCCAGCGACTGCTCGCCGGCCGTGGAGACGCGAGCGGCCCACAGTACGTCGGAGTCGGCGGCGGAGTGCTTCACCAGCTCCACCGTCACCTCACTGCGGAAGCTGGGTTTCAGATCTGAAGCGGCGGTTTCGCTCACCGGGGGTCCTTCCAAACGTGCGTCCTGGGGCGCGCCCACTCTACGGCGCCCCCCGCACGGCCGACGCAGACGCACGCGGCGCAGGGGCGTCGTACGCCTGACGCACAGCCATGAATCTTTCCTAATGTCCCGAAATCCGGCACCCATTGACGGGCCCGTACGTCTTACCTACGAGAACGCACGCCCCTCCACCCCGAGGAGATTCACTCTGATGTTCCTCCGGCGCGAACCCGTCCCGTTCGCCTTCATCTCAGAAGCCGACCGATTCCGAAGCAACGTCACTCCGCCGCCGCGCGAGCGTCTGGGCAGGACGCAGTTGATCGCCCGTACTCTGGTCGGACTGACCGTGGTTGCGGGGCTCGCCGGCTCACTGCTCCTCGGCATGCCCGCACTGCAGCCGAGCAAGGCGCCGGAGAAGTCGCAGCAGTCGGAGGCGTCCCAGGGGCGGTAGCCTCACGGGCACAGCCCAACCGAACATGCATGTGAGTGAGGTCCAGCCGTGCCCCTGCCCTTCTTGACGGCCGACGGCGTATCCGATGTGGACGACGGCGACGGTGACGGCGACGAGATCCTGGCCCATGCCGACCAGGACCGCTGGCGCCGGCCCTACCGCCCCGGCCCCTGGCGCGTGGGCATCGGCGCGCTACTGCTCCTGCTGTCGGCCTTCATGTTGCTGGCCACGATGATCGTCGCCTTCGCGGGCGGCTGGGGCGGAGCCCTCGTCTGCCTGATCGCCGCCCTCGCGGTCGTCGGATCGGCGGTGCAGACCCTGCGCATCGGCGTATGGGTGAGCCCCGCGGGACTGCGCCGGGTGGGGTTCTTCGTGACCCGCACCACCGCCTGGAGCGAGATCGGAGAGCTCCGTACGGTGCAGCAGCCGGTGCGCTGGCTCGGGCTGCCGAGGACCGTGCAGGGTCAGGCCCTGACGATGGGCGCCCGGGACGGCGCGGAGGCGCCGGTGCTGCTGACGGACCACAACGCCGACTTCCTGTCGCGGACCGAGGCCTTCGACCGGGCCGCCGACACGGTGGGCGCCTGGGCCGACGAGTACCGGCCCGTGGTGGCCGCCTGACCGGCCCGAACCGCCCCCGGAGGCCCGTACAGGTCAGACCTGTACGGGCTTCTTGTCGTGCAGGGCGATCGCCCTCTGCATCGCCTTGCGCGCCCGAGGGGTGTCCCGGGCGTCGTGGTAGGCGACGGCGAGCCGGAACCAGCTGCGCCAGTCCCCCGGCGCGTCCTCGGTCTCGGCCTTGCGGCGCGCGAAGACCTCGTCGGCGGAGTCCCGCAGGATCCGCCCGTACGCGTCCCGTTCCAACTCGTCGACGGGCAGTCCGCCCTCGGCCTCCAGCTCGGTCGCGAGGTGGTTGGCCCGCGTGACGAACCGGGTGTTCTGCCAGAGGAACCAGACACCGATGACCGGCAGGATCAGCACGGCCACCCCGAAGGTGACCGTGAGCAGGGTCCCGTGCTCGATCAGCATCAGGCCCCGGCTGCCGACCAGAACGAAGTAGACCACCAGGACGGCGGCCGTGAGGAAGTACGTGATCTTCGCGCGCATCGTGAAATCAGTCCGTCAGCCCAGGTCGAGGAAGTGTTCCAGGCCGAAGGTGAGGCCCGGGGTCTGCGCCACGCGGCGCGCACCGAGCAGGATGCCCGGCATGAAGCTGCTGTGGTGCAGGGAATCGTGACGGATGGTCAGGGTCTCGCCCTCGCCGCCGAGGAGCACCTCCTGGTGGGCCAGCAGCCCGCGCAGGCGGACGGCGTGCACCGGGACGCCGTCGACGTCGGCGCCGCGCGCTCCGTCGAGGGCGGTGGCGGTGGCGTCGGGCTGCGCGCCGAGGCCGGCCTCGGCGCGGGCGGCCGCGATGAGCTGCGCCGTCCGGGTCGCCGTGCCGGAGGGGGCGTCCACCTTGTTGGGGTGGTGCAGCTCGACGACCTCGACGGACTCGAAGTAACGGGCGGCCTGGGCAGCGAACTTCATGGTGAGGACGGCGCCGATAGAGAAGTTCGGGGCGATGAGCACACCGGTCTGCGGCGAACCGTCGAGCCAGGAGCCCAGCTGCGCGAGGCGGTCCTCGGTCCAGCCGGTGGTGCCGACCACTCCGTGGATGCCGTGACGGATGAGGAAGTCCAGGTTCCCCATCACCGATGCCGGGGTGGTCAGCTCGACCGCGACCTGGGCGCCGGCCTCGGCCAGCGTCTCCAGCTTGTCGCCGCGGCCGAGCGCCGCGACCAGTTCCATGTCCTCGGCGGCCTCGACCGCCTTGACGGCCTCGGCGCCGATGCGACCCTGGGCGCCGAGGACTGCCACGCGCAGCTTGCTCATATTGCTTCCTTACTCACGTACGGAACTAGGCGACCGCTTCGTCGAGACGGGCGGCCTGCTTCTCCTTCAGCGGGCCGATCACCGCGAGCGAGGGCCGCTGTGCCAGTACATCCTGTGCCACCGAGCGGATGTCGTCCGGGGTCACGGCGGCGATCCGGGCCAGCATGTCGTCGACCGACATCTGGTCGCCCCAGCACAGCTCGCTCTTGCCGATGCGGTTCATGATCGCGCCGGTGTCCTCCAGGCCGAGGACGGTGGATCCGGAGAGCTGGCCGATGGCCCGCTTGATCTCGTCGTCCGCGAGCCCCTCCGTCGCGACCTTGTCGAGCTCGTCGCGGCAGATCCGGAGCACGTCGTGCACCTGGTTGGGGCGGCAGCCCGCGTACACGCCGAAGAGGCCGGTGTCGGCGAAGCCGGAGGTGTACGAGTACACGCTGTAGGCGAGGCCGCGCTTCTCCCGGACCTCCTGGAAGAGTCGCGAGGACATGCCGCCGCCGAGGGCGGTGTTCAGCACGCCCAGCGCCCAGCGGCGCTCGTCGGTCCGGGCGAGCCCCGGCATGCCGAGGACCACGTGGGCCTGCTCGGTCCTGCGGTTCACCAGGTCGACGCGGCCGGCGGTGCGGATGCGCTTCGTCCCGGAGCGCGGGCCGATCGGTTCGGCGTCGGTGCGGGTCAGCGCGCCGGCCTTCTCGAAAGCGGCACGGACCTGGCGCACGACCTTGTTGTGGTCGACGTTGCCGGCAGCAGCCACGACCAGGTGCGTCGGGTCGTAGTGCTTCTTGTAGAAGCGGCGGATCCGGTCGGCGCCGAGCGCGTTGATCGTGTCGACGGTGCCGAGGACCGGACGTCCCAGGGGGGTGTCCCCGTACATGGTCTGCGCGAACAGGTCGTGCACCATGTCGCCCGGGTCGTCCTCGGTCATCGCGATCTCTTCGAGGATGACGCCGCGCTCAGCGTCCACGTCCTCCTCGCGGATCAGCGAGCCGGTGAGCATGTCGCAGACCACGTCGATGGCCAGCGGCAGGTCGGTGTCGAGCACCCGGGCGTAGTAGCAGGTGTACTCCTTCGCCGTGAAGGCGTTCATCTCGCCGCCGACCGCGTCGATCGCGGAGGAGATGTCGAGGGCACTGCGCTGGTGCGTGCCCTTGAAGAGGAGATGCTCCAGGTAGTGCGTGGCGCCGTTCAGGGTGGGCGTCTCGTCACGGGAGCCGACGTGCGCCCAGATGCCGAACGTGGCGGAGCGGACGGAGGGCAGCGTCTCGGTGACGATGCGCAGTCCGCCGGGCAGCACGGTGCGCCGGACGGTGCCGATGCCGTTGCTGCCCTTGAGGAGGGTTTGGGTACGGGCGACGGCCCGCCCCTCCGAAGAGGGGCGGGCCGTCACACGGGAACTACGCGACATCACTTGTCGGAGTCGTCCTTGTCAGCGTCGTCACCGGCGGTCTCGCCGTCGATCACGGGGACCAGCGAGAGCTTGCCGCGCTGGTCGATCTCGGCGATCTCGACCTGGACCTTGGTACCGACCGCGAGCACGTCCTCGACGTTCTCCACGCGCTTGCCACCGGCGAGCTTGCGGATCTGCGAGATGTGCAGCAGGCCGTCCTTGCCGGGCATGAGGGAGACGAAGGCACCGAAGGTGGTGGTCTTGACGACCGTACCCAGGTAGCGCTCGCCGACCTCCGGCATGGTCGGGTTGGCGATCGAGTTGATCGTGGCGCGGGCGGCCTCGGCGGCCGGGCCGTCGGAGGCACCGATGTAGATGGTGCCGTCGTCCTCGATCGTGATCTCGGCGCCGGTGTCCTCCTGGATCTGGTTGATCATCTTGCCCTTGGGCCCGATGACCTCACCGATCTTGTCCACCGGGATCTTGACGGTGATGATCCGGGGGGCGAACGGGGACATGGCGTCCGGCGTGTCGATCGCTTCCATCATCACGTCGAGGATGTGGAGGCGGGCGTCGCGGGCCTGCTTGAGGGCCGCGGCCAGGACGGAGGCCGGGATGCCGTCCAGCTTGGTGTCGAGCTGGAGGGCGGTGACGAACTCCTTGGTGCCGGCGACCTTGAAGTCCATGTCGCCGAAGGCGTCCTCCGCACCGAGGATGTCGGTGAGGGCGACGTAGTGCGTCTTGCCGTCGATCTCCTGGGAGATCAGGCCCATGGCGATACCGGCGACGGGGGCCTTGAGGGGCACACCGGCGTTCAGCAGCGACATGGTGGAGGCGCAGACCGAGCCCATGGACGTCGAACCGTTGGAGCCGAGGGCCTCGGACACCTGACGGATCGCGTACGGGAACTCCTCGCGGGTCGGGAGGACCGGCACGATCGCGCGCTCGGCGAGCGCGCCGTGGCCGATCTCGCGGCGCTTCGGCGAACCGACGCGGCCGGTCTCACCGACGGAGTACGGCGGGAAGTTGTAGTTGTGCATGTAGCGCTTGCGGGTCACCGGGGAGAGGGTGTCCAGCTGCTGCTCCATGCGGAGCATGTTGAGGGTGGTGACGCCCAGGATCTGGGTCTCGCCACGCTCGAACAGCGCCGAGCCGTGCACGCGCGGGATGGCCTCGACCTCGGCGGCGAGGGTACGGATGTCCGTGATCCCGCGGCCGTCGATGCGGACCTTGTCCTTGATGACGCGCTCGCGCACCAGGGCCTTGGTCAGGCTGCGGTAGGCGGCGGAGATCTCCTTCTCGCGGCCTTCGAAGGCCGGGAGGAGCTTCTCGGCGGCGATCTCCTTGACGCGGTCCAGCTCGGCCTCGCGGTCCTGCTTGCCCGCGATGGTCAGCGCCTGGGAGAGCTCGCCCTTGACGGCGGCCGCGAGGGCCTCGTACACGTCGTCCTGGTAGTCCAGGAAGACCGGGAACTCGCCCTCGGGCTTGGCGGCCTTGGCGGCCAGGTCCGACTGGGCCTTGCAGAGGACCTTGATGAAGGGCTTCGCGGCGTCCAGACCGGCGGCGACGATCTCCTCGGTCGGCGCCTCGGCGCCGCCCTTGACGAGGGCGATGGTCTTCTCGGTGGCCTCGGCCTCGACCATCATGATCGCGACGTCGCCGTCCTCGAGGGTGCGACCCGCGACGACCATGTCGAAGACGGCGTCCTCGAGCTCGGTGTGCGTCGGGAACGCGACCCACTGGCCGCGGATCAGCGCGACGCGGACGCCGCCGATCGGGCCGGAGAAGGGCAGGCCGGCCAGCTGGGTGGACGCGGAAGCGGCGTTGATCGCCACGACGTCGTACAGGTGGTCGGGGTTGAGGGCCATGACCGTCGCGACGACCTGGATCTCGTTACGCAGGCCCTTCTTGAAGGACGGGCGCAGCGGGCGGTCGATCAGGCGGCAGGTGAGGATCGCGTCCTCGGAGGGGCGGCCCTCACGGCGGAAGAAGGAGCCGGGGATCTTGCCGGCCGCGTACTGCCGCTCCTCGACGTCCACCGTCAGGGGGAAGAAGTCGAGCTGGTCCTTGGGCTTCTTCGACGCGGTGGTGGCGGACAGCACCATCGTGTCGTCGTCCAGGTAGGCAACGGCGGAGCCGGCGGCCTGGCGGGCCAGGCGGCCCGTCTCGAAGCGGATGGTGCGGGTGCCGAAGGAACCGTTGTCAATGACGGCCTCGGCGTAGTGGGTCTCGTTCTCCACTAGCGTTTTCTCCATTTTCGTCGTCTCCGTCCGCCGCCCGTGTGGCGGTGGACGGTTGCGGAGAAGCGCTCCTGGCGTGCGGGCCGGTCTTCGATCGAAGCACCCGGTTCGTTGCCCTTGGGGGCATTCCGGGTGCCACTACCGAGGACCGGCGGCGTGGGAGGGCGCTCCTCCTCTTCAGTTGTGCGCGTCTTCCTCAGACGCGCACGTGCGTCCGTTCCAGACTACAAAGGGTCCGGTCCGTCCCGCACGTACAGCAAAGGGAGCGGCCCCCGGATGTGGGAACCGCTCCCTTCACAGCGCTTTACTTGGCGCCGGCCGCACCGCGGCGGATGCCGAGGCGCTCGACCAGCGTACGGAAGCGCTGGATGTCCTTCTTGGCCAGGTACTGCAGCAGGCGGCGACGCTGGCCGACCAGGATCAGCAGACCACGACGGGAGTGGTGGTCGTGCTTGTGCGTCTTGAGGTGCTCGGTCAGGTCCGAGATGCGGCGGGAGAGCATCGCAACCTGGACCTCGGGGGAGCCGGTGTCGCCCTCCTTGGCACCGAACTCGGTGATGATCTGCTTCTTCGTAGCGGCGTCGAGCGGCACGCGTACTCCTCGTTTTAGGTCTTCGTTGCCACCGAGTGCCCCAGGTCTGAGTCTCTGGGGAGCTTCCGTTACTCGGGAGGCGGGGTCCGCTGAGCGCAGTCCGTAGACCCTCTCGTCGAGGAATCCGGGGGACGCGTACACAAACGGCCGTCACACAGCGTACCAGGCCGCCGCTCCGCCACGTCTCAGCTGGTGAGAGACCTGGCGCGGGAGTACACGTCCAGCACGGCCAGGGTGAGCGGCACGAGGCTGAGCAGGACCGCCGCCTCGGTGAGGTCGAGCAGCCGCCCCCAGAAGGGTGACAGACCCTTGCGGGGAATGACCAGCGCAATTCCGGCGAGGAGTGCCGCGCCGGCCGCGACGGCGGCGGTCAGCCAGATGGTACGGAGGTCCAGGCCGCTGCTGTCGTGCTCCCGCAGGAGCGCTTCGAGCAGGTCGGTCGGCGGGTGCAGGGCCATGCCCAGGATCAGCAGCGCGATGGCGACGAGGCCCGCGGTCAGGACGCAGACCACCTGGGAGGTGTAACGGAAGAGGCGGGCGCGCAGCAGCATGGCGAGGCCGGTGGCGAGTGCCAGCAGGCGGCCCCAGGTGTTCTCGGAGAAGCCGAGGACGGCAGCGGCGCCGACGGCGACCGCGGCGCAGCCGCCGACCAGGCCGAGCAGCATCTCGTGGCCGCGGCGGGCCTGGGCGGCGATGGCCTCGGCGTCGAGCGGGGCGGCGCCCGGCTCGTGCTGGTCGGAGCCGGGCTGCTCACCGTACGGCTCGGTCTCGTAGCGGTCCGGGGTCTCGTAATCCTCGGTGGCGCTCTGCGGGGCGGCGTAGCCGATGGGCAGGCGGGCGAAGCGGGCGGAGAGGCCGGGGAGGAAGGCGACGAGGCCGATGGCGACGGGGGCGCAGACGGCGGCAGTGTGAGTGGCGGAGGCCTCGGTGGCGATGGCCACGAAGGTGGCGAGGGTTCCGGTGGCGGCGACGAAGGTGGCCGCGACGAAGGGGGCGTCGCCGCTGGGGGTGAGCGCGACCAGGGCGACGGAGGCGATCAGGGCGCAGACGCAGCCGAGCAGGAACTGCAGGCGCCCCGGTCCCTGGCCGACGGCCGGGGCGATGATCCCGGAGCCGGCGATCATCAGGTGCGGGAGGGCGCCGAGGCCGAGGGCGACGGCGGAGAGGCGGTCGCCGTAGACGCGGGCGCGCACTCCGGCGACGGCGGTGAGCAGGATGCCGACGGCGCCCGCGATGATCCCGGGCAGGCCGTGCATGTCGTGGCGCAGCGGGTCGGCGTACCAGAGGACGAAGCCCAGCATGACGAGCAGCACGGCGGCGCCGGCCAGGCCCGCGCCGCGCAGCATGTCGTCGCTCCAGCGGTGCCGGTCGCGGACGACGGCGGAGGCGACGGCGTCGGACACGTCGTCGAACACGGCCGGCGGCAGGGATTCGGCGAAGGGGCGCAGGCTCAGCACCTCGCCGTCGAGGACCTGCTGGCCGGCGAGGGTCCGGGCGCCGTCGAGGACGGTGCCGGAGCGGCGTACGAGGTGGAAGCCGGTCGGGGCGCCCACCGGCTGGGTCTGGCCGGTGAGGCGCAGCAGCTCGGGGTAGACGTCGGCGACGGCGATGTCCTCGGGGAGGGCGACGTCGATGCGACTGTCGGGAGCCACGACGGTGACCCTGCAGAATCCCGTCGTCCCGGCCGTACTCACCTGTGTGACCCCCCTGGTTGGCGCCCGCACCGGCGGACTGATTCGCGGATGCGCATGCTGCGCGCGCCACCCTACCGGGCTAATGACCGACTGTCGGCAAGTAGGATCACCGTCGCGCGGGGGAGACCCCCTTCGCGCCCGGGACTTGGGGGCGCCGGTTGCGACGTCCCAGCCGTTTTCGAGGGATTGATGCTCCGGTGAGCCAGATCGTCGTCAAACGCCCGCCGCGGTCCCTGCCGCCCGAGGTTCCGGCGGAGGAGCTGCGGCTGGAGGCTCCGCCCGAACTTCCGCGCGGGCAGCAGGAGGGCATGTTGATGCAGCTCCTGCCGATGCTCGGCATGGGCTCCTCCGTCGTCTTCTTCTTCATGCCGGGCGCGGCCCCCTTCATGCGCATCATGGGTGTGCTGATGCTGACGTCGACGGTGGCCATGGTCGTCGCCCAGTTGGTGCGCCACCGGCGCGGTGCGCAGGGGCAAATGGCCGATGTGCGCCGGGACTACCTCAAATATCTGGCACAGACGCGTCGTCAGGTGCGCCGGACGGCGCGGGCGCAGCGGGACGCGCAGCTGTATCTGCACCCGGCACCGGAGCAGTTGTGGTCGGTGGTGGCGGAGGGCTCCCGGCTGTGGGAGCGGCGGGTCGGCGACCAGGACTTCGGGCAGGCGCGGCTCGGGCTGGGCGCGCAGCGCCTGGCGACCCCGCTGGTGGCGCCGGACACCGCTCCGGTGGACGAGCTGGAGCCGCTGACCGCGGGCGCGATGCAGCGGTTCCTGAAGGTGCACTCCTCGCTGGACGGGCTGCCGATGGCGCTGTCGATCCGCGCCTTCTACCACGTGACGGTGTCCGGGGAGCCGGAGTCCGCGCGCAGTACCGCGCGGGCGATGGTGGCGCAGCTGGCGACGTTGCACTCCCCCGAGGACCTGATGGTGGCCGTGGTGGCGGCGCCGGGTGCGGTGCCCTCGTGGGACTGGACGAAGTGGCTGCCGCACGCGCAGGTCCCCGGGCAGGTCGACGGGGCCGGTACGAAGCGGCTGTTCGGCGATGACCTCGCCGAGCTGGAGGGGCTGCTGGCGTCCAGGTTGGAGGGCCGGCCGCGGTTCAGCCGCGAGGTGTCCCCGGTGCTGGACCAGCCGCACCTGGTGGTCGTGCTGGACGGTGGCATGGTGCCGCCGGACTCGGTGTTCGCGGCGGCCGAGGGCCTGCAGGGCGTCACCATCGTCGAGGTGGTCGCGGGCGAGCTGGACGAGCCGCGCGGCGGGCTGTCGGTCGTGGTGCGGCCGGGCCGGCTGCGTCTGGAGTCGGGCGCGGGGGTCGCGTACGAGGGCGTGCCGGACGCTTTGTCGCTCCCCGCGGCGGAGGCGCTGGCCCGGCAGTTGGCGCCGATGCGCACGGGCGGCGGGGACGACGACGAGCCGCTGCTGGCCAATCTGGACTTCACCGACCTGCTGAACCTGGGCGACGCGGCCGCGGTCGACGTCGCGCGGACCTGGCGGCCGAGGTCGGCCGGCGAGCGGTTGCGCGTGCCGATCGGTGTCGGTGAGGACGGCGCTCCGGTGATGCTGGACCTGAAGGAGGCCGCGCAGGAGGGCATGGGGCCGCACGGTCTGTGCGTGGGTGCGACCGGTTCCGGCAAGTCGGAGCTGTTGCGCACGCTGGTGCTGGGGCTCGCGGTCACGCACACGTCGGAGACCCTGAACTTCGTGCTCGCCGACTTCAAGGGCGGTGCGACCTTCACGGGCATGGGGCAGATGCCGCACGTCGCGGCGGTGATCACCAACCTGGCCGACGACCTCACGCTCGTGGACCGGATGGGCGACTCGATCCGCGGTGAGCTGCAGCGACGTCAGGAACTGCTGCGTTCGGCGGGCAACTACGCGAACATCCACGACTACGAGAAGGCCCGCGCGGCGGGTGCCCCGCTGGAGCCGCTGGCCTCGCTGGTGCTGGTCATCGACGAGTTCAGCGAGCTGCTGACGGCGAAGCCGGACTTCATCGACATGTTCATCCAGATCGGCCGCATCGGCCGTTCGCTGGGCGTGCACCTGCTGCTGGCCTCGCAGCGCCTGGAGGAGGGCAAGCTACGCGGGCTGGACACGTACTTGTCGTACCGGATCGGTCTGCGGACCTTCTCGGCGGCGGAGTCGCGGACGGCGATCGGCGTGCCGGACGCCTACCACCTGCCGTCGGTGCCGGGTTCGGGCTATCTGAAGTTCGGTACGGACGAGATGACCCGCTTCAAGGCGGCGTACGTCTCGGGCACCTACCGCTCGGGCGGGCCGGACCTGTCGGTGGGGCAGTTCCCGGTGGAGCGGCGGCCCGCGCTGTTCACGGCGGCCCCGGTGCCGGTGGTGTACGCGGCCCCGGATCCTGCGTACCTCGCGGCGCAGGCGCCGCGGGAGGACGACGCGCTGGCGGACACGGTGCTGGACGTGATCGTGAGCCGGCTGGAGGGGCAGGGGGTGCCGGCGCACCAGGTGTGGTTGCCGCCGCTCGACCAGGCGCCGCCGCTGGACCAGCTGCTGCCGGCGCTGGCGCCGAGCCCGGAGCGCGGGCTGCACGCGGACGGGTACACGCGGCCCGGCGGGCTCGTCGTGCCGCTCGGCCTCATCGACAAGCCGTTCGAGCAGCGGCGCGAGGTGCTGTACCGGGACTTCTCGGGTGCGGCGGGCCACATGATGGTGGTCGGCGGTCCGCAGTCGGGCAAGTCGACGCTGATGCGGACGCTGATCTCCTCGTTCGCGCTCACCCACACCCCGCGCGAGGTGCAGTTCTACGGGCTGGACTTCGGTGGTGGCAGCCTGTCGTCGATCGCCGAACTGCCGCACGTGGGCGGGATCGCCTCGCGCCTGGACCCGGAGCGGGTCCGGCGCACGGTCGCGGAGGTGGTGGGCATCCTCAACCGCCGCGAGGAGTTCTTCCGCTCGAACAACATCGACTCGATCGGTACCTACCGGCGCCGTCGGGCGGCCGGTGACCTGCCGCACGAGCCGTGGGGCGACGTGTTCCTGGTCGTCGACGGCTGGGGCAACTTCCGGGGCGAGTACGAGGGCCTGGAGCAGATCGTCACGGACATCGCCTCCCGCGGTCTGGGCTACGGCATCCACGTGGTGATCACCGCGGCGAGGTACATGGAGGTGCGGGCCGCGCTCAAGGACCAGATGCTCAGCCGGCTGGAGCTGCGCCTCGGCGACACGATGGACTCCGAGTTCGACCGCAAGGTCGCGGCGAACGTCCCCACGGGGATGCCCGGCCGCGGCCAGGTCGCGGAGAAGCTGCACTTCCTGGGCGCGCTGCCGCGGATCGACGGTTCGCACGAGGCCGCCGACCTGTCGGAGGCCACGACCTCCTTCGTGACCGCGGTGAAGGAGAGCTGGGCGGGGCAGGCGGCTCCCGGCGTACGGCTGCTGCCGCGGCTGCTCCGTTCCGACCAGCTGCCGAAGGGCGGGGAGTACCCCGGCCGCGGGATCGCGATCGGCATCGACGAGATCGACCTGGAGCCGGTGTTCGTCGACTTCGAGTCCGATCCCTTCCTCCTCGTCTTCGGTGAGAGCGAGTCGGGCAAGACGAACCTGCTGCGGCTCATCGCCAAGCAGATCTCCGAGCGCTACACGCCGGACCAGGCGCGTCTGGTCGTCGGCGACTACCGGCGGAGCCTGCTCGGGGCGCTGCCGGAGGAGCACCTGCTGGAGTACGCGCCGATGGCGAGCTCCCTGCAGATGCACATGGAGGCGCTGGGCGGGGTGTTCTCGCGGCGGCAGCCGCCGACCGACGTCACTCCGCAGCAGCTGCGCGACCGCAGTTGGTGGACGGGCCCGGACGTGTTCATCATCATCGACGACTTCGACCTGGTCTCCACGAGCCAGGGCAATCCGCTGGCGCCGCTGGTGGAGTTCCTGCCCTTCGCCCGCGACACGGGCGTCCGCTTCATCATCGCGCGCAACTCGGCGGGTGCCTCGCGTTCGCTGTACGAGCCGTTCATGCAGCGGATCAAGGAGCTGGGCGCGCAGGGTCTGGTGCTGTCCGGCGACCCGTCCGAGGGGGATCTGGTGGGCACGGTGCGGCCGCGTCCGATGCCGCCGGGCCGGGCCAGCTTCGTCTCGCGCAGGCGGGGGACGTCGCTGGTGCAGCTCGGCCGGATGCCGGGCGGCATGTGAGCCGTCCGTCCGGTGGCCGGCGGCATCGCCGCCGGCCACCGGAGGATCGGAACTTCGGGGCTTCGGGGCATCGGGGCATCGGGGCATCCGGGGAAAGCTGTCCCGGCCGGTGGCGCAACCCCGATAATCGGCCGTGAAGACCGCGTCACCGAGGGAAAGGCCGCCCATGGGCACCCAGCAGGAGAAGGACGAGCTGTACGCGCTCGACATCAGCGGTGTGGAGTGGGAAGGGCCGCCCGGGACCAGCCCCGACGAGGAGCGGGTCGAGATCGCCCGGCTCCCCGAGGGCGCGGTGGCCATGCGGTCCTCGCTGGACCGGGAGACGGTGCTGCGGTACACGGCCGCCGAGTGGGAGGCCTTCGTGCTCGGGGCCAGGGACGGCGAGTTCGACCTCGACCGTCCACAGCCTGAGTGAGGGTCCTGGAGCACACGTCGAAGGGGCGCGCCCGGTGCGGGCGCGCCCCTTCGGCACGTACGGACCCTCACGGGTCCCGGCTCAGTACGCCTCGGTGAACAGGCGCGAGGCCTTCACGTCGGTGGCGCGGTAGTCGCCCTTGCCGCGCTCGATCAGCTGGGCCACGTGCTCCAGCTGCTTCTGCATGCTGTCCGCCTTGCCCTTGTACTTCGTCTGCAGCTGGACGTACTGCTCGTGCGCGGTACCGTCCCAGGTGTCGGTGACGACCTTCAGGGCCGAGTCCATCTCCTCGAGGTCCTTGAGGATGTTCTTGGAGACGGTGCGGATGCGGTCCGCCATCTGCTGGACCGTCTCGTACCGGACCCGAGTGTGCCCGTCGTTAGCCATGTTCTTCTCCTTGTCGGTGCGGCCGGGTGGTGAAGGGCCCGATGTCAGACGCTGTTGAGGCCGGAGCTGTTGCCGGACTGGCTCTGAACGGCCTTGAACGCGGCGCGCACCTCGTCGTCCTGGGCGTTGCTGAGGTTCTTGGTCTGCGCCACGGCGTTGTGCAGGACGCCGAGCATCCGGCGGATCTCGTCGTGGTCCTCGTTGACCATGGTCTGCGCGGACGTGAAGCCCGAGGCACCCACACCGGTCCAGCCGGCGCTCACGGTGGCCAGGATGTCGGCCAGCTCGCGGGCCTGCGTGGTGACGGCGTTGGCCGTCTGCTCGATCTTGTTCTTCGCCTGGACGACCGGATCGTCTGCAAGTCCGAAGGTGTTCGTGCTCATCGAAGCTCCTCACTTCTCAATTCGCCGGCAGCACCGGCGGATTGCGCAGCGGAGCGGACGTGCCCGGCGCGGTTGTGAACCACGCGCCCGGGCCTTCCCCCTCCGCTTCACGCGATCCCCCGATCACACTCGTGAAGCCTGGTGCCACTCTAGCCAGTTCACTGCCCGCCCCCAACACCGGTGGGGCGCTTCCGTAGATGAACTGTGACCGTTCACTGCAAACGGCGTCGGCGGCCGCGGGCATCCCGGACGACCGTCGCGGTACCGGCGATGACGGCGATCAGGATCGCGCCGATGCCGAGAGCGTACGTGCCGAACCGCTCCTCGCGCTCCTGTGCCGTCTCGGTGAGTCGCAACGGCGCCGCCTCGGGGGCGGCCGCCGGGGGCGGTCCGGGGTCGGGGACCGGAGCCTTCGGGGCCTCCTGGTCGCGGGAGAGCGCGCGCACCGGGTCGACGACGCCCCAACCCACGTAGTCGTCATGACCGTTGACCGCGCGTTCGGCGGTGTTCTGGATCTGCCAGACGATCTGCTGCGCGGACCAATCCGCGTGCTCGGCGCGCAGCAGGGCGGCGACGCCGGCGACGTACGGCGCGGAGAAACTGGTGCCGTTGTCGATGCACTGGCCGAAGCCGGGAACGGTGGAGACCATGTCGACGCCGGGCGCCGCCACCCCGATGAAGTCACCGGGCTGGGAGAATCCGGCCCGCTCGTTGTTGCGGTCCGAGGCTGCCACGGCGAGCACGCCGGGGAAGGCCGCCGGGTAGGTCTTGCGCTTCTCGCCGCTCAGGCCGTCGTTGCCCGCCGAGGCCACCACCACGACGTTGGCGGCGATGGCCTTCTGGACCGATTTGCCGAGATCGGATTCGGCGGACAGCTGTGCGTCGGTGTCCTGGGAAATGTTGATCACTTGGGCGCCCTTGGCCACCGCGTGGTCGATGGCCTGGCTCAGGTTCGCGGCGTTGCCCTTGCCCTGCCCGTCGTTCTGCCGGATCGGGATGATCGTGGATTCCGGGGCCAGGCCGACGAAGCCGGTGCCCTGCTGGGGGCGGGCCGCGATCAGCCCGGCGACCTTGGTGCCGTGGCCGATGGTGTCGACCGTGCCGTCGCCGCCCTTGGGGTCGACGAAGTCCTTGCCGGCTCCGGTGTCGATGGCCGCGCTGAGTTGCGGGTTCGCCCGGTCCACGCCGGTGTCGATGACCGCGACGCGGACGCTGTTGCCCTTCTTGTCCTTGCCCTTGGTCTGCGCCCACAACTCGTCGAGCAGCAGTCGCTGGAGGGACCAGGGCCGGTCCTCGATCTGCTTCTTCATCGGGAAGGTGCACTCCCCCGCGCCGTCGAGGCCGAGTGCGTGCGGGAGTTGCCCGGAGGGCACGGGTGCGTACGGGGACTGCGGCGCGGTGGATCCGGCCGCGGCGGCCGTGCCCGTGCCGCCCGGGGCCAGGGTGAGGACGAAGGCAGCAGCCAGGAGGGCCCGCCGGGGCGCGTGGGTCAGGGTCATCGCCGGCTTCCTCACGAACCCTGGGGCTGACGGGCGGAGTTGGTGTCCAGGCGCGGCCCCTTGGAGAGGAACTCCGACCAGGCGATGGGCACCATGGCCGGGCTGATGCCGCCGTAGCCGAGCCGGACCTGCGCCTGGCTGGCCTCGGGGCGGCCGTCCGCACCGGCCTTCGACTGGTCGGGAGCACCGATCTTCGACTGCTCGGCGTCGCTGTCGCCGTTGGCCTGGACGGCGTACCGCAGCCCGGTGTCGGTGACCAGGAAGAGGGAGCCGCCGGCCGTGGTCTGCTTGCCCTGGACCTGGGTGTACAGCAGGCCCGAGCCGGGCGTGACGTACGCGCTGGTGCCGCTGGCGGTGATGTCGATGGGGAAGCCGGTGCCGGCCCACGTGCTCAGGGTCTGGTTGCCCTGCCCGTCGACCGAACGCAGGACGCTGCAGACCGTGTCGCGGTTGTTGGCCCCGCCGGTCTGGTTGCCGGCGGGCGGCGCCGTCTGGTTGATCCGTTCGGTCTTCTTCTGGGGCCACTTGATGTCGCCAGCGAACGGGGCGGCGTCCGGGTTGATCGACTGGAGGTCGACCTCGCGGGGCTTGCCGTGCATGTTGAGGCCGTCGGTCGCGGGAGCCGAGATCAGCAGCCAGGCGACGAAGTCGGAGACCGGTGCGACCTTCCCGGGCAGCACCACGTAGTGCTGTGCGCCGGAGCCGGTCTGCGCCTTGAGCACCATCCCGACCTTGTTGTCGGCGGTGCCCAGCCCCTTGACCCCGGCGTCGGTGTTGGCCTTGCCGGGCAGCTGCGGGAACGACAGGTCGTCGCCGGAGTTGAGGGTCCCCAACCATTCCGGACTGACCTGTTGGGGGGTGGCGCCCGTGCCGACCAGCGCATTGGTCATCGTCCCGGCGGCCGGGGTGCCCTCCGGGAACTTGTACTTCGTACCGGCCGCGTCGACCAGGTAGCGCTCCTGGCCGGCGGCCGTGCTCTGCACGTACAGCGCCTGGGTGTCGGTGAGCCTGCGGGTGTCGTCCGTCTTGGCCGCCTCGCGGTCGGCGAGGACGAAGGTGGCGGTCTGCACGCCCCGGCCGTTGCCGCCGGGCTGCTGGCAGACGGCCCAGCGCTTGGCCTTGCCCGCGTCGTCCTTGGAGGGGAGTCGGTCCGGGGCGTATTGGATGCCGATGATGGGGCCGCGCGGCGGCTTGCCCGCGTCGAGGACCTTGTCCTCGACCTGGATCACCTTGAACTTCGAGGGATCCAGCAGGAGTCGGGCGGAGGCCAGGTTCAGGACCGGGTGCAGCCGCGTCTGATCCTTGCCGCCCACCTTCGTCGTCAGGACCACGTACCGCGTCGTCGAGTCCTTGCCGACGATGACCCTGGTCCCCGGTTCCGCCCAGCCCTTGGGGGCGGTCGGCTTGAACATGCCCCAGGCGCCGAATCCGGCGAGCACGAGCGCGCCCACGATCAGCCCGGGAAGGACCGCGCGCAGCGGGCGCGGCGCGCCCTCCTCGGTGCCCGTGGCGGATGGCTGGAGGAACGCGGCCACCGTGCGCCGCTTCGCAAAGGTGTACGCGTTGAGCTCATCACGTCGTGATGCCATGACCGCCTGCTTCTCCCCGCACGGCCCGGCCGGTGAGTACGGTCCCCGGGCCTCGATTGTCGGACCGGGCACCTACTATGCCTCTTGACGGACGGTATGAAGGGGCCGGGTAGGGTGAGGCTGCCGCCCAGCCCCTTCCGCACCGGTTCAATCAGGGCTTGTTGGGGTGGATTGGGGAGATTCCGGGGTCGTGCGGCAGGTGTCGCGCAGTGCCGGAACTCATGGGGTCTGGCCCCGGAAAGGGGAAGTGCGCGAGTGATGGCCACCGCGACGGAGCAGCAGGCCGGAGCGCCCGCACCGGCACGCGTCGGGGTGACGCCGCATCCGAAGTCGAGCCCCGGCCGCTTCGGCCCGTTCCGACTGCAACAGCTCGTGCTGCTCCAAGTCGCGGCAGCCGCACTCCTGGTGGCCTGGGTGGTTGAACCCTTGCTGCTGGTTCCCACCGGTGTGCTCGCACTCGTCCTGGTGGTGCTCGCCGTCGTACGCCGCCACCAGCGCTCCCTGCCGGAGTGGATCGGCGGTGTGCTCGCACTGCGTTCACGCCGGCGCCGGGCCGCCGCCTTCACCGTACCCGCGGGCACGGAGCCGGGGCTGGCGCCGCTGGTCGAGGCCGATCCGGCGCTGCGCACCCTCACCTTCAGCGACCGTGACCGGCGTCCGGTCGGCATGGTCGGCGACGGGACCTTCCTGACCGCGGTCGTCCAGGTGGACACGGACGCCACCGCGCTGCGGCCCGACCGGGCGACGCGGCCGCTGCCGCTGGCCGTCGTGCGGGACATCCTCGAAGTGGACGGCATCCGGCTGGAGTCCGCGCAGCTCGTGCAGCACACCCAGCCGGCGCCGGCCCCGCACCTGCCCGCGCAGTCGATGGCGACCCGCAACTACGCGCCGCTGCAAGCCCGGACGGGCACCCCGGCGGTCCGGCTGACCTGGATCGCCCTCAAGCTCGACCCGGAGCTGTGCCCCGAGGCGGTCACTGCGCGCGGCGGCGGGCTCGCCGGTGCACAGCGCTGCCTGGTGCGCGCGGCCGACCAGTTGGCGAGCCGGCTGGCCGGGGCCGGTTTCACCGCCTCCGTGCTCACCGAGCAGGAACTGACGGCGGCGCTGGCCACCTCCTCGTGCGCGAACCCGATGGCGATCACCCAGGCCGGGCGGTCGAGCAGCACCGGGCGGCGGACCGAGGAGACCTCGCGGACCTGGCGCTGCGACGACCGGCGGCACACGACGTACTGGATAGGTCGCTGGCCGCAGCTGGGCGGCGCCGGTGCGGCGGCGCTGCCGCAGTTCGTGGCGCTCCTCACCTCGCTGCCCGCGCTCGCGACGAACTTCAGCCTGACGATGGCCCCGGCGGAGCGACAGAGCGTCACCTTGAGCGGACACGTACGGGTGACAGGGCGGAGCGATGAGGAACTGGTCGCGGCACGACGGGAGTTGGAGAGGACGGCGCGGGGCGTGAAGACCGGGCTGGTCCGGCTCGACCGGGAACAGGTGCCGGGGCTGCTGGCTTCGCTGCCGCTGGGAGGGGCGCGATGAGGGGCGGATTCGGGCTGGTCGGCCCGCGACGGGAGCGGCACGTGGTCCCCGTCGCGGACCTGGACCTGCTGGCACTGCCCGTCGGGGACGACGGGGTCGTCATCGGTGTGGACGCCGAGGGCCGGTCGGCGGTGCTCGGCATCAACCGGCCGACGCCGTACGAGGTGACGCTGATCGGCGGCCTGTGGACAGCACAGGTGTTGGCGCTGCGCGCGGCGGCCACGGGGGCGCGCGTGGCGGTGGAGACCGGGCGCGGGCGGGCGTGGTCCGGGTTGGCCCAGGCGGCGGGCGGCGGGCAGCAGTGCGTGACCTTGCACGAGGTGGGTCGGATCCCGCCGCAGGGCGCCTCGGCCGGCAGCCCGGTGCTGGTGATCCGTGACTGCGGGATGCGGCCGCCGCGCGGGCGCGTGGTGGCCGGGCCGTGGCAGTCGGTGCTGACCCTGCTGCCGTACCTGAGCCCGACGGCGCCGCGCCTGCTCCAGCAGGCGTCCCTGGTGGGGGTGCAGCGGGTGTCCCCCGACGAGGCGGAGCAGATCGGCAGCCTGATGCGGCTCCCGAGACAGGCGGTGGACTCCCTGCCGACGCTGGGCGACGGGGTGACCCTGTGGTGCACGCCGCGGGACCGACAGTTCGTGATGACGCAGGGGACGGACGCGGAGACGGGCCTGCTCGGCGGGGCCCGGCGCATCGACTGACCCGGCTCCCGAGGGGGGCGGACAGTGGTGTCGGGGCGCGATTAGGCTGGGTCCGGGCGCGGCGAGGTGGGCGCCGGACCAGTGTTCGACAGACCAGGAGGACCAGTGAGCGGCGATCGGAACGAGAGGCGCGGCGGGACGTGGGACGTCCCGACGGACGATCAGTCCGACGCGGAGCCCGAGGTGACGGGCGAGTTCACCATCGACTACACCCCGCCGGCCTGGTACATGCAGGGCGGGACGCCGGCCGCACAGGTTCCGGGCCTCCCCGAGGGCAGCGGCTTCGAGCCCCACCGCCCGTCGGAGCTGGAATCGCCCTCGACCGTGCGGATCGCTCCGCCGGTGCCGCGGACGCCGTCCGACGGTGCGGGCCTGCCGGCGCCCTTCCCACCCGCTCCCGCGGCCCCGGTCGAACCGGCCCCGACGTACCGGGCTCCGGCACTGCCGTACTCGACTCCGGCCCCGGCGCCCGCCCAGGCCGAGGTTCCCGCCCCGGCACCGGCACCGGCACCGGCACCGGCACCGACCGAGGCGTCGACCTCGGTTCCGGTTCCGGCTCCCTTCGAGTCGGCGCCGTCCTACCCGATCGCGGCTCCGACCCCTGCTCCGACGCCGATCGAGCCGCCGGCTCCGGCTCTGGTTGAGGTTCCGGTCGAGGTTCCGGCTCCCGCCGAGAACGCCCCGTCGGGGCTCGAAGCCCCGGCCCCGGTCGAGCCGTTCCCGGCCGCAACCCCGGTCGCCGACGTGCCCGCACCCGTACCTGCGGCCGATGAGGTCGCTCCGGAGCCGGCTCCCGTCGACCCCCCGCCCGTAACGCCGTTCCCCGCGCTGCCGCCCGTCGACGTGGTCACGCCCTACCCGCCCCTTCCATCGGCCCCCGTCGTGGAGCCGGTCGCCGAGCCGGCGGCGGAGGTCCCGCCCGCGCCCTGGGCCGTACCGCAGCGCACTCCCGCCGAGGGAACGCCCGTACTGCCGCCCGCCGAGCAGCCCGTAGTGGCTCCGGCGTCGGAGCCAGAGCCGGAGCCGGTCAGCCCCGCGGACGCGCCGCCGGCCGTCGCGGAAACCCCGTTCGGGGGGCCCGTCGGCGAACTGCTTTCGCCGCCGCCCGCGTTCGGGACCCCGGACGACTACCCGTTCCCGCCCCCGTCTCCCGCTCTGCCGCAGTCCCAGCCACCCCAGCACTACGACCCGCGCACCGTCGGCCAGTGGTCGGCCGGGCCCGGGCAGCAGCAACCCCCGCAGCAGCCCCAACAGCACCCCCAGCCGCAGCCGCAACCGCACGACCCGCGCTACTCGGCCGGCCAGACCGGCGGCGGGGCGCCCCTCGGTTACACCGCCGCCGTCGAGCTGTCGTCCGACCGCCTGCTGCGCAACAAGCAGAAGCCCAAGAACAACAACGGCGTCGGCGGCCTGTTCCGCTTCGGCGGCAAGGCGGCCGAAGCGGAGCGCCAGCGCAAGCTGGAGCTGATCCGCACCCCGGTCATGTCCTGCTACCGGATCGCCGTCATCAGTCTCAAGGGCGGCGTCGGCAAGACCACGACCACCACCGCCCTCGGTGCCACCCTCGCCACCGAGCGCCAGGACAAGATCCTGGCCATCGACGCGAACCCCGACGCCGGTACGCTCGGCCGTCGGGTCCGCCGCGAGACCGGCGCCACCATCCGGGACCTGGTCCAGGCGATCCCGTACTTGCACTCGTACATGGACATCCGCCGGTTCACCTCGCAGGCGCCCTCCGGTCTGGAGATCATCGCCAACGACGTGGACCCGGCCGTCTCCACGACCTTCAACGACGAGGACTACCGCCGCGTCATCGAGACGCTGGGCCGCCAGTACCCGATCATCCTGACCGACTCGGGCACCGGCCTCCTCTACTCCGCCATGCGCGGCGTCCTGGACCTGGCCGATCAGCTGATCATCATCTCGACCCCGTCCGTGGACGGCGCCAGCAGCGCCAGCACCACCCTCGACTGGCTCTCCGCGCACGGGTACGCCGACCTCGTCTCGCGCTCCCTCACCGTCATCTCGGGGGTCCGCGAGACCAGCAAGATGATCAAGATCGAGGACATCGTGCAGCACTTCGAGACCCGCTGCCGCGGTGTCGTCGTGGTGCCGTTCGACGAGCACCTCGCGGCCGGCGCGGAGGTCGATCTCGACATGATGCGGCCCAAGACGCGCGAGGCGTACTTCAACCTCTCCGCACTCGTGGCCGAGGACTTCCTGCGGGCCCAGCAGCAGGCCCCGCAGGGACACTGGGGTGCGCCGCAGCAGCCCCAGTCTCCTCAGCAGCCCTATGGGCACCAGCCCCCTCAGCAGCCGCAGCCGTACGGCCAGCCCCAGGGCCAGCCCCCGTACCAGCAGCCGCCCCAACCCCAGCCCCAGCCCTACAGCCAGCCGTACCCCCAGCCCGGCCAGCCCTGGCAACAACCCCAGCCCCAGGCCCCGCAACAACAGCCGCCCCAGCCCCAGCAGCCCCCGCGCGACCCGCGCCTCGGCTGACCGGCGACACAGCGAAGGGCCCGTACCACCCCGAGGGTGGTACGGGCCCTTGCGCTTCGTTCGTCAGCGCTTCAAGTCGTACGCGTCCGTCAACACCCGCGCCCGCTTCACGTCGTTCGCGATCGCTTCCAACAGCCCGTCCAGCGACTCGAACTTCGCCATCCCCCGCACGTAGGCGAGGAAGTCGACGGCGACGTGCATCCCGTACAGGTCCAGCCCCACGCGGTCGATCGCGTACGCCTCCACGGTCCGCTCGGTCGCGTCGAACTGCACGTTCGTCCCCACCGAGATCGCCGCGGGCATCCGCTCACCGTCCGCCGTCAGCCAGCCCGCGTAGACCCCGTCCGCCGGGATCGCGGTGTGCGGCTGCGTCTCGACGTTCGCCGTCGGGTAGCCGAGTTCGCGTCCGCGCTGCGCACCGCGCACCACCACGCCCTCGACGCGGTGCGGACGCCCCAGGATCTCCGCCGCGCCGTCCATGTCGCCCTCCGAGACCAGCCTGCGTGCCAGCGTCGAGGAGAACGGCACCCCGCCACCCGCCTCGCCCCGCTCGACCAGGTCCACGACGTCCACCTCGTAGTCGTACGTGGAGCCCAGCTCGCGCAGGAAGTCGACGTTCCCGGCGGCCCGGTGGCCGAAGCGGAAGTTCGGGCCCTCGATGACGGCGCGCGCGTGCAGCTTGTCGACGAGCACCTTCACGATGAAGTCGGCCGGGGAGAGCTGGGAGAACTCCGCCGTGAACGGCAGGATCAGCAGCGCGTCCACGCCCAGCCCGGCCATCAGCTCGGCGCGCCGGTCGTACGGGGCCAGGATCGGCGGGTGGCTGCCGGGGCGGACCACCTCGCTGGGGTGCGGGTCGAAGGTGACCACCACGGAGGGGACGCCGAGCTCGCGCGCCGTGGCCACCGCACGCCCAATGATCAGCTGATGTCCCCGGTGCACGCCGTCGTAGGAGCCGATGGTGACGACGCTGCGTCCCCAGTCCTGGGGGATGTCCTCCAAGCCACGCCAGCGCTGCACTGTGACCGCTCCTCGCCCGAACCCGTTTAGTCCTTGAACTGATTGCCGATTGCAGGTCTAAGACTGCCATGCCGGTGGCCGGTGCCCCGCATCGGCATCTGACTGGACGCGCCACCGTGTCTGTCGTCACGTCACGTCCGCGGCCGCCCTGCTCAGGGTCTCCACCGTCCGCCGGGCGCTCGGCCCGAGCAGGGCCGCGGCCTCCGCTTCCGCCGTCGCCTGCCAGCGGGCCACCAGCGCCCCGAAGGCCGGTTCGGCCCGGGCCAGCTCCACCGTCCGCCGTTCGAAGACCGCCGCCCCGCCCGGGGCCCGCAGCAACTGCCGCCCGGTGCGCCTCAGCAGCTCCCGCGTACGGTCCTCCGCGCGCCCGGAGGCCCCGGCCGCGACGGCTCCGAGGAAGGCGTCGAGGACCTGCGGATCGACCTCCTCGCGCAGCAGGGTGTCGGCCAGTTCCCCGCGCAGCGGGTGCGAGGCCTCGCAGCCCGGCGCGGCCAGTACGACGGCCAGCGCGGACCGCACCACGGCCGGGGCACCGAGGAGCAGCTCCAGGACCAGGGGCCGCACCACCAAGGCGGCGGCGGGGCCCTGGTCGAGCCGCCTGTCCACGAAGAAGGCGGCGTGCGGCGCGTCCCCGGGGTTGCGCGCGAGGTGCTCCCGTACGAGGTCACCGGCGCCGGGCCAGCCCCGGCGTGGTCAGCGCGGCCAGGGCGCGCACCACCTCCCCGTCGGCCCGGGCCCGCAGGGCGGCGAACACCTCGCCCGGATCGGGCAGCACGGGCAGGGCCGCGACCAGCGCCGCCGCGGGCAACCGGGAGCCGATCACGGAATCGCGGAAGCAGGCGAGGGCGTCGGGCAGGTAGCGGCCGCGCGCCTGCGGGTCGCGGAGCAGGATCGCGAGGGCACTGGCGTGCAGGGTGGCGTCGGCGGGGCGGGCGAGCAGCATCTGGGCGGCGTGGCGCAGCAGCTCGCGGTCGCCGGGGGTGCGCACGTGCGGGGCGGTGGCGAGCCCGTAGGTGGCGGCCGCGACCCGCCGGCCCGGGCGTTCGTCGTGCGCCCAGCGGTCTACGGCCCGGCACAGGGCCGAGGGCTCCTCCTCGGCGAGTACGGCGAGCAGCTCGTCGGCGCGCGGGTGCGCGGCGGTGACGAGCGCCTCGGTGAGGTCGTCCACGGCGAGGCCCCGGTGGGTGTGCAGCAGGGCCTGCGCGGCGGTGGCGACGGTGGCCCCGGGCCGGCCGCGCAGCCGGCGCCCGTCGGTGAACCAGGCGCAGAGCAGCGGCTGCGCGCGCTGCGGGTCCCGGGCGAGGCGGCGGGCCGCGGCGTCGAGGTAGCGGTCGCCGGGGACCGCTTCGGCGGGGTCGGCGGGCAGCAGCCGGCGCAGCAGGTCGAGGCGGTCGGGCTCGGGCAGTCGCAGCCGGTTCCAGAACCAGCCGCCGAACTCCCCCGGGCCGGCGCGGGCCACGTGCTCGGCGAGGGCGTGCAACACGGGGAGGTGGGGCCGGGCGTCGGGGGCCCGGAGCAGGGTTTCGCGCAGCAGCCGGGCGGCCCACCAGGCGCGGTCCGGGGTGGCCCGCTCGGGTTCCTCGGTGAAACGGTTGAGCCGGTGGACCAGCCCGGTGAGCTCGCCGCGCAGCCGGTCGGGGGCGAGCCTGCGCAGGGCTTCCAGGACGGGCCCGATGCGGTGCCGGGGCACGGGCGGCCCGGGCTCGGCGGGGCCGTGGACGAGCAGGCCGAGGGCCGTCGGAACGTCCAGGTGGCCGGCCTGGATCCAGTCGGACAGCTCCTCGTGGGCGAAGCGGTAGCCGGGCCCGGCGGGTACGAGCAGTCCCTCGGTGAGCACGGCGGAGGCCCAGCCGGTGCGCCAGGGGAACAGTTCCTCGAAGGAGGCCCGGTCCAGCTGCCCCTGTCCGGGTCCCAGAGCGCGCCGCGCGGCCTCGTGGACCCGACCGGCCACGCGCGCCGCGAGCCGTTTGACCCCGGGCCCGTGCACCTGGGCGCCCCCTGCGTCGGCACCGGCCGCGGCGATGCGGACGGCGGTGCGCAGGCACAGCAGGTCCACGTGCGCGGCGAAGACCTCGTCGCGGCCGGGACGACCGGCGGTGACCTCGGCGGCCCGGACCCCGGCGAGCAGGTGCAGGGTGAGCGGGTGGCAGGCGTCGGCCTCCCGGACGGCGTCCGCGGGGATGCCGAGGCGGGCCCGGGCGGTCTCGGCCTCGGTGGCGTCGAGGTCAGCGAGCGGGAGGGCGGGTGGCAGCCGCCGGGCGGGCCGGGCCGGGGTGTGCAGCGCGGCGGGCGGGTAGAGGGCGCCGGCGCCCTCCCAGTACTCGGGCCGGGCGGCGACGACCAGACGGGTCCCGGTCGCGTGCAGCCACTGGGCCGTGGCGGTGGTCCAGGGTCCGAGCCGGTGGGCGAGCTCCGGCGGCATCTCTTCCGGGGCGTCGAGCACGACCAGCAGGGGGCGGCCGGCGCGGGCGACCACGTGCGCGAGGTGGGCTGCGGCTCCCGACGGTTGGCTGCGCCGCTCGGGCGGCGTGGTTCCGCCGGGGCCGGGCTCCAGCTGGGTGCGCGGCGCGGGCGGGGTTCCAGCGGGGCCGGGCGCGCGCCGGGGCGTCTCCTCGGGCACCGAACGTGACGAGGGGTCGGAAGGTCGGGCGGCAGTGCGTTCGGCGCCCTGCGGGGATCGCCCCGACACGCACCCGGCCCCGCCGGAACCAGCGCGCTGGCCGGCGTCGGGCAGCGAGAAGGGCTCCGGCACCCGGTCAGCCCCGGCGGTGGCCGGGGGCCGCCCCGACACGCACCGGGCCCCGCCGGGGGCGTGGGCAGCCGCGACGATCCGGGCCGCCTCGGTCAGGGCCCGTGTCGCCGCGTCGGCCAGGGAGGTGTCGGTGGCGCGCAGGTCCGCGCCGCGCAGCCACAGGGTCGGCGCCGGGCAGGCACCCCGCGCGCGGCGTACGGCCAGGGCGGCCAGGACCGTGGTGCGGCCCGTGCCCGGGTCTCCCACGAGGCCGAGGACCGGGCGGTCCCCGGTGGTGAAGGCGGCCAGCTCGGCGGAGGTGCCCGGGCGCTCCACGGGTTCCGGCCCGTCCGGGGGGACATGGGCACCGAGCGTGGTCACGGTCAGTTCCAGCGCCCCGGCGAGGTTCAGGTCGGCGCCGTGGCCGGGCACGGTCGCGGCATTGCGCTCCAGCAGTGCGGTCAGGGGGCCGTCCGGGTCGGCGTCGGCCGCTGCCCGCAGGGCCACCGCGAATCCTCCGGAGCGGTGTTCCGCCCGCAGGGCGGTGCCCACCACCGCGAGCACCGCTCCGGTCCCGGCGTCGAGCACCGGGCCCCCGCAGGCCTCCCCTCCCAGCAGCAGTGCGTCCCGGCCGTCGGTGCCGATCGCCAGCTCCACGGCCGCGCCCCCGGGCACCGCGTGGGACCGGTCCGCCGCCAGGTAGCTGACCTGCACGCTTCCCAGTACCCGCGCCTGCCGCCATCCCCGCGCGGGCAGCCGTACGTAGGTACCGGGATCGATCGCCTCGCGCAGCGCCACCGGGAGCGGTCGCATCCCGAGTCCGTCGGTCCGTACCAGCGCCAGCGCGAGCCCCGGCAGGGCGGTCACGTCCGCCGCGTCGGCCAGCCAGGTCCGCCCGGCGGGTCCCGGGGCGCGGAGCACCACCCGGGTCAGCCCGTCGACGGCCTCGTGACCGGTGACCACCGTCCCGCGGTCGTCGGCGACGAATCCGCTGCCGCGCACCCGCCCGGCGGGATCGCAGATTTGGACGAGCTCCGCCATGGCCGCACCACTCCCCGCACTGCTCCCGCGCAACGCCCCGTGCTCACGACGGTAGGCAGGTGAAGATCAGCACGAAAAGCACGCGAGGCGAAAGCGCCCCCTTGCGCTCCCTCCATCACTCCGAGCGCCTGCTCGGACGGGTGAATAGAGGGGCCCGGGTGGATAGAGACCTACCCGAGGGGGGTCGTGGAGCGGTGAGCGGCAGTCCATGTGCGCTCACCGCTCCACGTCAACACCCGGTCGTCAGGCGAAGACCGCGAGGGACTTCGCCTTTCCGTTCTTGTTCTCGACGAGCCCGAGCAGCTGCCCCTGCGGCCCGAAGACCGCGACCGTGCGGCCGGCCTCGTACTCCTGCGGCATGTCGATCCGCACGCCGTTGGCGAGCAGCGAGGCCCGCCGGGCGTCCAGGTCCCAGCGCGGGAAGGCCGCGGCTGCGGCCTCGCCGATGGGCATGACGGTCAGCTCCTCCTGGAGCTGGTCCAGGGTCCGTGCCTTGTCGAGCTTGTACGGGCCCACCCGCGTGCGGCGCAGCGCGGTCAGGTGCCCGCCGACGCCGAGGTCGGCGCCCAGGTCACGGGCGAGGGCCCGGATGTACGTACCGCTGGAGCAGACGACGGAGACGACGAGGTCGACGACCTTCGTGCCGTCCTCGGCCTCCGCCTCGCGCATGTCGTACACCTGGAACGACGAGATGGTCACCGGCCGGGCCGGGATCTCGAAGTCCTCGCCGTCGCGGGCGCGCTTGTAGGAGCGCACCCCCTTGATCTTGATGGCACTGACCTTGGACGGGACCTGCATGATCTCGCCGGACAGCTTGGCGATGCCCGCGTCCACGGCTTCCCGGGTGACCCCGGTGGCGTCCGTGGAGGAGGTGATCTCGCCCTCGGCGTCGTCCGTCAGGGTGTCCTGGCCCAGGCGGATCGTGCCGAGGTACTCCTTCTCCGTGAGCGCGAGGTGGCCGAGGAGCTTGGTGGCCTTCTCCACGCCCAGGACCAGCACGCCGGTCGCCATCGGGTCGAGCGTGCCGGCGTGGCCGACGCGGCGGGTCTTGGCGATCCCCCGCATCTTGGCGACCACGTCGTGCGAAGTGAAGCCGGACGGCTTGTCGACGATGACAAGACCGTCCGGAGTCTTCCCTGCGTTGTTGCTCATTCCGCGGCTGCGTCCTCGTCGTCCTCGTCGCCCGGCTTCTTGTACGGGTCGGCGTCGCCGGCGTACTGCGCGCCGGAGGACACCTCGCGCACCTGGGCGTCGGAGGTCCGCGCCTTTTCGAGGAGGTCCTCGATGGTCTTGGCGTTCTCCGGGAGTGCGTCCGCCACGAAGGTCAGGGTGGGCGTGAACTTGGTGCCCGCCGCCCGGCCGACCGCGGAGCGCAGTACGCCCTTGGCGCTCTCCAGGCCCGCTGCCGCGCTGGCGCGGTCCTCGTCGTCACCGTAGACCGTGTAGAAGACCGTGGCCTCCCGCAGGTCGCCGGTGACCCGGGTGTCCGTGATGGTCACGTGCGTACCGAGGCGGGGGTCCTTGACTCCGCGCTGCAGCTTCTCCGCCACCACCTCCCGGATGAGGTCCGCCAGCTTCTTCGCCCGCGCATTGTCGGCCACTGGTCCGTCTCCTTCTTATGTCTTGCTATCAGTCTTCATCACCGTGGAGGCGCCGTCGTACGGACAGCAGCTCCACTTCCGGACGCGCCGCGACCAGCCGCTCGCAGCGGTCGAGCACGTCCGAGAGGAACCCCGCGTCCCCACTCACCAGAGCGACCCCTACCCGGGCCCTGCGGTGCAGGTCCTGGTCGCCCACTTCAGCCGCGCTCACGGAGAACTTGCGTTGGAGCTCGGCCACGATGGGCCGGACCACGGAGCGTTTCTCCTTCAGCGAGTGAACGTCGCCGAGGAGCAGATCGAAGGACAGAGTCCCCACGTACATGCAGTTCCGGATGTCCCGCCGGTGCGGGTTCGGTGGCCTGCCGGCCGTCGCTCGGCAGGGTCACCAGAACCGTACACGCAACGGCCGGGGCCGATCGACGGATATTCCGCCGACCGGCCCCGGTGTGACGAGCTACGACACGGTGCGATGTGCCCCGCGCTTACGCGCGCGGCTTCTCGCGCATCTCGTACGTCGCGATGACGTCGTCGATCTTGATGTCGTTGAAGGAACCGAGGTTGATACCACCCTCGAAGCCCTCGCGGATCTCGGTGACGTCGTCCTTGAAGCGGCGCAGACCGGAGATGGTGAGGTTCTCGGCGATGACCTTGCCATCGCGCAGGAGCCGCGCCTTGGTGTTGCGCTTGACCTCGCCGGACCGGATGAGGACACCGGCGATGTTGCCCAGCTTGGACGAGCGGAAGATCTCGCGGACCTCCGCCGTACCGAGCTCGACCTCTTCGTACTCCGGCTTGAGGAGACCCTTCAGGGCCGCCTCGATCTCCTCGATGGCCTGGTAGATCACCGAGTAGTAGCGAACGTCGACGCCCTCGCGGTCCGCCATCTGTGCGGCACGGCCGGCCGCACGGACGTTGTAACCGATGACGATGGCGTCGGAGCCCATCGCCAGCGAGATGTCGGACTCGGTGACCGCACCCACACCGCGGTGCAGGACGCGGATGTCGACCTCTTCGCCGACGTCGAGCTGGAGCAGCGAGGACTCGAGGGCCTCGACCGCACCGGACGCGTCGCCCTTGATGATGAGGTTGAGTTCCTGGACCAGACCGGCCTTGAGGACCGAGTCGAGGTCTTCCAGGGACACCCGGCGGACGCGCTTGGCGAAGTTGGCGTTGCGCTCGCGCGCAGCACGCTTCTCGGCGATCTGACGGGCCGTACGGTCCTCGTCCACGACGAGGAAGTTGTCGCCGGCGCCGGGGACGTTGGTGAGACCCAGGACCAGGACGGGGGTCGACGGACCCGCTTCCTCGACGTTGTTGCCCTTGTCGTCGAGCATGGCGCGCACTCGGCCGTAGGCGTCGCCCACGACCATCGTGTCGCCGACGCGGAGGGTACCGCGCTGGACGAGGACGGTGGCGACGGCACCGCGGCCGCGGTCGAGGTGGGACTCGATCGCAATACCCTGAGCGTCCTGCTCCGGGTTGGCGCGGAGGTCGAGCGAGGCGTCGGCGGTGAGGACGACAGCCTCGAGCAGGGAGTCGATGTGCAGACCCTGCTTGGCGGAGATGTCGACGAACATCGTGTCGCCGCCGTACTCCTCGGCGACCAGACCGAACTCGGTGAGCTGACCGCGCACCTTGGTCGGGTCGGCACCCTCGACGTCGATCTTGTTGACCGCGACGACGATCGGGACGCCGGCGGCCTTGGCGTGGTTGAGCGCCTCGATCGTCTGCGGCATGACGCCGTCGTTGGCCGCGACCACGAGGATCGCGATGTCGGTCGACTTCGCACCACGGGCACGCATGGCGGTGAACGCCTCGTGACCCGGGGTGTCGATGAAGGTGATGCGACGGTCTTCGTCGTTGACCTGGGTGGAGACCTGGTAGGCACCGATGTGCTGGGTGATGCCACCGGCCTCGCCCGCGACGACGTTCGTCTTGCGGATGGCGTCGAGCAGGCGGGTCTTACCGTGGTCGACGTGACCCATGACGGTGACGACCGGCGGACGCGGCATGAGGAATTCCTCGCCGCCCTCGTCCTCGCCGAACTCGATGTCGAAGCCCTCGAGGAGCTCGCGGTCCTCTTCCTCCGGGCTGACGATCTGAACCTGGTAGTTCATCTCGCCCGCGAGGAGCTGGAGGGTCTCGTCGGAGACGGACTGCGTGGCAGTGACCATCTCGCCGAGGTTCATCATCACGGCGACGAGCGACGCCGGGTTGGCGTTGATCTTCTCCGCGAAGTCGGTGAGGGAGGCACCGCGCGACAGGCGCACGGTCTCGCCGCCACCGCGCGGCAGCATCACGCCGCCGACGGACGGGGCCTGCATGGCCTCGTACTCCTGGCGCCTCTGACGCTTCGACTTGCGACCGCGACGGGCCGGACCGCCGGGACGGCCGAAGGCACCCTGCGTGCCACCACGGGCACCGGGACCACCGGGACGCCCGCCGAAGCCGGGACGACCGCCGCCACCGGCGCCGGCCGGACCGCCGCCGAAGCCGCCGCCACCGGGACGCGGACCGCCGAAGCCGCCGCCGCCCGCGGGACGCGAGCCGGGACCGGCCGGACGGCCGGCGAAGCCGCCGCCACCGGGACGACCTGCGCCACCGGGACGCGGACCGCCGGCACCGGGACCACGGCCACCGGGGCCGCCACCGGGACGGGGACCGGGACCACCGGCAGCGGGACGCTGCGGCATCATGCCCGGGTTCGGACGGTTACCGCCGGGAGCACCGCCCGGACGCGGGGCGCCGCCCTGCGGACGCGGCATGCCGCCCGGGGTCGGACGGGCGCCGCCGGGACCCTGCGGACGCGGAGCGCCGCCGGGACCACCCTGCGGGCGGGGAGCACCCTGGCCGCCACCGGCACCGGGGGCGCCGGGACGGGGCGCGCCGGCCGGACGGGGCGCCTGGGGGCGCGCCATGCCGGTGGAGCCGCCGGAGGTGAAGGGGTTGTTGCCCGGACGGGGACCCGCCGGACGGGCACCCTGCGGACGCGGCGCCTGGGAGCCGGGGGCTCCGGCGGGACGCGGCGCCTGGGCACCGGGGGTGGCACCGGCCGGGCGCGGGGCGCCGGGACGGGCACCGCCCTGGCCACCCTGGCCCGGACGCTGCTGCGCCGGACGGGGGCCGGGAGCCGCGGCGGGACGCTCGGTGCGCGCCGGGGCGGCCGGAGCCGCCGGAGGCGCGGAGAACTCGGTCGCCACGGGCGCCGCCGGAGCGGGCTTCGGGGCGGCCGGAGCCTTCGGGCCGGGACGCGGGCCGGGGGCGGCCGGAGTCACCGGGGTGCTTGCGGCCGGAGCCTCGGCGACGACCGGCTTGGGGGCCGGTGCACCGGGCTTCGGGGCAGCAGGACGTGCCGCAGCGGCCGGGGAGGGCGCTGCGGGCTTGGCGGGCGCGGCCTTGCGGGGCGCGCCGGGCTTTGCAGCGGACTTGCCGGCGTTGCCGCCGGGCCCCTGCAGTGCGTCAGTCAACTTGCGTACAACCGGCGCCTCGATCGTCGAGGACGCCGAACGGACGAATTCACCGAGTTCTTGGAGCTTGGCCATGACGACCTTGCTCTCCACCCCGAACTCCTTGGCGAGTTCGTATACCCGGACCTTAGCCACTTCGCTCCTTTTAGGTCCGGGTTACGCCGGACCGTCGCTACTTCATGGGCGTACTCATCGCGTACTCATCGAGTGCTCATCGCAATCTCGACCTACTTCCAACTCGCGAGGTACCTGACCGCACGGGGTATCCGTGCCGTACTACTTCTTTACGGTGTGGCCCCGGCCTCACGGGCCACGGCATTGCGCAGGTTCTCCGTGTCGAGCGCTCCGGCGGACCGAAGGGCCCGGGGGAACGCACGGCGGCGAATCGCCTGGTCGAGGCAGACCACGGCGGGGTGCACGTAAGCACCCCGTCCCGGCCGCGTACCGCGTGGATCGGGGACGCATGCGTCCCCGTCCGCCACGACGCGCAGCAGATCGTTCTTGGCCGCTCGCTCCCGACACCCCACACAGGTGCGTTCGGGGCATGCGCGGGCTTGCGTCCGGCCAGACACGCCTAAGTCTACCTCCCCGCACCGACCTCTCCCCCGGCACGTCGCGGGGGAAAGATCGAACGGTTGTCGTGTTGTCTTGTATCCGCTGCCGGAGCAGCGGCCGTGCACCCTGTCTACCCTCCGGGGAAGCCCGGAGGGTACCGGTTTATTCCCCGGCCCGGCCCCGGTCGGCGTCCGGGGACGCCTCGGTGTCGGGACGGATGTCGATGCGCCAGCCGGTGAGCCGCGCGGCGAGGCGGGCGTTCTGGCCTTCCTTGCCGATGGCCAGCGACAGCTGGTAGTCCGGAACGGTCACCCGGGCGGACCGGGAGTCCCAGTCGACGACCTCGACCTTGCTCACCCGGGCGGGTGACAGCGCGTTCGCGACCATCTCCGCCGGGTCGTCCGACCAGTCGACGATGTCGATCTTCTCGCCGTGCAGTTCGGCCATCACGTTGCGCACGCGGCTGCCCATCGGGCCGATGCAGGCACCCTTCGGGTTCAGGCCCGAACGGGTGGACCGGACGGCGATCTTGGTGCGGTGACCGGCCTCACGGGCGATCGCCGAGATCTCGACGCTGCCGTCGGCGATCTCCGGGACCTCCAGCGAGAAGAGCTTCTTCACGAGGTTGGGGTGGGTCCGCGAAAGGGTCACGGACGGACCGCGGACGCCCTTCGCCACCCGCACGACGTACGCCTTCAGGCGCAGACCGTGCGTGTACTCCTCGCCGGGCACCTGCTCCTGCACCGGCAGGATGGCTTCCAGCTTGCCGATGTCGACGAGGACGTTCTTGGGGTCCTTGCCCTGCTGGACGACGCCGGTGATGACGTCGCCCTCACGGCCGGCGAACTCGCCGAAGGTCAGGTCGTCCTCGGCGTCGCGCAGACGCTGCAGGATCACCTGCTTGGCGGTCGTCGCGGCGATCCGGCCGAAGTCCGACGGGGTGTCGTCGAACTCCTTGGGCTCCTGCCCCTCTTCGAGGTCCCTCGGGTCTTCCGTCGCCCACACGACCACGTGACCGTTGGTGCGGTCCAGCACGACGCGAGCGCGGCGGAAGCTCCCCTCGGTCCGGTGGTACGCGATGAGGAGGGCCGACTCGATCGCCTCGACGAGCAGGTCGAAGGAGATCTCCTTCTCCCGGACCAGACCCCGCAGGGCACTCATGTCGATGTCCACGGCTACGCCTCCTCTTCCTTCTTGTCCTTGCGGTTGAACTCGATCTCGACACGCGCCTTGGCGATGTCGGTGAATGCGATGCGGCGGGCGGTCGCCTTGCGGCCCTTCACGCCCGGCACTTCGAGGTCCAGGCCCTCGTCGTCGGCGTCGAGGATCCGGGCGACCAGTTCCCCGGCACCCTTCTCGCCCTCGGCGGACAGCTGGAACTTCACAAGGCGACCGATGGCCCGTACGTAGTGACGGTGCTCGGTCAGCGGGCGGTCGGCGCCCGGCGAGCTGACTTCGAGGACGTACTCGTCCTCACCCATCACATCGGTTTCGTCGAGCTTGTCGGAGACCTCGCGACTCAGCTCGGCACACGCGTCCAGCTCCACGCCCTCGTCGGAGTCCACGATGATCCGCAGCATCCGGCGCTTGCCCGCCCGCGACATCTCGATCTCTTCGAGGTCCAGGCCCTTGGCGGCGACGAGCGGCTCCAGCAGTCCGCGCAGCCTGTCGCTCTGGGTGGTGCTCATCCGGGTGACTCCTCGGCCGCGTGTGCTGTTGTGGTTTCCGTCGTGTGTCAGGTCAAAGGGTATCCGGTGTCGGAGGGTGTTGCCGTCCGCCCTGTGGACAGGGCCCCGGGTACCGTGATCACACCTTGCCCCGCCACCTGCCCCGCCATCACCCGGAGGACGTCGCCGTGTCCTGGACCCCGCCTTCGAGACCCTCGCGCAGGACCCTGCTCGCCGGTGTGGCCGGCGCGGCCGGCGCCGCGCTGCTGACCGGGTGTTCCGGCGACCTCCCGACCGGCGCCGCCCTGACGATTCCACTCGAACGGCGGATGCGGGAGACGGCCGTTCGTGACAGCACGCGGCTGCTGGAACGTTACGACGCCACGGCGGCCGCCCATCCGGCCCTGGCCGCGCGGCTCGCTCCGCTGCGCGCCGCCGTCGCCGCCCACGCCGCGGCCCTGTCCCCCACCCGTACGGCACCGCCGTCCCCCTCCCCGTCCCCGTCCGGCGGTACGGGGGCCGCCGCGCCCGCGGCGAGCGGCGATCCGGTGCCGCCGAAGCCCGACGAGGCCCTGACCGCGCTCGCGGACGCCGAGCGGAGCCTGTCCGAGTCCCGGACCATCGACCTGGCCGGCGCCCCCGGGGAGCTGGCCCGGCTGCTGGCGTCGGTGGCCGCCTGCGGCGCCGTACACGCGTACCTGCTGACCTCGACCCCCGGAGCCACCTCGTGAAGCCCGACCCCTCCCCCGCCGGCCGGGTCCTGGACGCCGCCCAGGCCGCGCTCGCCGCCGAGCACGCGGCCGCGTACGGCTACGGGGTGATCGGTGCCCGGTCCGCCGGTGCCCGTGCCGCGCAGGCCCGGGAGGCGTACGGCGGGCACCTCGCTCGGCGCGACGCGCTCGCCCGGACCGTACGGGAGCTGGGCGGCGCGCCCCGGCCCGCGGAGGCCGCGTACGCCCTGCCGTTCGAGGTCCGCAGCCCGGCCGACGCCGAGCGGCTGGCCGCCGAGATCGAGGACCGGGTGGCCGGCGCGTACTCCGATCTGGTGCGCGCGGCAGAGGGTCCGCTGCGCCGCGAGGCGGCCGACGCGCTGAGCGCGGCGGCAGTGCGCGCGGCACGCTGGCGTGGTGTCGGCGTAGCCTTCCCTGGGCTCACGGAACGCGCTGACGAGGCGCAACGGGCCCAGCACAGCTGAAAGGGACCACGCACGCATGGCTTTCGAACCGCCGCAGCGGCTTGTACGGGCGCTCGGCGAGATGCCGGAATCGGCGCAGGACAAGGACTGGCTGGGGCAGTTGCCCCGACTCGCCGAGGCCGCGCTGTCCCGGCGCGGGGTGGAGGCCCGGCGGGTGCAGGCCCCGGGCGGCCGCAGCAGCCTGGTGGTCCTCGTCACGTACGCCGACGGGACCCCGGCCGCGCTGAAACTGGCCCCGCCGCACGCCCGGCCCGACCGCGAGTTGGCCGCGCTGGCCCACTGGGGCGGTTTCGGGGCCGTACGGGTCCTCGACTCGCGGCATCACGACGACGACGGGGCGCTGCTGCTGGAACGGCTGCACCCCGAGGTGTCCCTGCGGTCCCTGCCGGAGGCGAAGGCCCTGCTGGAGGCGAGCGGCACGCTGCGCCGGCTGTGGGTGGCGCCGCCGGCCGGGCACGGGTGGGAGACGGTGGCGGAGCGCACCGAGTGGCAGTCGGCGGCCCTGCGGGCGGCACCGGCGGAGACCCGGGCCCTGGCGGACACCGCGCTGGCGATGCGGGCGGAGCTGGTGGCGGCCCCGCCGGAGGAGCTGCTGCTGCACGGGAACTTCCGGCAGGGCAAGGTGCTGGCGGGCGAGCGGGCGCCGTGGCTGACGGTGGGCCCCGATCCGCTGGTCGGTGAGCGGGCGTACGACCTGGCGCGGCTGGTCCGCGACCGGCTGGAGGACCAGGTGGCCTCTTCGGCGGGGGCGGCGGGGGCCCGGCGCCGGGTGAACAAGCTGGCGGACGCGCTGGACGTGGACCGGGAGCGGCTGCGGGGCTGGACGCTGTTCCGGGCGGTGGAGTCGGGCAACCGCGCGCTGGCCGTCGGGCGGCGCCGGGACGCGGAGCTGCTGCTGGAGTTCGCGGCCTGGCTGTAGGGCATACCGTAGGTAGGAAGGTATGTCCGGCAGGGGGCCGTCATGGTCGAAGAACTGCTGACAGCGGCCATCGCCACGGGTGTGGGCGTCGCGGTCTACGTGGGCGCCGCGGCCCGGGTGGTGAAGCAGTACGAGCGGGGCTTGGTCTTCCGCTTCGGCAGGCTGCGCGAGGAGGTCCGCGGGCCCGGTTTCACGACGATCGTTCCTTTCGTGGAGCGGCTCCGCAAGGTGAACATGCAGATCGTGACGCTGCCGGTGCCCGCGCAGGAGGGCATCACCCGGGACAACGTCACGGTGCGGGTGGACGCGGTCGTGTACTTCAAGGTCGTCGACCCGGCGAGCGCAATCGTGGCGGTGGAGGACTACCGCTTCGCCGTCTCGCAAATGGCGCAGACCTCGCTCAGGTCGATCATCGGAAAGTCGGACCTGGATGATCTGCTGTCCAACCGGGAGATGCTCAACCAGGGCCTGGAGCTGATGATCGACAGCCCGGCGGTGGGCTGGGGCGTGCAGATCGACCGGGTCGAGATCAAGGACGTCTCGCTGCCGGAGACGATGAAGCGGTCGATGGCCCGGCAGGCGGAGGCGGACCGTGAGCGCCGGGCCCGTGTGATCAACGCGGACGCGGAGCTCCAGGCCTCGCACAAGCTCGCCGAGGCGGCGGAGGTCATGTCGGAACAGCCGGCGGCGTTGCAGTTGCGCCTGCTGCACACGATCGTGGCGGTCGCCGCCGAGAAGAACTCCACGCTGGTGCTGCCGTTCCCGGTGGAGCTGTTGCGCTTCCTCGAGCGCTCGGCCCCTCCGCCTGCGGCGGCGCCCGCGCGGCAGGAACCGGCCCCGGCCGGCCCGGCTTCCGAAGGCCCCGGGCCGGCCGAGGTCGATGACGCGATCGACGGGGCCCCGGCTGCTCCGACCGGGGTCGACGGCGCGGTCGACGCGGCCCCGGCTCCGGACGCGCTCAACGGCGCGGCGGACGGCCTGGACGGCCTGATGCTGGACGCGCCGCCGGAGCAGGAGCGGGACGGGCTGCGCGAGTAGCCGCTGCGCGGAGCCGTCCCCGACCCACCCTTCCGCCGTTCCCCGAGCTCCACCCGCACCCGGTCCTCAAACGCCGGACGGGCTGAAATCGCTCGGCCTCGGCCGAGATCCGGCCTCGCCGGCGTGTGGGGCGCGGGGTCCGGGGCGGAGCCCCGCGAAGCCGGGCCGCTGCCGTGTTACGAGGTCAGGCGGGCGAGGGCTTCGGCCATCGGAAGTTCCTCGCGGGTGCCCGACGCACGGCCTTGGAGTTCGACCACCCCGTCGCCGGAGCGGCGGCCCGCCACCAGGATCCACGGCACGCCGATCAGTTCCGCGTCCGTGAGCTTCACGCCGGGCGACAGGCCGGGGCGGTCGTCCAGCAGCACCCGTAGACCCGCCGCGGCCAGTGCCGTCGCCGCCTCCTCCGCCAGTGCGAGCGGCACCGCCTTGCCCGCCGCCACCACGTGGACGTCGGCCGGAGCCACCGCCGCGGGCCAGCACAGGCCGCGCTCGTCCGCCGTCTGCTCGGCGAGCGCCGCCACCGCGCGGGAGACTCCGATGCCGTAGGAGCCCATCGTGACCCGGACCGGCTTGCCCTCGCGGCCGAGGACGTCCAGCCCGAAGGCGTCCGCGTACTTGCGGCCCAGCTGGAAGATGTGCCCGATCTCGATGGCCCGGTCGAGCTTCAGGCCGGCCCCGCAGGACGGACAGGGGTCGCCCGGCTCCACGACCACCACGTCCAGGTACCGGTCGACCTCGAAGTCCCGCCCGCAGACCACGTTGCGGGCGTGCGTGTCCGCGCGGTTGGCCCCCGTCACCCACGACGTGCCGGGCGCGACCCGCGGGTCGGCCAGGTAGCGGACCTTCTCCAGGCCCTGCGGGCCCACGTAGCCGCGTACCAGGTCCGGGCGGCCCTCGAAGTCCTCGGCCGTCACCAGCTCCACGACCGCCGGGGCCAGGTGCTCGCCCAGCTTGCCGAGGTCCACCTCCCGGTCCCCCGGCACGCCCACGGCCGTGATCTCGCCGTCGACCTTGACCAGGAGGTTCTTCAGCGTCGCCGAGGCGGGCACGCCCAGGTGCGCGGCCAGGGTCTCGATCGTCGGGGTGTCCGGGGTGTCCACCTCCTCCACCGCCGGGTGCTCCGTGGTGATGGGGGCCAGGGCGAAGGTCACGGCCTCCGTGTTCGCCGCGTAGTCGCAGGACGGGCAGTCCACGAAGGTGTCCTCCCCCGCTTCGGCCGGGGCCAGGAACTCCTCCGACGCCGATCCGCCCATGGCGCCCGACACGGCGGACACGATCCGGTGGTCCAGGCCGAGCCGCTCGAAGATGCGGACGTACGCCTCGCGGTGGAGCCGGTAGGACTCCTCCAACCCCTCGTCGGACACGTCGAAGGAGTACGAGTCCTTCATCTGGAACTCGCGTCCGCGCAGCACCCCGGACCGGGGCCGCGCCTCGTCGCGGTACTTGGTCTGGATCTGGTACAGCATGACCGGCAGATCCTTGTAGGAGGTGCACTGGTCCTTCACGACGAGGGTGAAGACCTCCTCGTGCGTCGGCCCGAGCAGGTAGTCCGCGCCCCTGCGGTCCTTGAGCCGGAACAGCAGGTCCCCGTACTCCGACCAGCGTCCGCTGACCTCGTACGGCTCCTTCGGCAGCAGGGCCGGGAGCAGCACCTCCTGGGCCCCGATCGCGTCCATCTCCTCGCGGACGACGCGCGAGACGTTGTCCAGGACCCTCTTGCCGAGCGGCAGCCACGTCCAGACCCCGGCCGAGCTGCGCCGGACGTAGCCGGCGCGGACCAGGAGTCGGTGGCTGAGGGTTTCGGCGTCGGCCGGGTCCTCGCGGAGGGTCTTGGCCATGAGGCGGGACATGCGCTGGACGTGTTGCGTAGACATGTCGGGAGATTACCGGGGGCCCGGAGGCCCGCGGTACGGGTTTCAGGGCCTGCTCAGCGGCAGGGTGGCGCCCATGACGGCGTACGGCATGCTCGCGCTCGGGAAGTGGACCTGGCGGGCGAGGTCGTGGTAGCCGAGGGCCCGGTAGAGGCCGCGGGCGGGGCTCTCGGTGTCGATGGCGGAGAGGATCGAGCGGGGCTCGGCGGCGGCGTCGGTGATGCCGGTGATGAGGGTGCGGCCGACGCCGTGGCCCTGGAAGCCGGGGTGGACGTGCAGTTCGGTGATCACGAAGGATCCGTCGAGCCAGTCGTCGTGCCCGCCGGCCCGCAAGTAGGGCTCGACGATGGTGGACCACCAGTGGCTGCGGTCGTTCGGCATCCCGTACACGAATCCGGTGAGGGCGCCGTCCTCGGCGAAGGCCCCGAGGGCACGGGCGCCGCGGCAGGTCATGTGGCGCTGGACGATGTACCGCCGGATGCCGACCTCCTCCTCGCTGAGGCCGAAGGCGACGGCCTGCACGCGCAGCGCCTCGTCCACGCGGGCGGCGAGGTCGAGGGGACCGATGCGGACTCCGGAAGGCAGCATGCGGCGACCTTACTTCGCGGTACGGGGCTGCCGGAATGCCCCGGCCGAGGTCCGTCGCCCGCCGTCCGGATCAGGTGCGGTCGGGTGTCAGAAGAGCACGCTCATGAACGCACCGACCTCGCGGAAGCCCACGCGGCGGTAGGCCGCCCGCGCGGCGGTGTTGAAATCGTTCACGTACAGGCTGACCACGGGAGCCACGTCCCGCAGCGCGTACTCGACGACGGCGGCCATCCCGGTCTCCGAGTGGCCGAGGCCGCGGAACTCGGGGTCCACCCACACGCCCTGGATCTGGCAGGCGCGGGCGGTGGCGGCGCCGATCTCGGCCTTGAAGACGACCTTGCCGTCGTCGACGCGGGCGAAGGAACGGCCGCTGGCGACGAGTTCGGCGACGCGGGCCTGGTAGAGCAGCCCGCCGTCACCGGCCATCGGCGAGATGCCGACCTCCTCGGTGAACATGGCCACGCAGGCGGGCATGATCAGGTCCATCTCGTCCTTGCGGATCCGGCGGACCTGCGGGTCGGGCTCGACGGTGGTGGACGGACGCTCGATGACCATGAGCGGCTGGTGGGAGCGGATCTCGCGGGCCGGGCCCCAGCTGGGCTCCAGGAGCTGCCACAGCAGTCGGGTGGCTTCGGCGGGGCCGACGATGGAGGAGCAGCGGCGGCCGGTACGGCGGGCCCGGTCGGCGAAGGCGCGCACGGCGTCAGGTCCGGCGCAGACGGGGACCAGGTTGGCGCCCGCGTAGCAGAGCGCGCGGAGCTCGCCGTCGGCGTACCAGCCCCACATCTCGCCGCCCAGGCGCCAGGGGTCGAGTCCGGCGACCTGGACCCGGGAGGTGACGAAAGCGTTCTCGACCGGCTCGCGTCCGAGGATTTCCATCGCGGCGTCGAGATCACTGGGCTCAAGGACCCGGGTGGTGGTCTGCGTCAACACTGGGGCCTCACCATGCGCGTCTACTGATCTCCGCACTGTACCCGGCGGGGCCCGGGGATGCCGCGTCCGAGGTCACGAAAGGGCCCCGGACCGCCCCCGAACTGCGGGAACGGTGCCGGGGCCACTGACGGCGGGGGCCCGGGCCGGGCCGGGGAATCAGACGCCGATGGCGACGGTGGGCTCGCCGCTGGTGATGCCGTCGGCCTCCATCTGCGCCGCGATCTTCATGGCCTCTTCGATGAGGGTCTCCACGATCTTCGACTCGGGGACGGTCTTGATGACCTCGCCCTTCACGAAGATCTGGCCCTTGCCGTTGCCGGAGGCGACGCCGAGGTCGGCCTCGCGGGCCTCGCCGGGGCCGTTGACGACGCAGCCCATGACGGCGACGCGCAGCGGGACCTCCATGCCCTCGAGGCCCGCCGTGACCTCCTCGGCCAGCTTGTAGACGTCGACCTGGGCGCGGCCGCAGGACGGGCAGGAGACGATCTCCAGGCGGCGCGGCTTGAGGTTCAGGGACTCCAGGATCTGGATGCCGACCTTGACCTCCTCCGCCGGCGGGGCGGAGAGGGAGACGCGGATGGTGTCGCCGATGCCCTCGGAGAGCAGCGCGCCGAAGGCGACGGCGGACTTGATGGTGCCCTGGAAGGCGGGGCCGGCCTCGGTGACGCCCAGGTGCAGCGGGTAGTCGCAGGCGGCGGCGAGCTGGCGGTAGGCGTTGACCATGACGACCGGGTCGTTGTGCTTGACCGAGATCTTGATGTCGCCGAAGCCGTGCTCCTCGAAGAGGGAGGCCTCCCACAGCGCGGACTCGACCAGCGCCTCGGGGGTGGCCTTGCCGTACTTCTTCAGCAGCCGGGCGTCGAGGGAGCCTGCGTTCACACCGATGCGGATCGGCGTGCGGGTCTCGTTCGCGGCCTTCGCGATCTCCTTGACCTTGTCGTCGAACTGCTTGATGTTGCCCGGGTTCACGCGGACCGCGGCGCAGCCGGCGTCGATCGCGGCGAACACGTACTTCGGCTGGAAGTGGATGTCGGCGATGACCGGGATCTGCGACTTCTTGGCGATCACGGCGAGCGCGTCGGCGTCGTCCTGGGTCGGGCACGCCACCCGGACGATGTCGCAGCCGGAGGCGGTGAGCTCGGCGATCTGCTGGAGCGTCGCCCCGATGTCGGAGGTCCTGGTGGTGGTCATCGACTGCACGGAGATCTGTGAGTCGCCGCCGACGGCGACCTTGCCGACCTGGATCTTGCGGCTGACCCTGCGGTCGGCAAGCTTCGTCGGCACGGCCGGCATTCCGAGAGAGATGGCAGTCATCTGCTGTGCAACCCCAAGGTGTGGATCAAGGTCCCGAGATCGGCGGGCTCCAGGCTTCGAGATTACGCCAACCCGGGGGCGGGCCGTGCATCCGAGGGGGTGTGGCACCCGAACGTAGGGAGCCGGGCACGATCCGTGCCCGGCTCCGGTACGTCTGGGGTACGACCCCCGCAAACTAGGTGATCTTGATCGGGTTGACCACGTCCGCGACCATCACCAGCAGGGTGAAGCAGATGAACAGGCCCGCGACCACGTACGCGACGGGCATCAGCTTCGCCACGTCGAACGGTCCGGGATCGGGACGCCGGAAGATCCGTGCGACGGTGCGCCGGATCGACTCCCACAGGGCGCCGGCGATGTGTCCGCCGTCGAGCGGGAGCAGCGGCAGCATGTTGAACAGGAACAGCGACAGGTTGAAGCCGGCCAGCAGGTTGAGGAAGAAGACCAGCTGGTGTTGGGCGGGGATGTCGAGGGTGAAGATCTCACCGCTGACCCGCGCCGCGCCGACGACGCCCATCGGGCTGTCCTGCTTGCGCTCGGCTCCGTTGAAGGCCGCGTTCCACAGGTCGGGGACCTTGGTCGGGAGTTCGACCAGCGACTGGACGCCGGCCTGCATCATCTCGCCCATGCGGTCGACGGACTGGCCGAAGGACTGCGGGACGTAGCCGGAGGCGGGGGCGAAGCCGAGGAAGCCCGCGGTGACGTACTCGTCCTTGACGTACCGGCCGTTGCCGTCCGTCTTGGCGACCTTGTTCTCGATCAGGTTCGCCTTGAGGTCCACGCGCTGTCCGGCCCGCTCGACCGTGATCGTGGCGGGGCCGACGGTGGCGCGGATGTTCTTCTGCAGGGCGGACCAGTCGCCGACCGATCGGCCGTTGAAGGCGACGATCTTGTCGCCCGCCTTGAGGCCCGCGGCCTTGGCGGGGGCGGCCGGGTCGCCGGGGGCGCACTTGTCGCGCTTGTCGCTCTGCTGGATGACGCAGTCCGAGACGGTGGCGACCGAGGTGGTTTGAGTGTTGAGCCCGAAGGTCATCAGGGTCGTGAGGAAGATCGCCACGGCCAGGATCAGGTTCATGAACGGGCCGGCGAACATCACGATCACGCGCTTCCACGGCTTGCGCGTGTAGAAGAGCCGGCTCTCGTCCCCGGGCTGGAGCTCCTCGTACGCGGCCGAGCGCGCGTCCTCGATCATCGATCGGAACGGCGAGGTGGAGCGTGCGGTGACCTTGCCGTCCTCGCCGGGCGGGAACATCCCGATCATGCGGATGTAGCCGCCCATCGGGATGGCCTTGATCCCGTACTCGGTCTCGCCCTTCCTCCGCGACCAGATGGTCGGACCGAAGCCCACCATGTACTGCGGCACGCGAATGCCGAAGATCTTGGCCGTGGAAAGGTGCCCCAGCTCGTGCCAGGCGATGGAGACCAGCAGGCCGACCGCGAAGACCACGACCCCGAGCACCGTCATCAGTAGTGTCATGCGCGCGCCTCCACGGCGGCCCGAGCCGCCATCTCCCGCGCCCGGGCCCTGGCCCAGGCCTCTGCTTCAAGGACGTCCTGGACCGTCAGGGAGGTTCCCGACTCAGGCGTCCCGTGCTCGTCGACCACGGCAGAGACCGTATCCATGATTGCTGTGAACGGCAGCCGACCTGCCAGGAATGCTTCCACGCACTCCTCGTTGGCCGCATTGAACACGGCCGGGGCGGTGCCGCCGAGGGTGCCCACGTGCCGGGCGAGGCCGACCGACGGGAAGGCCTCGGTGTCCAGCGGGAAGAACTCCCAGGTGGAGGCCTTGGTCCAGTCGAAGGCGGGGGCCGCGTCCGGGATCCGCTCGGGCCAGCCGAGGCCGATGGCGATCGGGCCGCGCATGTCCGGCGGGGTGGCCTGGGCGAGCGTGGAGCCGTCGGTGAACTCCACCATCGAGTGCACGTAGGACTGCGGGTGGACCACGACCTCGATGCGGTCGAAGGGGATGTCGTAGAGCAGGTGCGCCTCGATGACCTCCAGCCCCTTGTTGACCAGGGTCGCGGAGTTGACCGTGATCACCGGGCCCATGGCCCAGGTGGGGTGCGCGAGCGCGTCCTGGACGGTCACGCTCGCGAGCTCTGCGCGGGTGCGGCCTCGGAAGGGCCCGCCGGAGGCGGTCACCACGAGCTTGCGGACGTCGGCCCGGGTGCCGGCGGCGAGCGCCTGGAAGAGCGCCGCGTGCTCGGAGTCCACCGGGATGATCTGGCCGGGCTTCGCCAGGGCCTTGACCAGCGGGCCGCCGACGATCAGCGACTCCTTGTTGGCCAGGGCCAGGGTCCGGCCGGCCCGCAGTGCGGCCAGGGTCGGCGCGAGGCCGATGGAACCGGTGATGCCGTTGAGGACGGTGTGGCACTCGGAGGCGGCAAGCTCGGCCGCGGCGTCCGGACCGGCCAGGATCTCGGGCAGCGGCTCGGACGGCCCGTACTGGGCGCTCAGCGCCTCTTTCAGGGCCGGTACGACGTCCTCGCGGGCGACGGCCACGGTCTTGACCCGCAGCAGCCGGGCCTGCTCGGCCAGCAGTTCCACCCGCCCGCCGGCGGCGGACAGGGCGGTGACCCTGAACCGGTCCGGGTTGCGCAGGGCGAGGTCGATGGCCTGGGTCCCGATGGACCCGGTGGACCCGAGGATGACGATGTCCCGGAGGCCGGCCGCGGGGTCGAAGAGGAGGTGCGGGTCGGCGAGGGGGGCTGGGCGGTCGCTCATGCCCCCATTGTTGCCGCAAGTCATGAGCGGCCGGACACGGAGCCCCCTTCCGTTACCCGGAGCAGCAGGTGCGGGAGGGTTCCGGCGAACTCCGGGAGCGTCCGGGCGACGTTCCACCAAGCCTCGGGGTCCTCGTCGAGGGCCAGGGCCAGGAGCTGGTCGGCCTCGGCGTGGGAGGCGAGGACGGCCGCGGGGCGGTCGTGCCGGTCGGGATGGTCCACGTCACCGAGCCAGTGGTCCTGGTCCAGGGCCCAGCAGGCCGGCAGCTTGTGCCGGATCACGTCACGGCCGGTGAGCAGGCCGCGGTCGATGCAGTCGCGCACCCAGCGGATGTCCTCGTCGACACGGTCCATCGGCACCGCGAGGCTCGTCAGGGCCAGCTCGCGCTCCACGCCCCCGTACGGCTCGACGGCCGTCGGGGCCAGGTGGCGCACCGCGCGCACCAGGTCGGGGCCCGGCGCACCGGCATCGGCCGCCTCGGGCACGGCGGCGTCGGTCAGGGCGGCGACCAGCGCGGGCAGCGGGCCCCGGTAGCCGGGTGCGTGCCTCAGCAGCTCGGCCCACAGGCGGGGATCGTCCCCCAGCGGGCGCAGGGCCCGCAGGACGGCCGTCTGCATGCCGGCCTGTTCGGGCAGGGTCCAGCGCAGGCCGTGGGTGTCGGGGAGGCGGGCGAGCAGCAGGGTGCGGTGCGCGGGGGCGACGTGCGCGACGAGTTCCTCGTGCGTGACCGCTCCCATCCGCACCGCGCGGACGGCGGGCCGGTGCCAGGAGCGCCCGTGCGGCGGCGCCGGGGCGGCCAGGAACGCGAGGACGGTCTCCAGGGGCAGGTTCGCGACGAGCAGCAGGGCCTCGACCGAGCCGGGCGGCAGTGGCTCGCGGAGGTGCTCGGCGAGCAGCGCCTCCGGGTCCGGCCGGTGGCGCAGCGCCAGGACGTCCAGCGGGACCCGCGGCCCGCGCCTGCCGTGCCGGCGCAGCAGGCCCGCCAGTTCGGCCGCGTCGAGCGGCCCCTCGTCGGGGTCCCTGCCGAGTTCGGTGCGGAGCACCGGCAGGAGTTCGGGCGGTGTGCGGCGGTGGGCGTAGCGGGTGGGTCCGGGCAGACCGGGCAGCGGCCGGCCCACGACCCGGGGGTTGCGCGCGATGAAGGTCCGGTCGGCCGCGCCGCCGTGGCGCAGCAGCAGGGTGACGGTCGAGGCCGACAGCCACTCGTCCCGGCACAGGTACTTGCGGGTGGGCTCGTCCAGCCTGCCGATCATGTCGGTGACGATGTCGTCCGGTGCGTGGCGCAGCAGGTGCGCCACGCACCAGGCCAACCGTCGGCTGGTGCGGTCTTCCTCGGCCGTCGGCATCGTTCGTCCGCCTCGCGCTGTGCTCGTACGGGTACCAGTACTCGTACTCATCCTCGTACGTCTGTCCGACGTCCGGCGATGATCGCAGGTCAGCGGATGGGGCGGTGCACGTTTTTCTGTGTTGAGGGTCCGGGTGTCGCGTCCGCGATCCAGGGGCCCTCGCCGGAGGGGTCCAGGACGCCCTCCTCCAGCCAGGCGTAGGTGCCGGACAGGACGCCCGCGACCACCTTGCGGTCGAGGTCGTCGGTGTTGGACCAGAGCCGACCGAAGAGCTCCTCCACGCGCAGCCGGGACTGCTCGCAGAAGGCGTCGGCCAGCTGGTAGGCCTCGCGGCCGTGGGCGCCGGTGGCCCGCAGGTGCTCGGCGCGGACGCAGGCCGCACTCATGGCGAAGAGCTCGGCGCCGATGTCGACGATCCGGCCGAGGAAGCCCTGTTTGGTCTCCATCCGGCCCTGCCAGCGGGACATGGCGTAGAAGGTCGAGCGGGCGAGTTTGCGGGCGCTGCGCTCCACGTAGCGCAGGTGGGTGGAGAGGTCGGGGTGGCCGCCGGGGTGGAAGGCGCGGTAGGTGCCGGGGACCTGGCCGGGGCCGGTGGCGAGCTTGGGCAGCCAGCGGGCGTAGAACCCGGCGGCGCGGGCTCCCGCCTTCGCCTTGTCGCCGAGTGCCTTCTCGGGGTCGATGAGGTCGCCCGCCACCGAGAGGTGGGCGTCGACGGCCTCGCGGGCGATCAGCAGGTGCATGATCTCGGTGGAGCCTTCGAAGATCCGGTTGATGCGCAGGTCGCGGAGCATCTGCTCGGCGGGGACGGCGCGTTCGCCGCGGGCGGCCAGGGACTCGGCGGTCTCGAAGCCGCGCCCGCCGCGGATCTGGACCAGTTCGTCGGCCATCAGGCAGGCCATCTCGGAGCCGTAGAGCTTGGCGAGGGCGGCCTCGATGCGGATGTCGTTGCGGTCCTCGTCGGCCATCTGGGAGGCGAGGTCGACCACCGCTTCGAGGGCGAAGGTGGTGGCGGCGATGAAGGAGATCTTGGCGCCGACCGCCTCGTGCCGGGCGACCGGCCGGCCCCACTGCTCGCGGACGCCGGACCACTCGCGGGCGATCTTCAGGCACCACTTTCCGGCGCCGACGCACATGGCGGGCAGGGACAGTCGGCCGGTGTTGAGCGTGGTCAGGGCGATCTTGAGTCCGGCGCCCTCGGCACCGATGCGCTGGGCCGCGGGGACCCGTACCCGGTGGAAGCGGGTCACGCCGTTCTCCAGGCCGCGCAGGCCCATGAAGGCGTTGCGGTGCTCGACGGTGATGCCGGGCGAGTCGGCCTCGACGACGAAGGCGGTGATCCCGCCGCGGTGGTGCTCGGACTTCGGGACGCGGGCCATCACGACGAGCAGGTCCGCGACGACCCCGTTGGTCGTCCACAGCTTCACGCCGTCGAGCACGTACGTGTCGTCGCCGTCCGGGACCGCCGTGGTGGCCAGGCGCGCCGGGTCGGACCCCACGTCGGGCTCGGTGAGCAGGAAGGCGCTGATGGCGGTGGTGGCGCAGCGGGGCAGGTAGGCGTCCTTCTGCTCCTGCGTGCCGAACATCTTCAGCGGCTGGGGCACGCCGATCGACTGGTGGGCGGAGAGCAGGGCCCCGATGGCCGGGCTCACCGAGCCGACGAGGGCCAGCGCCTTGTTGTAGTAGACCTGGGTGAGACCGAGACCGCCGTACTTGGGGTCGATCTTCATGCCGAGGGCGCCGAGCTCCTTGAGACCGCGCACGGTCTCGTCGGGGATCTTCGCCTCGCGCTCGATGCGGGCCCCGTCGATGCGGGTCTCGCAGAACTCCCGCAGCCGGGCCAGGAAGGCCTCGCCCCGCCGGACGTCCTCGTCGGCGGGGAGCGGATGGGGGTGGATCAGGTCGAGCCGGAAGCGTCCGAGGAACAGTTCCTTGGCGAAACTGGGTTTGCGCCAATCCTGTTCCCGGGCCGCCTCCGCGACCTGCCGTGCCTCGCGCTCGGTCACCTTGGGCTGTGTTGCGGACATGAGGGGACTCACCTCGCCGCCGGAGTCGGTGGTACCGGCCTACTGGCCGGTGCTACCTGTGAGTCGTACCCTCTCCGGCCCGCCGGGAAAAGCCGGAGCCGTCCGAGCGGGGGAAATCCGGCCCGCCCGCCCGGCTACGCCCGGGCGGGTGAGCCGAGGGGGCGCGCCGGCGAAGGACGGCGCGCCCCCGCAGGAACCGCGAGGAACGAGCGATTCCGAGGACGCACGACGCCCTGGAGCCGGCAGGGGCGCCCCGGAGGCGAACCGAGCCCCGAAGAAAAAGGGGACGGCCGGAGCCCCCGCACAGTGGGCTCCGGCCGTCGGCTTTTGGGCCGTACGAAATCAGATGTCGAGGCCGGTCAGGACCAGGACCCGCTCGTACGTGTAGTCGTCCATCGCGTAGCGGACGCCCTCGCGGCCCACACCGGACTGCTTGACGCCGCCGTACGGCATCTGGTCGGCGCGGTAGGACGGCGCGTCGCCGATGATCACGCCGCCGACCTCGAGCTCGCGGTGGGCGCGGAACGCGGTCTGGACGTTGCGGGTGAAGACGCCGGTCTGCAGACCGAACTTCGAGTCGTTGACGGCGGCGAAGGCCTCGTCGGTGTTCTCGACCTTCTTCAGCGTCAGGACCGGCCCGAAGACCTCCTCGGTGGCGAGCTTGACGCCGTCCGGCACGTGGGCCAGGACGGTGGGCTCGTACGAGGCACCCGCGCGCTTGCCGCCGGTGAGCAGCTTGGCTCCGCCGGCCACGGCCTCGTCGACCCAGGATTCGACGCGCTGGGCGGCGGCCTCGGAGACGAGAGGGCCGACGTCGGTGGCGGAGTCGGACGGGTCGCCGGTGACCTGGGCCTGGACCTTCTCGACGACCTTCTCGACGAGGCGGTCGTAGACGGAGGCGTCGGCAATCACGCGCTGCACGGAGATGCAGGACTGGCCGGCCTGGTAGTTCGAGAAGGTCGCGATGCGGGTCGCGGCCCAGTCGAGGTCGGCCTCGGAGGACCAGTCGTCCAGGACGACGGCCGCGGCGTTGCCGCCGAGCTCGAGGGTGCAGTGCTTGTGGGGCACCGACTGCTGGATGGCGTAGCCGACGGTGTCGGAGCCGGTGAAGGAGATGACGGGCAGGCGCTCGTCCTTCACCAGGGCCGGCATCTTGTCGTTGGCGACGGGCAGGACCGACCAGGAGCCGGCCGGGAGGTCGGTCTCGGCGAGCAGCTCGCCCAGGATCAGCCCGGACAGGGGCGTGGCCGGGGCGGGCTTGAGGATGATCGGCGCGCCGACGGCGATGGCCGGGGCCACCTTGTGGGCGCACAGGTTCAGCGGGAAGTTGAACGGGGCGATGCCGAGGACCGGGCCCTTGACGAAGCGGCGGGTCAGGGCGAGACGGCCGACGCCACCGGCGTCGGTGTCGAGGCGCTGGGCCTCTCCACCGTTGAAGCGGCGGGCCTCTTCGGCGGCGAAGCGGAACACGGACACCGCACGGCCGACCTCACCGCGGGCCCACTTGACGGGCTTGCCGTTCTCGGCGGAGATCAGCTGGGCGATCTCCTCGGTGCGCTCGGCGAGCCGCTTGGACACGTGGTCCAGGGCCGCGGCCCGTACGTGGGCGGGGGTCGCGGAGAACTCCGCCGTCACGGCGTACGCCGCGGCCACGGCCTCTTCGGCCTGCTCGTCGGTGGGTACGCTGACGGCAGCGACCAGGCGGCCGTCCCACGGGGAGTGGACGTCGAAGCTGTCCTCGCCGGTGGCCTGGCGGCCGGCGAGCCAGAAGGCGTGGGTGGAAGTCATGCGAATCCCGGCCCTTCGGAAGTGTGCGGTGGGTCCTGACCCCTCCACCGTAGAACTCCGTCGACGTTTCGGCGTTTGTCCCTGATGGAGCGGCGGGTCGTCGCGCTTCGCCGCTTTGTCACTGTCCGGCCCGCCGGGTGCGCGCTCCTGCCCAGGCCTAGGCCGGGGCCGAGGTCGAGGTCGCCTTGAGGGCGAGCCACAGTTCCATGCGGACGTCCGGGTCCTCCAGGGAGCGGCCGAGGATCTCTTCGACCCGCTTCATCCGGTAGCGCAGGGTGTGCCGGTGGACGCCGAGGTCGGCGGCGGCCGCGTCCCACTGTCCGTGGCGGGAGAGCCAGGCCTGGAGCGAGGCCACCAGGTCGCCGCGCCCGGTCGCGTCGTGCTCCCGCAGGGCGCGCAGGGTGCCGTCCGCGAAGGCCCGTACGGCGTCGTCGGCCAGCAGCGGCAGGACCGAGCCCGCCGCCATGTCCTCGTGCTCCACCATCGGCCGGCCGCGGCGCCGGGCCACGGCCAGGGCCTGGTCGGCCTGCTTGAGGGCGGCTGCCACGCCCCCCGGTCCGGCCGGCGCGGACAGGCCGACCACCAGCTCGTCCGGCTCCGGCCCGGCCGCGTCCCGGCCGCGCCGCGCCTCCAGTGCCTCCGCGTGGTCCGCGCACGCCTGTACGGCCGAGCCGCCGTCGGAGGCCAGGACCACGAGCCGGCCCGCCTCCGGGACGACGAGCAGCGCCTCCCCGGTCCGTGCCGCCGCCGACTCCACCGTGTCGGACAGCAGCGCCAGGCCTTCCGGCTGCGCGGTCCCCGGCAGGGCCGGCTCGGCCACGATGAGCCGGAACGGTGACTCCAGCAGGGCCCCGTACAGGTCGCCGGCCACGGACCGCGCGTGGTCCGCCTCGCCCGCGAGCAGCATCCGCAGCACTGCCGCCCCCAGCCGGGACTCGGCGTCGTGCAGCGAGCGCGAGCGCTCGGTGGTGAGGGTGAGCAGCGCGACCGCGGAGTGGACGGCATACCGCTCGGCCGTGCCCAGCGGGGCCGCTGTGCCGACGGCGAGCGCACCGCGCGCCCGTCGGCCCGTGCCCAGGGACTGAAGTTCCACGCGGTCCTCGGAGCCGCCGACCACGGCGCTCGCGGGGGCCGGGCGTTCCCGCAGCCGTTCCACGTCGGGGGTGAGCCGGGCGGCGCGGCGCGCGGCCCAGTCGGGGGCGGCCGCGACGACGGCGCCCGAGGTGTCGTACAGCGCGGCCCAGCCGTGCACGTGCGCGGCCAGCTTCACGAGCAGCTCCGTGGGGCCGTCGACGGAGAGCGCGGCGCGCGTCAGCTCCCGCTGGGCCTCGAAGCCGGCGGTGACGGCCCGGTACTGGTCCGCCGCGAGGGCAGCGGAGACCGCCTTGCTGATCGCCAGGAAGGGGGTCCGCCGGGGCACCTCCAGCAGCGGCATGTCCTCGGTCCGTGCGGCCTCGACCAGCGCCTCGGGGATCTCCTCGTAGTTGACGCCGATCGCGAAGCCGATGCCGACGACCCCGGCCGCGGCGAGGCGGCGCACGTAGGCGCGCATCTCCTCCGGGTCCCCCGCGTCCAGCTTCATCGCGGTGATCAGGAGCAGTTCCCCGCCCTCCATGTAGGGGACGGGGTCGGCGAGCTCACTGACGTGGGCCCAGCGCACCGGAGTGTCGAGGCGCCCCTCCCCGGCCCGGACGCTGAGCTTGAGCGCCGAGTGCTGGACGAGTGAGGCGAGGGTGAGCGGCATCGGGTACCAGTGGCCTTAGCGGGAGGGGGCGAGGGGGAGGGCCAGCGAGCAGACCGCCCGACCGCCCACGGCTTTCGCCGTGTCGTAGGAACGACTCCCCTCGATTCTGCCACCTCGTACGGGTCGGGGTGCGGGTCAGGACGTTCCGGCCAGGCGGACCAGCAGCGGAACTGCTCGCTCCCCGCGCACCGAGGTCAGCGACAGCACCGCGTGCCCCGGCGGCACGGCGTGCGCCAGGTCCGAAGCGGACCACCTTTCCCGCTCCACCTGGCGCACGGTCACCGCGTCCGTGGTGACCGCCTTGCCGGTGACGAGCTTGCGGAAGGAGTGCATCAGGCGGGTGAGCGGCTGGTCGGCGAAGACGGTGCGGTGGGTGACGTCCCGCGTTTCCACCCACTCGGTGCCCCAGGTCTCGGCGAACCGCTTGCCGTCCCAGGTGGCGACTCCGGAGAAGGCCATCCGGCAGCCGACCGCCCCGAGCAGGGGTGTCCGGAGCGCTTCCGGTACATCGTCCAGCGTGCGCAGCGTGAGCAGGACGCCCGCATGCGCCGAGCGCAGCCGCTGGACGCCCCGCACGGTCTCGGCGGTCAGGGTGTGGGAGGCGTCGTCGAAGGCGAGGAAGGCGAAGAGGGAGCGGTCGGTGCGGGCGGCCGCGGCGGCGTTGAACTGGGCGAGCAGCAGCCGGGCCAGCATCCGGGAGGCGTCGGCGTGCCCGCGCTCGGGCAGGTCCACGCGGACACGGACCGGGTGCTCCAAGGCGCGCAGCGAGAACGGCCGGCCCTGGCCGGTGGTGTCGAAGAAGCCGGCGAAGGTGGGCCGGTCCAGCAGGGCCACCCGGTCGGCGAGGGCGGGGCCGGGGTCCGCGGGGGCGCCGTGCTGGCGGGTCCGGGCGTCGAGTTCGCGCAGCATGGCGTGCTGTCCGGCGAGGTCGCGGCGCAACGCGTCGAAGGCGGTGGGGACCTGGTCGAGCAGCTCGCGCAGTTCGGGCACGGTCGGGAAGCGGTCGTACGCCGCCCGGAACGGCCCGAGGAGCTGAGCGAGGGCGGTCGCGGCCCGGCGTACGTCGATCCCGGGGACGTCCCCGACGAAGGCCTCGGCGAGCAGGGTGGCGGCCTCGTCGGGGTCGGTGGCGCCGCCGTAGAGGTCGAGGTCGTAGACGGAGGCGGGATCGCCCACCCGGACCACGACGTCGAAGGCGTCGTCCGGCCCGAGCTGGGCGCCGGCCGCTCCGACGGCGACGACGGCAGCCTGTCCGGCGAGGGCCTGGAGCGACAGCGACTCGACGACGGGCCGCACCAACCGCCGGGTCTTGCCGGTGCCGGAGGGCCCGACGGCGAGCAGGGAGGTGCCGAGCACGTCGGGGTCGAGGGCGAGGGCGGTACCGCGGCGGGAGTAAGGGTTGCGGACGCCGTCCTCCACGGTGCCCAGCAGCACCTGCCGGGCCAGCAGATCGTGCCGGGCGGTCCGCACGGGCAGGTCCCGCGCCCCGGACGGGTGCACACAGGCCCCAGCGCCCTTGTCGCGCACGGCGTCGGCGAAGGCCTGCATCCGCGAGGGGTCGACGCGCACGGAGTCCCACGCCCGCCGGATCCGGGTGTAGTCCACGTCGTTCATCCGCCCGCCCCCGGCTTCCGCCTCCAGCCGCTCGGCAGCATCCGCCAAGCCGGCGGCCCGCAGCTGGGGCCAGCGCGCGGGGTCGTCGGGGGTGCCCGTCTGGGGGTGGGCGGGGGTGACCGCCGCAGCGGTCGCCAGCGATGCGGAGCGGCCGCGCGGACCCCGCCACCCCGCCAGCCGGAGGAAGAGGTAGACGACGGGTCCGTACAGAAGCACTTTCAAAAGGCCGGCGGCGAGCATGGCCACGCTCCCCATCTCGCCGTAGGGAAGGTGACTGAAGAGCAGGCGGTCTGCGGGCAAGGCGTTCGTCGCGATGAGCATCGCGACGAAGAGGGCTGCGGCTGCCGCGCCTGCGACACGGGCGCCGGGTCCGCGTGCCGCGACGAGCCTCTCGAAGGCCAGGCCCCAGGAGCCCAGCCGGCTGAACCAGAAGACCAGCGCTCCGGTCAGCAGCAGCTCGTAGGCCTGCAGTGCCGCCCGGCCCCGGTGGTCGACGGCTTTGCCGCCAAACTCCCACCAGTCCCGGGGGGTGAAGAGCTTCAACGGGACGTCGACGTGGGGGACGTAGTTGTTGGTCAGCAGGGACCAGAGCAGTACACACGCCAAGAACGAGATGACCGCGCCGATCAGCAACGACCGGTCGGTGGCGGCCTCCGCCTCCTCCCCCTTGCGGGGTTCGTGCCCGAACCGCCAGACGCCTGGTTCTGCGTGCGGCCGCGGGGCACGGGCCCAGTCCGCAATCGTGGGGCCCGCGGCCGGTGCGTGGACCGGCTTCGGAGGGACTGGAGGTAGGGGGACGTGCGGGGGGACTGGGGGTGGGGCGGTCGGCCTGGGCACGTGGCCTCGATGCGTCGCCTGGCCGTCGTGCATGCCGTTGGTGTCCATGAAACCCCTGCCCCCTGCCCGTGCCTGCGCTGCGTCGCTCAATGTAGTTGCCCGGCGTCGGCCGTGGGCCCCTACTGGCTCTCCCGTTCGCCGTGCCGTCCGCAGGACCCGCGCTCGTGTCCTTCCTATGGCCGTCACGGACAAGGACACGCGGTGATCACTACCGAACGGAGCATGCAGGACCCCCGCTCCCGGGCCTAGCCTGCGGACAAAGAGACAAGTGCGTCCGAAAACACCCCCCAGGAGCCCCCTATGACCGCTGTTCCGCAGGAGCGCAAGATCGTCACCGCGATCCCCGGCCCCAAGTCGCAGGAGCTGCAGGCCCGCCGCCTCCAGACCGTGGCCGGTGGCGTGGGCTCCGTGCTGCCCGTCTTCACGGCCCGCGCGGGCGGCGGCATCATCGAGGACGTCGACGGCAACCGCCTGATCGACTTCGGTTCCGGCATCGCCGTGACCTCGGTCGGCGCCTCCGCCGAGGCCGTGGTGCGCCGCGCCTCCGCGCAGCTCGCCGACTTCACCCACACCTGTTTCATGGTCACCCCGTACGAGGGCTACGTCGAGGTCTGCGAGGCCCTCGCCGAGCTGACCCCGGGCACCCACGCCAAGAAGTCGGCCCTGTTCAACTCCGGTGCCGAGGCCGTCGAGAACGCCGTCAAGATCGCCCGTTCGTACACCAAGCGCCAGGCCGTCGTCGTCTTCGACCACGGCTACCACGGCCGTACGAACCTCACCATGGCGCTGACCGCGAAGAACATGCCGTACAAGCAGGGCTTCGGTCCGTTCGCCCCCGAGGTCTACCGCGTCCCGGTCGCCTACGGCTACCGCTGGCCCACCGGTGCCGAGAACTGCGGCCCCGAGGCCGCCGCCCAGGCGATCGACCAGATCACCAAGCAGATCGGCGCCGAGAACGTCGCCGCGATCATCATCGAGCCGGTCCTCGGCGAGGGCGGCTTCATCGAGCCGGCGAAGGGCTTCCTGCCCGCGATCGTGAAGTTCGCCAACGACAACGGCATCGTCTTCGTCGCCGACGAGATCCAGTCCGGCTTCTGCCGCACCGGCCAGTGGTTCGCGTGCGAGGACGAGGGCATCGTCCCGGACCTGATCACCACCGCCAAGGGCATCGCGGGCGGTCTGCCGCTCGCCGCCGTGACCGGCCGCGCCGAGATCATGGACGCCGCGCACGCGGGTGGCCTGGGTGGCACCTACGGCGGTAACCCGGTGGCCTGCGCCGGTGCGCTCGGCTCCATCGAGACCATGAAGGAGCTCGACCTCAACGCCGCGGCGAAGAAGATCGAGTCCGTCATGAAGGCCCGCCTGACGGCCATGCAGGAGAAGTACGACATCATCGGCGACATCCGCGGCCGCGGCGCCATGATCGCGATCGAGCTGGTCAAGGACCCGGTGTCCAAGACCCCGTTCCCGGAGGCGGCCGGCGCGCTCGCCAAGGCCTGCCACGCCGAGGGCCTGCTCGTCCTCACCTGCGGCACCTACGGCAACGTGCTCCGCTTCCTCCCGCCGATCGTCATCGGCGAGGACCTGCTGAACGAGGGCCTGGACCTCATCGAGGCCGCGTTCGCGGCCATCGGCACGGCCATCTGATCGAACGGCTAGAACGTTCGCACGCAGCGACCGGCCCCTACCGGTGGTAACGGGCGGACGCTGTGAAGAAGGTGTGGGGGGCCGATGGCGGGAGCGCGTTCCTGCTGTCGGTCCCCCTTCCACTGCCGTACGGTTTCTGCAGATGAGTGAGACACCCCGCTCCAGGGATTCCGGGGGCGACACCAGTACGGGGCTTCCCCAGCACCGTTCTGGGCATGCGTTCGCGCACACTCCTCACCGATCGGACGGCCGTTCGCCCCAAACCCCCCGGGGCGCCCGGCAACCCGATCTGGGCGGCCGTCCCGGAACCATCCCCCCTGTTCCGGGACGGCCGGCCACTCCTCTCCTGATCGCCGCGCTCTGCGGTCTCTTCTTCTCCCTGGTCACCTGGCAGGTGCTGGTCTCCGGCCCGCTGCTGACCCCGGACCACGCGCTGAGCCGCACCCTGGTGCGCACGGTCCCGGATTCCGTCACCGAGCGCCTCTCCGACCTCGGCGACATCCCGGTCGCGGTGCCCGTCCTCATCCTGGCCATGGCCTACTCCGCACGGCGCGGGCGGGCGCTGGCCGCCGGGGCCGCGGGCCTGGCGATGGCCCTGGTGCCGGCCCTGGTCATCCCGTTCAAGGCGTGGACCGCCCGGCCCGGCCCCCTGGAACCCTGGGCCGCCGGCTACTTCCCCTCGGGCCACACGGCCACCGCGGCCGTCGCCTACCTCGGCGCGGCCCTGCTCGTGCGCCCGTACGCCCGCCGGGCATGGCCGACGGCCGCCGCCCTGGTCCTCACGGGGGCGACGGCCGTCGGGCTGGTCCTGCGGGGGTGGCACTGGCCGCTGGACGTACTGGCCAGCCTGCTGCTCTGCACTCCCCTGCTGCTCGGCGTGGCGTGGGCCGTCCGGAGGGGCCGGACGGATCAGCCGGGCCGGACGGGGCAGCCGCCTCGGCCGTATCAGCCGCCGAAGTAGGCGTCGAAGTTCCGGCTGAACTCCCAGCCTCCGAAGCGGTCCCAGTTGATCGACCAGGTCATCAGGCCGCGCAGCCCCGGCCAGGTGCCGTGGGTCCGGTAGGTCCCGCAGTCGGTCTTCTTCGTCAGGCAGTTCAGCGCCCCGGTCACTTCCGCGGGCGGGGTGTGCCCGTTGCCCGCGTTGGTCGTGGCCGGGAGGCCGATGGCGACCTGGTCCGGACGCAGGGCCGGGAAGACCCGGGCCGTGTTCCCGGCGACCGGGAAGCCGGTGAGCAGCATGTCGGTCATGGCGATGTGGAAGTCCGCGCCGCCCATGGAGTGGTACTGGTTGTCCAGGCCCATGATCGGTCCGGAGTTGTAGTCCTGGACGTGGAGCAGGGTGAGGTCGTCGCGCAGGGCGTGGATGACCGGGAGGTACGCGCCGGCGCGCGGGTCCTGGCCGCCCCAGGGACCGGAGCCGTAGTACTGGTAGCCCAGCTGGACGAAGAAGGTCTCCGGGGCCATGGTCAGGACGAAGTCCGGGCCGTACTTGGCCTTCAAGGTCTTCACGGCCGAGATCAGGTTGACGACGACCGCGGTGGTGGGCGCCCGGAAGTCGGTGTCCCCGGTGGCCAAGGACAGGGAGTGGCCCTCGAAGTCGATGTCCAGGCCGTTGAGGCCGTACTCGTCGATGATCTTGCTGACGGAGGAGACGAAGGCGTCCCGGGCGGCCGTGCTCGCCAGCTGGACCTGACCGTTCTGGCCCCCGATGGAGATCAGCACCTTCTTGCCGGCCGCCTGCTTGGCCTTGATCGCGGCCTTGAACTCCCCCGCGGATTCGACGTTCGGGCATTCCGCGACCGGGCAGAGCCGGAAGCGGATGTCGCCCGAGGTCACCGAGGTCGGTTCGCCGAACGCGAGGTTGATGACGTCCCAGGATTCGGGCACGTCGGCCATCCGGACGTATCCGGAGCCGTTGGCGAAGCTCGCGTGCAGGTATCCGACGAGCGCGCGGGCGGGGAGGCCGCCACCGCCGCCACCGCCACCGCCGGGCGTGGTCGCGGAGGCGGGCGCGCTCTGCGGGGACTCGCCCGCCGCGTTCACCGCGCTGACCCGGAAGGTGTACGTGGTGGCCGCGGCGAGGCCGGTCACGGCCGCCGGGGCGGAGGTGACGCTCAGGGGCGCCGCGCCGTCCCGGTGCACGGTGTACGAGGTGGCGCCCGGGACCGGCACCCAGGACAGGGCGACCGAGGTCGAGGAGGTGGCGGAGGCGGTCAGGCCGGTGGGGGCGGCCGGAGGTCGGGGCTGCCCGGGACCGCCGGGGTCCGGGCCGACCAGGGTGAGGTCGTCGGTGACATGGGCGGGCTGGCCGTACCAGCCGTGGGTGTGGACCGTCACCGAGGTCGTGGCCGGGCCGGTGCGGAAGGTGGCGGTCAGCTGCTTCCAGGCCCCCGGGGACTGCGTCCAGGTCGACACGTCGGTGGTGCCGGTGCCGGTCGCGCCGAGGTAGACGTACGCGCCCTGCACCCACGCGCCGAGCGTGTACGTGGAGTCGGGCTTGACGGTGACGGTCTGGGAGCAGCGGGCGTTGTCCTGGCCGACCGGGGTGGCCCGTAAGGCGGAACTTCCGCCGTGGACGGGTGTGGTGACGACGGCTCCGCTGCCGCCCGGGCAGCTCCAGCCGTCGAGGCCCGCTTCGAAGCCTCCGTTGCGTACGAGGTCGGCGTCGGCCGCCGCGGCCGGCGGGCCCGCGGCGAGGAAGCCGGCCACCGCGAGGGCGGCGGCCGTGAGGACGGATATGGCTCTGCGCACAACTGCCTCCGGTACATGGGGGGATGGAGGGGGTCAGCGGCGCCCAAGATGGTCCAGACCAATACCCTTGTCAAGGCTTCCGGTCACCTCCGTCAGCACGCGCGCGGCCGCCTCGTGCATCGCCAGCTCCAGCACGGCCGGATCGGTGAGCGTCCCTTCGCCGTCCGGGAGCACCAGCCAGCGCACCCCGCCGGTCGCCCGGCCGGGATACGGGACCACGATCCAACTCCCTTGCCCGGCACTGCGCACGCCCGTGCCGAGCCACCCCGACGCCGTGCCGGCCGGTACGAAGAAGCCCAGCCGGGAGTCGTCCGCATCGGCGAACACCGGGCCGGGCCGGTCGAGCAACAGGCCGAGTACGTCAAGGGTGGGCCGCCCCAGCTCCCCGGGCAGGATCAGTACGTCCCAGCCGCGGCCGGCGGGCAGCAGGGCGACCCCGAGGGGGTTGCGCTCCCACTCCCACCGACAGGCGTCCGGATCCGGCGCCACCGATACCAGCCATTCCACCGCCGCTTTGGCCCCCGGGATCGTCATCGCCCGGCCTCCGTTCCCTGTAGGTGAGGGGTTCTCACCTGGAGAGAGCGGGGCCGGGCGCAGGTATGACGCGGGTTCCGTTACCCCGTGGCAGTGAATCGGGTCACACGGTGACCGCCGGTCGGACGCCGGGGGTACGCGCTCAGGAGGCCTAGCTGTCGAAGCCGAGGCCGAAGCGGTCCAGCGTCTTGAGCCACAGGTTCCGGTGTCCGCCGCGGGCGTCCGCGCGGGCCAGCGACCACTTGGTCAGCGCGATCCCGGTCCAGGCGAAGGGCTCGGGCGGGAACGGCATCGGCTTGGACTTCACCATCTCCAACCGGGTGCGCTCGGTGGAGAGCCCGTCCAACAGGTCCAGCATCACGTCCGCCCCGAAGCGGGTGGCGCCCACGCCGAGGCCGGTGTAACCGGCGGCGTAGGCCACCTTCCCCGAGTGCGCCGTGCCGAAGAAGGCGGAGAAGCGCGAGCAGGTGTCGATCGCACCGCCCCAGGCGTGGCTGAACTTCAGCCCCTCCAGCTGCGGGAAGGCCGTGAAGAAGTGCTCCGCGAGCTTCAGGTAGGTCTCGGGGCGGTGGTCGTACTCGGAGTCGAGCTTGCCCCGGTAGGGGTAGATCGCGTCGTAGCCGCCCCACAGGATCCGGTTGTCGCGGGTGATCCGGAAGTAGTGGAACTGGTTGGCGCTGTCGCCGAGCCCCTGGCGCCCCTTCCAGCCGATCGCGGCCAGCTGGGCCTCGTCGAGCGGCTCGCTCATCAGCGCGTAGTCGTAGACCGGGACGGTGAACGGGCGGACCCGGCGGACCAGCGAGGGGAAGATGTTGGTGCCGAGGGCGACCCGGCGCGCGAGGATCGTGCCGTAGGGGGTCGTCACGGTCATCCCGGAACCGGCCGCGGCCAGCTTGAGGCCGCGGGTGTTCTCGTAGATCCGCACCCCGAGCTCCAGGCAGGCCCGCTTGAGGCCCCAGGCCAACTTCGCCGGGTTGAGCATCGCGACGCCGTTGCGGTCCCAGAGGCCCGCGAGGAAGGTCGGCGAGTCGACCTCGGCGCGCACCGCCTCGCCGTCCAGCCATTCCGAGCCGTCGGCCAGCCCCAGGCGCAGCGCCTCCTCGTGCAGTTCGCGCAGCTCCTCGACCTGGTGCGGTTCGGTGGCGACGTCGATCTCGCCGGTCCGTTCGAAGTCGCAGTCGATGCCGTAGCGGGCGACGGCCTCCTCGATGGCGTCGAGGTTGCGGGCGCCCAGCTCCTCCAGCTTGGCCAGCTCGCCGGGCCAGCGGGCCAGCCCGTTGCTGAGGCCGTGGGTGAGGGAGGCGGCGCAGAATCCGCCGTTGCGGCCGGAGGCGGCCCAGCCCGCCTCCTTGCTCTCGATCAGCACGACGTCCCGTTCGGGGTCGCGCTCCTTGGCGATCAGGGCGGTCCACAGTCCGCTGTAGCCGCCGCCGATGACCAGCAGGTCGCAGCGCTCGTCAGAGGTGAGCGCCGGCTCGGCGGCGGGCTTGCCGGGGTCGTCCAGCCAGTACGAGACCGGCTTCGCTTCGGAAAGTGATGCAGCAACACTACGCATGGCGACTGGGGCCATGGCTTCCAACTCCCTACGGAACTGATGACGTGCTTTCCCGAATTACTTCGGTTGCGCCTTCTTGCGGCGGTTGCCGACCATCTGGCCGGCGAGGACCACCAGCACCGCGATGACGAACATCGCCGTACCGATGACGTTGATCTGCACGGGCGTACCGCGTTGGGCCGATCCCCACACGAACATGGGGAAGGTGACGGTGTTGCCCGAGTTGAAGTTGGTGATGATGAAGTCGTCGAACGAGAGCGCGAAGGAGAGCAGCGCGCCCGCCGCGATACCGGGTGCCGCGATCGGCAGGGTGACCCGTACGAAGGTCTGCACCGGGCCGGCGTAGAGGTCGCGGGCGGCCTCCTCCAGCCGCGGGTCCATGGACAGGACGCGCGCCTTGACGGCGGCGACGACGAAGCTGAGGCAGAACATGATGTGCGCGATCAGGATCGTCCAGAAGCCCAGCTGGATGCCCATGTTAAGGAAGAGCGCGAGCAGCGAGGCCGCCATCACGATCTCGGGCATGGCCATGGGCAGGAAGATCAGCGAGTTGACCGCCCCGCGCGCCCGGAAGCGGTAGCGCACGAGCGCGAAGGCGATCGCGGTGCCCAGCGCGGTCGCGACCAGGGTGGACCAGAGGGCGATCTGGAGCGAGAGGGACAGGGAGCCGCACATGTCGGCGACCCCACAGGGGTCCTTCCACGCGTCGAGGGAGAACTCCTGCCAGGCGTAGTTGAACCGCCCGGTGGGGTTGTTGAAGGAGAAGACGGTGACGACGACGTTCGGCAGGATCATGTACGCGAGCGTGCCGAGGCCCGCGATGACGACCAGGTTGCGCCGGAGCCAGGTGAGGGGATTGCGCATCAGACCAGGTCCTCCGTCCCCGCTCGGCGGATGTAGATGGTCACCATGATCAGCACGATGGCCATGAGAATGAAGGACAGCGCGGCCGCCGTCGGGTAGTCGAGGATCCGCAGGTACTGCGACTGGATGACGTTGCCGATCATCCGGGTGTCCGTGGAGCCGAGCAGCTCGGCGTTCACGTAGTCACCGCTCGCCGGGATGAAGGTGAGCAGGGTCCCGGAGACCACGCCCGGCATCGAAAGCGGGAAGGTCACCTTCCGGAAGACCGTGGCGGGGCGGGCGTACAGGTCCCCGGCCGCCTCGTGGAGTCGGGTGTCGATGCGCTCCAGCGAGGAGTACAGCGGCAGGATCATGAAGGGGAGGAAGTTGTACGTCAGGCCGCAGACCACCGCGAGCGGCGTGGCCAGCACCCGGTCCCCCTCGGTCATGCCGAGCCAGCTGGTGACGTCGAGGAACCCGATGTTGTTGAGGACGGCGACCACCGGGCCGCCGTCGGCCAGGATCGTCTTCCAGGCCAGCGTGCGGATCAGGAAGCTGGTGAAGAACGGGGCGATCACCAGGACGAGCAGCAGGTTGCGCCAGCGGCCGGCCTTGAAGGCGATCAGGTAGGCCAGCGGGTACCCGAGCAGCAGGCACAGCGCGGTCGCGGTGCCCGCGTAGAGCAGGGAGCGCAGGAACTGCGGGTAGTACTCGGTGAAGGCGTCCCAGTAGGTCCCGAAGTGCCAGGTGACCTGGAAGCCCTCTTCGAGGGAGCCGGTCTGCACCGAGGTGGAGGCCTGGTAGACCATCGGCAGGACGAAGAACACCAGCAGCCACAGGATGCCGGGGAGCAGCAGCCAGTACGGGACCAGCCGCTTGCGCAGGGACGCCTTGTGCACCGGGGGTTCGGTGGAGGCGGGCGCCTGGGGCGGCGCCGCGGTGGTCGTCATGCGCCCTCCTCCACCGTCTCGATGCCCGCGTCGATGTCCTGGGCCGCGTCGAGGCCGAAGGTGTGCTCCGGGTTCCAGTGCAGGACCACCTCGGCGCCCGGGACCAGGCGGCCGTCGCGCTCGATGTTCTGGACGTAGACCTCGAGCTCGGGGCAGACGGGGCTGTCGATGACGAACTGGGTGGAGACTCCGATGAAGGAGGAGGCGGCTATGCGGCCGGTGACCTTGTTCCGGCCCGTCGCTATGGTGTCCTCCTCCTCGGCCGGGACCAGGGACACCTTCTCCGGGCGCACACCGACCAGCAGCTTCCCGCCGGCGCGGGGCGTGGTCGAACATCGGGCGGCGGGCAGCCGGAGGGTGGCACCGGAAGCGGAGACGACGACCTCGGATCCGGCGGATTCCACCGAGGCCTCGATCAGGTTCGAGGTGCCGAGGAAGTTGGCCACGAAGGTGGTGCCCGGGTTCTCGTAGAGCTCGGCGGGGGCGCCCAGCTGCTCGACGCGGCCGCCGTTCATCACGGCGACCGTGTCGGCCATGGTCATGGCCTCCTCCTGGTCGTGCGTGACGTGCACGAAGGTGATGCCGACCTCGGTCTGGATCCGCTTGAGCTCCAGCTGCATCTGGCGGCGCAGCTTGAGGTCGAGGGCGCCGAGCGGTTCGTCGAGGAGGAGCACCTGCGGGTGGTTGATCAGCGCGCGGGCCACGGCGACGCGCTGCTGCTGGCCGCCGGAGAGCTGGTGCGGCTTGCGCTGGGCGAACTGGCCGAGCTGGACCAGCTCCAGCATGTCGTCGACCTGCTTCTTGACCGACTTGATGCCGCGGCGGCGCAGCCCGAAGGCGACGTTCTCGAAGATGCTCAGGTGCGGGAAGAGCGCGTAGCTCTGGAAGACCGTGTTGACCGGGCGCTTGTACGGCTGGAGGTCGGTGACCTCCCGGTCGCCGAGGTGCACCGTGCCGGTGGAGGGCTCCTCCAGGCCGGCGATCATGCGCAGCGTGGTGGTCTTCCCGCAGCCCGAGGCGCCGAGCAGGGCGAAGAAGGAGCCCTGGGGGATGGTCAGGTCCAGCGGGTGCACGGCGGTGAAGGTGCCGTAGTGCTTGCTGATCCCGGAGAGGCGGACATCGCCGCCCGCGGTCTTGTCAGTCATGGATGGTCCCGGGGTTGGGTGGGGCAAGGGGTCGAAGGCTCGGCGGAGCGGTCCGGGCCGGGCCGCCGCCGGAAGGGTCCGGCGGGCGGCGCCGCGGTCCGGCGGGATCGGCTCGCCGCAGGGCGTGCGTCAGGCGCCGATGAGCTTGGCGAACTTCTCCTCGTACGCCGTCTCTTCCTCGCTGGTGAGGGAGCGGAAGGCGTGGGCCTTGGCGGCCATCGCCTTGTCCGGGACGATCAGGGGGTTGTCCGCGAGCGCGGGGTCGATCTTGGCCAGCTCGTCCTTGACGCCCTCGACCGGGCAGACGTAGCTGATGTACGCGGCCAGCTGGGCGGCGATCTCGGGCTCGTAGTAGAAGTCGATGAGCTTCTCCGCGTTGGCCTTGTGCCGGGCCTTGGCGGGGACCAGCAGGTTGTCGCTGGAGGTGATGTATCCGGGGGCCGGGATGGCGTACTTGATGTCCGGGTTTCCGGCCTGGAGCTGGATGACGTCGCCGGCCCAGGCGAGGCAGGCGGCGAGGTCGCCCTTGTCGAGGTCGGAGGTGTAGTCGTTGCCGGTGAAGCGGCGTATCTGGTTCTTGTCCACGCCCTTCTGGAGCCGTCCGATGGCCTCGTCGAAGTCGGCGGTGGTGAAGGTCGCCGGGTCCTTGCCCTGGTCGAGCAGGGTCATGCCGACGCTGTCGCGCATCTCGGTGAGGAAGCCGACGCGGCCCTTGAGGGAGGGGTCGTCGAGCAGTTGGGTGACGGAGTCGACCTTCTTGCCGCCGGTCGCCTTCTCGTTGTAGGCGATGACGGTGTCGATGCCGGTCCAGGGGTAGCTGTAGGACCGTCCCGGGTCCCAGTCGGGGGTGCGGAACTGCGGGATCAGGTTGGCGTAGGCGTGCGGGAGGTGCGCGGGGTCCAGCTTCTGCGCCCAGCCGAGGCGGATGATGCGGGCGGCGAGCCAGTCGGTGACGACGATCAGGTCGCGGCCGGTGTCCTGGCCGGCCGCGAGCTGGGGGCGGATCTTGCCGAAGAACTCGACGTTGTCGTTGATGTCCTCGGTGTACTTGACCTTGATGCCGGTCCGCTTGGTGAACTCCTCCAGCGTGGGACGGCTCTTCTCGTCCTCGCTGGTGTCCATGTACTCGGTCCAGTTGGAGAAGTTGATCTCCTTCTCCCGGTCCGAGTGGTCGTCGGAGGCCACGGCCGCGTCGCCCTCGCGCTTGGCGGGCGGGATCCCGCACGCGGTGAGGGCGGACAGCCCTCCGAGGGTGAGCGCTCCGACTCCGGAGGCGCGCAGCAGCGAGCGGCGGGTGAGGGCCCCGCGCCCGCTGGTGAGGCTGCGCCGCATCGCGGCGAGTTGCGCCGCTGAGAGGCGGTCGGGCTCGAACTGCTCCATGCGCTGTGCCCTTTCGGGAGGTGTACCGCTGGTCAGGCGGTGGGCCCACGCGGCGTCGGCCGCGGATGGTTACGGACGGTCCCCGAAGATCGTGCGGTGCCAGTCCTTCTCGGCTACCGCGGTGTTGTCGTACATCACGTGCTTGACCTGCGTGTACTCCTCGAAGGAGTAGGTCGACATGTCCTTTCCGAAGCCGCTGGCCTTGTAGCCCCCGTGGGGCATCTCGCTGATGATCGGAATGTGGTCGTTGACCCAGACGCAGCCCGCCTTGATCTCGCGGGTGGCCCGGTTCGCCCGGTAGAGGTCACGGCTCCAGGCGGAGGCCGCGAGTCCGTACGGGGTGTCGTTGGCGAGCGCGAGGCCCTCGTCGTCGGTGTCGAAGGGCAGGACGACGAGGACCGGGCCGAAGATCTCGGACTGGACCACCTCGCTGTCCTGGGCGGCGCCGGCGATGAGGGTGGGGCGGTAGTACGCGCCCTCGGCGAGGTCCCCGGCCGGGATCTCGCCGCCGGTGACGACGGTGGCGTAGGCGCGGGCGCGCTCGACGAAGGCGGCCACCCGGTCGCGCTGGGCGTGCGAGACCAGCGGGCCCAGGTCGGTGGTGGGCGCGAAGGGGTCGCCGAGGCGGACGCCCTCCATCAGCTCGGCCACCCGGGCGACGAAGGCGTCGTACAGGGGGCGCTGGACGTAGGCACGGGTGGCGGCCGTGCAGTCCTGGCCGGTGTTGATGAGGGAGGCGGCGACGGCGCCGTGCGCGGCGGCCTCCGGGTCGGCGTCGTCGAAGACGAGGAAGGGGGCCTTGCCGCCGAGCTCCAGGTGGAGCCGCTTGACGGTGGCGGTGGCGATCTCGGCGACCCGCTTGCCGACGGCGGTGGAGCCGGTGAAGGAGGTCATCACCACGTCGGGGTGGCCCACCAGGTGCTCTCCGGCCTCGCGGCCGGCACCGGTGACGATGTTGATCACGCCGTCGGGCAGGCCCGCGTCCTTGGCCGCCTGCGCGAACATCAGGGAGGTCAGCGGGGTGAGCTCGGCGGGCTTGAGGACGATGGTGTTGCCCGCGGCGATCGCCGGAAGGATCTTCCAGGCGGCCATCTGGAGCGGATAGTTCCAGGGCGCGATCGAGCCGACGACCCCGATGGCCTCGCGGCGTACGTAGGAGGTGTGGTCGCCCGAGTACTCGGCGGCCGCCTGCCCCTGGAGGTGGCGGGCGGCGCCCGCGAAGAAGGTGGTGTTGTCGATGGTGCCCGGTACGTCGAACTCCGTGGACAGCTTGATCGGCTTGCCGCACTGGAGGGATTCGGCGTACGCGAAGTCCTCCGCCTGCTCGGCCAGTACGGCCGCCAGCCGGTGCAGGGCGTCCGAACGCTCGCCGGGGGTGGCGCCGGACCAGCCCGGGAAGGCCCTCTTGGCGGCGGCGACGGCCTCGTCGACGTCCGCGGTGCTCGCGAGCTCGTAGGTCAGGACCTCGTCGCCGGTCGCCGGATCGACCACGGTGTGTGACTGTCCGGAGGTGCCGGACCTCAGCCGCCCGTCGATGTACTGCGCGCCGTCCGCGAAGCGGTCCTTGACCTGGAAGCGGTTGCCCATAACGCTCTCACGCTCTCCGTAGCTACAGTTCGAGCTACAGCTCGAATTGAGTGCCGATCCTGGCAGAGGTGACGCCCTCGGCCAAGTGATTCCGTTGTTGCCTTTTGATTACGCGACGGAATCGGTCGACCATGTGTCGAGGCACACCGAAAATCCCGTACGAAGTGTCAGTGGCGACTGCCAGACTCGCGTGCATGGAGATGATGGACGAACTGATCAAGCAGGTCAGCCGTGGTGAACGGGTGAAGTACCTGCCGTTCTGGGGGCACCGGCCGCAGCCGGACGGCAGGCTCGGTCCGAGCTGCCTGAGCCAGTGGTGGCCTGCTTCCTTCACTGTCGGTGACGTCCGTTATGCGACTGCGGAGCACTGGATGATGGCCGGCAAGGCCCGGCTGTTCGGGGACCCCGAGGCGGAGCGCGCTGCGGTGGAGGCGAAGAGCCCGGCCCAGGCGAAGAAGATCGGGCGCCTCGTGCGCGGCTTCGACAACGCGATGTGGGAGCGGGAGCGGTTCGCCCTGGTCGTGGAGGGCAGCGTGCACAAGTTCGACTCCGACCCGGCGCTGCGCGGGTACCTGCTGGGCACCGGGAACCGGGTGCTGGTGGAGGCGAGCCCGATGGACCGGATCTGGGGCATCGGCCTGGCTGCCGACGACGAGCGCGCCCTGGACCCGGCGCGCTGGCGCGGGCTGAACCTGCTGGGCTTCGCCCTCATGGAGGCCCGCGAGCGGCTGCGCGAGACGGCCGCATGACGCTGCGGGTGACGCAGCGGCGGCGCGGGGCCGGGGAAAATGCGTGGCGGCGGCCCGTACGGGCCGCCTAATGTGATCAACGTCCAGGTGCGAAGGCGAGACCTACTTCGACTCATAATCGGGCGGCCGCGGGTTCGAGTCCCGTCACCGGCTTCAGGCCGGTGTAGCTCAGCTGGTAGAGCACCTTGCGGTTTCGCCGACTTCGATCTCTGGACACCTACGTCACGCACCTCCCGGTGCGCAGGCTGCGGCTCCTTCTTTTGCAAAGACACCCAGGCCGCCGCCACCTTGATCTCGGGAGGCCGGCGTGGGGGATGCCCGGTGCGCAGGCGACGGTTACTTCTGGGGACCCGGAGGTCGTGGGTTCGAATCCCACCCGGCTCGTCACCCGCAAGGGAACGGGCCGGTGGAGCAGCCAGGTAGCTCGCCGGGCATAAAGTCCGCCGCCGACTCCCGATCTCGGGCATCCCCCACGCAACGCCTCCCCCGCTTCCATCGAATTCGGGGGGATTCTCATGGCTCGCTTCAACCAGCGCGCGTCCAAGTCGGCGCCCGCCTCAACCACTTCGCCGGTGCGCTCCACCGGCCCCGCCCGCACCGCTCAGGGCGGCCCGGGCCACCTGCGCGACCCGCGCTCCGAGCTGTTCCTGCTCGCCGTCGCCAACTTCGTCACGCAGCGGACCGCCTACGAGGGCGGCGGGGCGCGCGACGACCGGTTCGCGGCGCTCGTGCGCACCCTCGCCGTCGAGGATCCCGCCTGGACGGCCGGCCTGCTGGGCTGGCTCCGCGGGGACGCGAACATGCGGACCGCCTCGCTCGTCGGCGCCGCCGAGTACGTGAAGGCCCGGCTCGACGCGGGCGCCACCGACGGGCCTTCGAACCGCCAGGTGGTCGACTCCGTCCTGCGGCGCGCGGACGAGCCCGGCGAACTGCTGGCCTACTGGACGGCGACGTACGGGCGCAACGTGCCCAAGCCCGTCAAGCGCGGCATCGCCGACGCCGTGCGCCGGCTGTACTCCGCCGCCTCGCTGCTGAAGTACGACACCGACTCCAAGGCCTTCCGATTCGGTGACGTCCTCAACCTCGTGCACGCCGCTCCCGACCCGGCCAAGGCCTGGCAGGGCGAACTGTTCCGGCACGCCCTCGACCGCAGGCACAATCCGGAGGGCGCCGAGGTCCCAGCGGGCAACCGGACCCTCGCGGCCCACCGGGCGCTGATGGAGCTGCCGGTCGCCGAACGGCGTGCCGTGGTCCTCGCCCCGGACGGGGTCGAGCGGCTCGCGGCGGCGGGCATGACCTGGGAGGCGCTGGCCGGTTGGCTGCAGGGGCCGATGGATGCGGCCGCCTGGGAGGCGGTCATCCCGTCCATGGGTGCGATGGCGCTGCTGCGCAACCTGCGCAACTTCGACCGGGCCGGGGTCTCGGACGCGGTGGCCGCGCAGGTCGCGGCGAGGATCTCCGACCCGGAGGTCGTCGCCCGGTCCCGGCAGTTCCCCTTCCGCTACCTGGCCGCCTATCAGCACGCGCCCTCGCTGCGCTGGTCGTACCCGCTGGAGCAGGCGCTCGGCCACTCGCTGGCCAACGTACCGGCGCTGCCGGGCCGCACCCTGGTCCTCGTCGACCGGTCGGGGTCGATGTGGTCCCCGCTGTCGGACCGCTCCGAGCTCAACCGGGCGGATGCCGCGGCGATCTTCGGAACGGCGCTTGCACTGCGGGCGGAGCGGGCCGATCTGGTGCAGTTCGGTACGACCAGCGAGGTCGTCCCGTACGACCGCGGCGAGTCCGTGCTGAAGGTGCTGGAGCGGTTCGGGGACCTCGGCGGGACCTACACGGCCAAGGCGGTGAAGGAGCACTACGACGGTCACGACCGGGTGTTGATCGTCACCGACGAGCAGGCCGCCTCGTACGGCTACGGCGGCGATCCGACCGCCGAGGTGCCGCCCGCGGTTCCGGTCTACACCTGGAACCTGGCCGGCTACCGGGTCGGGCACGCGCCGTCCGGTACCGAGAACCGGCACACCTTCGGCGGGCTCACCGACGGGGCCTTCCGGATGGTGTCCCTGATCGAGGCGGGCCGCGACGCCGACTGGCCGTGGGTCTCCTGAGGCGGCGCGTCAGACCTTCTCGCGCACCTGGGAGTTGTCATAGGGGCTGCCGTAGGGCGAGTCGTCGACGGACCCCCGCTCCATGAAGTCGGCGAATATGAGCACGATCATCACGGCACCCAGCAGGGCGCCGATCGAGCCCAGGATGATGCCGGCGAGCGCCATCCCGCCGTTGTTCGCCTCGCCCCGGCTCGCCTTGCCGCGGCCCAGCGCACCGAAGACGATCGCGGCCGCCCCGAGCACGACCGCGAAGAAGCTGGTGATGCAGCCGACGACCGCGAGGATCCCGAGGACGAGCGCGGTGATGCCGAAGCCGTTGCTGGGCTGCACCCCGTAGGGCGGGTACCCGCTCTGGCCCGGGTACCCCGGGTACCCGCCTTGGCCCGGGTACCCCGGGTACCCGCTCTGGCCCGGGTATCCGGTCTGCCCGGGGTATCCGGCGTCGCCGGGGTATCCGTAGCCGGGCTGGGCCGGGTACCCGTACGCAGCGGACGCGGGCGGACCGGTCATCGGCGTCGGCGTCGGCGTCGGTATCGGAGCCTGGATCGGGGTCGGCGTCGGCGCGGACGGGGTGAACTGGTCGCCCGGCATCCCGGCGAGCGTCGGCTGGTCGTGCACGGACGGCGGGCCCGACACGCCCGGCGTCCCCTGCCCGCCCTGCGGCTTGCCCAGCTCCACCGCCGGCCGCTCCAGCGGCGCCCACGGGTCTCGCGGCTCGGGACTGCTGTCGGTCATACGGCGCCCCCCTCTCGTACAGCCATGCTAAGCGCTGCCACCGACAGTCACGGGCGTGCCTACGATGAATCCCGACCTGCCCGCACCCGCGTCCTCCCGGAGGCACCCCCATGACCGACCTGCACCCCTTCATCGCGGGACTGCCCAAGGCCGAACTCCACGTCCACCACGTCGGCTCGGCATCCCCGCGCATCGTGGCCGAGCTCGCCTCCCGGCACCCCGACTCGAAGGTCCCCACCGACCCCGAGGCCCTCGCCGACTACTTCACCTTCACCGACTTCGCGCACTTCATCGAGGTCTACCTGTCGGTGGTCGACCTGGTCCGCACCCCGGACGACGTGCGCACCCTCACCTTCGAAGTCGCCCGCGACATGGCCCGGCAGAACATCCGCTACGCCGAACTGACCATCACCCCGTACTCCTCCACCCGCCGCGGCATCGACGAGAAGGCCTTCATGGAGGCCATCGAGGACGCCCGCCGGGCCGCCGAGACCGAACTCGGCGTCATCCTGCGCTGGTGCTTCGACATCCCCGGCGAGGCCGGCCTGGAGGCCGCCGCCGAGACCGCCCGGCTCGCCGTCGACCACCGCCCCGAGGGCCTGGTCTCCTTCGGCCTCGGCGGCCCCGAGATCGGCGTCCCGCGCCCGCAGTTCAAGCCGTACTTCGACGCCGCCCGCGCCGCCGGTCTGCGCAGCGTCCCGCACGCCGGCGAGACCACCGGCCCGGAGACGATCTGGGACGCCATCCGCGAGCTCGGCGCCGAGCGCATCGGCCACGGCACCAGCGCCACCCAGGACCCGGAACTGCTGGCGTACCTCGCCGAGCACCGGATCGCGCTGGAGGTCTGCCCGACCTCCAACATCGCGACCCGCGCGGTGACCGACCTCGACCGGCACCCCGTCAAGGAGATGGTCGCGGCGGGCGTGCTCGTCACCATCAACAGCGACGACCCGCCGATGTTCGGATCCGACCTGAACAACGAGTACGCCGTGGCCGCCCGCCTCCTCGAGCTCGACGAGCGCGGGCTCGCGCAGCTCGCCAAGAACGCCGTCGAGGCCTCCTTCCTGGACCCGGCCGGCAAGGCCGCGTTGAACGCGGAGATCGACGCGTACACCGAGGAATGGCTCGCGCGCTGACGCGTTCCCGGCAACTGTGCCCCTGAGAATGGGAACATGAGCACTCTGACTGCCGTCGGTCACCGCGGCGATCCCTACCGTGTCCGTGAGAACACCCTGGCCTCGATCCGCTCCGCCTTCGCGCGCGGGGCGGACGCCGTCGAGATCGACGTACGGCTGACCCGGGACGGGGTGCCGGTCCTCCTCCACGACGAGACGCTCCAGCGGCTGTGGGGCCACGACGTACGCCTCGACGAGGTCACGGCCCCACAGCTGAAGGGACTGACGCTGGGCGGCGTCCCCACGCTGCGCGACGCCTTGGCGGCCGCCGGGTCGGGCCGGCTGATGCTCGACCTGCCCGGCGCCACGCCCGAGGCGGTGCGGATCGTCGTGGGCGAGGTCCGCGAGTGCGGGGCGCGCGAGCGGACGTACTACTGCGCGGGCCCGAACACGATGCTGGCGGTCCGCGCCGCCGATCCGGGCGCGGAGATCGCACTGACCTGGACCTCGCTGTCGCCGCCGCGGCGGGCGCTGATCGATGCCGTGGCACCGCGCTGGCTCAACTACCGCTTCGGACTGGTGAGCCGGGAGCTGGTGGACGCGCTCCACCGGGACGGCCTGCTGGTATCGGCCTGGACCGCGGACACCAAGCGGACGATGAAGGGCCTCGTCGCGGCGGGGGTCGACTCGATCACCACGAACCGGCTGGACGCGCTGACGGCGGTACGGACCGGGCTCGGGCGGTGATACGGGCCTTCCGGGAGGGCGTCCGCGGCACCGATCCGCGGTGGCAGGACCTGGGCCTGACCCTGCTGGTGCAGTTGGCCGTCACCATGCCGTTCGTCGTGCCCCGGTCACCCGATCTCCCTCCCGTGAGCTGGCTCTCGTACGCGATGACCACGGCCGGCGTGCTGCCCCTGATCTGGCGCCGCCGGGCGCCGGTGGCGGTGCTGGCGGCGATCCTGGCCGTCGGGGGGATCTACAAGGTCACCGTTGACGGGCCGGGCCAGCCGCTGCCGTACGCGGGCCTCATCGCCTTCTACACGGTCGCCCTGCAGTGCACCCTGCGGGTGCGCGCCGCCGTGGGGCTGGCCACCGTGATGGTGGTGGCCGCGTCAGTGGGCTGGGAGACGGGAACGGCGCGAGAACTGCTGTTCACGCTCTTCGTCTCGGCGGCGGCCTACGCCCTGGGACGGCTCCAGCACGCGCGGCAGGCCCACACCGAGGCCGCCCTGGCCCGCGCCGCCGAGCTGGAGCGTGCCAATCGGATCGAGGCGGAGCAGGCTGCCGCACGCGAACGGGCCAGGATCGCACGGGAGATGCACGACGTCCTCTCGCACGCGGTCAGCATCATGATCGTGCAGGCGGAGGCCGGACCGGTGGCCGTGCGCAGGGCCCCGGAGCGGGCCGAGGCGGCCTTCGAGGCGATCGCGGAGACGGGGCGGGACGCCATGGCACAGCTGCGCGCGATGCTGGGTGTGCTGCGCACCGAGGAAGCCGCGCCCCGGAGCCCGCAGCCGGGGATCTCCGGGCTGGCGGAGCTGGTGGACCGGGTGCGGGCCAGCGGACTGCGGGTGGGGTACGGGCGGAGCGGCGCGGTGCGCGAGCTGCCGGCCGCGTTGGAGGCGACCGTGTACCGGGTGGTGCAGGAAGCCCTGACCAACGTGGTCAAGCACGCCGGGGCTTCGGCGGCGGACGTCACGCTCGTGTACGGACCGGGAACGCTCACGGTGACGGTCACGGACGACGGCCGGGGACCCGGTGACGCCTCGGGCGGGCACGGGCTGATCGGGATCCGCGAGCGGGCGGCGGCCCATGGCGGTACTGCCGAGTCCGGCCCGGGTCCGGACGGGGCCGGGTATGCGGTGCGGGTGTCCCTTGTAACCTCGCGCCTGGAGGTGGGCAATTGACGATCCGTGTGGTGGTGGCCGATGACCAGGAGCTGGTGCGCAGCGGCTTCGCGATGATCCTCGGCGTCCAGGAGGACATCGAGGTCGTGGCGGAGGTGGGGGACGGTGCGGCGGCGGTAGAGGCGGTGGCCCGGCTCGCGCCGGACGTGGCACTGCTGGACATCAGGATGCCGGTGCTGGACGGGATCGAGGCGTGCCGGACGATTTCGGCGGGGAGCGCGTGCCGCACGGTGATGCTCACGACTTTCGACTCGGACGAGTACGTGTACGAGGCCCTGCACGCGGGGGCGAGCGGGTTCCTGCTGAAGGACGTGCGGCGGGACGACCTGGTGCACGCGGTACGGGTGGTGGCGGCGGGCGAGTCGCTGCTGGCGCCGTCGGTGGCGCGGCGGCTGATCGAGGAGTACACGACGGCGACGGCGCGGCCCGCCCTTCCGGCGGACCGGCTGGAGGTGCTGACGGCGCGGGAACGGGAGACGCTGCTGCACCTGGGGCGGGGCCTGTCCAACGCGGAGATCGCGGCGTCGCTGGTGGTGAGCGAGCACACGGTGAAGTCGCACGTGGGGAACGTGCTGGCGAAGCTGGGACTGCGGGACCGGATCCAGGCGGTGATCTGCGCGTACGAGACGGGCCTGATCGCGGCGGGTACTCCCTCTGGGGAGTGAGGGGACGGCGTGTCGCCTCCCCCGGGCCGGCTAGTTGTCGTACCGGTGAAAACCCCTCTGGATGGTGATCCGCAACTACCCCTCTGACCTGGAGCATTGAGGTCATCGGGGCAGACGGCTCCGATGCATCACAGGGGGAGCACACCACCATGAATGCACGTACGCGCACGCTGATCGCAGCCGCCCTGGTCCTGGGGATCGCGTCCGGTCCGGCCGTCGCGCACGCCGCTCCGGTCCCCGCGCCGGCGGCGGCCGCAGCGGGCCTCTACACGCCCCTCGTTCCGACCCCGCCGAATGCGGCGGTACTGGAACGGGCGATGGCCGGTCTCGGGGCGGAACACAAGGACGCGACCGCCGCGCTGGTCCGCGTCGGGGGTACGAGCGGCAGCTGGCGGGGCAGTTCCGGTGTCGCGGACGTCGCCACTGGGCGGGCGGCCATCGACCAGGGGAGGTTCCGGGCGGGGTCGGTGACCAAGACCTTCACCGCGGCGGTGGTCCTCCAGCTGGCGGCCGAGGGTCGGGTGGACCTGGACCGGCCGGTCCGGCGGTACCTGCCCGGGACCGTCCCCGATGCCTACGGCGCGGTCACCGTACGGCAGTTGCTCAACCACACGAGCGGCATACCGGCGGCGGACGGCCCGGGCGACTCGTTCGAGGCGCAGTGGGAGCACCGCTTCGATGTGACCGACCCGCGAGACCAGCTGGTCAATGCCCTCGCGAAGAAGCGGGAGTTCACCCCGGGCTCGGCCCAGCACTACCTGAACATCAACTACACCTTGCTGGGCGTGCTCGTCGAGAAGGTGACCGGCACCTCGTACGAGGAGGCGGTCGGCCGGCGGATCCTGAGGCCGCTCGGTCTGCATCAGACCTCGTTCCCGTCCCGGACGCAGACGAGGATCCCCGGCCCGCACAACCGTGGTTACCAGGCGATAGCCAAGGTGGACGGCTCCCGGGAGCTGCGGGACGTGACCGAGTGGAACTCCTCGGACCGCTGGGCGGCGGGGGACATCATCTCGACCACGGCCGATCTGGAGCGGTTCACCAAGGCCCTGTTCAGCGGGCGGGTCGTACCGGCGGCCCAGCTGGAGGAGATGTTCACGGTGCCCGATGTGAAAACCTTCGGCAACGGGAAGGCCGCCGAGATGACGGCGGGAATGTCCAGGGTCACCCTGCCGGACGGCACGGTGCTGTGGGGCAAGTCCGGTGGCCGGCACGGGTACAGCACCGGCATGGGCGCGACCCGGGACCTGTCCCGCACCTTGGTCTACTCGGTCAACGCCACGAACGCCAAGGGCGAGGAGACGAACCCGGTGGTCCTGGGGATCGTGATGGCGGCCTTCGCCCGGTAGGCATCAGGCGGGCATCGCCTCAAGTCGCTTGATCATCCGGCGGAGCACCAGCAAGGGAATCACCCCGAAGACTCCGAACGACATGTCGATGACGCTCCACCAGATGGGGATGCCCCGGATCGGGCCGCATATCAGGGCCAGTGGAATCACTCCGGCGCAAGCGATCATGCCGGCTTCGATGATCCAGATGTTGCGGACCGGGTCGCGGTGGACCCCGTAGAAGAAGACGGCGATGACGAGGTGGGCGAAGGCGAGCCAGTCGGTGCCGTAGAGGAGGAAGGGGTAGTCGGCGTCGGCCCGATCCAGCCCGTCGCCCACACGTCGTAGCCACTCGTTGTCGATCAGCGCATTGGCCCAACGGAGTTCGCTGACCAGGGGGAAGGCCGTGAGGCCGCTGAGTACCAGGCAGATCAGGAACAGGGTCAACCAGGCACGGATCCGCCGCTCAAGGGCGCTTCTCTCGCTCATGGAAGGAAGCCTACGCCCATTTCTGAACACGTTCAGCCAGATTGCTGAACGTGTTCAATACCTGCCGTCGGGTGCGCGGTCAGAGTCCGACGATCGCGTTCCAGCGCTTGGCGAGGGAACGGCGTTCGGCCGAGGAGATGTCCCGGGCCACGACCAGCCGCTTGCGCATGTCATCGTCCGGGAAGATCAGCGGGTTCTCGGCCAGTTCGGCGGTCTCCTGGTCGTCGGAGGCGGCCAGGACCTCGCGGGCGGCCGGAACGGGGCAGACGTAGTTGACGGAGGCGGCGAGCGAGGCGGCCACCTCGGGCGCGTAGTAGTAGTCGATGAGGGCCTCGGCGTTCGCCTTGTGCCGGGCCAGGTTGGGGACGAGCAGGCTCTCGGCCCAGAGTTCTGCCCCTTCCTCCGGGACGACGAACTCGATGTCCGGGTTGTCGGCCTGGAGCTGGATGGCGTCACCGGAGTAGGCCTGGCAGGCGAGGACATCGCCCTTGCTCAGATCGGAGGTGTAGTCGTTGCCGGTGAACCGGCGGATGTGCTTCTTCTTCACCATGTTCTCGACCTGGTCGCACATCCGGTGGAAGTCGGACTCGGTCCAGCGGGTGACGTCCACACCGTTGCCCTGCATGAGCAGCGCGAAGGACTCGTCGAGTCCGGAGAAGAGGGTGACCTTGCCCGCCAGGTCCGGCTGCCACAGGTCCTTGATCGACTTGATCTCCCGCCCCAGGGCCTTGCGGTTGTAGGCGATGCCGGTGATGCCCGACTGCCAGGGGACGGTGTGCAGGCGACCCTCGTCGAAGGCGGGGGAACGCAGTTGCGGGTCGAGGTGCCGGGCCACGTTGGGCTGGGCCGACCGGTCCAGCTTCTGGGCCCAGCCCAGGTGGACGAAGCGGGCGGCCATCCAGTCGCTGACCACGATCAGGTCGTGGCCGGTCTCCTGGCGGTTCATCAGGGCCGGGCTGACCTTGCCGAAGAACTCGTCGTTGTCGTTGATCTCCTCGGTGTACCGGACCTCGATGCCGGTCCGCTCCGAGAAGGCCTCCAGCGTCGGGCGGCGCTCCTCGTCCTCCTCGTCGGTGTCGATGTACAGCGGCCAGTTGGAGAACACGACGCTGCGGTCCCGCTCCGAACGGTCCGGACCCTCGCGCCCTTCCTCGGGAACGTAGGCGGCGGGCACGCCGCAGCCGGTGAGGGCGGCCGTGAGGCCCGCGGCACCGAGGCCGTACAGCGCAGAACGGCGGGAGAAGGCGAGTTCGGGCATGGGCACAGCCTCGGCGAACGCGAGGGGGCGGGCAATAGACATGTTGTCTACTGCCCGCCCCGTCAACGCTGTGCTGTGATCGATGCGGCCGATCAGCCGTCGAGCGAGGTCATCACGTGCTTGATGCGCGTGTAGTCCTCGAAGCCGTAGGCGGAGAGGTCCTTGCCGTAGCCGGACTTCTTGAAGCCGCCGTGCGGCATCTCGGCGACGAGCGGAATGTGGGTGTTGATCCACACGCAGCCGAAGTCGAGGTTCTTGGACATCCGCATCGCGCGGCCGTGGTCCTTGGTCCAGACGGAGGAGGCGAGGGCGAACTCGACGCCGTTCGCGTACTCCAGGGCCTGACCCTCGCTCGCGAAGGACTGGACGGTGATGACGGGGCCGAAGACCTCGTTCTGGATGATCTCGTCGTCCTGCTTGAGGCCGGAGACCACGGTCGGGGCGTAGAAGTAGCCCTTCTCGCCGACCTGGTGGCCACCCGCCTCGACCTTGGCGTGAGCGGGGAGGCGCTCGATGAAGCCCGCGACCTGCTTGAGCTGGTTCGGGTTGTTCAGCGGGCCGTACAGCACGTCCTCGTCGTCCGGCTGGCCGGTCTTGGTGTCGGTGGCGGCCTTGGCGAGCGCGGCCACGAACTCGTCGTGGATCGACTCGTGCACGAGCACGCGGGTCGCAGCGGTGCAGTCCTGGCCGGCGTTGAAGTAGCCGGCGACCGCGATGTCCTCGACGGCCTTGGCGATGTCGGCGTCCTCGAAGACCACGACCGGGGCCTTGCCGCCGAGCTCCAGGTGGACGCGCTTGACGTCCTTGGAGGCGCTCTCGGCGACCTGCATGCCCGCACGCACCGAGCCAGTGATGGACGCCATCGCCGGGGTGGAGTGCTCGACCATGGCCTTGCCGGTCTCGCGGTCACCGCAGACGACGTTGAATACGCCCTTGGGCAGCACGGAGTCGATGATCTCCGCCATCAGGACGGTGGAGGCCGGGGTGGTGTCCGAGGGCTTGAGCACGACGGTGTTGCCCGCCGCGATGGCCGGGGCGAACTTCCACACGGCCATCATCATCGGGTAGTTCCACGGCGCGACCTGGGCGCAGACGCCGACCGGCTCACGGCGGATGATCGAGGTCATCCCCTCCATGTACTCGCCGGCCGAGCGGCCCTCCAGGAGCCGTGCGGCACCCGCGAAGAAGCGGATCTGGTCCACCATCGGGGGCAGCTCCTCGCTGGCCGTGAGGGCCAGCGGCTTGCCGGTGTTCTCCGACTCGGCGGCGACGAGCTCGTCCGCGCGCGCCTCGAAGGCGTCCGCGATCTTCAGCAGGGCCTTCTGGCGCTCCGCGGGGGTGGTGTCGCGCCAGCCCGGGAAGGCGGCCGCGGCAGCGGCCATGGCGGCGTCCACATCGGCCTGGCCCGAGAGCGGGGCGGTGGCGTACACCTCGCCGGTGGCCGGGTTGACCACCTCGGTGGTCCGCCCGTCGGCGGCGTCCTTGAACTCCCCGCCGATGTAGTTGCGCAGACGACGCAGTTCGGTGGTCACTACAGCCACACTCCTGATCACATGTCCAACGATTGAGACGAATACCAAGCCTAGCCTCTCGGCGGAGGCTTTCGACAGGCCCAGACACCACCAACTACGAAATCGGTGAGATCAGAGTCTTCAAACAACGGATTTCATCGATTCCGTCTTGCGGAACAGACGACCCTCGTGCACAGTGAGGTCGTGGTCAGTCGAAGCGCAGATTCCAGGAACAGACAACCGTCCCCTTCGGTCGATGCTGTGTCCCTGGCGATCATCGAGCAACTGCAGGAGGACGGTCGCCGTCCCTACGCCTCGATCGGCAAGGCCGTGGGCCTCTCCGAAGCCGCTGTGCGCCAGCGGGTGCAGAAGCTGCTCGACCAGGGCGTCATGCAGATCGTCGCCGTCACCGACCCGCTCACCGTGGGCCTGCGACGCCAGGCCATGGTCGGCATCAACGTCGAGGGCGACCTCGATCCGGTGGCCGACGCTCTGACCGCCATGGCCGAGTGCGAGTACGTGGTCATGACCGCAGGTTCGTTCGACCTGATGGTGGAGATCGTCTGCGAGGACGACGACCACTTGCTCGAAACGATCAACAAGAAGATCCGCACGCTCCCCGGCGTGCGATCAACCGAAAGCTTCGTTTATCTGAAGCTGAAGAAGCAGACCTACATGTGGGGAACTCGATAGCCCGTGAGCCAGGACCTCTCCAAGACCGCATACGACCACCTGTGGATGCACTTCACCCGCATGTCGTCGTACGAGAACGCACCCGTCCCCACCATCGTGCGTGGTGAGGGCACCTACATCTTCGACGACAAGGGCAAGCGCTACCTCGACGGTCTCGCCGGACTGTTCGTGGTCAACGCAGGTCACGGCCGCAAGGAACTGGCCGAGGTCGCCTACAACCAGGCTCAGCAGCTCGCCTTCTTCCCCGTGTGGTCGTACGCCCACCCGAAGGCCGTGGAACTCGCCGAGCGCCTCGCGAACTACGCCCCGGGTGACCTGAACAAGGTCTTCTTCACCACCGGTGGCGGCGAGGCCGTCGAGACCGCCTGGAAGCTCGCCAAGCAGTTCTACAAGCTGCAGGGCAAGCACACGAAGTACAAGGTCATCTCGCGTGCGGTCGCCTACCACGGCACCCCGCAGGGCGCCCTGTCCATCACGGGTCTGCCGGCCCTGAAGGCTCCTTTCGAGCCGCTGGTGCCCGGCGCGCACAAGGTGCCGAACACCAACATCTACCGCGCCCCGATCTACGGCGACGACCCGGAGGCCTTCGGCCGCTGGTGCGCCGACCAGATCGAGCAGGAGATCCTCTTCGAGGGCGCCGACACCGTCGCGGCCGTCTTCCTGGAGCCGGTGCAGAACGCCGGTGGTTGCTTCCCGCCGCCGCCCGGGTACTTCCAGCGCGTCCGCGAGATCTGCGACGAGTACGACGTGCTGCTCGTCTCCGACGAGACGATCTGCGCGTTCGGCCGCCTCGGCACGATGTTCGCCTGTGACAAGTTCGGCTACGTGCCGGACATGATCACCTGCGCCAAGGGCATGACCTCGGGCTACTCCCCGATCGGTGCCTGCATCGTCTCGGACCGCATCGCGGAGCCGTTCTACAAGGGCGAGAACACCTTCCTGCACGGCTACACCTTCGGCGGACACCCGGTGTCCTCGGCGGTGGCGATCGCCAACCTCGACATCTTCGACAAGGAAGGCCTCAATCAGCACGTGCTGAACAACGAGGACGCCTTCCGCACCACGCTGGAGAAGCTGCACGACCTGCCGATCGTCGGCGACGTCCGCGGCAACGGCTACTTCTACGGCATCGAGCTCGTTAAGGACAAGGACACCAAGGAGTCCTTCACGGACGAGGAGACGGAGCGCGTGCTCTACGGCTTCCTCTCCAAGGCGCTCTTCGAGAACGGCCTGTACTGCCGGGCCGACGACCGCGGTGACCCGGTCATCCAGCTCGCGCCGCCGCTGATCGCCGACCAGGGCACCTTCGACGAGATCGAAGGAATCCTGCGCTCGGTGCTCACCGAGGCGTGGACCAAGCTGTAACCGGGGCCTGAGCCGACCGAGCCGCAGTAGTCCGACCACACGGCCCGGATCCTCCGTTCGAGTGAGAACGCGGGGGTCCGGGCCGTGTGCTGTCACCATCCAAGACGTTCATCTCTTTACATCTCACTGTGGCGCCAGTGACTTCGACCGGCTCCGCTTCGTTCCCTCGGACGGAGGTGTACGCCATGGTGGCTCCACCGGACAATGCCCCGCCTGACAATGACGTCCTGTGGGCTCGGTCCCTGCACTACTCCCACGGGGGGTCCCCCCGGACGAAGTCCGGAGGAGGCGCCCCCGCCCTCGTCGAGATCTCCGTCGGTGTCCGTCAGGGCGAGATCCTCGCCCTGACCGGTCCCCGCGGCAGCGGCAAGACCACTTTGCTCCGCTGTCTGTCCGGGCAGCTGCGGCCCCAGCAGGGCGAGGTCTGGTTCAACAGCGTCCCCGTGCACACCATGAGCGCGGTCGTCCGCGAACGGCTGCGCCGCGACCGGTTCGGCTGGATCGGCCACGAGCCCCAGCTGCTGCCCGAGCTGAAGGTCTGGGAGAACGCGGCCCTGCCCCTGCTGCTCGCCGGAGCCTCCCACCGCAGCGCCCGCACGGCCGCCTGCGAATGGTTGGACCGCCTGGACATCGCCGGCTCCGCCCGAAAGCGCCCCGGCGCCCTGACCCGCGCCGAGTGCCAGCGGGTCGCGCTCGCCCGGGCGCTGGTCAACGAGCCCGCCGTGATCTTCGCCGACGAGCCCACGGCCCCGCTGCACCGCACCGAGCGGGCCCTGCTGCTCCGCACGCTGACCACCGCGGCCCGCTCCCACGACATCACCGTGCTGCTGGCCACCCATGACGAGGCCACCGCGGCCGTCGCGGACCGTCGGATCGACCTGCTCGACGGCCGCCTCGCGGGGGCCGCTGCCGCCGCCTCCCCCGTCGCCGACACCACGGAGGACCAGGCCGCGTGCTCGCTCTCCGCCTAGCCCGTGGTTCCCGGCCGCTCGTCCAGCTGCGGCGGCTCCTCGTCGCCGCGGCTTCGGCCGGAACCGGATTCCTACTCCTCTATGTACTCGCCGGTGCCGTGGCCCGGCCCGCCGGATCGTTCCCTCGCCTGCTGTGGGCCCTGATCCCGCTGGCCGTCACCGTGCACTTCGCCGTCGTCGTGGCCCGGTCCGACCCCGCGACCCAGCCCCGCGAGGGACTGGACGCCGTCGGGCTGGGACCCGTCCGGCTCATGCTGGCCGCCGCGATCTCCACCGCCGTCGCCTGCACCCTGGGCAGCGCCGTGGCCCTGGCCGCCTTCCTCCACTTGCGCGGCGAACTGGCAGGGCTGCCGTTCGACGGGACCGGGGCCGAGCTGCTCCACGCCGACCAGCCGCTGCCGGTGGCGGGCGCCCTCACCCTGTTGGCCCTGATCCCGCTGACCGCCGCGGCCGCCACTGCCCTCGCGCTGCGCCCGCACCCGCCGCTGGCCCCCCAGACCGGACTGCCCTGGGGCATCGCACTGACCGCCTGCGGGCTCGCCGCCTCCGCGTACGCGGGCCGGGGCGGTGCCGGGGCGCTCATCGGTTGGTCGCTGACCGCGGTCGGGCTCGCCCTGGCCGGGCCGGGACTCGCCTACGCCTGCGGGAGCCTGGTCCAGGCCGTGCGCCCGGGAGCGCTGCGGCTGCTGGCCGGGCGGACCCTCCAGGAGGAGGCCCCACGGATCGGCCCGCCGCTGGGAGTGCTCTGCTCGGTGGCCGCAGGTGCCCTGACCGCGTTCGCCCTGCGCGACCGGGGCGGGCTGCCCGTCCCGCTGGGCCCGCTGACCTGGCCGGCCGTCGCCCTCGTGACCCTGTGCGCCGCCGCGACCCTTCTCACATCCGTGGTGGAGGCCCGCCGGGGCCGGCAGCCCGGACGCACGGCCCTGCTCGACCTCGCTGCCCCGTCCAACGTCCTGCGCAGCGCCGCGAGTCTGCGGGCCACCGCCCTCCTGGCAGTGTGCGTACCGCTCAGCTGGGGTGTGGCGCAGCTGACGTCGTTGGCATTGACCCGCTGATCCGACCAGCCCTTAGGGTGGGCCGAATGGTCAACCCAGACATCGAGATCGAGACGCTCGCCGAATTCGACCAGGTGGTGGCCCGCGGCTCGCTCAGCGGCTACCGGATCCAGTCGGTCAACCTGCTGGAGCGGACCTTCGCGCTGCTGGCCTCCGACACCTCGGCGGCCGTGTTCCTGGGCTGCGCGATGGAGCCCGACGCGGCGGCGAAGGTCCGCGCCGACGGCGCGCTGGTCTTCCCGCCCGTACCGGACCTGCCGTTCGACCCGTACCGGGGCCTGCTCTACACGCCCGAGGAGCTCTTCACCGGGCTGCCCGACGGGTACGAGGCCACCCCCGACGCCGAGGCGTACGCCTGGTTCCAGGAGACGAAGTCCGACGGCGATGTCTTCTCCTCGATGCTCCGTTCCGTCCATGACGACGCCATCTCCGACGCCCTCGACGAGCACCTCTGCGGTGTCCGGGTCGTCGGTGTGATGGGCGGCCACGCGATGAGCCGCGGCGGTACGGACTACCGCGGCGCGGCGGAGCTGGGCCGGGCACTGACCCGGTCCGGGTTGACGGTGGCCACCGGCGGTGGCCCCGGCGCGATGGAGGCTGCCAACCTCGGCGCCTACCTGGCCCCGGCCCCGGACGAGGCCCTCGCGGAGGCCCTGGAACTGCTGGCCAAGGCCCCCTCCTTCACTCCGTCGGTGTCCGACTGGGCGCGCGCCGCCTTCGCCGTGCGCGAGCGCTTCCCCGCCGGCGGCGACTCGGTGGGCATCCCGACCTGGTTCTACGGGCACGAACCGCCGAACGCCTTCGCGGGCCACATCGCGAAGTACTTCGCGAACGCCACCCGCGAGGACGGGCTGCTGGCCCGCTCCACCGCGGGCGTGGTCTTCCTGCCCGGCGCGGCGGGCACCGTCCAGGAGATATTCGACAACGGGACGCCGAACTACTACGAGTCCCGGGGCGAGCCGGCCCCGATGATCCTGGTCGGCCGCACCCACTGGACCGAGCACCTTCCGGCCTGGCCCCTGCTCCGGGCACTGGCGCGGGGCCGCGCGATGGAGTCGCGGATCGCGCTCGTCGATTCGGTGGACGAGGTCCCCGGCGTCCTCGCTTCGATGGGCTGAGCTCCGGAAGCAACTTCCCGGCCCGTTCTGACGTCTGGCAGAGGTACCGCAAAACCTGCCAGACGTGAACGGAGCCCTTGGTGCTCATAGGCCTGCTGACCGCTGTTGCGGCGTCCATCTGCTACGGCACGGGATCCGTGCTGCAAGCCGTCGGATCGCGCCGCGCCGCACGCATGTCCCCGACCGCCGCCGGGGTGACCGCCCACGGCGGTCCCAACCTGTCGTCCACCGCGAAAGCGGCGATGACCTGGGAGTTCATCGTCGGCACCATCTTGGACTTCGTGGGCTTCGGACTCGGCGCCCTGGCCGCCCGGCTGCTTCCCCTCTTCCTCTCCCAGACGGTGATCAGCGCCAACCTGGTGATCACGGCCGTGCTGAGCGTGAAGATGCTCGGCATCCGGCTGAGCCGGAAGGAATGGACCTCGATCGGGGTCGTCTGCACCGCGCTGGTGCTGCTGGCGACGGCCGCGGGCCACGAGGGCGGCCACCACGCGCCGATGTCCACGCACTGGTGGCTGCTGGGGATCACCCTGCTGCTGATGGTGGGCGGCACGGTGGCCGTGCGCCTCCTCGGCGGCAGCGCCGCGATCCTGGCGGGCCTGCTCTCGGGCCTCGGCTTCGGCGCGCTCGGCGTCGGCGTCCGGATCCTGAACGGCGTGGACCCGTTCGACCTCGGCACCTTCCTCACCGACCCGGCCCTCTACGCCATCCTGGTGGCGGGCATCGGCGGCATGTACCTGCACACGGTCGCCCTCCAGATCGGCTCGGTGAACGGCGCCACGGCGGCCCTCGTCGTCGGCGAGACGGTGCTGCCGGGCGCGATCGGCGTCCTGTGGCTCGGCGACGCCTCCCGCCCCGGCCTCGCCTGGCTCGCGGTCCTCGGCTTCGTCATGGCCGTCGCCGGAGCGGTGGCGGTCGCCTGGTACGGCAAGCACGAGGGGGCCGACGAGGGCGCCGCGGACCCGGTGCCGGAGCCGGTCGGCTGACCCCCCGGCCGGCCGGGCTCCCTCACCCGGTCGGCCGCCCCCCGGTGGTGGCGCGGCGATGACTGCCGCTTGCTGGACCAGGGGAGAGAGTGAGGGGTTCGTGAGTTCCACGACCGATCGGCTCTACACGCCACGCGCGGCCGGGATGGCCGGAATCGCCTTCGCCCTGCTGCTCGGGGCGGCGATCGTGCTGATGCGGATCGCCGTCCCGTCGGGCAACGCCGCCGACCTGCCCGTCGACCCGGACAAGCGCTGGGCGGTCAAAGTGGCGCTGGAGATCGTGCCCTTCGCGGGCATCTTCTTCCTCTGGTTCATGGGCGCCCTGCGCGCGCACACGGGCGCGGCCGAGGACCGGTTCGTCGCCACCGTGTTCCTCGGCAGCGGATTCGTCTTCGTGGCGACCCTGTTCGCCTCCGCGGCGGCGGCGGGCACCGTGCTGGCCGAGGGCTCGCCCTCCGATTTCGGCCGCCACTTCGCCTACACCCTCCTCGCGACGTACGCCATGCGGATGGCTGCCGTCTTCGTCCTCGCGACCTCGACCATCGGTCGGATGCTCGGCGTCTTCCCGCGGCCACTGGCCCTGCTGGGCACGGTCGTCGGCCTGGTCCTGCTCGTGGTCGGTTCCGGAGTGCCCTGGTCCGAGATGGTGTTCCCGGCCTGGGCCCTGATCCTCAGCCTGTACATCCTGCGTGTCCGGCGCGGCACCGCCCGCCGGCCTCCGACCCCCACCGAACCGCCCTGACCTGGGGATCCTTACTCCGGCAGGCGGCCTGTGAGTGCCGCGTGCATGCTGGTGGGAAGGGGAGGACCCGGGGGCTCCGGGGGGTGACGGGGAGGGACGGCCAAGGGAAAGGCAGAACCGCCATGAGGCTTGTCGTCGACCTCAACCGCTGCCAGGGATACGCCCAGTGCGCATTCCTCGCTCCCGATGTCTTCGCCATGCACGGCGACGAGTCGCTGCTCTACAACCCGGAAGCGGATCCGGCGCAGCGCGAGGACGTGATGCGTGCAGTGGCCGCCTGTCCGGTCCAGGCCATCCTTCTGGAGATCACGGACGAGGACATGGCGAACATGGTCGCCCCGGACGCCGTGGCCGGCGCCGGATCTCCATCCGGAGGCGCGCGGTGACGAGTACCGGAACGCACGACGGATCCCTGGAGCAGCTCAAGCGCGAGGGCCGCATCGTCGTCGTCGGCGCATCCCTGGCCGGCCTGCGGGCCGCGGAGACCATGCGTGAGAAGGGTTTCGCCGGTTCGCTCACGATGATCGGCGACGAGCCCTACGAACCGTACGACCGCCCCCCGCTGTCCAAGCAGGTCCTGCTGGGCAACGCGGTCGCCGACCACACGGCACTCCCCCGCCGCCGGGCGATCGATGCCGACTGGCGCCTCGGGGTCCCGGCCACGGGCCTGGACATGGCCGCCCGCCGGGTCGAGCTCGGCAACGGCGACGCGGTCGAGTACGACCGGCTCCTGATCGCCACCGGCGTACGCGCCCGGCCCTGGCCCAACGCGGAGGAGGGCGCCCTCAAGGGCGTCTTCGTGCTGCGCACCCGCGATGACGGCGAAGGGCTGCAACGGGCCCTGGCCGCCGGTCCCCGCCGGGTGCTGGTCATCGGAGCCGGGTTCACCGGGTCCGAGATCGCCTCGGCGTGCCGGGAGCGCGGCCTGGACGTCACCGTCGCCGAACGGGGCGACGCTCCGCTGGTCGGTGCTCTGGGCGGGGTGATCGGCGCGGTGGCGGCCGAGATGCACCGCGAGAACGGCGTCGACCTGCGCACCGGAGTCATGGTGACCTCGTTGGAGGGGGACCCCTCCGGGCGGGTCCGCGCCGCGCACTTCTCCGACGGGTCCACCGTGGAGGCGGACGTGGTGGTCGTCTCGCTGGGCGCACAGCGCAACACCGAGTGGCTCTCCGGCTCCGGGCTGGGTGCGGGGCCGCGGGGCATCGCCTGCGACGCCGGCTGCCGGGCCTTCGACGTCCGGGGCATCGTCACCGACGACATCTACGTGGCGGGTGATGTGGCACGTTCCCCGCACGCCCTGTTCGGCTACCAGTTCCTGTCGCTGGAACACTGGGGCAACGCCGTCGCCCAGGCGGACACCGCCGCGCACAACATGCTCAGCGTGAGCGCCGACCGCCGTCCTCACCTGTGGGTTCCGGCGTTCTGGTCCTCCCAGTTCGGCGTGAACATCAAGTCGGTCGGGGTGCCGCCGATGGGGACCGAGATCCTCATTACCCAGGGCTCGCTCGCCGAGCGCCGGTTCGCGGCCGCGTACGGGTACCAGGGGCGGCTGATCGCGGCCGTCACCTTCGACAACTGCCGGTGGCTGCCGTTCTACGAGCAGCAGATCGAGGCCACCGCGCCGTTCCCGCCGCCGTTCTCCACGGTGGACCGCAGGCCCGAGGGGACCAAGCCGATGCCGGCCGACTTCCCCGACCCCTCCGTCCCGACCCACGGGCCGACGATCACGCTGAGCGGCTACTCGCCGGCGGACCGGAAGATGACCTTCACCCCCGGTAGATGACCTTTCCCCCGCGCACCACCGGCTGCGCCGCACCGCGCCCTCCCCCGAGGATCACGAGGACCCGTCATGACACAAGCCCTGCTGCGGGAGATCATCGACTACGCGAACCGCGCGAATCCCTACCCCCTGTACGAGGAACTCCGCAAGACCCCGGTCTCCCACGACGGGGACGGCCCGTACGTCGTCAGCACGTACTACGAGATCCACAGCCTCCTGCACGACCCGCGGATCAGCTCCGACGCCAAGAACCTGAAGGCGACCGGGGACGACCTGCTGGGCGAGCAGTCCGACGAGGAGGGCACGACCCTGCCGCCGTCGTTCCTCAAGCTCGACCCGCCCGACCACGACCGGCTGCGGCGGATGACGAACCGGCCGTTCGGTCCGCCGCACGCACCCCGCCGGGTGCACGACATGCGCGACGAACTCGGCACCCTCGTCTCCGGGCTGATCGACGGCATCGTGGAGACCGGACAGCTGGACCGGATCGATCTCGTCGACCAGTTCGCGTACCCCTTCCCGGTCTCCGTCATCTGCCGGCTGCTCGGCATCCCCCGCGAGGACGAGCCCCGCTTCCACGTGTGGGCGGAGGCCCTGGCCGCCAGCCTGGACCCCGACCCGGACGCGGACCCCACGAAGCGCGGCCAGGGCGCGATGGACGCCCGCATGGAGCTGGGCATGTACCTGGCCGGGCTGATCGAGGAGCGCCGCAAGAAGCCGGGCGACGACATGCTGTCCCAGCTGGCGACGGCGGACGGCCCGGACGGCGCGATGACCACGATGGAGGCGCTCAGCACCTCCGCGCTGCTGCTGATCGCGGGTCACGAGACGACGGTCAACCTCATCACCAACGGGATGCTGACGCTGCTGCGCCACCCGGAGGTCCTGCAGCGGCTGCGCAACGACCCCGACCTGGCGATCCCGATCGTCGAGGAGCTGCTGCGCTACGAGCCGCCCGTACAGTTGCTGCCCCAGCGCACCACCCTCTCCGACATCGAGGTCGCCGGGGTCACCATCCCCAAGGGCGCGTCCGTGTGGCTGATGCTGGCCTCCGGAAACCGGGACCCGAAGCGTTTCGAGAACCCGGACCGCTTCGACCCCGACCGCGAGGACATCCAGCACCTCGGCCTCGGCAGCGGCATCCACAGCTGCTTCGGGGCGCCGTTGGCCCGGCAGGAGGCCCAGCTGGCCCTGAGCGAACTGGCCCGCCGACTGGAGAACCCGCGGCTGCTGGAGGACCCGCCCCCGTACCGCCAGAATTCGGTCCTGCGCGGCCCGCGCCACCTTCCGATCGCCTGTGACGGCATCCGCCCCTAAGGGCTGTCCCGTCACGATCATCATCCGGCCCGGGTGAGGTCTTCCATCCAGGGCGACGCCCGACGCCCGTTCGCCCCCTCCGGTTCTGCCGGAGGGGGCGAAGGAGTTTCCACGGCATGCCCGGGTGACCCCGATCGGCCCGGACGGCAAAGGTTGGCGCGGGAGCCCCTTTGAGGGTCAGGTACCAGAGTTGTCGACGAACCCCACGACATCGAAGTATTCAACCTTGGGCGGGACGCCGTAAATCTCCGTCACCTTGCCGACGATCTCCTCCGTAAAGAATGCACGAGCTTTCTCCTCGTCATCCCACACGTAGAAGTTCCTTGCCCAACCGCTGTCTTCGTCGACCATGAAGCTCTTGAAGCGGAGACCGGCCATTCCCTCGAACGGCCCTCGGAGTTCGCCGGCAATCTTTGAGAGAGCCGAACGATCGAACTTTTCGGTCTGCGCAAAAGTAACGAGCACGCCGATCATCAGGCTTCCTATCGCTTGGGGGAGCAATGGTCGATCGAGTGATGCTAGCGGCGGATCCTAATACACACGGCCGGAAATTCTGGTCGTTGGGCCGCGCGTCGGCGGTTCGGCTCGCGGTAGGCCAGGACCTGCCGATGACCGCGACTCGATGCACGCACTACGGCACGGCTCCTTCAGGCAGTACGACCACCTCGGCGGGGGTGAACGTCGCCTCGACCCGGTCCCCCACGGCCGGCGCCCCCGCCAGTCCGCACTCGGCCTCCAACAACGGTCCCGTCTCGGGCCGCAGCACCAGCGCGACGTGCGTGCCGCGGAAGGTGCGGGAGGCCACCTCGCACCGCAGGCCCGCCGCGCAGAGCACCACGCCGGCCGGGCGGATCAGCAGCCGCTGCTCCCCCTCAGGGGATCCGGCCGGTACCGGGACCTTGCCCCACGCGGTGGCGGCCCACGTGCCCGAGACCACGGCCGGCACCACGTTCTCGAAGCCGAGGAACCGTGCCACGAACTCCGACGCGGGCCGCTGCCAGACCTCCAGCGGTGTCCCGGCCTGTTCGATCCGGCCGTCCCGCATCACCACCACCCGGTCGGCCAGGGCGAAGGCCTCGCCCTGGTCGTGCGTGACGGCCAGCACGGTCGTGCCCAGCCGGGAGAACAGCCCCCGCAGCTCCACCACGAGCCGCTCCCGCAGCCCCCGGTCGAGCTGCCCCAGCGGTTCGTCGAGCATCAGCAGCCGCGGCGACGGTGCCAGCGCCCGGGCCAGCGCCACCCGCTGCTGCTCGCCGCCCGACAGGGAGGCCACCGCCCGACCCTGGGCCCCGGGGAGCCCGACCAGTTCCAGCAGTTGCGCTACCCGGTCCGTGGACGAGGCCCGCCCGGCTCCCCGCATCCGCAGTCCGAAGGAGACGTTCGCGCCGACGTCGCGGTGCGGGAAGAGCTGGTGGTCCTGGAACATCAGGCCCACGCCCCGCCGGTGCACGGGGACGTCGGCCTGGTCGGCCCCACCCAGCAACACCCGGCCTGCGGAAACCTGCTGGAGTCCGGCGACGACCCGCAGCAGCGTGGACTTGCCGCTTCCGCTCGGCCCCAGCACGCACACGACCTCGTGCTCGGCGACCGCGAGGTCCACGCCGTCCAGGGCGTACGGGGCCGCGCGCTCGCCGAAGCGGACCGACACCCCCTCCAGCTGAAGCAGTGTCATCAGAACTCTCCGGAGGTCTTGTCGGGCCGCAGTCGCTCCAGCAGCAGCAGGGACACCGCGCACACCAGCATCAGAATCGTGCTCAGGGCCATCGCCTGGCCGTAGTTCAGCTCTCCGGCCCGCCCCAGCAGCCGCGCCACGGCCACCGGCAGCGTCGGCCGGTCCGCCCGCGCGATGAACACGGTCGCACCGAACTCCCCCAGGGACACCGCGAAGGCGAACCCGGCCGCGATCAGCAGCGCCCGCCGCACCAACGGAAGGTCCACCTCCCGCCAGGCCCGCAGCGGCGACGCGCCGAGCACCGCGGCGGCCTCCCGCAGCCGCCCGTCCACCGCGCGCAGCACCGGCAGCATGGTCCGTACGACGAAGGGCACGCCCACCAGGGCCTGCGCGAGCGGCACCAGGATCCACGAGGTCCGCAGATCCAGCGGCGGCTCGTCCAGGGTGATCAGGAAGCCGAAGCCCACGGTCACGGCGGACACCCCGAGCGGGAGCATGAGCAGCGCGTCGAAGCCGCGTACGAAACGACCCCCGCGCCGGGTCAGCGCCGCGGCCGCGAGTCCGCCGATGACCAGGGCGATCGCGGTGGCGGCGAGCGCGTACTGCAGGGAGTTCCAGATCGCCTCCAGGGGCGCCACCAGGAAGGTCCCGCCACCGGCGCCCGCGTCCTGCAGGGCCCGGTAGTAGCCGAGTCCGTAGCCGCCGGGGGTGTCGAAGGACCGCTCGACCAGCACGCCCAGCGGCGCCGCGATCAGCAGCGCGACGGTCAGCAGCACCCCGCCCAGCAGCGAGCGCTGCGCCCAGCCGCGCGGCCGGTGCGTGGTGCGGCCCGGATCGACCAACCGCAGCGCGGTCTCGCGCTTGCGCACGGTCCAGGCGTGCACGGCGAGGATCGCGCCGATGGCGGCGAACTGCACCATCGTCAGGACGGCCGCCGTCGGCAGGTCCAGGAGCTGCGCGGTCTGCCGGTAGACCTCCACCTCGAGGGTGGAGTACGCGGGCCCGCCGAGGATCAGTACGACGCCGAAGGAGCTGAAGGTGAACAGGAACACCATCAGTGCGGCGGCGGCCACCGCCGGGGCGAGCGCGGGCAGCGTCACCCGCCGCCAGGCGGCGAACCGCCCGGCGCCCAGCACCCGGGCGGCCTCTTCCTGGCGCGGGTCCAGTTGGGCCCACAGCCCGCCGACCGTGCGGACGACAACGGCGTAGTTGAAGAAGACGTGCGCGAGCAGGATCGCCCAGACGGTGGTGTCGAGCCGGACGCCCACCAGTTCGTCCAACAGTCCGCCCCGCCCCAGCAGCGCGAGGAACGCGGTGCCCACCACCACGGTCGGCAGCACGAAGGGAACGGTCACCACGGCGCGCAGCAGCTGCTTGCCCGGGAACTCGAAGCGCGCGAAGACGTACGCGGCGGGGAGCGCGATCAGCAGGGTGAGCAGGGTGGAGGCGAACGCCTGCCAGGTGGTGAACCAGAGCACGTCGGCGATGTCGGGCCGGGCCAGCACCTCCGCGAACCGGCCGAACTGCCACCCTTCGTCGGTCTTCAGGCCGCGCCCGACGATCGCGGTGACGGGGTAGGCGAAGAACAGCCCGAAGAAGGCGAGGGGGACGGCCATCAGGGCGAGCCGCACGACGGTCGCCCGCGCCCCCTCGCGGGGGCCGGAGCCGGGCGCGGCATCCCCCGACGCCGCGCCCGGCTCCTTGGTACCGCTTACTTCACGACGAGCGCGGTCCATGCCTTGACCCACTGCTCACGGTTCTTGGCGATGGTCTCCGGGGCAACGTTCTCCGGCTTCTCGACGACCACGCCGTGCTTGGTGAACAGCTCCGGCAGGACGGCGTCCTTCGTCACGGGGTTCACGAACATCTGGAGCGGCATGTCCTCCTGGAACTTCTTGCTGACCAGGAAGTCCACGAGGGCCTTGCCGCCCTCCTCGTTCTTGGCGCCCTTGAGCAGGCCCGCGAACTCGATCTGGCGGAAGCAGGTGCCGGTGGAGACGCCCGTGGGGGCCTCGGCCGGCTGGGGCTCGCCGTACAGGACCTCGACCGGCGGGCTGGAGGCGTAAGAGACGACCAGCGGGCGGTCGCCCTTGGCCTTCTTGCCGCCCGCGGATCCGGAGAAGCGCTCGTTGTAGGCCTGCTCCCAGCCGTCGACGACCTCGACGCCGTTGGCCTTCAGCTTGCTCCAGTAGTCCTTCCAGCCGTCCTCGCCGTACTTGCCGACGGAGGCGAGGAGGAAACCGAGACCGGGCGAGGAGGTCGCGGCGTTCTCGGTGACCAGCAGGTTCTTGTACTCCGGCTTGATCAGGTCGTCCAGCGTCTGCGGCGGGGCGATCTTCTTCTCGGCGAAGTACGCCTTGTCGTAGTTGACGCAGATGTCACCGGAGTCGATCGGGGTGACCCGGTGCTCCTTGTCGAGCACGTACTCGGGCTTCACCTCGGCCAGGCCCTTGGCCTCGTACGGCGTGAAGATGCCGTTGTCGAGGGCGCGCGAGAGGAGGGTGTTGTCCACGCCGAAGAACACGTCACCGCGCGGTGAGCCCTTGGTCAGGATCTCCTGGTTCAGCGCGGTGCCCGCGTCCCCGGACTTCAGCACCTTGACCGTGTAGCCGCTCTGCTGCTCGAACTCCTTGAGGACCGTGTCGGTCACGTTGAAGGAGTCGTGGGAGACGAGCGTGACGGTCTTGGACTTCGGGGCGTCGCTCGCGCCCGCGGGCTTGTCCTTGGTGTCGCCGCCGCCGCAGGCGCTGAGCGTGGTGACGCCCAGCGCGGCCGCGAGTGCGACGCCCGCCATCTTCTTCGTGGTGCTCATTGGTGAATTCCTCCTGGGATGTCCAGGAAGAGACGCGGCCCTGCCCGGCGCTCTGTAGGAGCGGACGCCGGGCAGGGCGCAACAGCAAGAGTGGTGACCGAACTTCCTACCCCGAATGACCGGGGCGAGGTTCAGAGGGTCTGCGGATGACGGATACCGCACTCTCAGCGCTGTGGCGCTCCCCTGTCGGAATATGAAATTGGTTCGGCCACAGGGTACCCCGTGGCCGAATCACATCGAACAGAAGCGGAATTTAGCGCTCCGAGGCGGCCAGCTGGCCGCACGCACCGTCGATCTCCTGACCCCGGGTGTCCCGTACGGTCACCGGCACGCCGTGCCGGGCGATGGCCTCCACGAAGGCCCTCTCGTCCTCGGGCCGCGAGGCGGTCCACTTGGAGCCCGGCGTCGGGTTGAGCGGGATGAGGTTGACGTGCACGCGCTTGCCCTTGAGCAGCTTGCCCAGGAGGTCACCGCGCCAGGCCTGGTCGTTGATGTCGCGGATCAGGGCGTACTCGATCGAGATCCGGCGGCCGGACTTCTCGGCGTACTCCCAGGCCGCGCCGAGCACCTCGCGGACGTTCCAGCGGGTGTTCACGGGGACGAGGGTGTCGCGCAGCTCGTCGTCGGGCGCGTGCAGCGAGACGGCGAGGCGGCACTTGAAGCCCTCGTCGGCGAAGCGCAGCATGGCCGGGACCAGGCCGACGGTGGAGACGGTGATGCCGCGCTGCGACAGGCCCAGGCCGTCGGGCTCCGGGTCGGTGAGCCGGCGGATGGCGCCGACCACGCGGTTGTAGTTGGCGAGCGGCTCGCCCATGCCCATGAAGACGATGTTCGACAGCCGCGCCGGGCCGCCGGGGACCTCGCCGTCGCGCAGCGCGCGCATGCCGTCGACGATCTGGTGCACGATCTCGGCGGTGGACAGGTTGCGGTCCAGGCCCGCCTGGCCGGTGGCGCAGAACGGGCAGTTCATGCCGCAGCCGGCCTGCGAGGAGATGCACATGGTGACCCGGTCGGGGTAGCGCATCAGCACGGACTCGACGAGCGTTCCGTCGTGCAGCTTCCACAGGGTCTTGCGGGTGGTGTCGTCGTCGCACGAGATGTGCCGGATGACGCTCATCAGGTCCGGCAGCAGCTCCTGCTGGAGCTTCTCCCGCGAGCCGGCCGGGATGTCGGTCCACTCGGCCGGGTCGTGCGCGTACCGGGCGAAGTAGTGCTGGGAGAGCTGCTTGGCCCGGAACGGCTTCTCACCGATCGCGGCGACCGCCTCGCGGCGCTCGGCCGGGGTCATGTCGGCGAGGTGCCGGGGCGGCTTCTTGGCCCCGCGAGGGGCGACGAAGGTGAGCTCTCCCGGAACGGGGCGGGCCATGGCAGGTACTCCTTGTAAGACGAAAGGCGCGCCGCAGAAGCAGCGCGCCTTCCAAGAGTAACCGCCCGGCGTCCTGCGACGCCTTTTCGCAGGTCAGCCGGTGCCCACGAAGGCCGCCAGCAGCAGCCACACCACGGGGGCCGTCGGAAGCAGGGAGTCCAGCCGGTCCATGATGCCGCCGTGTCCCGGCAGCAGGGTGCCCATGTCCTTGATGCCCAGGTCCCGCTTGATCATCGACTCGCCCAGGTCACCCAGGGTGGCGCTGACCGCTACCGCGAGGCCCAGCAGCAGGCCCTGCCACCAGGAGCCGCCGTCGATCAGGAACTCCATGCACAGCGCGCCGGCCGCCATCGCGAAGGCCACCGCACCGAACAGTCCCTCGCGGGTCTTGCCGGGGCTGATGCGCGGCGCGAGCTTGGTCTTGCCGAAGCGCCAGCCGACCGCATAGGCCCCGGTATCGCTGACCACGGTCAGGAGGAGGAAGGTGATCACGCGCTCGGCGCCGTCGTCGGCGGTGAGCAGCATCGCGACGAAGGTGGCCAGGAAGGGCACGTAGAACGCCGCGAAGGCGCCCGCCGTGACGTCCTTGAGGTAGTCCTCGGGCGGTTCGGTCATCCGCCACACCAGGACCGCCAGCACGGTCAGCGCCATGGCGACCCAGGCGCCCTCGGCCCCCCGGACGTATCCGGCGATGACCATGGCGGCGCCACCGACCGCGAGCGGGACCAGCGGGGCCTTGATGCCCTTCTGTTCCTGCAGCCGGGAGGTGAGCTCCCACAGGCCGACGACGACCGCGACGACGACGACCCCGACGAAGACGGCCTTGACGATCAGCAGCGAGGCGAAGATCACCGCACCGAGACCCACGCCCACCCCTATGGCGGCACGCAGGTCCCGACCCGCGCGCTTCTTCGGCGGCGGGGGCGAGGCGTCTTGCGGCTGCTGGGCATGCGGAGGCGGGGGGCTGGGCATGGGCTCCTGCGGCGGCGTATCGGCGCGGAAGAGGGGGCCGCTGTCGGCGGCGACCCCCCGATCGCGTGCTTCCCGGTCGTCGAAGTCACGGCCGGCGGCATCGGGCACGATGGGCATGGGCCGAGTGTGCGGGCCCACCTGCGCATCGTATGCGGGACCCGCCGGAACCGGCTCCGGCTGCCAGGAAGAGTCGTTCATCAGACTTCGAGGAGCTCGGCTTCCTTGTGCTTGAGGAGCTCGTCCACCTGCGCGACGTACTTCGCGGTGGTGTCGTCGAGCTCCTTCTCCGCGCGGCGCACCTCGTCCTCGCCGGCCTCCTTGTCCTTGACCAGCTTGTCAAGGGCGTCCTTGGCCTTGCGGCGGACGGCGCGGAGCGAGATCTTCGAGTCCTCGGCCTTGGTGCGCGCGACCTTGATGTACTCCTTGCGGCGGTCCTGCGTCAGCTCGGGGAAAGTCACCCGGATGATGCTGCCGTCGTTGCTCGGGTTGACGCCGAGGTCGGAGTCGCGGATGGCCTGCTCGATGTTGCGCAGGGCGCTCTTGTCGAACGGGGTCACGATCGCCATGCGCGGCTCGGGCACCGAGAAGGAGGCGAGCTGGTTGATGGGCGTGATGGCGCCGTAGTACTCCGCCACGATCTTGTTGAACATCGCCGGGTGCGCACGGCCGGTGCGAATCGCGGCGAAGTCTTCCTTGGCGACGACGACGGCCTTTTCCATCTTCTCCTCGGCCTCGAGGAGGATCTCTTCGGTCACCACGTGCTCCTGCATGTCAGATATGGATGGTTCAGGCGGGCGGTCGGACCCGGCGGGCCCGGTCAGGGGCCCGCTCGGTCCGGCTGCGGACTGCTCAGGCCCGGGTGTCCTGGTCGCTCACGAGCGTGCCGATCTTCTCACCCTTGACGGCGCGGGCGATATTGCCCTCGGCGAGGAGCTCGAAAACGAGGATCGGCAGCTTGTTGTCGCGGCAGAGCGTGATCGCGGTGGCGTCGGCGACCTTGAGGTCGCGGGAGAGGACCTCGCTGTACTCCAGCGCGTCGAACTTCACCGCGTCCGGGTTCTTCTTCGGGTCGGAGTCGTAGACCCCGTCGACACCGTTCTTGCCCATGAGCAGGGCCTCGGCGTCGATCTCCAGGGCACGCTGGGCGGCCGTGGTGTCGGTGGAGAAGTAGGGCATGCCCATGCCGGCGCCGAAGATCACGACGCGGCCCTTCTCCAGGTGCCGCACGGCGCGCAGCGGGATGTACGGCTCCGCGACCTGGCCCATCGTGATGGCGGTCTGCACGCGGGAGTCGATGCCCTCCTTCTCCAGGAAGTCCTGGAGCGCGAGGCAGTTCATGACGGTACCGAGCATGCCCATGTAGTCGGACCGGGCCCGGTCCATGCCGCGCTGCTGGAGTTCGGCGCCGCGGAAGAAGTTGCCGCCGCCGATCACGACGGCGATCTCCGCGCCGTCGCGGACAACCGCGGCGATCTCACGCGCGATGGCGTGGACGACGTCGGGGTCGACGCCGAGTCCTCCGCCACCGGAGAAGGCCTCGCCCGACAGCTTCAGCATGAAGCGGCGGCCCTTCTTGTCCTGGTCGCTCTTGTCGTCGGATGCGGTGTGGGGGTCCACGCCCTGATTCATGGAGATCTCCTCGTGCACATACGAAGAAGGCCATTGCCGGTGGGTCCTTGCGGTTCCCTCTTCGGCAATGGCCTCCTCGTCAGATCTGCGGTCGCCTCGCGCAAGCGCGGACGACTGCTTCAGACCCTACCGGGGTCCGGTGTCCGTCGCGTACGGACGGACTCAGATGCCGACCTTGATGCGGGTGAAGCGCTTCAGGGTGACACCGGCCTCGTCCAGAACCTTCTGGACGGACTTCTTGTTGTCCAGGGCGTAGGCCTGGCCGAGCAGCGTGGCGTCCTTGAAGAAGCCGTTGACGCGACCCTCGACGATCTTTGCGATGGCAGCCTCGGGCTTGCCCTCCGCGCGGGTGACCTCTTCGGCGATGCGACGCTCGGACTCGACCTTCTCGGCCGGGACGTCCTCGGCGGACAGCCACTGCGGGGCGAACGCGGCGATGTGCTGCGCGACGCCGCGGGCGACCTCGGCGTTCTCCTTGTCGAGCTCGACCAGGACGCCGATCTGGAACGGCAGGTCGGGCATCGTGCGGTGCATGTACGCAGCCACGTAGCCGCCGCTGAACTGCGCGAAGCGGTCCAGGACGATCTTCTCGCCGAGGTTGGCGTTGGCCTCGTCGACGAAAGCGGTGACGGTCTGGCCGGGCTTGATCTCGGACGCGAGCAGCGCCTCGATGTCGGCCGGGGAGGTGGCGGCGACGTGCGCGGCCAGCTCGTTGGCGACGGCCAGGAACTTCTCGCCCTTGGCGACGAAGTCCGTCTCGCACTTCAGCTCGACGATGACACCGGAGGTGTTGTCGTCGGCGATGAGGGAGACGACGGCACCGTTCTCGGCAGAACGGCCCTCGCGCTTGGCGACGCCCTTCTGACCCTTGATGCGGAGGGCTTCCTGGGCCTTGTCGACGTCACCGTCGGCGTCCACGAGCGCGTTCTTGCAGTCCAGCATGCCGGCGCCGGTGAGCTCGCGGAGCTTCTTGACGTCAGCGGCGGTGTAGTTCGCCATGAGTCTGTGATTCTCTCTCGAAGTCGTAGATCTACGGGTGAACGGCGGAGGTGCCGCGCCCCAGGCGCGGCTCCCCCGCCGTCATCGTCCGTGCTGTGAGTGCCCGGCGCGTGAACGCCGGGCGCTCTCAGTGGGTCAGGCCTGCTCGGCGTCGGCGGCCGGGGCAGCCTCGGCAGCCTCGGCAGCCTCGGCGGCCGGGGCGGCGGCCTCGGCCGGGGCGGCCTCGGCGTCGTCGGCCTTCTTCTCGCCCTCGAGCAGGTCGCGCTCCCACTCGGCGAGCGGCTCGGCGGCGGCCTTCTCGCCCGGCTTCGAGTCACCGGTCGCAGCGCCGGAGCGGGCGATGAGGCCCTCGGCGACGGCGTCGGCAATCACGCGGGTGAGCAGGGTGACGGAGCGGATCGCGTCGTCGTTGCCCGGGATCTTGTAGTCGACCTCGTCGGGGTCGCAGTTGGTGTCGAGGATCGCGACGACCGGGATGTGGAGCTTGCGCGCCTCACCGACGGCGATGTGCTCCTTCTTGGTGTCGACGATCCAGACGGCGCTGGGAACCTTCGACATCTCGCGGATACCACCGAGGGTCTTCTCCAGCTTGGTCTTCTCGCGGGAGAGGACCAGGAGCTCCTTCTTGGTGAGACCCGAGGCCGCGACGTCCTCGAAGTCGATCGCCTCAAGCTCCTTCAGACGCTGAAGGCGCTTGTAGACGGTGGAGAAGTTGGTGAGCATGCCACCCAGCCAGCGCTGGTTGACGTACGGCATACCAACGCGCGTCGCCTGCTCGGCGATGGCCTCCTGGGCCTGCTTCTTGGTACCGACGAACATGATGGAGCCACCGTGCGCGACGGTCTCCTTCACGAACTCGTAGGCGCGGTCGATGTACGACAGCGACTGCAGCAGGTCGATGATGTAGATGCCGTTGCGCTCCGTGAAGATGAAGCGCTTCATCTTCGGGTTCCAACGGCGGGTCTGGTGACCGAAGTGGACGCCGCTTTCCAGCAGCTCCCGCATCGTGACGACGGCCATGGCCATCTCCTTGGTTTCTCGGTTTGGTTCCTGACGCCCCTCCGCGCCCTGCCCCCATGAGGGACCGAGAGACGCTGTCACCTGGCTGTTTCAGCCTGGTGCCGGGGCGTGCGAAGTCGACCCGGTGACCCGGATCGCCACAAGAAGTGTACGGGACCCGGCGGTATGCCGGGTGACGCCGTTGTCCACAGCGCCGCGGCCGTCCACAGGCCGGGGCGGCGGTCCGGGCGCAGGCGGGACGCTGGGTCCATGACGACCTTGCTGCTCAGCCTGCTCCTGGCCCTGGCCCAGCCGGCCCTTCCCGGGGTCCGCCCGCTGCCCGCTCCACTGTCGGTGGCCCGCTGGTGGGATCCACCGCCGACCCCCTACGCGGCCGGTCACCGCGGTGTGGACCTGTCCGCGCCGGTGGGCGCAGAGCTCCGGGCGGTCGCGGCCGGCCGGGTCCACCACGCCGGGCCCGTCGCCGGGCGCGGCGTGCTCTCGCTGGCCCTGCCGAACGGGCTGCGCACCACCTACGAGCCGGTCCGCCCCCTGGTCACGGAGGGCGAGCAGGTCGCGGCGGGCCAGGTGGTGGCGGTCCTGACGGACGGCTCGCACTGCCCGGCGTCCTGCCTGCACTGGGGCCTCTTGGCGGGCGAGGTGTACCTCAACCCGCTCGTCCTCCTCCCGCGCCCGACGCCACGTCTCCTACCGGCCGAGCAACCCGCCGACGATTGAGGCACGGGGTCCTTCCGGGGCGCAGCCCCTGGGGCCTCAGCCCCGGACGCCCCGCAGGGCCATGGCGACGGCGGCCTCCGTCACGACGGCGGGATCCTCCGCCGCGCCGAGCTCGATCCGCCGCACAGCAGCGTCCACGACCCCCTGCAACAGCATGGCGGCCAGTCGCGGCTCGGCGTGCCCCAGGCCGCCCAGCGCCTCGACGATCATCGCCACCAGCCCGCCGTGGGCCGCGCGGATCTTCTCGCGCGCCCCGGCGTCCAGCTCGCTGGCCGAGATGGCCACGACCGCCCGGTGCCGCCGGTCGCCCACCAGCCCCAACTGGCTGCGGACGTAGGCCTCGATCTTCGCTTCCGGCGACTGCGCCTGCTCCATCGCCGCTTCGATCTCGGCGGCCCACACGGGGAAGTCCACGGCGCACAGTTCTTCGACCACGGCGGCGCGGGAGCGGAAGTACTCGTACACGGAGGACCGGGCGAGCCCGGTCCGCTCCGCGAGGGCGGGGAAGGTCAGCGCCTCCGTCCCGCCTTCGGACAGCAGGGAACGCGCGGCGTCCAAGAGGGCGCCGCGCTGCATCGACCGGTGCTCGGCCACGGAGGCCGCTCGAATCCTGGGCACGCATCCACTCTACGGAGGTAGCGCAAGCTCACCTCCCCACATCTGCCAACTTTGCGCGCAACTGCAGGACGGACTTGGTGTGGATCTGACTGACCCGGCTCTCGGTGACGCCGAGGACATTGCCGATCTCGGCCAGCGTGAGCCCCTCGTAGTAGTAGAGGGTCACCACGGTCTTCTCCCGCTCGGGGAGCGTGTTGATGGCCCGCGCCAACAGGCGCCGCAGCTCGCGGTCCTCGGCCACTGCCACCGGATTGTCGGCGGCGGTGTCCTCCAAGGTGTCCATCAGCGAGAGGCGGTCGCCGCCCTCCCCGCCGACGTGCAGCAGCTCTTCCAGGGCGACCACGTTGGCCAGCGACAACTGGCTGAAGACGGTGTGGAGATCCTCCACCCCGATCCCCATCTCCCCGGCGACCTCGCTCTCCGTCGGGGTGCGCCGCAGCTGGGCCTCCAGCGTGGCGTAGGCCCGTTCCACGGCGCGCGCCTTCTGCCGGACCGAGCGCGGGATCCAGTCCAGCGCCCGCAGCTCGTCGATCATCGCGCCGCGGATCCGGGTGATCGCGTACGTCTCGAACTTGATCGACCGGTCGACGTCGAACTTCTCGATGGCGTCGATCAGCCCGAAGACCCCGGAGGAGACGAAGTCGGCCTGCTCCACGTTGGGCGGCAGGCCCACGCTGACGCGGCCCGCCACGTACTTCACCAGGGGCGAGTAGTGCAGGATCAGCTGCTCCCGCAGCCGCTCGTCACCCGACTCCTTGTACGAGCGCCACAGCACCTCCAGGGACGAGGGCGCGGTGGACCGCACGCTGCCTCGGGCAGCGGGGGGCACCGCAGCGCGGTCGGACCCTGAGGTGTGCTGGGGCATGCTTCGCCTTTGCCGGAGCCGGATTCCTTGGGAGCGTAGCGTGACGAGATTGTCGCGGTGCGCGAAGAGTACGGGATGGCGCGGGGGCCGGGAGGCGCCCGAACTCACGCGGGCAACCCGGGACCGGCGCCTGGCGCTCGGTCCCGGCGACCGCCACCGGGAAGACCGCGTCTCTCATCGCTTTCACTCTTTCACCGGAACACCCCAGGTCAACGACCGCCTCGCCGGGCAGCTCCGGTTTGTGTGCCTCCTCCAGCCGTTTGTCTGCTCAACTGCCAGCCGTCGCCCTGCCGTTCGACGAACCCCAGAGAGTGAAGTTCGTACAGTCTGCCGATGACTTCATCGGCGCCGGTGCCGGAGGCAAGTGCCAGCTCGGCGACGTCCGCCGGGCGGCCGACGGGCAGCGCTTCGAGCACACGGGCGGCGTCCGGGTCCAGCAGGTCCCGGGCGAACACCGGGCCGCGCCGCTCGGGAGCCAGCTCGCCCATGGCTCCGACCAGCTCGACCACCTCGGCCGCGTCGGTGACGACCACGGCCTCGCCCCGCAGCAGTTCGTGCACCCCGGCCGAGAGCCCGCTGGTGGCGGGCCCGGGCACCCCCATGGTGAACCGCCCCAGGCGCTGCGCCCGCCGGGCCGTGACCAGCGAGCCGCTGCGGTGCGCCGCCTCCACGACGACCGTGCCCCGGGTGAGGGCCGCGATGACCCGGTTGCGCAGGACGAACCGGGTGGGCGTCGGATGGCTACCCGGTGGCAGCTCCCCGAGGATCAACCCCTGCCCGGCGATCCGGCCGAGCAACCCGGCGTGTCCGCGCGGGTAGGCGACGTCCACCCCGCAGGCCAGTACCGCCGCTGTCGCGCCGCCCGAGGCGAGGGCACCCCGGTGGGCGGCGCCGTCGATCCCGAACGCGGCGCCGGACACCACGACCCAACCCCGCTCGGCGAGACCGGCGGCCAGGGTCTGGGCCATGTGCGCGCCGTACGGGGTGCAGGCGCGGGCCCCGACCACGGAGACCGAACGCAGCGCCCAGGTGCGCAGGTTCGGGCGGCCCCGCACCCACAGTCCGACGGGCCGCTCGTCGCCCAGGTCGTCGAGTTGCGTCGGCCACTGCGCCGATCCCGGGTGGACGAACCGGCCTCCCGACTCGGCGGCGTTCGCGAGGTCCCGCTCGGGTTCGGCCAGCGCGGCCCGTCTGCGGTACCCGGCGAGCCGCTCGGGCCCCACCCCGGACAGGGTGTCAGGCTCCGCCCCGGTGGCGGTCAACAGCTGTATCAACCGCACCGCGCCGAACTCGCGCAGCCACCGGCCGCCGTGCGCGTCGCCGGGCTCCAGCACCCGGGTGAGCGCCGCCCGCGCCAGCAGTTCCGCGTCCCCGGAGCCGGTCATGTCCCGGCCCTCGGCAGCGACATCGCCCCGCGGGCGATCCCGGTCCGCAGCTCCAGCGCCACGGCCACGTCCAGCGCCTCGGGCCGGTCCCGCCCCCGTAGGTCGGCCACCGTCCAGGCGACCCTCAGCACCCGGTCCAGCCCGCGCGCGGTGAGCAGCCCGCGTTCCAGATCGCGCTCGGCGGGGGCCAGAGCGCCGGGCCCGGCCTGCCACCGGGTGCGCAGTTCCTGCCCGGGCACTTCGGAGTTGAGCCGCCACGGCGTGTCGGCGAGCCGGGCCGCGGCGCGCTCCCGGGCCTGACGCACCCGGTCGGCGACCACCGCGGTGGGTTCCCCGCGGCCGCCCCGCCCCAGCAGGTCGCTGCGGTTCACCGGCTCGACCTCCACCCTCAGGTCGACCCGGTCGAGCAACGGCCCGGACAGCCTCGCCTGGTAACGGCGGATCACCGAAGGCGGGCATTCGCAGCCGGCTCCGTGCAGGGTGTGGCGCCCGCACGGGCACGGGTTGGCGGCGAGCACCATCAGGAACCTGGCGGGCAGCCTTACCACTCCGGCGGCGCGGGCGATGACCACGTGCCCCGATTCGAGGGGCTGCCGCAGCGCGTCCAGCGCCCGGCTGTGGAACTCCGCGGCCTCGTCCAGGAAGAGCACGCCGCGGTGGGCCAGGGAGACCGCCCCGGGCCTGGGGATCCCGGTCCCGCCGCCCACCAGCGACTGCATGGTCGCCGAATGGTGCGGCGCGCAGTAGGGCGGCCGTGCGACCAGCGGTTCGCCGGGCGGGAGGATTCCCGCGACCGAGTGGACGGCCGTGACCTCCACGGAATCCTGACGGGTGAGCGGTGGCAGGAGCCAGGGCAGCCGTTCGGCGAGCATGGTCTTGCCCGCTCCGGGCGGTCCGCTGAGGAAGAGGTGGTGTCCTCCGGCGGCGGCGACCTCCAGGGCGCGGCGCGCCGTGTGCTGTCCCGCCACGTCGGCGAGGTCGGGGAAGTCCGTGCCGTCCTCCCGGCCCGGCCGGCCCCGGGCGAGGCCCGTGCCCAGTTCCGCCCCGGGGACGAGCAGTCCGGCCAGTATCGGGTCCGGCCTGCCGGGCGGGTCGCCCGGCTCTTCCTCGGGGACCTCCTCGCCGGTCAGGACCGCGATGAGCTGGCGCAGGCTGCGGACGCCGAGGACCGAGACGTCCGGTACGAGCGCGGCCTCGGCCGCGCACTGCTGCGGCACCACCACCTGCCGGTAGCCGGCCTCCGCCGCTGCGAGGACCGCCGGCAGGATCCCGCGGACCGGGCGCACGCGGCCGTCCAGCCCCAGTTCCCCGATCAGGACGAGGTCGGCGATCGTGCCCGGGTCGACCACCTCGGCGGCCCCGAGCACGGCGGCCGCGACGGCCAGGTCGAAGCCGGCGCCGGATTTCGGTACGGAGGCCGGGCTCAGTCCGACCGTGAGCTTCTTCTGCGGCCAGGCGGCCCCCGAGTTGACCACGGCCGCCCGCACCCGGTCCCGGCTCTCGACCAGGGTCTTGTCCGGCAACCCGACCAGGGTGAAGGCGGCCACGCCGGGCTCCAGGTCGGCCTGTACCTCGACCACCACGCCGTCGACGCCGACCAGGGCCACGGAGCAGGCTCGCGCGAACCCCATCAGGCCGCCCCCCTGACGTGTTCCACGAGGGGGGCGCCGCGCCGCGGCAGCAGAACCCCGACGAGGTCGATGCGCACCCCGCCCGGGGGTGGTCCGCCGTGGTCGGCGAGCCAGCGCCCGGCCAGAGTGCGCAAGCGCTCGGCCTTGGCGGGCCGCACGGCGGCCATCGGATGCTCGAACTCGCCCGCCCGGCGGGTCTTGACCTCGCACACGACGAGGGCGTCCCCGTCCCGGGCGACGATGTCGATCTCGCCGCCGCGGCACCGCCAGTTCCGCGCGATCACGGTCATCCCGGCCTCGGTCAGCCGCCGGGCCGCGAGCTCCTCGCCGTACCGCCCCAATGCCTGCTGTGCCACGCCCTTCGCGTTCATCCGGCACCACCTCCGGCACCGACGGTCCCGCACCCCCCGCCCACCTTGTGGATCTTGGTGGACAGTCCGGCCGTTGTGGACGAACGCCTCACCCTTGCGGGTGAGGCGGCTCGGCCGTGCCGGCCCTCAGCTGCCGGGCAGTTCGAGGTCGCTCTTGTTGAGCTCCTCGATGTTCACGTCCTTGAAGGTCAGCACCCGCACCTTCTTCACGAAACGGGCCGGGCGATACATATCCCAGACCCAGGCGTCGGCCATGGAGACCTCGAAGAACACCTCCCCCTGAACCGAATGCACCTGCATCTCATAGTCGTTCGTGAGGTAGAAACGGCGTTCCGTCTCGATCACATACTTGAACAGCCCGACGACGTCGCGGTACTCCCGATAGAGCTTCAGCTCCATCTCGGTCTCGTACTTTTCGAGGTCCTCGGCACTCATGGCATGTTCCCCTTCAGCCGTGCGTCCCCCTATTGTGCGCCAGGCCCCTGCGCCCCTAAACGATTTCCGGGGCCAGGACCACCGGCTCACCCGGAGGACCGTCGTCGAGCAGCGTACGGAGCAGCTCGGCGAGTCTGGTCGGGTACACCGTCTCATGGGCCGCGAGAAGTTCCTCGGAGGTCCACCACCTGGCTCCGGTGACGCTGCGCCGCTCCAGCTCGGTGAGGCCGCCCAGCTCGGTCTCGGTCTGGGCAGTCCGGGCGAGGAAGTACCACTCGTCCTGTTCCCAGCGCCGCCCGTCGAAGGGGAAGGAGCAGTAGCGGTGCCACAGCACCGGGCCCAGCTCCACCTCCGTGATCCCGGTCTCCTCCGCCAGCTCGCGCAGTGCGGCCTGTTCCCGGCTCTCGGTCCCCTCCAGTCCGCCGCCGGGGGTGAACCACCAGTCGTCGCAGGGGTCGGCCGGTTCAAAACCGTGCAGCAGCAGGATCCGGTCCGCCGGGTCCAGCAGGATCACCCGCGACACCTTCCGGCGGCCGTGCCCGGCCGCCGGGTCAGCGGACACCGGCCCGCTCCCGCTGCCGGCCGCGCGCAAGGACCCGTACGACCGGCCCGTACGCGGCCCCCAGCGCCACCAGGACCGCCCCGGCCAACACCGTCACCACCTGGAGGCGCAACGGCCCGGGCCGCGAGATCCCGCCGGGCAGGGCGGCGTAGGTGGCCGGCCGCTCCAGCATCGTCACGGAGGGCCAGGCCAGGGCGTCGACGCGGGCACTGACGGCCGATCGGGGAACGGACCCCTGCCCGGCCTCCTGCAGGTGGGCCCGGGAGTCCAACGAGGCGGACCGCCGGTCGCCCAGCAGGAAGAGGTTGCCTTCGGGGACCGCCACCTCGAAGGGGGTCCCGGTGGGCGCGGTCTGTCCGGGCGGCATGGCCAGGCCCGTCTCCGGCTTGGTGGTGTCGGCGTACGGCTCGTCCAGCGGGGTGCCGTTGACCGTCAGCTCGCCGACCGCGCCGCAGCACTTCACGACGTCGCCGCCGATGCCGACGACCCGCTTGACCATGGGCGAATCGCTCCACTGGGAATCGGTGAAGATGACCACGTCCCCGCGGTGCACGTCGGCGCCGTCGATGCGCTGCGCCAGCACCCGGTCCCCCGGCCGCACCGTGGGCATCATCGAGTCGGTGGGGACCATGTAGGGCCGGTAGACGACCGCACCCCACGCGAAGCCGCCCAGGAAGAGCGCAAAGCCGATGGCCACGGCGATTCCCGACAGCACATTGCCGAGACCACCGCGGCCATCCTTGCCCGTACGTATTGCTTGTGTTCCGCCCATTGCAGCGCCCCCACACTTCGGGATCGTCGACCTGGGCGGCACCCTACCCGCCGGTACGGCCCCTGGTCAGCTTCTGCCTGCGCCACATGACGAGCGGAACGGCTCCCACGAACCCCAGCGCGGCCGGACCGAGCCCGACCGGGGCCAGCCCGGCGGCCCCGAGGCCGAGCGCGGTAGCCGCGGCCTGGTTGCCGATGCCCGGCTGGTCGAAGGTGTCCGGGACCGGCAGGGTGGACCAGCGGGTGATCGGCCACGCGACCACCACGGCCCGCCCGACGACCTTGTCCACCGGGACGAAGCCCTTGGTGGAGTCCTGCTGGTGCCAGCGGGAGTCCTCGGAGTTCTGCCGGTGGTCACCCATGACCCAGATCTTGCCCTTGGGCACGGTGATCGGGCCGAACGGGAAGTCGTCGCACGGGGTGTTGCCGGGGTAGATGTACGGCTCGTCCAGCTCCTTGCCGTTGACGACGACCGGTCCCCCCTTCTTGCACTCGACCGTGTCCCCGCCGATCGCGATGACCCGCTTGATCAGGTCCTTCTCGGAGGGGTCCGGCATGAGGCCGATCTTGCTGAGCACCGTCTGGAAGATGTTCGGCTCGGGGGTGGGCTGCCCGGACAGCCAGTCCGCGGGGTCGTGGAAGACGACGACCTCGCCGCGCTCGGGCTCGGAGCCGAACCACGGGGTCAGCTTGTCCACCAGCACCCGGTCGCCCATCTGCAGGGTGTTCTGCATCGAGGCCGACGGGATCGAGAACGCCTGGAGCAGGAACGTCTTGATCAGCAGGGCCAGCAGCAGGGCGATGCCGATGAGGAGCGGGAGCTCCTTCCAGAAGGACCGGTGCGCATGCTCCTGGGCATCGCCGTCCTCCTCGGCCTCGCGCCCGACGGCGTCGTCCGGCCGCTCCTCGCCTTCGTCGCGTCCGGACCGTGCGCCTACCGCCACGTCCCCCACATCCACTCCTCACTCGCGATTGCCGCCCGCGCCGAACCCGGCACGGGCCCTCCCCTCCCTTAACGAGCGGGAGTTCCCTAAGGCGCGGGAGACCGAGGACACACTATGCGAACGGTGCTCCCCGTCGGCGCCGTCGCCGGCCGCGTCCCTCGCGTCGCGCCTGATCGGGCACCATGCGGAAGGTCGCCGGCTGCTCCAGCTTGGCCCAGTGCCCGTAGGGCCAGGCGATCACGACGGCCTGCCCGACCACCCCGCTCGCGGGGATGGTGCCCTGAAAGCCCTCGTCGAGGTGGAACCGGGAATCGGACGAGTTCGCGCGGTGATCGCCCATCACGAAGAGCCGGCCCTCCGGCACCTGCACGTCGAACGTGATGTCCGAAGGAGTGTTGCCCGGGTTCACGTACGGCTCATCGAGGGGCGATCCATTGACGGTGACCCGGCCCTGGCCGTCACAGCACTTGACGGTGTCCCCGCCGACGCCGATGACCCGCTTGATGAGGTCCTGCTCGTCGGCCGAGGGCAGCAGGCCGATGAAGGTGAGTGCTTGCTTGATCTGCTTGACGACGATGGGGTCCTTGGGTGGACGGGCCGCCTCGCCCTTGAGCCAACCGCCGGGGTCCTTGAACACGACGACGTCGCCGCGCTTGATCTCGGAGCCGAACCACGGCGTCAGCTTGTCCACCAGGACGCGGTCGCCGATCCGGATCGTCTGCTCCATCGAGCCCGACGGAATGAAGAAGGCCTGTACCAGGAAGGTCTTGAGGAGCAGTGCGATGCACAGCGCCACGACCACCAGCAGCGGCACCTCGCCGGCCCGGCGCGTGCGGCGGCGCCGGCGCACCTTGCGGGCCGTCCGGCGCCGTTCGGCCCGGCCGCCTTCCAGCCGGCCCCCCACCAGTGGAGCCGGGGTGGGCTCCGGCTCGGGTTCGGGCTCGAAGTCCCAGTCCCGTCCGCCCCTCTTCCGCCCTCGGCTACCCATGGCCACCGCCGACGCCGTCCCAGCGCGAGAGCGGCCAACCGATCCAGTCGGCCCGCCCGATCACGTTCTCCACCGGCACCATCCCCCCGCCCGGTTCCCCCAGGTGGTCCCGGGAGTCCCGGGACTGGGAACGATGATCACCCATGACCCAGAGGGTCCCAAGCGGTACGACGATCCGGAAGGGCACCGCCGAGGGCGCGTCGCCGGGGTGGAGGTACGGCTCCTCCAGCGGCACGCCGTTGACCGCCACCCGCCCTGCCGCGTCGCAGCACACCACGTCGTCGCCGCCGACGCCCACGACCCGCTTCACGAAATCGGTGTCGGACGGCTCGGCCAGCCCGAGCGCCGAGGCCGCGCCGTGCAGCACGGCGCCGACCGGATTGCCCTCGGGGCGTTCGCGCACGAACGAACCCGTGCCGTCGAACACCACCACGTCCCCGCGCTGCGGCTGCCCGCCGAAGCGGTAGGCCAACTTGTTGACCAGTACCCGGTCCCCGACCTGGAGCGTCGGCTCCATGGAGCGGCTCGGGATCAGGAAGGGCTGGACCACGAAGTTGCTGAACAGCAGCAGGAAGGCGGTGCAGAGCACCCCGAGCGCCCCGGCGCGGCGCCACGTGAGGGGTCGCCCGCCGGCCGTCCGCCCGGTCCGGGAGAACGCAAAACGCGGCCGCCCGTCCCCCTCGAGGGGGGAAGAGTGGCCGCGCTGCGTGTGAGGTGCTTCGGTGTCCATCAAGGGCGAGCCTATCCGGCCGCCTCCGGACTCCGGGAGTGACCTCAGCGGTCGCGCTTCTCCTTGATCTTCGCGGCCTTGCCGCGGAGCTCACGGAGGTAGTACAGCTTGGCGCGGCGAACGTCACCGCGGGTGACGAGCTCGATCTTCTCGAAGATCGGGGAGTGGACCGGGAAGGTACGCTCCACGCCGACGCTGAAGGAGACCTTGCGCACGGTGAAGGTCTCGGAGACACCGGCGCCCTGGCGGCGGATGACTACGCCCTTGAACTGCTGGATACGGGAGCGGTTGCCCTCGATCACGCGGACGTGCACGTTGATCGTGTCACCCGGGCGGAAGGCCGGGACGTCCGAGCGGAGCGTGGCGGCGTTGACGCCATCGAGCAGGTGAGACATGTTCTTCGTCTGCTTTCTTCGCATGACGCCACAGGTCGCCAGTGCGGGTTTCCGTAGAGAATTCGGGAGCCGTGGGACTCGGCGGACGACGGTCCCCCTGTGGCAGGGGCGCCCGCGAGGACACAGCAGCCGCCTATTCTTCCACGGCCCGGGCCCTGCGCCAAAATCGGCCGTCGGCGGTCGGCTGCCAGCCCAGGATGGAGAGGATCTCCCGGTCCTTCTTGTCGAAGCCGGCGGCCTCGCAGCGCTCGATCAGGTCGGGGCGGTTCTGCGCGGTCCGACGGAAGGCCTCGTCCCGGCGCCACCGGGCGATCTTCCCGTGGTGCCCGCTGAGCAGGACGTCGGGAATGTCCCGGCCGCGCCACACCGGGGGCTTGGTGTAGACGGGCCCCTCCAGCAGGTTCGCCATCTCGCCCGGTGCGAAGGAGTCGTCGCGGTGCGATTCGGCGTTGCCGAGCACCCCGGGCAGCAGCCGCGCCACGGCCTCGGTGACCACCAGCACGGCGGCCTCGCCGCCCGCCAGGACGTAGTCGCCGATGGAGACCTCGTACACCGGCATGCGCGTGGCGTACTCGTCCATGACCCGGCGGTCGATGCCCTCGTACCGGGCCGGCGTGAAGATCAGCCAGGGCCGCTCGGAGAGTTCGACGGCCAGTTCCTGGGTGAAGGGGCGGCCGCTGGGGGTGGGCACGACCATGACGGGACCGTGCGCGCCCGCCTCGTAGCCGTCGGCCAGCGCGGAGTCCAGGGCCTCGCCCCACGGCTCGGTCTTCATGACCATGCCGGGACCGCCGCCGTACGGGGTGTCGTCCACCGTGTTGTGGCGGTCGTACGTCCACTGCCGCAGGTCGTGCACGTGTACGTCGAGCTGCCCGCGGGCACGCGCCTTGCCGACGAGGGAGACGTTCAGCGGTTCCAGGTACTCGGGGAAGATCGTGACGACGTCGAGCCGCATCAGGCGTCGTCCCCGGAATCCGTGGCGTCCTCGTCCCGGGTCGAGACGATGACGGCGTCACGCTCGTCGATCAGCCCGGGCGGCGGGGTGATGACGCAGCGCTGCTCTTCCAGGTCGATCTCGGCGACGATCTCCTCCACGAAGGGGATCATCACCTCGGAGCCGTCCGGCCGCTCGACGATGAAGAGGTCCTGGGAGGGCAGGTGGGAGATCTCGGTGATCCGGCCAATCTCGGTGCCGTCCTCCAGCACCACGTCCAGGTCCATCAGCTGGTGGTCGTAGTACTCGTCCTCCTCCTCCGGCAGCTCGGAGGGGTCCACCTCGGCGATCAGGAGGGTGTTGCGCAGCGCCTCGGCTCCGGTGCGGTCCTTGACGCCGGCGAAGCGGAGCAGCAGGCGCCCACTGTGCACGCGACCCGTCTCGATCGTCAGCGGTCCCGCCGTCGCGGGCTCCGTCTTGAGCACGGCGCCGGGACTCAGTCGCAGTTCCGGCTCGTCGGTGCGCACCTCGACGGTGACCTCACCCTTGATGCCGTGGGCGCGGCCGATCCGCGCGACTACCAACTCCACTGTGCTCTTCCCTTACTGCGGCGTGGTTGCTCACATCAATGGTCACTCCTGCCCGGGGGCAGAAACGACACGGGCCGGGGCGGGCGAACTACGCCCTCCCCGGCCCGTGCCGGTGAATCAACTGCTCAGCGGACCTGGTCCACGTCGACGAGGTCGACGCGGATCCCCCGGCCGCCGATGGCGCCCACGACGGTACGCAGAGCACGTGCGGTGCGGCCGTTGCGGCCGATCACCTTGCCGAGGTCGTCGGGGTGAACCCGGACCTCGAGCACCTGCCCGCGGCGCAGGTTGCGCGAGGCGACCTGCACTTCGTCGGGGTTGTCCACAATGCCCTTTACGAGGTGCTCAAGAGCCTCCTCGAGCATGCTCAGGCCTCGGTCGACTCGGCGGCGGCGTCAGCCTCGTCCGCCTTCTTGTCGGCCTTCTTCTTCTGCGTGATGGCCTCGCCCTTGCCCTCGCCGATGCCCTCGAGGGCCTTGGCGAACTCGTCGAAGGAGCGACGCTTGCTCTCCTTCGTCGCCGGCTGCAGGAGCGGCGCCGGGGCGGGGAGACCCTTGTGGGCCTGCCAGTCACCGGTCAGCTTCAGGATGGCGAGCACAGCCTCGGTGGGCTGGGCGCCGACGGACAGCCAGTACTGCGCACGCTCGGCGTTGACCTCGATGCGCGACGGGTTGTAGGTCGGGTGGTAGATACCGATCTCTTCGATCGCGCGACCGTCCCGGCGGGTGCGGGCGTCGGCGACGACGATGCGGTAGTGCGGCTGGCGAATCTTGCCGAGGCGCTTGAGCTTGATCTTGACTGCCACTGGAGTGGTGTCTCCTGAACTTGACGTGGTTGGGCACATGAGATGCCACGTGGGGTTGCGGTACTCGGGTGCCCGATGGACGCGTCAGCCGGAGGAGAGAGGGGTCCTATGCGACTGTCGAGTACAGCTAGTCATTGTGCCATACGCCTGCGGCACGCTCAGCCGGACGGGTAGGACCGGCGCCCGCCGGCCGGACGGGCCACCGGCTGCGCGCGCCGGGGACGGTGACCCGGCGCCCGCTGCGCCATGGTGGCCCCGGCGCCGACGCGGACGGCGGTCAGGAGGCCGCGGCGATGGCCACGTCGGGGATGCGGAAGGGCTTCATGCAGCCACCGCACACGATCGGCGCCTGGGCCAGCACGGAGGGGACCACCCGGACGTTGCGCCCGCAGTCACAGACGGCCTTGACGCGCACGCCGCCACCGGAGGAGCCGTGCCGGGCCGCCGGGCCGCGGAAGCTGCGCTTGGTGTCCGCCGCGGTGGCGACCGTGTGCGCCTTCAGCGCGCGCTGCAGCCGCTCGATGGTGGGACGGTAGCGCCGCTTCGCCTCCGGATTGAGCGTGACCAGGGAGAAACCGCTGCTGGCGTGCGGCTCCTCGGAGTGGTCCAGCCCCATTTCCTCGGCGATCGCGAGGAATCTGCGGTTGTGGTAGCGGCCGGCGCGCGAGGTGTCGCGGACACCGCGGGCGGCGGCGATGCCGTGGACTGCCTCGTGCAGCAGTCGCTCGAAGGAGAGCTCGGCGCCACAGGCGGACGAGGACTCTCCGATCAGGGACTCGGGCGCGGCAAGGTCAGGCAGCTCGGGGTGGTACCGCTGAATGTCGGCCCACGCCTGCGCCAGCTCTGCGGCGAGAACAGGTGGTGTCGTGCTCACGTCGTGACAACGAGCCGAGGTGCCCGGGTGTTCCGATTCCGGGCCATTCCAAATTTTTTGCACGTACCAGTCAGTTCACTCTGATGCGTCCTGACGAGGACGGGTGCGCCAATCTCAGGAGGAGTCGGTACGTAACGTCGACCAAAACCTCCCGCTCGGCCGACACGAACCGGCCCCGGCGCGCGGCACGAGCCGCACGCCGGGGCACGAGAGGGCCGGTCGGCCCGGTCAGTACGAGCGCGCGACGATCGCGAGCGTACCGGGGGCGTCGTCCGCCTCCGGGACCGACCCGTCCTCAGCGATCAGGCAGCGCACGGAGACGGCCTGCTCGGCCAGCTTCGCCTCGCCCTCCGGACCGAGGTCCGCCCACGGGATCCGCGCCCAACCACCGGCGACGGCGGCCTCGGCGGCCTCCCCGATCGTCGTGACGTCGGAGGTGCGGGCCAGCCGGCGCTCGCGGGACTCGCGCAGCAGCTGCGCCTGGTCCTCGTCCAGCACCTTGGGCAGCAGGTCGGCGAGGGCGTCGATCTGCACGGGGGTCTTCCCGCCCGGGATCCGGCGGGCGAGCATCGCGGTGCCGGCCTCCAGGTCACGGGGGCCGATCTCGATGCGGACCGGTACGCCCTTGAGCTCCCAGTCCACGGCGCGGCGGCCGAAGGGGGTGTCGACGCGGTCGTCGACCTGGACCCGCAGGCCGGCGGCCTTCAGCTGGGCACCCAACTCACGGACCTTGGCCACGGCCTCGTCGCCCTTGATCGCCATGACGACGACCTGGACGTGCGCGAGGCGCGGCGGGACCCGCAGGCCGTTGTCGTCGCCGTGGGACATGATCAGGCCGCCGACCATGCGGGTCGAGACGCCCCACGAGGTCTGCCAGACGAGCTCCTGCTTGCCTTCCTTCGACAGGTACTGGGTGTTGAAGGCCTTGGCGAAGTTGGTGCCGAGCTCGTGGCTCGTGCCCAGCTGCAGGGCCTTGCCGTCGCCCATCATGCCCTCGAGGGTGAGGGTGTTGATGGCGCCGGCGAAGCGCTCCTTGGCGGTCTTGCGGCCGAGCACGACGTCGATGCCGAGCACGTTCGTCATGAAGTCGCCGTAGACGTCCGTGTGGATGCGGGCCGCGTAGTCGCGGGCGTCCTCGTACGTGGCGTGGGCGGTGTGGCCCTCCTGCCAGAGGAACTCGCTCGTACGGAGGAACACGCGCGGGCGCATCTCCCAGCGGACCACGTTGGCCCACTGGTTGATCAGCAGGGGCAGGTCGCGGTAGCTCTGGACCCACTTGGAGAAGTAGTCGTTGATGATCGTCTCGGACGTGGGCCGGACGACGACCGGCTCTTCCAGTTCCTTGCCGCCGCCGTGCGTGACGACCGCGAGCTCGGGGGCGAAGCCCTCGACGTGCTCGGCTTCCTTCGTCAGGTACGACTGCGGGATGAAGAGCGGGAAGTACGCGTTCTGGGCGCCCGCGTCCTTGATGCGCGCGTCCATTTCCTGCTGCATCCGCTCCCACAGGCCGTAGCCGTACGGTCGGATGACCATGGTGCCTCGGACCGGACCGTTGTCGGCCAGCTCGGCCTTGTTGATCAGATCCTGGTACCAGCGGGGGAAATCCTCCGCCTGCGGGGTGAGAACGGGTGCCTTTGCCATGCCGCGAATCGTACGGCGCCCGGCACACGATGCGTGAATCGGGTGCCGCGCTCCTCTGGACGCGGGGGCGAATGGGGAGTTCTCTGGCAACGGGGGCAAGGGGGCGAGACGGAATCAGGAGCGCTCTTTCGATGACACCGACGGCCACGCTCGTCGCCCGGGACTGGGCGGAGATCCAGGAACGGATGCTCGTACCGCTGTACGAGGCGGTCTACGACCGACTGGAGGTCGGGCCGGGCGACCGGCTGCTCGACCTGGACTGCGGGGCCGGGCTGCCCCTGTTGCTGGCGGCCGGGCGGGGAGCCGTGGCCACCGGCGTGGAGGCGGATCCGGCCCGGCGGGCGCTGGCCCGCGAGCGGCTGCTGGAGGTCCTGGCGGCTCCGCCGGAACCGCCGGCCCCGCCCCGCCCGTACGACGCCCTGCTCGCCTTCTCCCCGGCTCCCGCAGCCCTGGCCGCGGCCCTGCCCGCGGTCCGCCGCGGCGGGGCGGTGGTCCTGGCCGACTGGGGGCCCGCGGAGCGCTGCACCGTGCCCTCGGTCCTCGGCGGCGGGCCCGCGCCGCGGGACCTGGACGCGCTGGTGGAGCGGGCCGGGCTGAGACCGGACGGTTCCGGGCGGGTGTTCTGCCCGTTCGGGTACGCGGACGTGGACAGCGCGGTGCGCGGACTGCTGTCGACCGGGCTCTACGACGCCACCGACGATGCCGACGGCGCGGCCGATCCCGTGCTGGCGGAGAAGGAACTCGCGGAGGCGCTTCACCCGTTCGAGCGGTCCGACGGCGCCGTGTGGCTGCCGAACATCTTCCGGTACGTGATCGCCCGGGTGGACTGACGGCGCTCCTCAGTCGGTGCCGTGCCCCTTCGTCAGCCGCGTGATGCCCGCGGCGGCGTAGGCGGCCGGTTCGTCCAGGGTCTCGCTGGCGAGGAGGGCCTCGGCCAGGGCGTCCAGCTGTGGCCGGTGGTCGCGCAGCAGGCGGCAGGCCTCCAGGTAGCACTCGTCCACGATGCGCCGCATCTCGTGGTCGACAGCGTCGAGGGTGGCGGGGGCGGCCGAGAGTCCGTAGGGGCTCTGCCCGTCGGAGGGGATCGCGGTGAGGCGGCCGATCCGCTCGCTCATGCCCCAGCGGCCGACCATGCCGCGGACGATGTTGGTGACCTGCTCCAGGTCGTTCTCGGCGCCGGTGGTGATGACCTCGTAGACGACGTGCTCGGCCGCCATGCCGCCGAGCGCGCCGATGATGCGGCCGCGCAGGTACGGCTCGGTGTAGGCGTACCGGTCCGCGTCCGGGGTCGAGAGGGTGACGCCCAACGCGCGGCCGCGGGGCACGATCGTGATCTTGCGGACCGGGTCGGCGCCCGGCTGGAGCATGCCCAGCAGGGCGTGGCCGCTCTCGTGGTAGGCGGTGCGGCGGCGTTCCTCCTCCGGCATGACCAGCGGCCTCTCGGCGCCGAGCTGGACCTTCTCCAGGGCGTCCGACAGGTCCGCCCGGGTGACCTGGGTCTGCTGGCGCTTGACGGCCAGCAGTGCGGCCTCGTTGGCCAGGTTGGCCAGGTCCGCTCCGGTCATCCCGGGGGTGGTGCGGGCCACGTGTGCCAGGTCGACGCCCTCGGCGAGCGGGATGTCCCGGGTGTGGATGCGCAGGATGGCCTCGCGGCCGGCCCGGTCGGGCGGGGAGACGACCACCATGCGGTCGAAGCGGCCGGGGCGGGTGAGGGCGGGGTCGAGCACGTCCGCGCGGTTGGTGGCCGCGAGGACGATCACGCCCTCCGAGCCGGAGAAGCCGTCCATCTCGGTGAGGATCTGGTTGAGGGTCTGTTCGCGTTCGTCGTGGCCGCCCATGGCACTGCCGCCGCCGCGGGCCCGTCCGATGGTGTCGATCTCGTCGATGAAGATGATCGCGGGGGCCACCTTGCGCGCCTCGGTGAACAGTTCGCGCACCCGGGAGGCGCCGACCCCGACGATCATTTCGATGAACTCGGAGGCGGAGGCGGAGAAGAAGGGCACCCCGGCCTCGCCCGCGACCGCGCGCGCCAGCAGGGTCTTGCCGGTGCCGGGCGGGCCGGAGAGCAGGACTCCGCCGGGCATCCGTGCGCCCATCTTCCGGTACGCCTGCGGGTTCTTGAGGAAGTCGACGACGTCGTTGAGCTCCCCCTCGACCTCGTCGATGCCCGCCACGTCCTCGAAGGTGGTGCGGCGGGCGCCCGTCTCCAGCTCGACCGGCTTGGGCGGGGCCTTGCGGCCCAGCGCGCCCGTGCCGCCCATCCCGGAACCCATCCGGCGGGCGATCACCACCCACAGGAGGACCAGCAGCAGCATCGGGGCGAGGGAGAGCAGCAGGTTGGCGAGGAAGCTGCGCTGCACGACGACCGGGGAAGCCGTGACGGTCACGTTCTGCTTGGTGAGGTCGGCCCACAGCGCGTCGTCGGCGAAGGCGGGGCGTTGGGTGACGAATTTCGTGTAGTCGCCCTTGTCGCCGTCGGGCAGCGGCTGCTTCGTCTTGAGCTCGCCCTGGATGGCGTCGCCCTTGGAGTAGATCTTCTCGACGTTGCCCGCGGCGACCTGCTTGCTGAACTCGGTGTACGAGATCGTCGGCTCGTCCCCCTCGTTGAAGAAGGACAGCACGAGGTTGGCCACGAGATAGACGATCAGGGCCGCGAGGATCAGCCCCCGCCAGCCGCCGGGCAGCCCCTTCTTCTTCGGTGGAGGACTCGGCGGGGCGCCTTCCGAGCGCCAGGGGGTGTCGGCCCTGTCGCGGGGAGGTACGGGGGTGGGGCTGGGCACGGGGCGCCTCCTTCTGCCATCCTCCCGGCCGACCATAAGGGATATGTCGGGCCACCGCTCCGGTGGAGAAGCAGGAGGGCCCCGACCGTGCGAACACGGCCGGGGCCCTCCTCACCCACCTGCGCGGGTGCTACTTCATGAACTTCTTGAACTCGTCCGGAAGGTCGAAGTCCCCGCCGTCCTGGCCGCCCGCCGGAAGGCCGAAGGGGTTACCGGCGGCCGCGGGCTCGATCGCCTGCGGGCCCTGCTCGCGGCGGGCCGCGGCTGCGGCCTCCTCTTCCTTGCGCTTCATCGGGTTGCCGCTCTTGCGCTTGCCCTTGGCCTGCTTGACCTGCTTCTTCTGCCGGCCGGGGCCGCCGCCCATCCCGGGCATGCCCGGCATGCCCGGCATGCCGCCGCCCTGGGCCATGCGGGACATCATCTTGCGTGCGTCGAAGAACCGCTCGACCAGCGACTTGACCGCGCTGACCTCGGTGCCGGAGCCCTTGGCGATGCGGGCACGGCGCGAGCCGTTGATGATCGTCGGGTCGTGGCGCTCGGCCGGGGTCATCGACTTGATGATCGCGGCGGTGCGGTCGACGTCGCGCTCGTCGATGTTGTTGATCTGGTCCTTGATCTGCCCCATGCCGGGCAGCATGCCGAGCAGCTTGGAGATGGAGCCCATCTTGCGGACCTGCTCCATCTGGGCCAGGAAGTCGTCGAGCGTGAACTCCTTGGGACCCTTGGCGAGCTTGGCCGCCATCTTCTCGGCCTCGGCCTGCGAGAAGGTCTTCTCGGCCTGCTCGATGAGGGTGAGCATGTCACCCATGTCGAGGATCCGGCCCGCCATGCGGTCGGGGTGGAACGCGTCGAACTCGTCGAGCTTCTCGCCGTTCGAGGCGAACATGATCTGCTTGCCGGTGACGTGCGCGATGGAGAGCGCGGCACCGCCGCGGGCATCGCCGTCGAGCTTGGAGAGCACGACGCCGTCGAAGCCGACGCCGTCACGGAAGGCCTCGGCGGTGTTGACCGCGTCCTGGCCGATCATGGCGTCGACGACGAAAAGAATCTCTTGCGGTGTCACCGCGTCACGGATGTCCGCCGCCTGCTGCATCAGCTCGGCGTCGATGCCGAGGCGGCCGGCGGTGTCGACGATGACGATGTCGTACTGCTTGGTCCGCGCGTACTCGACGGAGTCCTTCGCGACCTGGACCGGGTCGCCGACGCCGTTGCCGGGCTGGGGCGCGTACACGGCCACCCCGGCGCGCTCGGCGACGACGGAGAGCTGGTTGACGGCGTTGGGGCGCTGGAGGTCGCAGGCGACCAGCAGCGGGGCGTGGCCCTGCCCCTTCAGCCAGAGGCCGAGCTTTCCGGCGAGGGTGGTCTTACCGGCACCCTGGAGACCGGCCAGCATGATCACGGTGGGGGCGGTCTTGGCGAAGCGCAGCCGCCGGGTCTCGCCGCCGAGGATGGTGACGAGCTCGTCGTTGACGATCTTGAGCACCTGCTGAGAGGGATTCAGCGCCTTGCTGACCTCCTCGCCCCGGGCCCGCTCCTTGACGTTCGCGATGAACGAGCGGACGACGGGCAGGGCGACATCTGCCTCGAGGAGCGCGATACGGATTTCCCGGGCCGCTGCGTCGATGTCAGCCTCGGACAGCCGGCCTTTGCCGCGCAGGCCCTTGAAGGTATTCGCCAAGCGGTCGGAGAGCGTATCGAACACGGTGGTCGCGATTCCTCGGGTCGGGGGCGTTGTGGTCGTCCCCCAGGGTATCGGGCCCTTCCCCCATCCGGGGACCTGCCTGCTCCTGGTGCGGGTCTGCCGCTGCGCGGAGCTTCTCCCCGCCCCGCCCTTTCACCGTTTCCCGGTGCTCCGCCCCGGACCCCGCGCCTCAATCGCCGGCGGGGCTGGATCTTCCAGCCCCGCCGGCGATTGAGGCGCCCCATCCGGCTACGCCAGGGCCGACGCCACCAGGCCGGCCAGGGCCGTCGCCTCCGCCGGGTCGAGGGGTTTGCCCTCGGGGGTGGTCACGTACAGCGTGTCCACCGCGTTCGCGCCCAGTGTGGAGACGTGCGCGCTGCGGACCCGAACCCCCCGGGACTCCAGCGCCCGGCCGATCCGGTGCAGCAGGCCCACCGCGTCCGGCGCGCGCACCTCCAGGACCGTGGCCAGGGAGGACACGTCCGGAACCACCGTGACCCGGGGCGGCGGCGGGACCACCCCGCGCCGGCGCGGATAGGCTGCCTCGCGGTCGGCAAGCTTCGCCGGGACGTCCAGCGAACCGTCCAGGGCGCGGACCAGGTCGGTACGGAGCCGGGCGGCCTGCGGCAGCGCGCCGTACTCCGCCGCCACCCGCCAGCGCAGTACCAGGACCTCGCCGAGGCGGTCCGGGAGCTCCATGGAGCGCAGGTCGGCCGCCCGTACCGTGAGCCGGTGCAGGGCCAGGACCCCGGCCACCGCCGGGAGGACCCCCGGCTGGTCGGGGACGGCGACGACGAGGTCCACGCCGACCGCGTCGTCCTCCTGGCGGGCCTGGAGCGCCAGGACCGGCTCCCCGGTGCGCAGGGCCTCCATCGCCAGGCGTTCCTGTTCGGTGCTCGGGATCTCCGGTTCTCCGGCCGCCGGGGCCGTGCCGCGCAGTACGGCGGCGACCCGCGCGACGAGGTCCGCCACGAGCGATCCCCGCCACGCGCTCCACGCCGCCGGCCCGGTGGCCAGGGCGTCCGCCTCGGTCAGGGCGTGCAGTATTTCCAGCGTGCCCACCGAGCCGACGGCGTCGGCGACCGCGCGGACCGTGGCCGGGTCGTCCAGGTCGCGCCGGGTGGCGGTGTCGATCAGCAGCAGGTGGTGGCGTACGAGCGCCCCGAGCACGGCGACGTCGTGCGGGTCGAAGCCGACGCGGGCGGCGACGTCGCGGGCGATGGTCTCGCCGGCCACCGAGTGGTCTCCCGGCCAGCCCTTGCCGATGTCGTGCAGGAGCGCGGCCATCAGCAGCAGGTCGGGGCGGCCGACCCGGCGGGTGAGGGAGGAAGCCCGCACCGCCGTCTCGATCAGGTGCCGGTCCACCGTCCAGGTGTGGACGGGATTGCGCTGGGGGCGGCAGCGCACCCGCTCCCAGTCCGGGAGCAACCGGCTGATCAGGCCCTCGGCTTCCAGGGCCTCCCACACGGCCACCATCGGCTCCCCCGCCCCCAGCAGGGTCAGCAGCTGCTCGCGGGCCTCGGCCGGCCAGGGCACCGGCAGCGGTTTCCCCTGCGCCGCGAGCCTGCGTACGGCGTGCAGGGAGACGGGCAGGCCCGCCTGCGCGGCGGCCGCGGCGAACCGCAGGGCGAGTACGGGATCGCGGTCGGGGCGCGCGGCCAGGGCCAGTACGGCCTCGCCGTCGGACTCCACCACGCCTTCGGCCAGGGGTGCCCGCGCGGCGGCCCGGTCCCCGCGGGTGCCGAGCAGTCCGCGCAGCCTGGGGCGGGCGGCGCGCGCCCGCAGAACGCGCCCGACCTCCCGCCAGGTCACGTCACCGGCGTAGGCGACGACGCGCGCGGCCTCGTACACCTCGCGCAGCAGCGCGTCCGCGTCGAGGAGTCCGAGCCGGGCCGCGACCTGGTCCTGTTCCTGGAGGGAGAGCCGGTCGGTGGCCCGGCCGGTGACCAGGTGCAGGGCGTCCCGGGCGTCCAGGAGCCGCCGCCGGGCCTCGGCGAGGCCCTCGCGCGGGGCGTCGGCCAGCCAGGACGCGGCGACCGCCCGCAACGCGGTGGCGTCGCGCAGGCCGCCGCGGGCCTCCTTGAGGTCGGGTTCGAGCAGGAAGCGCAGTTCCCCGGCCCGCTCGGCCCGCTCGCGGCACAGGGAGTGCAGTTCCGGGAGCCTCGTGGCCGCCTGGTTGCGCCAGTCGGCCAGTACGGAGGTGCGCAGGCCGGCGAGGAGTCCGGCGTCGCCGGCGACGGTGCGGGCGTCCAGTAGGCCGAGGTGCACCTTGAGGTCCTCGGCCGCGGTCCGGCGGGCCTCGCCGGGGGTCCGTACCGAGTGGTCGAGGGCGAGGCCGAGGTCCCAGACCGGGTACCAGAGGCGGTCGGCCAGCGCGCCCAGTGCCCGCGGATCGGTCTTGCCGTCGTGCAGCAGCACCAGGTCGAGGTCGCTGCGCGGGGAGAGTTCGGCGCGCCCGTAGCCGCCGACGGCCACCAGCGTGGCGCCGCGGACCCCCGTCTCCCGTACGGCGGTCGTGAACAGGTCGTTCAGCCATGCGTCGGTCAGCCCGGCCAGGGCGGAACGGCGCGAAGGCCCGGACTGCGACTCCTCCTGGAGGAGTCGCAGCCGGGCCGCGGCGTATCCGCTGGCTCCCGGGTCGGCCGTGTGGTCCGTGTTCTCTTCGACGCTCGTCACCCGGGAGCTCCCGTCACCTAGAGCGCGTCAGCGCCGCGCTCGCCGGTGCGGACCCGTACGACCGAGTCCACGGGGACGCTCCACACCTTGCCGTCACCGATCTTTCCGGTGGCCGCCGCGCTGACGATCACCCGGATCAGTTCCTCGGCGTCGGAGTCGTCGACCAGTACCTCGATGCGGATCTTGGGGACGAGGTCGACCTGGTACTCGGCGCCGCGGTAGACCTCGGTGTGGCCGCGCTGGCGGCCGTAGCCGCTGGCCTCGGTGACGGTCAGTCCCTGCACTCCGAAGGCCTGGAGGGCTTCCTTGATCTCGTCCAGCTTGTGCGGCTTGACGATCGCGGTGATCAGCTTCATGCGTCAACCTTCTTGCTCGCGGCGGAGGGGGCGGGTGCGATGGGGGTCCGCGAGGCGGCTCCGCCGCCGGCTCCGCTGAAGTCGTAGGCCGTCTCGGCGTGCTCGACCTGGTCGATACCGGCGACCTCGTCGTCCTCGGACACCCGCATCCCGATCGTCTTGTCGAGGAGGAGGGCGAGGAGCGCCGATGCCACCAGAGAGTAGGCGAGGACGGCGAAGACTCCGACGGCCTGCTTGCCGAGCTGTTCCAGACCGCCGCCGTAGAAGAGGCCGGCCACGTCGGACTGGACCCCGCCGGTGGCGAAGAGGCCGACGAGCAGGGAGCCGACCACGCCGCCGACGAGGTGGACGCCGATCACGTCGAGCGAGTCGTCGTAGCCGAACTTGTACTTGAGGCCGACGGCCATGGCGCAGAGCAGACCGGCGATGACACCGATGGCGATCGCGCCGAGCGGGCTGACCGCACCGCCCGAGGGGGTGATGGCGACGAGGCCGGCGACCGCGCCGGAGGCGGCGCCCAGGGTGGTGAAGGAGCCGTGGCGCAGCTTCTCGTAGCCGAGCCAGGCGAGCATGGCGGCGGCGGTGGCGACCTGGGTGTTGACGAACATGACCGCGCCGACGCCGTCGTCGTTGCCGAGCCAGGAGCCCGCGTTGAAGCCGAACCAGCCGAACCACAGGAGGCCGGCGCCGAGCATCACGAGGGGGAGGCTGTGCGGGCGCATCGGGTCCTTCTTGAAGCCGACGCGCTTGCCGATGACGAGGATCACGCCGAGGGCGGCGGCGCCGGCGTTGATGTGGACGGCGGTGCCGCCCGCGAAGTCGATGACGCCGAGCTCGAAGAGCCAGCCGCCGGCGCCCCAGACCCAGTGGGCGACGGGGAAGTAGACGACGGTGACCCACAGGGCGGTGAACAGGACCCAGGCGCCGAACTTCACTCGGTCGGCCAGGGCACCGCTGATCAGGGCGGGGGTGATGATGGCGAACATCAGCTGGAAGACGGCGAAGACGTAGACCGGGATCGTGTAGCCGTCCCACAGCTCGGTGATCCCGATGCCGCTGAGGCCGACGTAGTCGGAGTTCCAGCCGATGAGGGAGCCGGAGTCGGTGCCGAAGGCGAGGCTGAAGCCGTAGAGGACCCACAGGATCGTGACGATCCCGAGGCTGATGAAGCTCATCATCAGCATGTTGAGGCTGCTCTTGACGCGGACCATGCCTCCGTAGAAGAAGGCGAGTCCCGGGGTCATCAGCATGACCAGGGCGGAGCAGATGAGCATGAACCCGGTGTTCGCGGCAGACAGCGTCGGGGCGTCTGCTGCGAGGGTCGTGATGGCTGATGCCATCGGCGTCTCCTCGTCGTCGGTACGTTCGCGTGCGGGCGATCGTGAAAACCTGAGCGGCGTAAAAGGGGTGTCCGGCCGGGCTGGGGAGGCTGGCCGGTTAATGACCCCGAGATTCGCGCAGGCCGGTTTCCGGCGGCGCCGCTCGGTGTTTCGCGCCCGTGACGAAGAGGGCGGGCGTGTTACGCGTCAATGAACAGGTGGATCACGAAAGCCGGCCGCGGCAGTACCCGGATGTCCTGGCTGGGGGAGCCTGATCGGGCTTCACGGGGTGACTGCCGCGGCCGGGGCCTCGGGGGTGGCCGCGCGGGCCGTCAGACGGCCTCCGCGGCTTCGGGGAGCCGGGAAGCGAGGTGGTCGGTGAGCCGGACCACCTCGGCGACGTCGCCGTACTCACGGGCGGCGGTGTCTACGGTCTTGCGCAGGCGGGTGTTCACCCGTTCGGACCGCACCTTTCCCGCCACGTCGAGGGCCCGGTCGACGAGGGCCACGGCCTGCTCGGGCTCGCGCTGGAGCAGGTGGACGGTGGCCATGCCGATGAGGTTGAGGGCGTAGGAGCGCTGGTGCACCTCGTCCTTCTCGAAGAGTTCGACGGCCCGTTCCATGACGGGCTCGGCGAGGGAGGCGTACATGGGGCTGCGCCCGGCCACATAGGCCAGGTCCCGGTACGAGTGGGAGTTCTCGCCGTACAGCTCGGCCTGGGAGAAGAAGCGGATCCAGTCGGGTTCGGGCTCGCCCGCGAAGCCGACGTCGGAGAAGGTGTCCTCGGCCATCCGCACGGCCCGCTTGCAGCGGCTGGGCTGACCCATGTTGGCGTACGCGCGGGCCTCCATCGCATACAGCATGGCCTGGGTGCGCGGGCCGGCGCAGTCGCGGCTGCCGTACTGCGCGAGGTGGATGAGTTCCAGGGCGTCCTCGGGGCGGCCCAGGTGGATCATCTGGCGGCTCATGCTGGAGAGGATGTACGAGCCGAGCGGCTTGTCGCCGCCCTCCTTGGCGGCGTGCAGGGCGAGCACGAAGTACTTCTGCGCGGTGGGGTGCAGACCGATGTCGTAGCTCATCCAGCCGGCCAGTTCGGCCAGTTCGGCGGCGACCTTGAAGAGCCGCTTCATGACCGGGGCGGGGTGGTTCTCCTGGAGCAGGTCGGTGACCTCGTGGAGCTGGCCCACGACGGCCTTGCGGCGGAGTCCGCCGCCGCACTGGGCGTCCCACTGGCGGAACATGACGGTGGTGGCGTCGAGGAGGTCGAGTTCCGGTGCGGAGAGCCGGGGCGGGCGGTGGCCGCCGAGGGCGCCCGTCGGCCCCGCCCCGCGCGGGCCCGGGTCGGCGGCCGGTGCCGGGACGAGCCAGCGCTGCATGGGCTCGATGAGGGCGGGGCCGGCGGAGAGGGCGAGCGAGGTCCCGAGGAAGCCGCGGCGCGCCAGCATCAGGTCGCTGCGGGAGAACTCGCCGAGCAGTTCGACGGTCTGCGGGCCGGCCCAGGGCAGGTCGACCCCGGAGACGGAGGGGGTCTGGTGGGCGGTGCGCAGGCCGAGCTGCTCGATGGCGACGACGGAGCCGAAGCGCTCGGAGAACAGCTCGGACAGGATGCGCGGGACGGGTTCGCGCGGCTGTTCGCCGTCGAGCCAGCGACGCACCCGGGAGGTGTCCGTGCTGATGTGGTGGGCACCCATCTGGCGCGCCCGGCGGTTGACTTGCCGGGCGAGTTCGCCCTTGGACCAGCCGCTGCGGACGAACCACGAGGTCAGCTGTTCGTTGCGCGCAGCAGCATCCTCGATCGTTCCGCTTGCGCCGTTGCCGCTCACTGGAACGCCCCCATCCGCTCAGCATCTTCCACACGAAACCTTGGCCGGGACGCCGGGCGCCACCATGGACCTTCACAGGTCCTTCACATATTGCCTTCGGCATACCCACGGATGGGTCGCCTTCGGTTTCGCGTACCGAAAGTAATCCTACGATCACCCCTGCGGCGAGGTTGATTCCAGAAACGCCACCATTCGCCACCCCTTCGAATGAACTAGCCACCGGCCAGGCGCGATTCACTTGACACCGAGGTGAAAGCGGATCCGTTGGACTGGAGTGCGCTCGGGGCGCGCGCGGCGAGGAGTGCGCCGGGTGGCATCGGAGAACACCCCGCGGCGGGACGGCGGGCAGAGGTTCCGCCGAGGTCGTCGCACCGGCTTCGTAACCACCGGCACGTCCGACCCGTTGGAGGGGGCATGGGCATGGGCTTCACGATCGGCGGCAGCCGCAGCACCAAGGAGTTCCGCTCCGGCACCCGGCGCCGCGGCCGTACCTCGGAGTGCACGGCGGTGGCGGAGTACACCGGGCTGTGGGGTTGGGACGTGGTCCCCGGCGCCCGCGCTGCGGCCCCCGCCCGCGACTGCTCCTGCGGGGACAGGACGTGCCCCGAACCCGGGGCGCATCCCCTGGCCTTCGCCCCCACGGTCCCGGCCGGGGCCACTCTGGACGAGGTCACCGAGGCCTGGAGCGAGTACCCGGGCGCCGTACTGCTCCCCGTGGGCCGCGTCTTCGACGTCATCGAGGTCTCCGAGGAGGCCGGGCGGCGCGCGCTGGTGCGGCTGGAGCGGATGGGCCTGCCGCTCGGCCCGGTCATCGCTACCGCCGACGGCCGGGCGCAGTTCTTCGTGGCCCCGGGAGCGGCTGTCGAACTGCCGCAGTTGCTGTACCGGATGGGCTGGGACGACGCCGATCTCGACCTGCGGGCCCTGGGCCACGGCGCGTTCGTGACGGCCCCGCCCTCCGACCGCGCCGGGCTCGGTCAGGTCGGCTGGCTGCGGCCGCCCGCGCTCGACTGTGCCGGTGGCCCGCCGCAGGCCAGGCTGCTGCTGGGGACCCTCGCGTACATCTGCCACCGCTTCCGGCGGTAGTCGCGCTCCGGAAGCACACCGGAGCCACGCATGACGGTGCCCCCGCGTTCCGGTGGAACGCGGGGGCACCGGTGTCCGTGCGGGACGGCGGTCAGTCGCCGATCAGGGCGTCCACGAACGCCTCCGGCTCGAAGGGCGCCAGGTCGTCCGGACCCTCGCCGAGGCCGATGAGCTTGACCGGTACGCCCAGTTCGCGCTGGACGGCGACGACGATGCCGCCCTTGGCCGTGCCGTCGAGCTTGGTCAGCACGATGCCGGTGATGTCCACGACCTCGGCGAAGACGCGGGCCTGGGTCAGGCCGTTCTGCCCGGTGGTGGCGTCCAGGACCAGCAGGATCTCGTCCAGCGGACCGTGCTTCTCCACGACGCGCTTGACCTTGCCGAGCTCGTCCATCAGGCCGGTCTTGGTGTGCAGACGGCCCGCGGTGTCGATGAGCACCACGTCGGCGCCCTCGGCGATGCCCTCCTTGACCGCGTCGTAGGCGATCGAGGCCGGGTCACCGCCCTCGGGGCCGCGCACGGTACGGGCGCCGACGCGCTCGCCCCAGGTCTGCAGCTGGTCGGCGGCGGCGGCGCGGAAGGTGTCGGCCGCGCCGAGCACCACGCTGCGGCCGTCGGCGACGAGCACCCGGGCCAGCTTGCCGGTGGTGGTGGTCTTGCCGGTGCCGTTGACACCGACGACCATGATCACGCCCGGGGTGTCCTCGCCGCTCTCCGTCTTCACGACGCGGTCGAAGTCGGTGCCGACCAAGGTCAGCAGCTCCTCCTTGAGCAGGGCGCGCAGGTCCGCCGGGGTTCGGGTGCCGAGCACCTTGACCCGCTCGCGGAGCCGGTCCACGAGCTCCTGGGTCGGCACGACACCGACGTCGGCGACGAGGAGGGTCTCCTCGATCTCCTCCCAGGTGTCCTCGTCGAGGTGCTCCCGGGAGAGCAGCGTGAGCAGCCCCTTGCCGAGGGAGTTCTGCGACCGGGCCAGGCGGGCGCGCAGCCGGATCAGGCGGCCGGCGGTGGGCGCGGGCACCTCGATCTCGGGCGCGGCCGGGGCCGCGGGCACGGGTTCGGCTACCGGTGCCGGGGCCGGAGCTGCGGCCTCCGGGAGTCCGACCTCCTCGATCGTGCGGCGCGGCTCTTCCGCCGTCTCTACGGCGTCCTCCCCCACCTGCGGCTCGGCAGGCGGGGCAGTGATGGTCGGCGTGCTCGGCGGTGCCGGCGGCGGCAGCTGCTTCTTCTTGCGGCTGCTGACCACGAGCCCGCTGATCACACCGACCGCAACCAGGGCGATGACTACAGCAAGGATGAGGATGTCCATAACCCCACCAGTATCGGACACGGCCACCCCGGAGCCGGGAACCTGCGCGCGCGGACCGGGACGTAAGCCGTGGTTTGTGGTTTTAGCAGCAAATCCATGATGATGAACGACTTCCCCTCATAACCTCCCCAACGGAGCAATCGCATGCCTGCCGAGCCCGCCGACGGCGCAGCCGAAACCGCGATCGAGACCCGCGGTCTGGAACCCGTCCCGGACAGCGAGCGCGGCGGCCGGGTCCGCGAGCTCGTACCCACCTGGGTCGCCGCCAACATCAGCGTGCTGCTGCTGACCATGGGCGCGGGTTTGGTGATCTTCAACAAGCTCAACATCTGGCAGGTGCTCGTCGTCGCGGTCGCCGCACCGGTCCTCTCGTACGGGATCGTCGGCCTGATATCCATCGCGGGCAAGCGCGGCGGCGCCCCCGGCATGGCCCTGTCGCGGGCGGTGTTCGGGCAGCGCGGCAACCTCTTCCCGGGCGCCCTGATCTGGGTGGCCCGCTGGGGCTGGGAGACCATCAACGCGGTCAGCGGCGCCTATGCCGTACTGACCGTGCTCGACCTGCTGTTCGGGGTCCGCAGCAGCACCCCGCTCATCGTCGTCACCCTGCTGTTCTTCGTGGGCTGCACCTTCGTGGTCTCGGGCCTCGGCATCAACGCCCTGCGCGTCTGCTCCACGTGGTCGACGTACCTCTTCGGCGCGTTCAGCGTGCTCGTCCTCGGGTACCTGGTCTTCACCACCGACTGGTCCGCCGTCTTCGACAAGCCGGCCGGCTCCAGCGCGATGATGATCGCCGGCATCGGTACGATCGCGGCCGGCGGCATCAGCTGGGTGCCCTCGGGACCCGACTTCACCCGCTACCTGCCGCGCACCGCCTCCTCCAAGGGCATGGTCGGCGCGACGATCGGCGGCGCCGGCGTGGTCGTGCTCCCGATGGTCCTGATGGGCGCGGTGATGGCCGTCGGGACTCCGGACCTGGCCACGGCCCAGGATCCGGTGTCCTTCATCGGCGAGCTGCTCCCGACCTGGATCGCGGTCCCGTACCTGCTCATCGCACTCGTCGGCATGCTGCTGATCAACTCGATGTCGATGTACTCGGCCGGGTTCACCGCGCAGACCCTGGGCATCAAGGTCCCGCGGGCCGCGGCCGTCAGCGTCAATGCGATCATCAGCCTGGTCTTCGGGTTCCTGCTGATGGTGGTCGCCACCAGCTTCTTCGGCTCGTTCATCTCCTTCCTGACCCTGCTGGCCGTGGCGTTCTCCGCCTGGATCGGCGTCTTCGGCGTGGACATGCTGCACCGCACGACCTACGACGGCCCCGCGCTGCTGGACACCACGCGGACCAGCGCCTACTGGTACAAGGGCGGCTTCGCCTGGCAGGCGATGACCGCCTGGGCCCTCGCCCTCGTCGTGGGCCTGCTGTTCACCAAGGTGGACTGGTTCGCCGGACCGCTCGCCTCCACCTGGATCGGAGAGAACGGCCTGGGCTGGGCGGCGGGCATCCTCACCTCGGCCGCGCTGTACGCCGTACTGCCGCGCACGACGCCGGTGGAGCCGGTGGAGGCGGTGGAGCCGGCCGCGGCCGGGGAGCACGAGCCCGCCGGATCCCTGTCCAACTGACGCCACGTCAGCTAACGTCCCCCTTCGCCCGCCCACCCACATCCGGCGAAGGGGGACTCATCCATGCCCATCACCGTGGCCCGGTTCAATCTCGTCGACCCGAACGGCACCCCCGAGTCGCTCTCCGCCCGCTACAAGGCGGCGCTGGAGATGGCCCGGTACGCGGACGACCGCGGGATCGACACCGTCCAGACCGAGGAGCACCACGGCACCGACAACAACTGGCTGCCCTCCCCCTTCGCCTTCGCGGGCGCGGTCTTCGGCGCGACGCGCCGGATCGCGGTCACCGTCTCGGCGATCATCGGCCCGCTGTACGACCCGCTGAAGGTCGCCGAGGACATCGCCGTCCTCGACCTCCTGAGCGGCGGCCGCCTGGTGACGGTGGCGGGCATCGGCTACCGGCCCGAGGAGTACGAGCAGCACGGCGTGGAGTGGGGCCGGCGCGGCCGGCTCCAGGACGAGCTGCTGGAGACCCTGCTGAAGGCGTGGACCGGCGAGCCCTTCGAGTTCCGCGGCCGTACGGTACGGGTCACCCCGACACCGTTCACCCGGCCGCACCCGCTGCTGCTGGTCGGCGGCAGCTCCGAGGCCGCGGCCCGCCGCGCCGCCCGACTGGGGCTGCCCTTCTTCCCCAGCGCGCACCTGCCGGAGCTCGCGGCGTACTACACCGCGCGGCTGGCGGAGTACGGCACGGAGGGCTTCTGCATGATGCCGGCGGCCGAGACCCCGCTGCTGCACGTCGCGGAGGACCCGGACCGGGTCTGGGCGGAGCACGGCGGGCGCTTCCTGCACGAGGCGGGCACGTACGCGTCCTGGCAGTCCAAGGACATCCGCAGCGCCGTACGGTCGACCGCGCGCTCGGTGGCGGAGCTGCGCGCGGAGGGCGTGTACCGCGTCCTCACCCCGGACGAGGCGGTCGCGTACGGCCGGGCCGCGGGCGAGGCGGGGAACCTGGTCCTGCACCCGCTGTGCGGCGGGATGCCGCTGGACGAGGGCTGGCGGAGCCTGCACCTGCTCTGCGAACAGGTACTGCCCCGGCTCAAGGACTGAGCCGGGGCAGCATCGAGGAGAAGGGGCGTTGGCGGGGGTGGTTACCCCATCTCCTCCAGCGCCTTGCCCTTGGTCTCCGGCACCCACTTGAGGATGAACGGGATCGAGAGCAGAGCGAAGAACGTGTAGATCATGTAGGCGCCCGAGAGGTTCCAGTCCGAGAGCGACGGGAACGTGACGGTGATGGCCCAGTTGGCGATCCACTGGGCCGCCGCGGCCACACCGAGGGCGGCGGCGCGGATGCGGCCGGGGAACATCTCGCCCAGCAGCACCCAGACCACCACGCCCCAGGAGAGGGCGAAGAAGAGGACGAAGAGGTTGGCCGCGACCAGGGCGGTGATGCCCTGCGCGTGCGGCAGCGTGATGTCGTCGCCGACCCCGGACTTGTACGAGAACGCCCAGGCCGCCGTCCCCAGCGACAGTGCCATGCCCACGGAGCCGATGAGGGCGAGCGGCTTGCGGCCGAGCCGGTCCACGAAGATCATCGCGATGACCGTACCGATGATGTTCACGACCGAGGTCTCGAACGAGTACAGGAACGAGGAGCTCGCGTCGATGCCGACCGACTGCCACAGCGAGGAGCTGTAGTAGAAGATCACATTGATGCCGACCAGCTGCTGGAAGACGGAGAGGCCGATGCCGACCCAGACGATGGGCAGGAATCCGAAGCGGCCGCCGAGCAGGTCCTTGAAGGTGGACTTCACCTCGGAGCGCATGGAGTGGTCGATCTCGCGGATGCGGGCGTCGGCGTCGATGCCGGAGCCCTCGACCTCGCGCAGGACCTCCTTGGCCTTCTCCGTGCGGCCGACCGATACGAGGAAGCGCGGGGACTCCGGGATGACGAAGGACAGCAGGCCGTAGAGCACGGCCGGCACGACCATCACGCCGAGCATCCACTGCCAGGCCTCGAGTCCGCCGATTTCACCGCGCTGGTCACCGCCCGCGAGGTTAAGGATCGCCCAGTTGACCAGCTGCGAGACGGCGATGCCGATGACGATGGCCGCCTGCTGGAAGGAGGCGAGCCGGCCGCGGTAGGCGGGCGGGGAGACCTCGGCGATGTAGGCGGGGCCGATGACGGAGGCCATGCCGATGCCGAAGCCGCCGATCACCCGCCACATGGCGAGGTCCCAGAGGGCGAACGGGAGGGCCGAACCGATGGCGCTCGCGGTGAACAGGACGGACGCGATCTGCATGCAGCGGATACGGCCGATCCGGTCGGCGAGGCGGCCCGCGGTGGCGGCTCCGATGGCGCAGCCGATCAGCGCCGCAGCGATCACCTGGGCGAGCGCGGCCGAGCCGACGTCGAAGCGGTCGCGGATGGCGACGACCGCGCCGTTGATGACGGAACTGTCGTACCCGAAGAGGAAGCCGCCCATCGCCGCGGCCGCGGCGATGAAGATGACGTGGCCGAGGTGCTCGGGCTGGGGCGAGGATCCGCCGCCCGGCGCCGAGGCCCGCGATGTGCTGCTGGTCAAGGTGTGCTCCGTGGGTTTTTTGTCCGTCCTCACAGTGGCGCACAGTTCAAGATCGGGCACCACTCGAAGCCGGGAGACAGCGGAGTGAGCCTATGCGTTCAGCTTCTGAAGTCAATACTTGGCGTGAAACTCACATGTCCGGGAGATTGCCGCCATTGAATTCACTTCTTGAAAGTGCGGGTCTCAACGCAGCCGCTGGCTGATGACCTTGGAGACCCCGTCCCCCTGCATCGAGACGCCGTAGAGCGCGTCCGCGACCTCCATCGTCCGCTTCTGGTGGGTGATGACGATCAGCTGGGAGCTCTCCTGCAGCTCCTCCATGATCCGGATGAGCCGCTGCAGATTGGTGTCGTCGAGCGCGGCCTCGACCTCGTCCATCACGTAGAACGGGCTGGGGCGCGCCTTGAAGATGGACACCAGCAGGGCCACGGCGGTCAGCGAGCGCTCGCCGCCCGAGAGCAGCGACAGCCGCTTGACCTTCTTGCCCGGCGGACGGGCCTCGACGTCGATGCCGGTGGTGAGCATGTTGTCGGGGTCGGTGAGGATCAGTCGGCCCTCGCCGCCGGGGAACAGGCGCGAGAACACCCCCTCGAACTCCCGGGCCGTATCCCGGTAGGCCTCGGTGAAGACCTGCTCGACGCGCTGGTCGACCTCCTTCACGACTTGAAGGAGATCGGCCCTCGTCTTACGGAGATCCTCCAGCTGCTCGCTGAGGAACTGGTGGCGCTCCTCCAACGCCGCGAACTCCTCCAGCGCGAGCGGGTTGACCTTGCCGAGCTGCTGGTAGGCGCGCTCGGCGGCCTTGAGCCGCTTCTCCTGTTGCGCCCGCACGAAGGGCCCGGGCCGGTTGCGCGGATCCTGTGGGTCCTCCGGCAGCACCTCGCCCTCGGCGGCCGGGGACGGGGGAACCGGCTGGTCGGGGCCGTACTCCGCGACCAGCCCGGCGGCGGCCATGCCGTACTCCTCCAGCGACTTGGCTTCCAGCGCCTCGATGCGCAGCCGCTGCTCGGCCCCGAGCACCTCGCCGCGGTGGACCGAGTCGGTGAGCTTGTCCAGCTCCCCCTTCAGCTCCCGGCCGCGGTTGCGCGCCTCGCCGAGCTCCCGCTCGGCGAGTCCCTTCGCCCGTTCGGCCGCCACCCGCTCCTCATCGGCCCTGCCGAGCGACACCTCCACGTGCGCGAGGAGCTGCCGGGACCCGTCGGCCACCGCGCGGGCCACCTCCGCCTCGTGGCGCAGCCGGGCCCGGCGCCGCTCGGCGCGGGTCCGGGTCTCGCGTTCCGAACGGGCCGCCCGGTCGAGCGAATCCGCCCGTCCGGCCAGCCCCTTGACCCGCTCTTCAAGGGTCCTCAGCTGCAGCCGGGCCTCCATCTCGGTCTGCCGGGCATTGGCGCCGTCGGCCGCGAGCCGGTCCCGCCCGGAACCGTCCGGCTCCTCGTCCACCGGCACCTCCTCGGCGGTCGCGAGCTGCTCCGCGCACTCCTCCACCTCGGCCAGAGCCTGCTCCAGGGCGTCCTGGGCCCGGGCCGCGGCGGCGGCGCTGCGTTCGGCCTCGCCCGCGGCGCCCTTCGCCTGCCCGGCGAGCCGCCCGAGCTGCTGGGCCACCCCGGCCCGGGCCGCTTCCGCGGCGCGCCGCCGCTCGGCGAGCTCGTCCACCAGGGCGACCGCGTCCTGGCGGCGCGTGTGGGCGGCCGCCCGGGCCTCGGTGAGCTCCTCACACCGCACGCCCAACCGGGTCAGCTCGCCCGCGGCCTCGTCGACGGCCGCCTGCACTTCGATCAGGCTGGGCGCCCCGGCGGAGCCGCCGTGCGCGAGGTGCGTCCCGAGCACATCGCCGTCGAGGGTCACGGCCACCGCGTCGGGCCGCTCCGCGACCAGCGCCTCGGCCTCGTCGAGGGTCCCGACCACGACGTGGTCCCGCAGCACCCACTCCACGGCCCGCCGCACCTGCGCGTCCCCGCCGACCAGCCCCGCGGCGGAGACGGGGGCGCTTGCCGGTCCGCCGCCCTCGAGCTGCTCCGGAGTCGATGCCGATGCCGGGGCGGACGCACCCACGTTCGCCGGCAGCTGCGGTGCGCGTGCGTGGGAGGGCAGATCTCCGTCCCGGGAGGGTGCCGGGTGGGGGACCCCGCCCCCGGATCCCGCTCCGCCGGCCCTGTCAGCAGCTTCGGCCGCGGGTCCGGCCGCGGCCTGGCCCGGGAAGGCGGGTGCCACCGGGGCGATCAGCAGGGTGGCGCGGCCCGCGTCCGCCTCGCGGAGGTGGCGGATCGCCTCGGCCGCCGCGCCCGGTGAGGCCACCGCCAGCGCGTCCGCGGCCGAGCCCAGTGCGGCGGCGACGGCGACCTCATAGCCCGGGGTCACCGACAGCCGCTGCGCCGCTGGTCCCAGCAGCCCCGCCAGCCGCTCCCGCGCCGCGAGCAGTGCGCCCGTACCGTCCTTGCGGCGCAGTCCCAGCGCCAGGGCGTCCCGGCGCGCCGAGACGGCCGCCCGGGAGCGTTCCGCCCCGGACAGCTCCTCCCGGGCAGCGGACAGTTCCGCCTCCGCCCGCGCCAGCCCCTCCCGTGCGCTCTCGTGGTCCGTGTCGGCCGACGGGTCGTCGAGCCCGCCGACCTCCTCGGCCAGCGCCTCGTACTCTTCCTGCGCGGCGGCGGCCCGGGTCTGCGCCGCGTCCCTCGCCGCGACGAGCCGGTCGATCTCGGCCTGCGCCGCTCCCGCACGGGAGCGGGCCGCGCCCAGCCGCCCGGTCAGCCGGGCCAGTCCCTCGCGCCGGTCGGCGACGGCCCGCGCGGCGTCCCGCAGTCGGCGTTCCTCCTCGGCCAGCGCCCGCTCCAGCTCCGCCCGGTGCTCGGCCGTGTCCTCCAGCGCCCGCGAGGCCGCTTCCAGAGCCGCCGTCAGTTCCGCCTCCTGCTCGCGGATCCGTGCGGCCTCCCGCTCCAACTCCTCGGGGTCGCGGCCGCGCCGTTCCTCCTCGGCCGGCGCCGAGGCGCTCTTGACCCGCGCGTCCGCCAAGGAGGCGGTCCCCCGGACGCGTTCGGCGAGCTGCGACAGCTCGTACCAGGTCTGCTGCGCCCGCTGCAGCCGCGGCACGAGCTCCCGTACCGCCTCCTCCAGCTCCGCCTCGCGCCGCACGGCGCCCGCGAGCTGGGCCTCGGCGGCCTCCTTGCGCTCCTTGAGCGCCGCCTCGTCCGCGATCTCGGCGTCGAGGGCGCGCCGCAGTACGACCAGGTCGTCGGCGAGCAGCCGCAGCCGCGCGTCGCGCAGGTCCGCCTGGATCACGGCCGCGCGCCGGGCGACCGCCGCCTGCCGTCCCAGGGGCTTGAGCTGGCGCCGCAGCTCGTCGCCCAGGTCCTGGACGCGCGCGAGATTGGCCTGCATCGCGTCCAGCTTCCGCAGCGCCTTCTCCTTGCGCTTGCGGTGCTTGAGCACGCCGGCCGCCTCCTCGATGAAGGCGCGGCGGCCCATGGGATCGGCGTGCAGTACGGAGTCCAGCTGGCCCTGCCCGACGATGACGTGCATCTCGCGGCCGATGCCGGAGTCGGAGAGCAGTTCCTGGATGTCGAGCAGGCGGCAGGTGTCGCCGTTGATCTGGTATTCGCTGCTGCCGCCGCGGAACATGATCCGGGTGATGGTGACTTCGGCGTAGTCGATGGGCAGCGCGCCGTCGGAGTTGTCGATCGTCAGGGACACCTCCGCCCGTCCGAGCGGCGGACGCCCGGTGGTCCCGGCGAAGATGACGTCTTCCATCTTCCCGCCGCGCAGGGACTTGGCCCCCTGTTCCCCCATGACCCAGGACAGCGCGTCCACCACATTGGACTTGCCGGAACCGTTCGGGCCCACGACGCAGGTGATTCCGGGCTCGAAGCGCAGGGTGGTGACGGACGCGAAGGATTTGAAGCCACGCAGGGTCAGGGACTTGAGGTGCACGCCGCCGGACTCTACCTTTCGCGTTCGGTTTCACCCATGAAGGTCGTGGGCACGACTGACGCCAATGGGATCAGGCCCCCCACCTGGCCCTGTGGTCCGTGGCGCAACGGTCGGGGAACGCGGGCGGGGAACGCGGGCGGGGAAAGGGGGCGGGGAAAGGGGACGGGGAAAGAAAGAAGGGACGCCGAAGCGTCCCTTGCAGATCATGCGGGGCTGGAGTCGAGCGACGAGTGGAGCGCGGGTCAGGTGAGCGCAGGCTCCGCCTGGGGTACGTCGATGTCGATGCTGCCGAGCAGCGAGTCTCCGTCGTGCTGAGCGGCGGCCGCGTTCAGCGCGTCATTTTCGGACTGAATCCGTACGAGCTCGGACTCGAGGTCCTGGACGCGCTGCTGAAGCCGTCGCATCTCGGCGAGGAGTCGCGGGTCGGAACCGCCGACGTAACCGAGAAGCGCCTTTGCCATGATGGATGGTCCTCCACACTGAGTGACCGACCGAAGCGGTGTGGGTCGTGAGGGAATCGCACCCGCGGATGTCCGGCAGCGACTGACAGTCACTGCGCTTACTACTGCCAACACTGCCAAACAGCTCAGGTGCGCGGGGCTTCCAGCGTCTCACCAAAAAGTTTGACGGTCAACACGATCACGCCCCGTATCGGCGGGCGCCCCGGTCCCCGCAAGGGTCGTGGAGATCATCCTTACCTTCGAGCCTTCCACGTATCTCCTCCGTCGGCAACGCGTCGATGACGAATCCGCAGTTCCGGCCGTGTGCGGACGATCAGAGATGTGATGAGTGCATGATCAGTCGATCGGTCATCGCATCCCGAATCCGTCGTAGCCACCGCGCGGTGTGCCCCAGATCTCTGTCACTCCGTCCACCCGGCCGGGCGTGTCGGAGGAGCGCAACCAGTCGAGCAGCCGGTGGCAATTCTCACGTTGACCTTCGGCGACCACCTGCACTCGCCCGTCGTCGAGGTTGAGCGCGAAGCCGACGACCCCGCCGATCTCCAAGGCGTTCTCCCTGGTGAACCAGCGGAAGCCCACTCCCTGCACACGGCCCCGCACCCAGGCGGTCAGACGGACGTCTTCGTTCATGCGTGAACGCTAACCGGGCGAGCACTTTCGGGACACATCGCCCCCCTGGCCCCATGGCGTACAGTCGCGCAGCAATGAACTCACCCATTTGGGTGGGTAAGGGATGATCTTCACCCGGCAAGGAAGGCACGCTCCGATGGGCCGTCACCGTCTCCCCGCCGCGCCGCACAACGGCGGCAAGCGCGGCACCGCCCTGCGCACCGGCCTGCTGGGCGTTTCGGTGGCCGTCGCCCTCGGCACCGCGGCCGTCACCACCGGCATGGTGCCGGTCGGCGGCTCGTTCCCCTACGTGGGTGTCAGCGGTACGGATGCCCCCGCCCCGGAAGCCAGGGCCAAGGCCTCGACCGACCCCGACACGGCGCTGCACCAGCAGAACGGCCTCGTGAACCTGTCCGGCCGCACCTCCGCCGGCACCGGATCGGGCAGCCCGTCCCCGAAGCCGTCGATCCCGACCTCCCCGTCGGCGTCCGCTTCCCCGAGCGCCTCGCCGAGCGGCTCCCCGAGCGCCTCCCCCTCTCCGTCGGCGACGCCGTCCGCCGCACCGAGCTCTTCCCCGTCGGCGACGCCGGCCCCGTCCACCAAGGCCCCGTCCGCGAAGGCCCCGCGCACGAGCCCGGCCGCGCCCGCCGTGCCGGCCGCGCCGACGGCCCCGGCACCCACCACGAGCCGGGCCCCGGCACCGGCGCCGTCGAAGTCGACGACCCACGAGCCCCGCCCGCCGCTGGACGGCCACTCCGCGGAGGAGGCCGCCGTCGTCGACCTGGTGAACCAGGAGCGCGCGCTGGCCGGGTGCGGCCCGGTCCGGGCCAATCCGCCGCTCGCGTCGTTGGCCGGAGCCTTCAGCCTGGACATGGCCACCCGGGGCTTCTTCAGTCACGAGGACCCCGAAGGCAACACTCCGTGGGACCGCGCCACCAAGGCCGGCATCTCGGGCCTCGGCGGCGAGAACATAGCCCGCGGCCAGGGCGACGCCGAGGCCGCGATGAAGGCCTGGATGAACAGCCCGGACCACAAGGCGAACATCCTCAACTGCGAGTTCCGCACCCTGGGCGTCGGTGTCCACGTCGCTGCCGGCGGCCCCTGGTGGACCCAGGACTTCGGCTTCTGAGTCGAGCCCGCGGGGCTCAGACCGCGGCGGCCGCCAGGGCCGCGCGGCCCGCGATGACGATGCGGGTCTGCTCGGTGACGCGGCGGCCGAGGTGCTCGGCGGTCGCGATGTCGGCCTTGTGGACCGCGTCCGCGCCCTCGTCGGAGTTGGTCTGGGCGGCGGCGCCGGCGAAGAAGCCGAGACGGTTCAGGTCGTTCTCGGAGGCCGTGCTGGAGTTCCAGCCCGGCTTCAGACCCAGGTTGACCCAGCTCATGCCGTGCTGCGCGGCCAGGATCTGGAAGAACTGCAGGGTGTGCAGCTTGTCGCCGCTCTTGGACGCGGAGTTCGTGAAGCCGGCCGCCAGCTTGTCCTGCCACGTGTCGCCGAACCAGCGCTTCGAGGAGGCCTCGGCGAAGACGTGGAAGGCGCCGGAGGCGGTGCCCATGTACGTCGGGGATCCGAAGACGATCGCGTCGGAGGCGTCGAGCAGCTCCCACTGGGCGTCGTCGATCTCGTCGACCTTGATCAGGTGAACGGTCGCCCCGGCTTCCGCGGCGCCGCTGCGAACCGCCTCGGCGACGACGGCGGTGTGGCCGTAGCCGGAGTGGTAGGCGATCGAGACGACGGGGGTGTGCGTGATTGCGGACAAGGCTGATCTCTCCCTCGGGAAAACTCTCGTCGCGGCACAGGGCGTGGTGCGACGAGAGAAAGAAAACCACTAACTTTTAGAAAGCGCAACCCTCGAGTTAGCGCTGCCGGGGAGTACGCTGATCCGCATGGAGAACCCCGCCTGTACCGAAGCCGCCGAGATGGAGCAACCGTTCGACGTCTTCGCGCGCGCCTGCCCGTCCCGGGAAACGCTCGAACACGTCACCGGCCGCTGGGGCAGCCTCACCGTGGGCGCCCTGCGCGAAGGCCCTTGCCGCTTCAACGAGCTGCGCCGCCGGGTGGAGGGCGTGAGCGAGAAGATGCTCTCCCAGACCCTGCACGCACTGGAGCGCGACGGCATCGTCCACCGCGAGGCGCAGCCCACGAACCCGCCGCGCGTCGACTACGAACTGACCCCCCTCGGCGTCGAGGTCGCGGACCGGCTGCTCGCGCTCATCCACTGCCTGGAGGGGAACATGCCGGCGGTACTGGGTGCCCGGCAGTCCTACGACGCCACGCGCGGCGGCCGCTGACAGCGCGGGCAGAAGTAGCTCGACCGGTTCATCCACGGCCGGCGCCGTATCGGCGTGCCGCAGCGCCGGCAGGGTTCGTCCTCGCGCCCGTAGGCATCGAGCGAACGGTCGAAGTAGCCCGACTCCCCGTTCACGTTGACGTAGAGGCTGTCGAAGCTGGTGCCACCGACCGCGAGGGCGGCGTTCATGACGTCCCGGGCATGGCCGAGGAGTTCCGCGCTCCGCGGGCGCGTGAGCCCCGAGGTCGGGCGTTCGTAGTGCAGCTTGGCGCGCCACAGCGCCTCGTCCGCGTAGATGTTGCCGACCCCGCTGATGAGGGACTGGTCCAGTAGCGCCCGCTTGACGGTGGTCCGCTTGGCGCGCAGCGCGAGGTGGTAGGCGCCCTCGTCGAACAACGGGTCCAGGGGGTCGCGCGCGATGTGCGCGATCACGTCGGGCAGTCCGTCGGTGCTGTCGGCGGCTACCTCGTGCAGCGAGAGGCCGCCGAAGGTCCGCTGGTCCACGAAGCGCAGCTCCGTCCCGGCGTCGTCGAAGCGCACCCGGATCCGCAGGTGCTTCTCGTCGGGGGCGTCCTGCGGCTGCACCAGCAGCTGCCCGCTCATCCCGAGGTGCCCGAGCACGGACAGGTCGCGGCCCTCCAGCGGCAGCCACAGGTACTTCCCGCGCCGCTGCGCCACCCCGAAGGTCTCCCCGCACAGGCGCGCCGCGAAGTCGGCCCCGCCGCCCGGATGGCGCCGGACGGCCCGCGGATGCAGGATCTCGACGGCCTCGACGGTCCGCCCCGCCACCCAGCGCTCCAGCCCCCGCCGCACGACTTCGACTTCGGGCAACTCGGGCACGGGGCACCTCCGGTGGGAGTGGATCTGACGCTCCCGGCGAGCGTACCGGCCGCCGGAAACGACAACCGCCCGCCCCTGCGAGGCAGGAGCGGGCGGGTACGTCCCGAAGGAAGGGTCAGGCGTCCGGTGCCGAGTCGGCGGGCGACGGCACCCCGCCGTTCTCGTTCCCGGCCGCAGCCGGGACCCCGGCCGGACCGGCGGTCGCGGCGGCCGCCGCAGCCGCGGTCCGCTCGTCCGCGGCGGCACGGATTCCGCGCCATGCGGACTCCGCGGCCTGCTGTTCCGCTTCCTTCTTGCTGCGGCCGGTGCCGGTGCCGTACGAGACACCACCGACGCGAGCGGCAGCAGTGAAGGTCTTCTCGTGGTCCGGACCGGTCTCGGAGACCAGGTACTCGGGCACGCCAAGGCCTTCGGCCGCCGTGAGTTCCTGGAGACTGGTCTTCCAGTCCAGGCCGGCCCCGAGGTTCGAGGACTTCTCGATGAGCGGGTCGAAGAGCCGGTGGACCAGCTCCGAGGCCGCGTCGAGGCCCTGATCGAGATAGACCGCGCCGATCACCGCTTCAAGGGTGTCGGCGAGGATGGAGGCCTTGTCCCGGCCTCCCGTGCCCTCTTCGCCCCGGCCGAGCCGGATGAAGGAGCCGAGTTCGAGGCCGCGTCCGACCTCCGCCAGTGCGCGCGAGTTGACCACCGCGGCCCGAAGCTTGGCCAGCTGGCCTTCGGGGAGATCCGGGTGGGTCGTGTACAGCGTGTCCGTGACCACCAGGCCCAGCACGGAGTCCCCGAGGAACTCCAGGCGTTCGTTGGTGGGCAGACCGCCGTTCTCGTACGCGTACGAGCGGTGGGTCAGCGCACGCACCAGAAGGGCGGACTCGAGTTGATACCCGAGCCGCCCTTCTAGAAGCGTGTGGGACGAGGCCGCGTTGTTACTGTCTGCCTGCTTCTCAGCGTTGGACAGCTCAGACATTGCGCCTCTCACCAGCCGCTCAGACCTCGAGGACCTGGCGCTTGTTGTAGGTGCCGCAGCTCGGGCACGCAATGTGCTGGAGCTTCGGCTCCTGGCAACGCTCGCACGAAACCAGGGTGGGGACCGCAGCCTTCCACTGCGACCGGCGGTGGCGCGTGTTGCTGCGCGACATCTTCCGCTTCGGAACAGCCACGGCTACTTCTCCTGCTTCTCGGCGGCGCCCTGAACTCCGTCAGAGGCAGTGCCGCTCATGTTGTCCTTCTCGCCGTCCTGATCGGTCACGACGAGTCCTTGCAATGCCGCCCAACGGATGTCGACGGCGTCATGGTGGTGGTCCGGGTCGTCGTTCAGGCTGAGCCCGCAATCGGGGCACAGTCCGAGACAGTCCTCCCGGCACACCGGCTGCATGGGCAGTGCGAGCACCACCACATCCCGCAGCACGGGTTCGAGGTCGAACAAACCGTCCTCGAGGAAGAGCGTGTCCTCGTCGTCCTCGGCGTCGTCGGCCGGTTCCGCCTCGGAGCGGCTCCGGTCGTCGGCGTCAGGGTACGAGAACATCTCCTGGAAGTCCGCCTTGAGCTCGCGCTCGACGGACTCCAGACACCTTACGCACTCCCCCACGGCCGATGCACGGGCGGTGCCTGTGACAAGCACCCCTTCCATGACCGACTCCAGGCGGAGGTTGAGCTTCACCGGGGCGCCTTCCGGCACTCCGATGACGCCGACGAGACCGAAGTCCGCCGGTGCCGCGATCTCACGGGACAGCCGCTGCATGGCACCAGGACGCCGGCCCAGCTCGTGCGTGTCGAACACGAGGGGGTTGCGGTGGTCGAGGCGGGTATTCAGGGCCGTTCCTGCTTTCACAGATCGCTGAAGATCAAAGATTCCGCCGCACTAGGGCAGCATGGATCGCGGTGCATACGCGCGACCGAACAGCCAGGATACCCGCAGCGGCGCCCAGCGCCCAATCCGGCCCTAGCGCCCCTGTTCGTACTGGCGCAGCTGGTCCAGGTTGATCATGCTCGTGTCGAAGAGGCTGGTCTCGTCGAGCGAGGGCTGCTGGGCCTGGGCCTGGGCCTGGGGTTGGTACGCGGCATAGGGGTCGGGCTGCTGCGCGTCGTAGTGCGCGGCGTAGGCCGCTCCGCCGGAGCCGCCGCCCGCGGTGGAGTACGGGTCCGGCTGCTGCTGGTAGCCGCCGTACGGGTCCTGGTAGGCGTAGGCGTCCTGCTGCTGGGTGGCGGGCTGGGCGGGCTGCTGGTAGCCGTACGTGTCGTACACGGGCTCCGCCTGCGCCGGGATCGGCGCCTGCGCGCGCAGCGGCTCCGGCTCCGCCAGGCCCGCCAGGAAGTCCGAGTCGCTCGCCGAGCGGGATTGCGGTCCGCCCACCGCGTCCTGGGCGGCCATGTGCACGCCCAGGTCGTCCGTCGGGACCCGACCCAGGAGCTTCTGCCGGCCGCGGCCCACGGCCTCCAGGGTCTTGGAGAGCACCGCCTCGAAGGTCGCCAGCTTGGTGTCCACGTAGGCGTCCGCCTGCTGTCGCTGCGTCTCGGGGTCGTGGCTGCGCTCGGGCGCCTCCATGTCCGGGTAGCCGTGCTCGTCCAGCCCCGGGCCGCGGCCCAGGAGCTTCTCCCGACCCCGGTCCACCGAACCGATGGTCTTGGCCAGCACGACTTCGAAGTTCGCGAGCTTGCTGTCGACGTAGTCGTCGGCCTCGGCCCGGATCTCCTCGGCCTCCCGGCGGGCCTCCTCCAGGATCCGGTCCGCCTCGGCCTGCGAGCGCCGCGCGACTTCGGTGTCGGAGATCAGCGAACCGCGCTGGTTGTGGGCCGCGTCGATGATCCGCCCCGCCTCCCGGCGGGCCTCCTCGACCATCTGCTCGCGGCCGCCGATGAGCTCCTGGGCCTGTGCGAGCGAGCCGGGCAGCGCCTGGCGCACCTCTTCGAGCTGCTCCAGGAGCTCGGCGCGGTTGATCACGCAGGAGGCCGACATGGGCATGGACCGGGCGCCGCCGACGGCCGCGACGATCTCGTCGAGCTTCTTCTGCACGTCCATGGGGGCTCGCACTCTCTCGGCCTCAGGCGGTTCCTGAGACGGACGGGACGACTGTACGGCCACCGGGCGGGCCCCCGACACCGCCTGATGCGCCGTCAGGCGGTCAGCGGTCGCGCAGCCGCTCCCGGAGCGCCGAGTGGACGTTCGCCGGCAGCAGGTGGGCGACGTCGCCGCCCCAGGCCGCGACCTCCTTGACCAGCGAGGAGGACAGGAAGCTGTAGGTGGGGATGGTCGGGACGAACAGCGTGTCGACTCCCGCCAGGCCCATGTTCATCTGGGCCATCTGGAGCTCGTAGTCGAAGTCGCTGACCGCGCGCAGGCCCTTGACGATGGCCGGGATGTCCCGCTGCTTGCAGAAGTCGACGAGCAGTCCGCGGAAGGCCTCGACCTCGATATTGCCGTACTCGGCCGTCGCCTCGCGGATCAGCTCGATCCGCTCCTCGACCGTGAACAGGCCCTGCTTCGAGTCGTTGATCCCCACGGCGACGTACACGACGTCGTACAGCCTGGAGGCGCGTCCGATGACGTCGAGGTGTCCGTTGTGGATGGGGTCGAAGGACCCCGGACAGACGGCGCGGCGCAACTGAACTCCCTCGTTCATGATTCTTCGCTGGTGAAAGCGGCGCGGCCGTACCAAAGGGTGCCCTCGCCGTACTTGCGCGACCGGAGCGGCTCGAAGCCCTCGGGCCACGGGAAGGCTCCGCTCCTGGTACTGCGCTCCACGGTGACGAGCGCATCGTCCGTGATCCAGCCATTGGACCGGAGTGTGAGGAGGATCTCCCGCAGGTCGGCGCTGTCCACGGCGTACGGCGGATCCAGGAAGACGATGTCGTACGGGTCCCCGGCGGCCCGGGCCGCCACGATCTGCTCGGCCTTGCCCGCACGGAATTCCGCCCCGGGCAGGGCCAGCGTCCGGATGTTGTCCCGGATCGCCTTGGCGGCCTTGGCGTCGGCCTCGACGAGCAGGGTGTGGTCCGCGCCCCGGGAGAGCGCTTCCAGGCCGACGGCGCCGGAGCCGCCGTACAGGTCGAGCACCCGGGCCCCTTCGACGCCGTGCAGCGACTCCCAAGTGGAGAAGAGGCCTTCGCGCATCCGGTCCGAGGTCGGCCGGGTGCCGGTGCCGGGGGGCACGGCCAGCCGTCGCCCGCCGGCGCTGCCGGCGATCACGCGGGTCATCTGGGGTCCTTCGGTACGGCGGTAGGGGTGGAGTGCCCCGGCGCTGCCGCGGCACTCCAACGATATGTCGTACCGCTCAGCCCTTCTCCAGATACTGCTCCCGCTCGGTGTCCAGGAGGGCGTCCAGCGCCCTCCGCAGACCCGGCAGGTGTTCCAGCGCGGGGTCCTCGGCGACGACGCGGGTGGCCTCCTCCCGCGCCTGGACGATGACCTCCTCGTCCTCGATGACGGCGAGCATGCGCAGCGAGGAGCGAACTCCGGACTGGGCCTGGCCGAGCACATCGCCCTCGCGGCGCTGTTCCAGGTCGATCCGGGAGAGTTCGAAGCCGTCGAGGGTGGCGGCGACGGCGGCCAGCCGGGCCCGGGCGGGGCTGGCCTCGTGCATTTCGCTGACCAACAGGCACAGACCGGGCGCGGAGCCCCGGCCGACGCGGCCGCGCAGCTGGTGGAGCTGGGAGACGCCGAACCGGTCCGCGTCCATGATCACCATGGCGGTGGAGTTGGGGACGTTCACCCCGACCTCGATGACGGTGGTGGCGACCAGCACCTTGACCTCGCCGGCGGCGAACCGGCGCATGACGTCGTCCTTGTCGGCGGGGTCCATCCGGCCGTGCAGCACCTCGACGCTCAGCCCCGCCAGCGGTCCGCGCGCAAGCTGCTCGGCGATCTCCACGACCGCGAGGGGCGGCCTCTTGTCGCCGTCGTCCTCGGCGGACTTCTTCTTGGGTTCGTCCTCCCCGTCCCCGATGCGGGGGCAGACCACATACGCCTGGTGCCCCTTCTCGACCTCCTCGCGGACCCGTTCCCAGGCCCGGGCGAGGAAGTGCGGCTTGTCCTTCGAGGGCACCACGTGCGTGGCGATCGGGGAGCGCCCTGCAGGCAGCTGGTCGAGGACGGAGGTCTCCAGGTCGCCGAAGACGGTCATGGCGACCGTGCGCGGGATCGGGGTCGCCGTCATCACCAGCAGGTGCGGGGGCTGCTTCCCCTTGGACCGCAGCGCGTCGCGCTGCTCCACCCCGAAACGGTGCTGCTCGTCCACGACGACCAGGCCGAGGTCGTGGAACTGCACCTTGTCCTCGATCAGCGCGTGCGTGCCGATCACGATCCCGGCCTCACCGGTGACCAGGTCGAGCAGGGCCTGGCGGCGTGCGGGCATCCCCATGGAGCCGGTGAGCAGCACCACCTTGGTCCCCTGGTCGGAGCCGCCGAGCATGCCTCCCTCGGCGAGCTCGCCCATCATCTCGGTGATGGAGCGGTGGTGCTGCTGGGCGAGCACCTCGGTGGGCGCGAGCATCGCCGCCTGTCCGCCGCTGTCCACGACGGCGAGCATCGCGCGCAGCGCGACCAGGGTCTTGCCCGAACCGACCTCCCCCTGGAGGAGGCGGTGCATGGGGTGTTCGGTGGCCAGGTCGTCGAAGATCTCCTTGGAGACGGTCCGCTGGCCCTGGGTGAGGGTGAAGGGCAGCTTCGCGTCGAAGGAGTCGAGCAGGCCGCCGGGGACGGGGCGGCGCGGGACGGCCGGGAGCTGGGAGTCGGCGTTCCGGCGGCGGGCCAGGGCGACCTGCAGGATGAAGGCCTCGTCCCACTTCAGGCGCTGGCGGGCGTCCTCGATGTCGGCCTTGGTGCCCGGGCGGTGGATCTTCAGCAGGGCCTCGGTGAGCGGGACCAGCCCGCGGCCCTGGCGCAGGGCGGGCGGCAGCGGGTCCACGGCGTCCCGGGCGCTGGGCAGCACCGCGTCCACGCACTTGGCGATCTTCCAGGACTCCAGCTTGGCGCAGGCCGGGTAGATCGGGATGAGTTGATTGGCGAAGGCGGCCGCGGCGTCCCGGTCGGAGGCGTCCGCGCCGAGCGGCTCGTAGGCCGGGTGCGCGAGCTGGAGCTTGTGGTTGAACTTGGAGACCTTGCCGGCGAACATGGCGCGGCTGCCGGGCAGCAGGTCCTTGTGCGGTTTGTGGACCCCGGCGCCGAAGAAGACGAGCTGGAGGCGGCCGTTGCCGTCGGTGATCGTCACCTCCAGACGCTTGCCGCGGCCCCCGTTGAAGGTCAGGATCCGGGCGTCGGCGACCTGCGCGACGACGGTGACGTGCTCGTCGATCTGGTCGGCGAGCTCGGCCAACGAGGTCAGCTCACCGCGCTCGGCGTACCGCCGCGGGTAGTGGTGGAGCAGGTCCAGGGCCGTGTGCAGGCCGAGCTGCTCGGCCAGCACCTTGGCGGTGGCGGGACCGAGCGTCTTCTTGAGGTCTTCGTCGAGCGCGGGCACGTGTTCCATTGCACACCATGGCGCTGACAAGCCCGCTATTCCACCCCGACGAGGAGCGGAGCCGAGTACCGGCCGCCCCGGTAGGTGACGGTGTCCACCGCGAGGTGGCCCTGCTGGACGTAGGCCTCCAGGCGCTCGGCAACGGCGTCCGGTACGTCGGGTCCCAGGACCAGGGTGACGAGTTCGCCGCCGGAGCCCAGCATCCGGTCCAGGACGGCCTCGGCGGTCTCGGCCAGGCCCGCCCCGATCACCGCGACGTCGCCGTCGATGAGGCCGAGCACGTCACCGGCCTGGCAGATGCCGGCCGAGGTGAAGGACTGCCTCTCGGCGAAGGCCAGCTCCCCGTACCGGGTGGCGCCGGCGGCCGCCGTCATGGCGACCACGTCCTCGTCGAAGCTGCCCTCCGGGTCGTGCACGGCGAGGGCGGCCAGGCCCTGGACCGCGGACCGGGTGGGGATCACGGCCACCCGTACGCCTTCGGCGCGGGCCTGTTCGGCCGCCGCGTTCGCGGCGGCGCGCAGTTCGGCGCCGCCCGGCAGCAGCACCACTTCGCGGGCGTGCGCGCGGCGGACGGCGTCGAGCAGTTCGGCGACGGCCGGCGGCTCCCCGGGGCGTACGAGCACGGTGGTCGCTCCCGCCTCCCCGCACAGCCCGGCCAGTCCCTCGCCGGGGACGACGGCGACCACGGCCCGCTGGGCGCGCTCGCCCCGTGCCCGGCGGCGCTCGTCCCCGAAGTGGGTGATCCGTATCCGGTAGGGCCGTCCGGCCACGACTCCGGCTTCCACGGCCGCGCCGGGGTCGTCGACGTGGACGTGGACGTTCCACAGTCCGTCGCCGCCGACCACGACCAGGGAGTCGCCGAGTCCGTCGAGGCGTTCGCGCAGTTCGCCGACGGCCGCCTCGGAGGCCTCCAGCAGGTAGATCACCTCGTACGCGGGCCCGTCCTCCTCCTGCGCGCAGGGGTCCGGTGACTGCGGGACGGGCACCGCGCGGCCGCGTACCGGTTCGGCGGCCGGTTCCTGGCCGGACAGGGCCTGCCACAGGGCGCCAAAGACGACGACCAGCCCGGAGCCCCCGGCGTCGACCACTCCCGCCCGGCCCAGCGCGGCGAGCTGCCCGGGGGTCTCGGCCAGGGCGGCGCGGGCCCCGTCGTAGGCGGCCCGGGCCACCTCGGTCGCGGTCCCGGCGGCGGCACCGGCCGCCTCGCCGGCCCGGGCGGCGGCGCCGGCGACGGTGAGCATGGTGCCCTCCACCGGGTGCGCGACGGCCGCGTACGCCTCCTCCGCGGCCCGGGTAAGCGCGCGGGCCAGCAGCCCGCCGGGGCCCCGTTCCGCCCGTTCCACCGGCTCGAGGGGCTCGTCGCCGAGTACGTCGGCCACTCCGCGCAGCAGCTGCGCCAGGATCGTCCCGGAGTTCCCGCGGGCGCCCACCAGGGCTCCGTGCGCCCAGGCCCGTACGGCCTCGGCCAGGGAGGTCCGCCCTGTGCCGTCGGTCACCCCGGGGAAGGCCTCGGCAAGGCCGCGGTCGGCCGATTCGGCGGTGAGGTAGAGGTTGGTGCCGGTGTCCGCGTCGGCGACCGGGTAGACGTTGATCGCGTCGATGTCCTCGCGGGCCCGGCCCAGTGCGGCGAGGGCCAGCGAGCTCCAGGTGCGCACCGCTTCGGCGTCGAGCTCGTCAGGGGACTGCGACTGCGGCTCGTGCGGCACCGGGCGTTCCTCCTTGTGCGGGCCAGGGTTCACCGCAGGGTAACGAAGGACCGCCCGGGCGTAGGGACCGCGGGGCGGGGCCGGCGGCGGACATGGTAGTTTTCTTGGACGGACGCAGTCGTTGTATGCTGCTCCGGTTGCCCGATGAGAGTCGGGCCATTCCCCCGGCAAACCACTTCAGACCTCTGAATCCGGTGCGCCGGTTTCACTGTAATTGCATCTGAAGTCTTGGAGTGACCTGTGGCTGCCAACTGCGACGTTTGCGCCAAGGGGCCGAGCTTCGGCAACAACATCTCCCACTCGCACCGCCGCACCTCGCGTCGCTGGAACCCGAACATCCAGCGCGTCCGTGCCGTGGTCAATGGGACGCCGAAGCGCCTCAACGCCTGCACCTCGTGCATCAAGGCCGGTAAGGTCTCGCGCTGACGCCTCCCGTCGTAGCGCAGCCCTTTCCGGTTGCCAAAAAGGCCGGTTCACCTCTGGTGAACCGGCCTTTTGCCTTGTCCGGGGGCCCGGCCGGGCCGTCGCAGCGGGTTCAGCGCCACTGCCAGGCGTGGTCCACCGGGCCGATGCCCCCGCCGAGCGCGAAGCCGGCGGCGATGGCGCCCGTGACGTACTCCTTGGCGGCCGCGACCGCCTCCGGGACGGTCAGTCCCTTCGCCAGGCCCGCCGCGATCGCGCTGGCCAGGGTGCAGCCGGTGCCGTGGGTGTGCCGGTTGTCGTGACGCGGGGCCCGCAGCCACCGCTCCTCGCTGCCGTCGGTGAGCAGGTCCACCGCCTCATGGCCGTGCGCCGCGAGGTGTCCGCCCTTGATCAGCGCCCACCGCGGCCCGTGGCCGAGGACCGCGTCGGCGGCCCGTCGCATGTCGTCCTCGGTCTCCACCACCACACCCGTGAGCTGGGCCACCTCGTCCAGGTTGGGGGTGGCCACCATGGCCCGCGGCAGCAGCTCCTTGCGTACGGCGTCCAGCGCCGAGGCGGCGAGCAGTGCGTCCCCGTGCTTGGAGACCCCGACGGGGTCCACGACGGCCGGGGCCCGGGTGTCCGCCAGCAGCGCGGCCACGGTCTCCACCAGGACGGCGGAGGAGAGCATCCCGGTCTTCACGGCCCGGACCCCGATGTCGTCCACGACGGCCCGGTACTGGGCCGTGACGGCCTCGGCGGGCAGTTCCCAGACTCCGCGTACCCCGAGCGAGTTCTGCGCCGTCACGGCGGTCACCACGCTCATGCCGTGCACCCCGAGCGCCAACATGGTCTTGAGGTCGGCCTGGATGCCGGCGCCGCCGCCGGAGTCCGATCCGGCGACGGTCAGGCACAGCGGCGGGGCGGTGCTCACAGCATCCCGTCCTGGGCGGCCGGGTCGGCCCCGAAGTGGTCCCAGCCGCCGGTGCTGGTCCAGGGCGCGCCGTCGACGGTCACCTGGGGCAGCGCGGAGCGGTTGAGGACCTCGCCGATGACCTTCCAGCGGGCGGGGAGCTTCACGTCGGGCGGGAAGGTCGCCACGATCGCGTGGTCCTCGCCTCCGGTGAGCACCCACTGCAACGGGTCCACGCCGACCGCCTGCCCGATGTCGTGCATCTGGGTCGGGATGTCGACGGCCGCCGAGCGCAGGTCGATCCTTACCTTGCTGGCTTCGGCGATGTGCCCGAGGTCGGCGATCAGGCCGTCGCTGACGTCGGTCATGGCGGTGGCGCCGAGTCCGGCGGCCGCGGGGCCCGCGTGGTAGGGCGGCTCGGGGCGTCGGTGCGCCTCGACGAAGGCCCGCGGGGAGCGGAAGCCGCGCGAGAGCACGGCGAAGCCGGCCGCGGACCAACCGAGCCAGCCGGTGACGGCGACGACGTCGCCGGGCTGGGCGCCGGAGCGCAGGACGGGCTCGTGGTTGCGCAGGTCGCCGAGGGCGGTGATGGCGACGGTGATGACGTCCCCGCGGACGACGTCCCCGCCGACCACGGCCGCGCCGGCAACCTGGCACTCGTCGCGGATCCCGTCCATCAGCTCGGTGGGCCAGGTGACGGGCAGTTCGGCGGGGACGACGAGGCCGAGCAGCAGCGCGGTCGGCACCGCGCCCATGGCGGCGATGTCGGCGAGGTTCTGCGCGGCGGCCTTGCGGCCGACGTCGTAGGCCGTGGACCAGTCGCGCCGGAAGTGCCGGCCCTCCAACAGGATGTCGGTGCTCGCCACGACCCGCCGGTCGGGGGCGGACACCACCGCGGCGTCGTCGCCCGGTCCGAGCCGGACCGCCGGGGTGGTGGTGAGCCGTGAGGTGAGCTCCCTGATCAGCCCGAACTCCCCCAGCTCGCCGACAGTGCCCTTCATCGCTGTGCCCCTTCTTGCCCAGTCCGCTTGCGGTCGCGAGCCGTCTCAGCTCTGGGTACCGTCAACAGATACGTCAACTTCTGCTCTCCGTACGCCCCGCTGTGCGTGGCGCCGGGCCCGCGGGTCTCCCCGCAGCGCACGGCGACGCGGTACCGTGGCGTCCCTTCTTCCCCCGGCCCGTTCAATCGTGTGGGGCCCACCCGAAGGTTAGGGGAAATGATCCTCGTGGCCGCCCTGGAGGTTCCGTGGTACAGGCGTACATCCTTATCCAGACCGAAGTGGGCAAGGCGTCGTTCGTCGCCGAGTCCATCGGCCAGATCCCGGGGGTGATCCAAGCCGAAGACGTGACGGGCCCGTACGACGTGATCGTGCGCGCCCAGGCCGACACCGTCGACGACCTCGGCCGCATGGTGGTCGCCAAGGTCCAGCAGGTGGAGGGGATCACCCGCACCTTGACCTGCCCGGTGGTCCATCTGTAGCCCCCGTCTACTCTAGGCCGGTGATGTCCCTCCACCGCCGGCCCCTGCGTGTCCGCGCCTTGTCCGCCGTGCCCGCCTCGATGGCCGTCCTGGCCGCCGCGGCGTGCTCCCCGGGCGGATCCGACGAAGCCCGGGTGGACCCACCGCCCACGCCGCCCGCCGCCGTCGCGGGACTCTGTGCGGCACTGCACAAGGAGCTCCCGGAGACGGTGGCCGGCCTGGCGCGGACCAGAACCGAACCGGAGTCCGATCTGACCGCCTCGTGGGGCGGCTCGGCGATCGTACTGCGGTGCGGTATCCCCAAACCCCCCAAGATGCTCGATCCGAAGCAGGAGGGCGTCCACGTGAACGGCGTGGCGTGGCTGCTGGAGAAGCTCGACGCCGGTTCCGGCGGGGGGTTCCGGTTCACCACCGGGCTGCGGCTGGCCTACACCGAGGTCCAGGTCGACGGGGAGCACGCCACGGACGCGGGCATGCTGGTCGGCCTGTCCACGGCGATCACCGCGACCGTGCCCGAGGGCATCGCCTCCTACTGAGCACCGCGCTCGGCCCATCGGGTACCGAGCACACCGCCGCCCGCCGACCGCCTTCGAAGGCGGTCGGCGGGCGGTCGGCTTTTCGGACGACTGTCAGCGCAGGCCGGTGGAGCGGCGCAGGGCCGCCTGGATCAGGCGGTCCACCAGCTCCCGGTACTCGATGCCCGTCTTCTGCCACATCAACGGGTACATGGAGATCGGGGTGAAGCCCGGCATCGTGTTGATCTCGTTGATGACGAACGTGCCGTCCTCGGTGAGGAAGAAGTCGGCGCGCACCAGGCCCTCGCAGGACGCGGCCTCGAAGGCCTCGATCGCGAGTCGCTGCACCTCGGCGGTCTGCTCCGGGGTGAGCGGGGCGGGCACGATCCCGGAGGCCGAGTCGATGTACTTCGCCTCGAAGTCGTAGAAGTCGTGGCTGGACACCGGCGGGATCTCGGCGGGGACGCTCGCCCGCGGGCCGTCCTCGAACTCCAGGACCCCGCACTCGATCTCGCGGCCGCGCAGCAGCGCCTCCACGATGATCTTCGGGTCGTGGCGCCGGGCTTCCTTGACCGCGGCGTCCAGGCCGGAGGCGTCGTCGACCTTGGTGATGCCGATGGAGGAGCCGGCCCGGGCGGGCTTGATGAACAGCGGCCAGCCGTGCTCGGCGGCGAAGTCCAGGATCTTGCCCGTTGCGGCGTCCCGGTCGGCCTCCCACTCGCGCGGGCGGATGGTCACGTACGGGCCGACGCTCAGCCCGAAGGACGTGAACACCCGCTTCATGTAGTCCTTGTCCTGGCCGACGGCCGAGGCGAGGACGCCGGAGCCGACGTACGGGATGCCGGAGAGCTCCAGGAGGCCCTGGAGGGTGCCGTCCTCGCCGTACGGGCCGTGCAGCACGGGGAAGACGACGTCGACCTCGCCCAGGGCCTTGGGGACGGCGCCCGGTTCGGTGTAGACGACCTGGCGGCTGGCGGGGTCGACCGAGAGCACGACGGCGCCGTCCTCGGATTCCGCGAGCTCCTCGACGCTCGGGAGCGTGCGGTCGGCGATGGCCATCCGCTCGGGCTCGTCGGCGGTCAGCGCCCATCGGCCGTCCGTGGTGATGCCGATGGGCAGCACCTCGTACTTGGAGCGGTCGATGGAGCGCAGTACGGCGCCCGCCGTGACGACCGAGATGGCGTGTTCCGAGCTGCGGCCGCCGAACACGACGGCCACGCGGGGCTTGCGGCCCTGCTGCTCAGGGGTCTGGGGGAGGTTCTCGCTGCTCATATCGCCACGAGAGTACCCGCTCAGACGTGCGGAATGGAGTCAGCGACGTTCCGGTTTGGCACTGCGCCCCATCAGGTCCTTGAGCGCGACCAGGGTCGGCTTGCCGTGGTGGACGATGTCCACCACCGTGTCGGTGATCGGCATGTCCACCCCGTGGCGGCGGGCCAGATCCGCCACCGACTGGCAGGACTTGACGCCCTCGGCGGTCTGCTTGGTGACGGCGATGGTCTCTTCCAGGGTCATCCCGCGGCCGAGGTTGGTGCCGAAGGTATGGTTCCGGGAGAGCGGCGAGGAGCAGGTGGCGACCAGGTCGCCGAGGCCCGCGAGGCCGGAGAAGGTGAGCGGGTCGGCGCCCATGGCCACGCCGAGGCGGGTGGCTTCGGCGAGTCCGCGGGTGATGAGCGAGCCCTTGGTGTTGTCGCCCAGACCCATGCCGTCCGCGATGCCGACGGCGAGGCCGATGACGTTCTTGACGGCGCCGCCGAGCTCGCAGCCGGTGACGTCGGTGCTCGTGTACGGGCGGAAGTACGCGGTGTGGCAGGCGGCCTGGAGGCGCTGGGCCACGCTCTCGTCCACGCAGGCGACGACGGAGGCGGCGGGCTGGCGGGCGGCGATCTCGGCGGCCAGGTTGGGGCCGGTGACCACGGCGATGCGCTCGGCGGGGACCTTGGCCACCTCCTCGATGACCTCGCTCATCCGCTTGGCGGTGCCGAGTTCGATGCCCTTCATCAGCGAGACGAGCACGGTGTCGGCGGCCAGCAGGGGCGCCCACGCGGCGAGGTTCTCGCGCAGGGTCTGGGACGGGACGGCGAGGACGGTGAAGTCCGCGCCGGCCGCCGCCCCGGCCGGGTCGGTGGTGGCCCGGAGGTTCGCGGGGAGTTCGACCCCGGGGAAGTAGTCCGGGTTGGTCCGGCCGGTGTTGATGGAGTCGACCACCTCCTGGCGGCGGCCCCACAGCGTCACCTCGCAGCCGGCGTCGGCGAGCACGATGGCGAAGGCCGTGCCCCAGGAGCCTGTTCCGAAGACGGTTGCCTTCACGGGACGTGTCACTTCTTGCCCTCCCCTGCGGCCTTGCGCCGCTGTTCCGCCCTGGCGTTGCGATGGTCGTACGGCTGCTCGGGCGCGGTCTCGCCGCGCACTTCCTCCAGCAACGCGGTGATGGCCGCCATGATGACCTCGGTGACCTCCCGGAGGAGCTCCGGGGTGGGCTCCCGGTCGTAGAACGCCGAGAGGTCCACCGGCGGTCCGGCGAGCACCTGGAGGGTCTTGCGCGGGAAGAGCCGGACCTTGTTCTCCTTGGCGTAGGGCGGCACCGCGAGGTTCGCGCCCCACTGGGCCACCGGGATGACGGGCGCCCTGGTGATCAGCGCCACGCGGGCGGCGCCGGTCTTGCCGGCCATCGGCCACATGTCGGGGTCGCGGGTGAGGGTGCCCTCCGGGTAAAAGGCCACGCATTCGCCCTGCTCGATGGCGTTCACGGCGGCCCGGAATGCGTCCAGGGCGTTGGTGGACTCCCGGTAGACGGGGATCTGTCCGCTGCCGCGCAGGATGGACCCGACAATAGGGACCTTGAAGAGGGCGGCCTTGGCGAGCAATCGGGGCACCCGGCCGGTGTTGTACTGGAAGTGCGCGTACGAGAGCGGGTCCAGATACGAGTTGTGATTGACGGCGGTGATAAAGCCGCCCTCGGCCGGAATGTGCTCCATTCCCCGCCAGTCCCGCTTGAAGAGCACTACCAGCGGCGGTTTTGCGATGACCGCCGCCAGGCGGTACCAGAAGCCGATTCTGCGGCGGGACACTCGGACACCTTCCTCTAGGACCGGTGCGCGGCTGGGGCACCTCGTCGGCCGGACAAGTGTCACCCCAGGCCCGGTCTCTGTCGAGGACACCGTACGCCCCGCTCACCCCGCCGGACTCCCGGGTTGCCCGGGCGAAGGCGACAATGGGCCGACACATGACCCGGCCATGACCTGACCATGGCCGAAGGACCTGCTGGAGCGCACCGGAGGAAAGGGATCCGTCACGAACGCCGTGTGGAGTTTGGTGGTCCCGCTGAAGCCCTTGGCGGTGGCGAAGAGCCGTCTCGCACGGGCGGTGGGCGCCTCCCGTCCGGGCCTCGCCCTGGCCTTCGCCCAGGACACCGTCGCGGGGGCCCTGGCCTGCGCGGCGGTCACGGATGTGGTGGTCGTCACGGACGACGCCGCGGCCGGTGCGGAACTGGCGCGGCTCGGGGCGCGGATCGTCCCGGACGCCCCGGCGGCCGGGCTCAACGCGGCCCTGGACCACGGGGCGCGGGCGGTGCGGTCGGGGCGGCCGGGAGCCGCACTGGCCGCGCTGAACGCCGATCTGCCGGCACTCCGACCCCGGGAATTGCAACGCGTGCTCGAAAAAGCTTCGGTATTTCCGCGGGCATTTCTGGCGGATGCTGCCGGAATCGGGACGACCCTGCTTTCTGCCGCGCCCGACGTGGAATTGGCCCCCTCGTTCGGGGGGCCGTCACGGGCCCGACATTCGGCTTCGGGGGCGGTGGAAATCGCCCTGGCGAACGTCGACAGCGTGCGCCGGGACGTGGACACGGCGGCCGATCTGCGCACCGCGCTCGCCCTCGGCGTGGGGCGCCACACCGCCCGATACAGTGCCCGTATGCAGGCGACCGCGTACACGTACGACTCCCAGACCCGCAGCGGCAGCGTGCTGCTGGACGACGGCACTCCGGTGCCCTTCGAGGCCCCGGCCTTCGATGCGGGCGGCCTGCGGCTGCTACGGCCCGGACAGCGGGTCCGGATCGAGACGGACGGCGCGGGTGCGAGCCTTCGGATCACCCTCGTGACGCTGCAGACGTTCTGAAGGGGGTGCCGCCCGCGACCCCGACCGGCCGCCGGTGCGGTGGACGCACCGCGGGCCGGCTCCCCCGCACGGGGAAAGCCGGCCCGGCCTGTGTGACGCGTGCCCCTACTTCTTGCGGGCGGTGGTCTTCTTCGCGGTGGCCTTGCGCGTCGCCGTCTTCTTGGCGGGCGCCTTCGTCGCTGCGGTGACCTTCTTGGCCGCCGGCGCGGTCTTCTTGGCCGCGGTGGTCGTCTTCTTCGCGGCGGTGGTGGTCTTCTTGGCCGCGGCAGTGGTCTTCTTGGCGGCCGCGGTGGCCTTCTTCGCCGTCGCGGTGCTCTTCACCGCCGCCTTCTTGGCGGTCGCCGTGGCCTTCTTGGCCACGACCTTCTTTGCGACCGCGGTCTTTGCCGCGGCCTTCTTAGCGGTGGTGGCCTTCTTCGCCGCGGCCTTCTTGACCGTCGCGGAGGCACCACCCGTGAGGCTGCCCTTGGGCGCCTTCTTCACCGACACCTCGCCACCCTTGGGAAGCTTCTTGGTGCCGCTGACCAGGTCCTTGAATCCCTGGCCCGCACGGAAGCGGGGCACAGAGGTCTTCTTGACCCGGACGCGCTCACCCGTCTGCGGGTTGCGGGCGTAACGGGCCGGACGGTCGACCTTCTCGAACGAGCCGAAGCCCGTGACCGAGACCCGGTCGCCCGCGACGGTAGCGCGGACGATCGCGTCCAGTACCGCGTCGACAGCGTCCGCGGCCTGCTGGCGGCCGCCCAGCTTGTCGGCAATCGCTTCTACGAGCTGCGCCTTGTTCACGTCTTCCCCTTCGGAGACTTCGCCAGAACGAATGTGTTCAAGCTTATTTCGCACGTTAGGCGGATATATACCGCAAATCAAACACGAAACGGGCTAATCACCCTAGTGCCGCAACGCTGTAGGCCGTTACGGAGTTCCTTCGCATCAGTCGCCTTCAGGGAATCGACCCTCGTCGAGGTCCTTCATCAACCTGTCCAGGCGCCTTGCCGCATCGGCGAGATCATGCTTCGCCGCGGCCGTGACGACCAACAGCTTCCGGGACAGCGCCATCCTTACGCCCTCCGGGACTTGCAGTGAGCGCACCCGTGTGTGTGCTTCTTTCAGCCGGTCCGCGACGAGTTCGTAGAGCTCGAGTTGACTGTCGCGTTCCATGCACAGATTGTGCCATCTGGGGCGAGTTGTCGCCTCACGGGGCCTCAACAAACGGCTGTGCCCCCCGCCGGAGGGCGGAGGGCACGGTGTTGTCGATGTGATCACCCGAAGGTGAATAAGCGCTGATCAGGCAGGAATCAGGCCACAATCGTGCGCGGCTTGAAGGTGGGTCGGGCGCTTTCGTAGGCGGCGATGTCCGCTTCGTTCTGAAGGGTGAGCGAGATGTCGTCCAGGCCCTCCAGCAGACGCCAGCGGGCGTTGTCGTCGAGTTCGAACTCCGCGACGACGCCTTCCGCTCGCACCTGGCGGTCGACCAGGTCGACGGTGATTTCGGCGGTCGGGTCGGCCTCCGTCAGCTCCCACAGCCGCTCGACGGTCTCCTGCGGGAGGACGACGGTCAGCAGGCCGTTCTTCAGCGAGTTCCCGCGGAAGATGTCGGCGAAGCGGGAGGAGATGACCGTCTTGAAGCCGAAGTTCTGCAGGGCCCAGACGGCGTGCTCGCGCGAGGAACCCGTACCGAAGTCGGGGCCGGCGACCAGGACGGTCGCACCGGCGCGCTCCGGGCGGTTCGTGACGAACTCCGGGTCCTTGCGCCAGGCCTCGAAGAGCCCGTCCTCGAACCCGTCGCGGGTGATCTTCTTCAGCCAGTGGGCCGGGATGATCTGGTCGGTGTCGACGTTGCTGCGGCGCAGCGGGACGGCCCGGCCGGTGTGGGTGGTGAAGGCTTCCATGGTTCAGACTCCGGCGGTCGCGTCGGCGGCGGACAGGTCGGCGGGCGAGGCCAGGTGGCCCAGCACCGCAGTGGCGGCGGCCACCTGCGGGGAGACCAGGTGGGTGCGCCCGCCCTTGCCCTGCCGGCCCTCGAAGTTGCGGTTGGAGGTGGACGCGGAGCGTTCACCGGGCGCCAGTTGGTCGGGGTTCATGCCCAGGCACATCGAACAGCCCGCGTGCCGCCACTCGGCGCCGGCCTCCTTGAAGACCTTGTCCAGGCCCTCTTCCACGGCCTGCAGGGCGACGCGGACCGAGCCCGGGACGACCAGCATCCGTACGCCGTCGGCGACTTTGCGGCCCTCGACGATGCCGGCGACGGCACGCAGGTCCTCGATGCGGCCGTTGGTGCACGAACCTACGAAGACGGTGTCGACCTTGATGTCCCGCAGCGGCTGTCCGGCGGTCAACCCCATGTACTCCAGGGCCTTTTCGGCGGCCAGGCGCTCCGAAGCGTCCTCGTACGAAGCCGGGTCGGGGACGTGCGCCGACAGCGGTGCGCCCTGGCCCGGGTTGGTCCCCCAGGTGACGAAGGGGGACAGCGCGGCGCCGTCGATGACGACCTCCGCGTCGAAGACCGCGTCGTCGTCCGTGCGCAGGGTCTTCCAGTACTCGACCGCCGCGTCCCAGTCCTTGCCCGTGGGGGCGTGGTCACGGCCCTGGAGGTAGTCGAAGGTGGTCTGATCAGGGGCGATCATGCCCGCGCGGGCACCCGCCTCGATCGACATGTTGCAGATGGTCATCCGGGCTTCCATCGACAGCTCCTGGATGGCCTCGCCCCGGTACTCCAGGATGTAGCCCTGGCCGCCGCCCGTACCGATCTTGGCGATGATCGCCAGGATCAGGTCCTTCGCGGTGACGCCCTCGGCCAACGCGCCGGTGACGGTGATCGCCATCGTCTTCGGGCGGGCCAGCGGCAGCGTCTGGGTGGCCAGTACGTGCTCGACCTGGCTCGTGCCGATGCCGAAGGCCAGCGCGCCGAAGGCGCCGTGCGTGGAGGTGTGCGAGTCGCCGCAGACCACGGTGGTGCCGGGCTGGGTCAGACCCAGCTGCGGTCCCACGACGTGGACGACGCCCTGCTCGACGTCGCCCAGCGAGTGCAGGCGCACGCCGAACTCGGCGCAGTTCGCCCGCAGCGTCTCCAGCTGGGCGCGGGAAACCGGGTCGGCGATCGGCTTGTCGATGTCGAGGGTGGGGGTGTTGTGGTCCTCGGTCGCGATGGTGAGGTCGAGGCGTCGGACCTTGCGGCCGGCCTGACGCAGTCCTTCGAAGGCCTGCGGGCTGGTCACCTCGTGCAGCAGGTGCAGATCGATGAAGAGGAGGTCGGGCTCGCCTTCGGCGCGCCGGACGACATGGTCGTCCCAGACCTTCTCCGCGAGTGTCCTACCCATCGCTTTCCCTCCGGCCGGCCGGTTGTGCCGGCGCTTCATAGAGATCTTGTGCGCCGTGCCGCCCGTACCCCACGTCCCGGACGACGGCTCGGACCCAGTGGTTCGTGGACCCGCACATACAGACTCGCTGTTTCTTGGAAAAATTGAACTTGCGTTTCACAGTGTGAGACGCGAATATCGTTTCATGGACAACTCTAGCGGCGTCGGCGTTCTCGACAAGGCAGCTCTGGTATTGAGCGCACTGGAGTCCGGTCCGGCCACCCTCGCCGGGCTGGTCGCGGCGACAGGGCTCGCACGACCCACGGCACATCGCCTTGCCGTGGCACTGGAACACCACCGGATGGTGGCGAGGGACATGCAGGGCCGGTTCATCCTCGGACCGCGGCTGGCGGAACTCGCCGCCGCGGCCGGCGAGGACCGTCTGTTGGCCACGGCGGGACCGGTACTCACTCACCTCCGTGACGTGACGGGAGAGAGCGCGCAGCTCTACCGCCGTCAGGGAGACATGCGCATCTGCGTGGCGGCCGCGGAGCGGCTGTCGGGTCTTCGGGACACCGTCCCGGTGGGTTCCACGCTTCCCATGAAGGCCGGTTCGGCCGCGCAGATCCTGATGGCCTGGGAGGAGCCCGAGCGGCTCCACCGCGGCCTCCAGGGCGCGCGCTTCACGGCGACGGCACTCTCGGGCGTACGGCGTCGCGGCTGGGCGCAGTCGATCGGCGAGCGGGAGCCCGGTGTGGCCTCCGTCTCGGCGCCGGTGCGCGGGCCGTCGAACCGCGTGGTGGCCTCCGTATCGGTCTCCGGGCCGATCGAGCGGCTGACCCGCCACCCGGGCCGGATGCACGCCCAGGCCGTCATCGACGCGGCCGCACGGCTCACGGAGGCGCTGCGCCGCTCCGGCTGACGCCCCGACCCCACCTGCTCACCCCCGGGCCCGGGGGCGCGTTCGACGCCGCACACGTCCGAACACGCGCCTCCGGGCCCGCACTTGTGCCTGCCGGCCGGCGCGACCGACACAAAGCGAAGAGGCCCTCCGCGATGAACGCGGAGGGCCTCTTCGATGCGTACCCCCGACCGGATTCGAACCGGCGCTACCGCCTTGAGAGGGCGGCGTGCTAGGCCGCTACACAACGGGGGCTTGCTTGTACTGCGCTGGGCTACCAGGACTCGAACCTAGAACAAAGGAACCAGAAACCTTCGTGTTGCCAATTACACCATAGCCCAATGTGGTCTATACCAGACCAGTACCCCCGACCGGATTCGAACCGGCGCTACCGCCTTGAGAGGGCGGCGTGCTAGGCCGCTACACAACGGGGGCCCTAGCGATCCTGCATCAAGACGTCCGGGAGCTACCCAAAAGGAGATCTTGCGGGAAGGATCTGTACCCCCGACCGGATTCGAACCGGCGCTACCGCCTTGAGAGGGCGGCGTGCTAGGCCGCTACACAACGGGGGCAAAGCACTGCGTTACTACTGCACTGCGCTGGGGTACCAGGACTCGAACCTAGAATAAGGGAACCAGAAACCCTCGTGTTGCCAATTACACTATACCCCACCGGAAGTCAACCCCCTGGGGGGATTTACTTTCGAGTGGCGCCTCCGTCCGGCCTTTCGGCCCGCTCCGGCGGCGCAGAAAGAACATTACCGGATGGCTGACCGTGCTCCAAAACGGGTATCCCGCGCCAGCAGCTGAGGGAGCTGGTCAAGGCCCTCGATGCGGTGCGCGCCCTCGGGCCCCGGGCCCCGACCGCCGTCGCGGTCGATCCAGATGGCCGTCAACCCGGCGTCACGGGCTCCGCGTGCGTCGATCTCCGGCTGGTCCCCCACGTACGCCACCTCGCCGGGCGGCAGCCCGAGCGCCTCACACGCGGCCAGGAAGGCCTCCGCCTCGGGCTTGCTGACCCCGAGTTCGACGGCGCAGACCAGCACCTCGAAGCGGTCGCGCAGCCCGAGGTCGCGGAGCTTGGGGTCCTGGTTGGCGGTGGAGGAGTTGGAGAGCACCCCGTGGCGGTAGTCGGCGGCGAGGGCGTCGAGCGCCGGCACGACGTCGGGGAAGACGGTCCAGGCGGCCTTGTAGTGCTCCACGTACTGGTCGAACCAGGCGTCGGCCTCGTCCGCGGTCATCCCGGGCTCTTCCAGGAACTCCCGCACCCGCTCCTGCCGCTGCCCCTGGAAGGTGCCCTCGCCGGCCGCGAAGCGCGCCCAGTGCCGGTCGGTGATCTCCCGCCACAGCGCGAGCGCCTGCGCGGGGGTCCCGTACCGGTGCGCCAGGCCCGTGACTTCCACCTGGCGCGCCAACCCGGCGGCGTCGGCCCCCGTGTAGTCGAAGAGGGTGTCGTCGATGTCCCACAGCACGGCGCGGATCGGCATGTGCCCGAGCCTATGCCGAAGTGCCCTCCTGCGGGGGCACGACGAAGAAGTCCGTGACGAAGCAGGTGACCCGGCCGGCCGCGTCCCGCCCCACCCAGGTGGGGTACGTCCCGTCGCCCCAGCCGGACTGGAAGACCGCCACCTGTTGGCCCCCGGGGCCGGTGAGCACGTACGGGCCGGGGTGCCGGTACCCGTCCGCGAGGAACGGGGCGCGCAGCAGCTCCCGGGTGGCCTCGCGGTCGGCGAAGTCCCGCCCGGCTGACGCGTCGTGGAAGGCCCCCACGCCCGCGTCCACGCCGTAGCCGTAGAGCTCGCCCGGCCCCAGGTCGTCCAGGCGCTGCTCACCGCTGAGCGCGAGCTCCCAGGACGCCGTCGGCGCCTCGTTGACCACCAGCCGCAGGGCGGCGAGATCCGGGCGGGGGGACCCCTGCGGCAGCGGCTCGTCGGCCGGGGACCACGTGACGAGCGCCGCTTCCAGCCGGTAGCGGCCGGGCGCCACCTCGACGTGGAACGGCGGTCTGGTGTCCGGCCCCAGGTAGGCCATCGGATCGCAGGCCACCAGCCGGCCGGTCGGCAGCCGCAGCTCGCCCCCGTCGGCCACCGAGAGGGTCCCGAGGTCTCCCTCCTCGTCTCGGAAGGCGTAGCCCGGCGTGAAGTGCCGGGCGAAGTCGGGGGCGGCGAGGGGCATGCGGGGCCTTCCGGATCGTGGGCGGGACGCCGCAGGGGGCGGCGGCCGGGAGTCCGGGCCTCCGCCCCCTGCGGGAAGGACAGGTGCTGCTGCGGGTCAGCCGGCGAGCTTGGCCAGGGCCGCGTCGATGCGGGCCAGCGAGCGCTCCTTGCCCAGGATCTCCAGCGACTCGAAGAGCGGCAGGCCGACCGTGCGGCCGGTCACGGCCACGCGGACCGGGGCCTGGGCCTTGCCGAGCTTGAGGCCGTGGGCCTCGCCGGCGGTCAGGACGGCCTGCTTGAGGGACTCGGGGTCGGTCCAGTCCGCCGACTCCAGGCCCGCGCGCGCCGTGGCGAGCAGCGCGGCCGGCTCGCCCTTCATCGCCTTGTCCCACGAGGCCTGGTCCTCGACCGGCTCCTTGAGGAACAGGAAGTCGACGTTGGCGGTGATCTCCGACAGGACGCCCACGCGCGTCTGGGCGTACGGCGCGATGCGCTCCCAGGCCTCGGCGTCGAAGTCCTCGGGGGCCCAGTTGGCGTGCGGGGCCTGCAGCCACGGGGCGCAGCGGTCCGCGAAGACCTTCGGGTCGAGCAGGCGGATGTGGTCGCCGTTGATCGACTCGGCCTTCTTCAGGTCGAAGCGGGCCGGGTTGGCGTTCACGCCGTCGATGTCGAACTTCGACACCATCTCCTCGATCGAGAAGACGTCCTGGTCCTTGGAAAAGGACCAGCCGAGGAGCGAGAGGTAGTTCAGCAGGCCCTCGGGGAGGAAGCCGCGCTCGCGGTACAGGTTGAGCGAAGCCTCGGGGTCGCGCTTGGAGAGCTTCTTGTTGCCCTCGCCCATCACGTACGGCAGGTGACCGAAGGCGGGGGTGCTCTTGGCGACGCCCAGCTCGATCAGTGCGGCGTAGAGGGCGATCTGGCGGGGGGTCGAGGAAAGCAGGTCCTCGCCGCGCAGGACGTGCGTGATCTCCATCAGCGCGTCATCGACCGGGTTGACCAGCGTGTACAGCGGGGCGCCGTTGGCCCGGACGATGCCGAAGTCCGGCACGTTGTCCGGGGTGAAGGTCAGCTCGCCGCGGACGAGGTCGGTGAAGGTGATCGGCGCGTCGGGCATCCGGAAGCGGACGATCGCCGGGCGGTGCTCGCCCTGGTACGCCTCGACCTGCACGGGGGTGAGCTCGCGGCAGTGGCCGTCGTAGCCGGAGGGCTTGCCGGCGGCGCGGGCGGCCGCGCGGCGGGCGTCGAGCTCTTCGGTGGAGCAGTAGCAGTGGTACGCGTAGCCGCCGTCGAGCAGCTTCTTCGCGACGTCCGCGTAGATGTCCATGCGCTCGGACTGGCGGTACGGGGCGTGCGGGCCGCCGACCTCGGGGCCCTCGTCCCAGGTGAAACCGAGCCAGCGCAGCGAGGCGAGCAGCTGGTCGTAGGACTCCTCGGAGTCACGGGCCGCGTCGGTGTCCTCGATGCGGAAGACGAACGTGCCGCCGTGGTGGCGGGCGAACGCCCAGTTGAAGAGTGCGGTCCGAACCAGGCCCACGTGGGGGTTGCCGGTCGGGGAGGGACAGAAACGTACGCGGACAGGTCCGTTAACCACGCTTGATCACCTTGTTGGTGAGAGTGCCGATGCCTTCGATGGTGACGGCGACCTCGTCGCCGACGTTGAGGGGGCCGACTCCGGCCGGGGTCCCCGTGAGGATGACGTCGCCGGGCAGCAGGGTCATGGCCTCGGAGATGTGGACGATCAGGTCCTCGATGGAGCGGACCATGTCACTGGTACGGCCGAGCTGGCGCTGTTCGCCGTTGACCGTGCACTGGATGGTCAGGTCGCTCGGGTCCAGGTCGGTCTCGATCCAGGGGCCGAGGGGGCAGGCACTGTCGAAGCCCTTGGCCCGGGCCCACTGCTTCTCCCGCTGCTGGACGTCGCGCGCGGTGACGTCGTTGGCGCAGGTGTAGCCGAGGATGACGTCCTTGACGCGCTCCTTCGGGACCTCGCGGCACATGCGGCCGATGACCACGGCGAGCTCCGCCTCGTGGTGGAGGTCCTGGGAGAAGGAGGGGTACGTGATCGGGTCGCCCGGGCCGACCACCGAGGTGGAGGGCTTGAAGAAGGTGATCGGGGCGTCGGGACGGCCTTGATCGTCAAAGATGGCGTTGCCGAGCTCCGCCGCGTGCTCCGCGTAGTTGCGGCCGATGGCCACGACCTTGTTCGGGAGCACGGGCGGCAGCAGCCGGACCTTGCTCATCGGGACCTTCGTGCCCGAGAGCTCGAAGTCCGCGAAGGGGATGCCCTTGATGATGTCGAGCACGAGCGTGGAGTCGTCGCCGGGGGCGCCGTCGCCCTCGACCGCGCCGAACGCGACGTTGCCGTCGATCGAGAACCTGGCGATGCGCACCGGTTGCGTCTGCCCCTCTGTATTTCCGCTGGCTGGAGTCTGCGGACCCCAGGCTAACGCGGAGGGCAGCGGCGCTTCACGTTCCTTTGCGGGGTGGCTACTCCGCGGCGGCGGCGACCGGCACGTTCATCAGGACGGTGCGGCGCGGGTTCGCGGTCTGCGTCGGCAGCTCGACGGCGTGCTCCGGGGTGGCCGGTGCCGCCTGCAGGTCCTCGGCGTCCTTGAGGTGCGCGAGGGTCGTGCGGCGGGGGTTGGCTATGTTGCGGAACATCGTCGTCGTCTTCATCGGAGTTCGGGGTCCTCGGTTCGATCTGTGAGTGTCGGCTGTCGCATGCACCAACCCTGGCGCCAACCCTTTAAGGGGCAAGGCTAAACATCTGAATCCCCCGGCGAACCAGGAAGTAATGGCCACGGCTGTGTGAGTTTGCTCACCCTTGACCCGACATTACCGACATATTGGACAGTCAATTCCACCCCCCGAAACGGACATTGCGCCACTGAATGTTCTATTCCGCTCCTGATCATCTCGACTGGGACACCTTGACAGCCTCATTGTTTGGATGGCGTAAGTCCGATTTCTACCCAATGCAGTCGCACATCGCGTAGCTCATTCGTCACACGTCGTAATCGACTCTCCGGGCCGACACTCGCACCTTGTTGGAGATCCGCCACTGTGCTGGAATTCGCGAGACCGCCGCGGGAATCAGCCGGCGCGCAGGTGGCGCGACACTGCGCCGAGCGCGGTGGCACGGAGAGGAATACGCGCCGGTCACCGACGACCACCATGGGGCGGCAAATGCCCCACGACTCGACACCGTCCCACCGGTCACCCGGCGGGACGCCTGGTCCAGAGGTTGCGACGCTAGTGCAGGGACGATTCAAGAGGGATGGCAGCGCTGCGGCGGAGCAGGAGCCGCGCGGCGGGACCGACCGTGGCTCCTCGCCCCAGCACGCCCAGAACCGCGGGCCGGCTGTCGAAGGCGCAGGCCCCGACACCTCCGCCGCGGTGAAGGCGAAGGGCCGTGGGAAGTCCGTGAAGGCCAGGGTCAAGGCGAAAGCCGGACCCGCCGAGCCTGCCGGACCGGCTGAGCAGGACGTGGCGATACCGAAGGCCCCCAACGGGCCCGGTTCTCGCCTCGCCATGCAGAACTGGCGCATCAGCACGCGACTGGTGTCGCTGCTGACCCTGCCGGTCGTCGCCGCCACCACGCTCGGTGGTTTCCGTATCAACGACTCGCTCAACGACATCGCGCAGCTGGAGCACATGCAGCTGCTGACGACGATGACGCGACAGGCCACCAACCTGGCCGCCATGCTCCAGGAGGAGCGCGACCTCTCCGCGGGTCCGCTCTCCCTCTCCCGGGGCAAGACCACCAGCAGTGTCGACGTGGTCCGGCAACAGACCGACACCGCTGCCAAGGCCTTCGCCGCCGCGACCGACAAGGTCGACAGCACGGGCGAGAAGGACGACACGCTCCGGTCGATCCGCAACAACGTCCTGCAGATCGGTCGCCAGCTCACCAACATCGAGACGATCCGCAGCCGCGCGTACATCAACGGCGCCCAGCAGACCGTCAGTGAGTACAACGCGGTCATCGTCTCGCTGCTCTCGCTCTCCCAGGACATGGCGCAAGCCACCTCCAACCCGGAGATGATCAAGCGTACCCGTGCCCTGGCCGCGTTCTCCGCCGCCAAGGAGTACGCCTCCATCCAGCGCGCGATCATCGCCGCCTCGCTCCCCGACACCAACGAGCGTCAGGGTGAGCTGAAGGAGAACGACCGGCTGTACGCCCTCTCCGCCCAGAAGGGCGAGCTGCAGGCGAAGACCACCTTCGGACTCGTCTACCAGGGCCGGACCGAGGATCTCCTCGCGGGTCTGGGCGACAGCAACTCCGAGATCTCGACCGCCGACGGCTACTCCCGCCGCGTCCTGGCCAGCCAGGACGCGTTCCTCCGGGAGAAGAACCGCTCCTGGCTCGACTGGTACGACGCCGACGGCACCAAGCTCCAGGCCATGAAGGTCATCGAGCTGACCCTGCTCGAGGAGATGGAGCAGAAGGCCCGTGAGCTGAAGAACGAGGCCCAGCAGGACGCCATCATCAACGGTGCCCTGATCCTCCTCGTCCTCGGTGTCTCCCTCGTCGGCGCCTTCGTCATGGCCCGCTCGATGATCCGCTCGCTGCGCCGCCTGCAGGACACCGCGACGCGCGTCGCCCAGGACCGTCTGCCCGAGCTCGTCAAGCAGCTCTCCGAGTCCGACCCGCAGGACGTGGACACGTCCGTGGAATCGGTCGGCGTGCACACCCGCGACGAGATCGGCCAGGTGGCCGCGGCATTCGACGACGTGCACCGCGAGGCCGTCCGCCTCGCCGCCGAGCAGGCCCTCCTGCGAGGCAACGTCAACGCGATGTTCACCAACCTCTCGCGCCGCTCGCAGGGCCTCATCCAGCGTCAGCTCTCGCTCATCTCCGAACTGGAGTCGCGCGAGGCCGACCCGGACCAGCTCTCCTCGCTCTTCAAGCTCGACCACCTCGCGACCCGCATGCGCCGTAACGGCGAAAACCTCCTCGTCCTCGCGGGCGAGGAGCCGGGCCGCCGGTGGACCCGCCCCGTCCCGCTGGTCGACGTGCTCCGTGCCGCCGCCTCCGAGGTGGAGCAGTACGAACGTGTCGAGCTGGCCTCGGTGCCCGGCACCGATGTCGCCGGCCGCGTGGTCAACGACCTCGTGCACGTCCTCGCCGAGCTGCTGGAGAACGCCACGTCGTTCTCCTCCCCGCAGACCAAGGTCAAGGTCACCGGTCACGCGCTGCCCGACGGCCGCGTGCTCGTCGAGATCCACGACACCGGCATCGGCCTCTCCCCCGAGGACCTCGCCGCGATCAACGAGCGACTCGCGTCGCCGCCCACCGTGGACGTCTCCGTCTCCCGACGCATGGGTCTGTTCGTGGTCGGCCGCCTGTCCCTGCGACACGGCATCCGCATCCAGCTGCGCCCCTCCGACTCGGGTGGTACGACGGCCCTCGTCATGCTGCCGGTGGACGTCGCCCAGGGCGGCAAGAAGCCGGCTCCGATGCCGGGCCAGGGCGGCCCCGGTGGCGCTCCCGGTGCACAGGGTGCCGTGGGCGGCCCGGCCGCACGTCCGTCCGTGGGCTCGGGTCCGCAGCGCGGTCAGGTCGGCGGCGCCGGCCAGCGCGCCGCGCTGCCGGGCCGCGACGGCGCCGGCCAGCGTCCGCAGGGCGGTCGCCCGCAGCAGGGTGGTCCCGGTGGCCGTCCGCAGCAGGGTCCGACCACCGCGGGCCAGGGCCAGGGCGCCTTCGGTTCCGGTGCGCCGCTGCCGACCCGCGGTCCGGTCCCCAGTCCCGGATTCAGTGGTGGCCCGCAGGCAGCCCGTCCGGCTACCGGTCCGACCGGCTACCCGCAGGGCAACGCCTTCGAACGGCCCCAGCAGCCGCAGCAGCAGTCGCCGCAGCAGCAGCCCCAGCAGCCGGCCGCTCCCGCGGCGCCGGCTCAGAACGGCCCCCGGCCGCAGCTGCCGCCGCGCGGTGGCGCTCCTCGTGCGGAGCTCCCCGGGCCGCAGACCACCAGCTGGGGCAGCGACCAGGCGCGCGGTCACGACGAGCTCTCGGGCCCCGGCTCGACGGCCGAGTTCGCCCGCCCGGACTTCAACGCCCCGATGCCCCAGGCGGACAACGGCAACAGCACGACCGGACAGTTCGAGCGTCCGGACGTGCGGGGCTCCATGGACCCGTCCACCACCGGACAGTTCGAGCGCCCGGGCTACCAGCCCCAGCGCCCCGGCGGCCCCGGTGTCGGCGGCTACGCCCCGCAGCAGCCCCAGGCCCAGGCTCCGCAGGCCGGCAACGGGTACGCACCCGTACCGCCCGCGCGTCCCGAGACCCCGCGGCTGCCGCAGGCTCACCGGCCGGAGGCGCTGCCCCCGGCCCAGAGCTCCGGCGAGGCCCGCAGCCCGATCTTCGACACCCTGGAGTCGAACTGGTTCCGCGAGGAGGGGCAGCAGCCCCCCGCCACGGGACCGGCCGCGGCGATCCCCCAGCAGGGCCAGCAGTCCGCTCCGGCGGCCCCGGCGCCGCAGCAACCGCTGCCGCAGCGCGGCCAGGAGCAGGCGGCCGAGCCCGCCGGCACGACGACCGGCGCCATGCCGACCGTCAGCTGGAAGTCCTCGCCGAACGACGAGCTGATGCGGCAGGCCGAGCGCGTGCGCCAGCCCGCCGCAGGCGGCATCACGACCTCGGGGCTGCCCCGCCGGGTCCCGCGGGCGAACCTCGTGGCCGGCACTGCGCAGCAGCAGGCCGAGGCGCAGGCGGGTCCGCAGGTCTCGCGGGCACCGGACGACGTCCGTGGCCGTCTGACCAACCTCCGACGCGGTATCCAGCAGGGCCGTCAGGCCGGCAACAACGGACCGGCGACCGGCAGTTACCACATCGACCCCACTTACCAGCAGGAGCGTTAGTTGAGTTCGATGAGCCAGGCGGCACAGAACCTGAACTGGTTGATCACCAACTTCGTGGACAACACCCCCGGGGTGTCCCACACGGTGGTGGTCTCCGCCGACGGCCTCCTTCTGGCAATGTCCGAAGGATTCCCCCGCGACCGCGCCGATCAGCTGGCGGCCGTGGCCTCCGGACTGACCTCGCTGACCGCCGGTGCCTCCCGTATCTTCGAGGGTGGCGCCGTCAACCAGACCGTGGTCGAGATGGACCGGGGATTCCTCTTCCTCATGTCCGTCTCGGACGGATCCTCGCTGGCCGTACTGGCGCACCCCGAGTGCGACATCGGCCTCGTGGGCTACGAGATGGCCCTTCTGGTGGATCGCGCGGGCAGTGTCCTCACTCCGGACCTGCGCGCCGAACTGCAGGGAAGCCTGCTCGGCTGACTTCCCACTCTCCCGGCCGGACGGTACTACCGGCCGGGGGATCGGGGCCCCGCCCCGAAATCCAGTACTCCCGCCAGGCCGTCATCCCGTCCCCCCACCGGCCGCCCCGTAAGACGGCACGCTGACCACTGCTGTCCAGCCCGGAGGATCAATGACCCCGCCCCCCGCCTACTCCGATTCGTACGGAGACTCGTACTCGGAAGGCGATCAGCCGCTGGTGCGTCCGTACGCGATGACCGGCGGCCGGACCCGGCCCCGCTACCAGCTCGCCATCGAGGCGCTGGTCAGCACCACCGCCGATCCGATGCACCTGTCCGGCCTGCTCCCCGAGCACCAGCGCATCTGCACCCTGTGCCGCGAGGTCAAGTCGGTCGCCGAGGTCTCCGCACTGCTGTCGATGCCGCTCGGTGTCGCCCGGATCCTCGTCGCCGACCTGGCAGAGGCCGGAATGGTGGCCATCCACCAGCCGGGCAATGGAGAGGCCGGCGGCACGCCGGATGTAACGCTGCTCGAAAGGGTGCTCAGTGGCCTTCGGAACATCTAGCGGAGCGGCTCCTGCTCGCTCCACCACCTCCGCGAAGATCGTGGTGGCGGGCGGCTTCGGCGTGGGCAAGACCACGTTCGTCGGAGCCGTGTCGGAGATCAACCCGCTGCGCACCGAAGCCGTCATGACGTCCGCGAGCGCGGGCATCGACGACCTCACCCACACCGGTGACAAGACGACCACCACGGTCGCCATGGACTTCGGCCGCATCACGCTCGACCAGGACCTGATCCTGTACCTCTTCGGTACCCCGGGCCAGGACCGCTTCTGGTTCATGTGGGACGACCTCGTCCGCGGCGCCATCGGCGCCATCGTGCTCGTGGACACCCGCCGCCTCGCCGACTGCTTCCCGGCGGTCGACTACTTCGAGAACAGCGGCCTGCCCTTCGTCGTGGCCCTCAACGGCTTCGAGGGGCACCAGCCCTACACGCCGGAGGAAGTCCGCGAGGCGCTGCAGATCGGCCCCGGTGCTCCGATCATCACCACCGACGCCCGCCACCGCGCGGACGCCAAGAGCGCGCTCATCACGCTCGTCGAGCACGCGCTGATGGCGCGGCTCAAGTAACACGGTTTCAGTTGTCGCGCGGGAGGGGCGGGCTGTGTCTTACGACACGGCCCGCCCCTCTCGTTCATAACGTTTCGACAGAGAATTACGGCCACGTGGCAACGGGGTGCGGTCGTCTGGTATCGCTGCGCGCACAACTGCCCCCATTTTTGCCGCAGGACGCTCTTTATGTCCGGTTTATGTAGGGCATAAGCTTCTGGGTACGGCCGGATTCAACTGTTTGGAACACGGCCGTTACCCGTGCTGGAATTCAACGAACTAGCTAGTAGCACCGCCGAGAGGTTGTTGGTCGAGTGAGGCGAAGCATCGCAAGCCCCGCGGATGAACCCGCGCGCGGCAACTTCACCCCGCCGCCGCGAGCGGCCACGTCGCCCGTCGACGTGCCCGTGGACCCGCCCGCGAGCAGCGGGAGCAGCAGCAGGTTCTCGCCCCGCAACTGGCGTGTGCCGACCCGTCTGAACGCCATCCTGCTCGTGCCGGCCCTCGTGGGCCTGGTCATGGGCGGTTTCCAGGTGAAGGGCTCCATCGACACCTGGAACGAGGCCAAGGACGCCGAGAAGATAGCCACGGTCGTCCAGGCCGCCTCGGGATACAGCCAGGCACTGCTCAACGAGCGGGACCTGACCGCCGAGCCCCTCCTGAACGGCCAGACGAAGGACCCGAAGGTCCTCAAGGCCTACGCGGACACCACCGCGGCCAAGGAGAAGTTCGACAAGGCCGTCCAGGACATGCCGAAGAACCTCGGCCTGGAGCGACGCCTGGACCTCTTCCGTGCGGAGGAGCCCAAGCTGGACGCCGTACGCGACAAGGCGTACCTGGCGGCGGCGGAGAGCCCCAAGAAGAATCTGCCCAACGCGGCCGGCCCCATCCCGACCGAAGAGGGCTATGTGCTGGTCCAGCACTACCTCATGCAGTTCGCGAACGAGCTCGGTCTCGGCACCGGCAACGTGACCTCGTACGGCCGCATGGTCTACGCGATCCAGCTGGCCAAGGCGGCGAACTCGCTGCAGCGCGCGGTCGGTACGCACCTGCTGGTGCGCCCGAGCGCCGACGAGAACACCCGCAAGGCCCAGCTCGTCGCCTTCTCCTCCTACGCCTACCTCGAAGAAATCGCCATCGGCGAGTACGTCGCGGCGGGTACCGAGGATGACGTGAACCGCCTCAAGGCGGTCATGGCCAAGAAGTCCGAAGAGGGCAAGGCCAAGATCGCCGACGCGAAGCACCAGGCCGAGCAGGCAGGTGTCCGCTTCCTGCCCCCGCCCACGATCGGCGAATCCGCGCTCGCCGGCATGACCGACGCGATCGCCAACAGCGAGAGCAAGAAGAAGCTCTCCGAGACCGGGACGACCCCCGCGTTCTGGCAGGCCGCTGCCACCGCGAAGTTCGACGGCTACGACGAGGTCGAGAAGGAACTCCTCGACAAGGCCGTCAAGGACGCCGTCGCGGTCTCCGACGAGGCCCGAACCGACGCGATCGTCAACGGCGCCATCGTGGTCGTCGCCCTGCTCGCCGCGTTCATCCTCGCCGGCATGATGGCCCGCCAGATGGGCCGCGCGATGGCCCGCCTGCGCACCGCCGCCTTCGACATCGCCGAGCAGCGCCTGCCGATGCTCGTCGACCAGCTCTCGCGCACCGATCCCGGCAAGGTGGACACCCGTGTCCTCCCGATCCCCATCGACTCCCAGGACGAGATCGGCGAGGTCGCCCGCGCCTTCGACCAGGTCCACCGGGAAGCGGTACGGCTCGCGGCCGAGCAGGCCCTCCTGCGAGGGAACGTCAACGCGATCTTCACCAACCTCTCCATGCGCAACCAGTCGCTGATCGAGGGCCAGCTGACCCTCATCACCGACCTGGAGAACAACGAGGCCGACCCGGACCAGTTGGAGAACCTCTTCCGCCTGGACCACCTGGCCACCCGCATGCGCCGCAACGGCGAGAACCTCCTTATCCTCGCGGGCGAGGAGCCGGGCCGCCGCTGGGACCAGCCGGTCCCGCTCGTCGACGTGCTGCGCGCCGCCTCCTCCGAGGTGGAGCAGTACGAGCGCATCGAGCTCTCGGGCGTCTCGGAGGCCGAGATCCACGGCCAGGCCGTGACCGACCTCGTGCACCTGCTCGCCGAGCTCCTGGAGAACGCCACCACGTTCTCCTCCCCGCAGACCAAGGTCCGCGTCAACGCCACGCGTCTGCCCGACGGCCGCGTGATGGTCGAGATCCACGACAAGGGCATCGGCCTCACCGCCGAGGACTTCGCGGACATCAACCACAAGCTGGCCAACCCGCCGACCGTGGACGCCGCGATCTCGCAGCGCATGGGTCTGTTCGTGGTCGGCCGGCTGGCGGACCGCCACAGCATCCGCGTCCAGCTGCGCCCCTCGGGCGAGGCGGCCGGTACCACTTCGCTGGTCATGCTCCCCGACGCCATCACCCACGGTGGCGGTGGCGAGGGCATTCCGGACGACGACTTCACGGTCTCGCAGATCATCCCGGAGCAGCAGGCCCAGCTGGCTCCCCCGCTGCGCACCGCCGCCGAGCTCGGCTTCGACGACTCGCGCTACGACCAGCAGGGCTCCGACGGCCTCGCCGCCGACCCGGTCGGCCGGTCCCTCGGGCAGCAGGAGCGGAGGGCGGCGCTGGCGGCCCAGGTGGGTTACCCGCAGGAACAGCAGCAGTACCCCGCCCAGGAGTATCCGGAACCTCAGCCGGAGCACGGGTACCAGGAGTACCAGGGCTACGAGCAGCAGTCCGAGCAGGCCTACGACACCTCCTACGAGGCACAGCAGGCGCAGCAGGGCTACGAGGCGTACCCGCAGCAGGACTACGGCTATACGGAAGACGGTTACCCGGACCAGCAGCCGGCCACCCAGGGCTACGACAATGGCTTCGAAGCCCAGCCGGGACAGGCCGAATGGCCCGAACAGAACACGTATCCGGCTGCCTACCAGCAGGATTACGGGACTGAATCGGAATCCCAGGCCGTCCCCGAAGCGGCTCCGGAGCGCGTAGGCTTCGACCGTCCGGGTGCCGCTGCAGACACCGGTCACGCGATGACCGGAGCGGGCCTGCCGCGACGCGGCAGCCAGCAGCAGTGGCCGTCCGGGAAGCAGCAAACGGAGTCCACCGGTTCCCTCTTCGAGCAGCGGTCGCCGCGTCAGCAGCAGCCCGCCGAAACGGAGCAGGCGCCGGAGGAAACTGAAGGCACCGCCGCCTGGCGTTCGCGCAACGACGAACGCTGGCAGCAGGCCGGAAAGCTCCGTGAGCCGAAGGCGGGCGGGATCACCCCGTCCGGTCTCCCTCGGCGAGTGCCCAAGGCCAACCTGGTCGAGGGCGCAGCGGAGACGACCCCGCAGGGCGGCCCCCAGGTCTCCCGCGCTCCGGAGGACGTCCGCGGCAGGTTGAGCAACCTGCGGCGCGGTGTCCAGCAGGGACGCAGCGCGGGTTCTGAGCAGTCAAGTAACAGCTATGACCAGGAGCGTTAGTGTGAGCCCGATGAGCCAGGCGGCACAGAACCTGAACTGGTTGATCACCAACTTCGTGGACAACACCCCCGGGGTGTCGCACACGGTGGTGGTCTCCGCCGACGGCCTTCTTCTGGCGATGTCCGACGGGTTCCCGCGCGACCGCGCCGATCAGCTGGCGGCCGTGGCCTCCGGACTGACCTCGCTGACCGCCGGTGCCTCTCGCATCTTCGAGGGTGGCGCCGTCAACCAGACCGTGGTCGAGATGGACCGGGGATTCCTCTTCCTCATGTCCGTCTCGGACGGATCCTCGCTGGCCGTACTGGCGCACCCCGAGTGCGACATCGGCCTCGTGGGCTACGAGATGGCCCTTCTGGTGGATCGCGCGGGCAGTGTCCTGACTCCGGATCTGCGTGCCGAGCTGCAAGGAAGTCTTCTCAACTAGCAGACAGGCAGTGCGTTTCGCGTCATCGCACCATAGGGTGCGGTGGCGCGGTTCCACAGGGAGTACTGCGTTCTTGGAGTCGGAGGAGGAAACGTGACAACACCCGGAGGACATCCTTATGGCGGCGCGCAGCAGCCGCAGGGTGGGCACGACCAGAACCGCTTCAACTTTCCCTCGGCGCCGAGCCGGCCCGTGCCGGAGCAGAATCCCTACCAGCAGCAGCAGTACGGACAGCCCCAGATGCCTCCGCAGCAGCAGCCGCCGCGCGCCGCGCGACAGCCCGCTCCGAAGGCCCACAACCCGTTGGTGCGTCCGTACGCGATGACCGGCGGCCGTACTCGGCCGCGCTACCAGCTCGCCATCGAGGCGCTGGTCAGTACCACGGCGGATCCCGCGCGTCTGCAAGGGCAGTTGCCCGAGCACCAGCGCATCTGCCGCCTGTGCCAGGAGATCAAATCCGTAGCGGAGATCTCGGCACTTCTCTCCATTCCTCTTGGTGTCGCCCGCATCCTCGTCGCCGACCTGGCGGAGGCGGGCCTTGTCGCCATTCACCAGCCCGGCGGCGACGAGTCTGCCGGTGGCCAGCCAGACGTGACACTGCTCGAAAGGGTGCTCAGTGGACTTCGCAAGCTCTAACGGCGGAGCGGCTCCCCGCTCCACCACCTCCGCGAAGATCGTGGTGGCGGGCGGCTTCGGCGTGGGCAAGACCACGTTCGTCGGCGCGGTCTCCGAGATCAACCCGCTGCGCACCGAAGCCGTGATGACCAGCGCCTCGGCCGGGATCGACGACCTCACCCACACCGGTGACAAGACGACCACCACGGTCGCCATGGACTTCGGCCGCATCACGCTCGACCAGGACCTGATCCTGTACCTCTTCGGTACCCCGGGCCAGGACCGCTTCTGGTTCATGTGGGACGACCTCGTCCGCGGCGCCATCGGCGCCATCGTGCTCGTGGACACCCGCCGCCTCGCCGACTGCTTCCCGGCGGTCGACTACTTCGAGAACAGCGGCCTGCCCTTCGTCATCGCCCTCAACGGCTTCGAGGGGCACCAGCCCTACACGCCGGAGGAAGTCCGCGAGGCCCTGCAGATCGGCCCGGACGCCCCGATCATCACCACCGACGCCCGCCACCGCGCGGACGCCAAGAGCGCGCTCATCACGCTCGTCGAGCACGCCCTCATGGCGCGGCTTCGGTAGCAGCCCTCCCGCACCCGGCAGGCCCCCGCGTCACACGACGCGGGGGCCTTCGCCATGGGGCGGGGTCCGCGCCGGCTCCTCCCTCGGCGGCGGTACGCAGAAGGCCCCGCACCCTGGACGGGTGCGGGGCCTTCTGGGGCTCGGGAACTCAGCCCTGCCAGCTGTGCGGGGCGCGGAAGCCGGGCGTGCGCTCCAGGCGGCGCCAGCCGGCCTGGCCGGGCACGCGCACCGGGGTCTCCTCGGGGGTGGCGGCCGCACGGGCGAGCAGGATCGCGGTGATCGCGGCCAGCTCCTCGGGCCGGGCGTTGCCCTTTTCGACGCGCAGCAGGGTGTCAGTGGCGGTGGTCATGTGGTGGCAGGTCTCCTTCGCGGTTACTGCGGCGGGTTGCCGTGCTTGCGGGACGGCAGATCGGCGTGCTTGTTGCGGAGCATCGCGAGGGCGCTGACGAGCACCTCGCGGGTCTCGGCGGGGTCGATGACGTCGTCGACGAGGCCGCGCTCGGCCGCGTAGTACGGGTGCATCAGTTCGGCCTTGTACTCCTTGACCATGCGTACGCGCATGGCCTCGGGGTCCTCGGCGTCCGCGATCTGCTTGCGGAAGATGACGTTGGCCGCGCCCTCGGCGCCCATGACGGCGATCTCGTTGGTAGGCCAGGCGTAGGTGATGTCGGCGCCGATGGACTGGGAGTCCATGACGATGTACGCGCCGCCGTAGGCCTTGCGCAGGATCAGCGAGATCCGCGGGACGGTGGCGTTGCAGTACGCGTACAGCAGCTTGGCGCCGTGGCGGATGATGCCGCCGTGCTCCTGGTCGACGCCCGGCAGGAAGCCCGGTACGTCCAGCAGGGTGATGATCGGGATGTTGAAGGCGTCGCACATCTGGACGAAGCGCGCGGCCTTCTCGGAGGCCTCGATGTCCAGGACACCGGCGAGGTGGCCGGGCTGGTTGGCGACGATGCCGACGACCTGGCCGTTCATCCGGGCCAGGGCGCAGATGATGTTGCGGGCCCAGCGCTCGTGGATCTCCAGGACGTCGCCCTCGTCGACGAGCTCCTCGATGACCTTGAGCATGTCGTACGGGCGGTTGCCGTCGGCGGGCACCAGGTCCAGCAGGACCTCGCTGCGCCGGTCGGCCGGGTCGCTCGTCTCGTGGACGGGCGGGTTCTCGCGGTTGTTGGAGGGCAGCATCGAGATGAGGTACCGGACCTCGGAGATGCAGGTCTCCTCGTCGTCGTACGCGAAGTGCGCGACGCCGGAGGTCTCGGCGTGCACGTCGGCGCCGCCGAGGCCGTTCTGGGTGATCTCCTCGCCGGTCACCGCGCGGACCACGTCCGGGCCGGTGATGAACATCTGCGAGGTCTCCCGGACCATGAACACGAAGTCCGTGAGGGCCGGGGAGTACGCGGCGCCACCGGCGCAGGGGCCCAGCATGACCGAGATCTGCGGGATGACGCCCGATGCCTTGGTGTTGCGCTGGAAGATGCCGCCGTAGCCGGCGAGCGCCGAGACGCCCTCCTGGATGCGGGCGCCGGCGCCGTCGTTCAGGGAGACCAGCGGGGCACCGGCCGCGATGGCCATGTCCATGATCTTGTGGATCTTCGTGGCGTGGGCCTCGCCCAGGGCGCCGCCGAAGATGCGGAAGTCGTGTGCGTAGACGAAGACCGTGCGGCCCTCGACCGTGCCCCAGCCGGTGATGACACCGTCGGTGTACGGCTTCTTGTTCTCCAGGCCGAACCCGGTCGCCCGGTGGCGGCGGAGCTGCTCGACCTCCCGGAAGGAACCTTCGTCGAGCAGCAGCGCGATGCGCTCACGGGCGGTCAGCTTGCCCTTGGCGTGCTGGGTCTCGGTCGCGCGGTCGCTGGGGCCGCGCTTCGCCTGCTCGCGCAGGGAGTGCAGCTCGGCCACGCGCCCGCGGGCGTCCGTCGGCTCGCTCGGGGTCTGGTCCACAACGGTCATGTACCGACCTTACGAAGATCGCGATGAAAAACCTCCGTTCATTCCTCACAGTCTCGGAAGACTTCCGCTGTCCGGCCCGCACAGTACGCCCAGTAGATGTACGGACTCCGCCAGACGGGGCGCTCGCCCGTTGTGGGACCTTCACAAAATGACCTGACACCCCGGCTAGATGTTGAAATTTGAACGGAATAGGTCTAGCGTCATTCCTGTTGGAGTCGTTGAAGATTCAACAGATTCTTCAGTTCAAGCAGGAAACCACCGAGGAGCAAGTCATGGGTCTCTTCACCCGCCGCAGCCAGAACGTGAACGTCCAGGACGGCGCCGCCGTCGCCACCCTTGAAGTGGACCCGGCGCTCGCCGCGCTCACCGGCGACTACGTCATCGACCCCGCCCACAGCAGCATCGGCTTCACCGTCCGCCACGCCATGGTCACCAACGTCCGCGGGGCCTTCGCCGAGCACGAGGGAAGCCTGCACCTGGACGGCGCCGACCCGGCCCGTTCCACCGCCTCCATCGACGTGAAGATCGCCTCCGTCGACACCGGCATCGCCGATCGCGACGCTCACCTGCGCAGCGGCGACTTCTTCGACGCCGAGGCCTTCCCGCTGATGACCTTCCGCTCCACCCACGCGCTTCAGCTCGGCGGGGACGCGTACCGCATCAGCGGTGAGCTGACCATCAAGGACGTCACGCGCCCGCTCTCCATCGACCTGGAGTTCAACGGCTCGGCCACCGACCCCTACGGCAACGAGCGCGTCGGATTCGAGGGTTCCGCCGAGATCCTGCGCTCCGACTGGGGCCTGACGTGGAACGCCGCCCTGGAGGCCGGCGGTGTGATGGTCAGCGACAAGGTGAAGCTGACCTTCGACATCTCGGCCATCAAGCAGGCCTGACGGGCGGGCTACCCCGACGCTCGGAACCGGGGGCGGCCGGACACCCCCTAGAAGCCGCCCCCGCCGTCGAAACCGCCACCCCCGTCGAAGCCACCGCCGCCGAAGTCCCCGCCACCGAAGTCGGACGGGTCGAAGTCCGCCCCGGAGACGTCCCCGCCCTCAAACCCGCCGCCCGTGCCGCCGCCGAAGTCCGAGGCGTAGGCGGGGCTGGACATCATCGAACCGAGCGCCGTGCCCACCAGCAGGCCGGGCAGGATGCCGCCGCCGAAGTACCCGCCGGCCCAGGGACCGTACGCCGGGCCGGCGTCGTAGTACGGCCGCGGCCCGCGCTCCGTCTCGACCGTGCGGACCGCCGGGTCCAGGCCGTCGCGCAGCCGTACGGCGTCCGCCGTACAGACCGGCACGGTACGGGCCGCCCCGCCGGCCGGAGCCCAGGTGGCGTCCTCGGTGCTGGGCCCGTGGCGCGGGTCGAAGAAGCAGGGCGAGCGGCGCTCGGGAACCGGCCTGCCCTGCCGGCGCGCGTCGAGCGCGGCCAGCGCGAAGCGACCGTCCTCCAGTGCCTGGGTGACGCCCTTGACCTCGTCGGGCCGCTGGACCGAAGCCATGATCTGCTTGGCCTTCTCGTACGAGTCGAGCCCCTGCTCGTAGTCCTTGCGCATGGCGTCGTCGGCTCCGGGCTCGCCGGGGTGGAAGTCGAGCCGTTCGAGCTCCTCGCCGAAGGCCGTGATGTCCTCGTCGACGACCACGGCCAGCCGGGCGATGGCCTCGCGCCGGATCTCTTCCTTCTTCTTCCGGTTGCGGCGGACCAGCGCGTACGCACCGCCGCCGCCCACCACGGCCACCGCGCCGAGGGCGATCAGTCCGCCGACCGGGGCGCCCTGGTCGGCTCCCGTCGTGCCCCAGGAAGCGGGGGCGCCGCCCTTGACCTGGGTGAGGGCCTGGTCCACGAAGTTGTTGAGCTGCGTGTTCGCGTTCACCGGTGCGCCGGTCTTCACGGCCTCGGTGAGGTTGCGCACGGCATTGCGCGGCATGACCGCCTTGTCGGCGCCGGCGTTGAAGCCGTCACCGAGCCGGATCGCGTAGAGCCCGGTGATCCCGGTCTCGGCACGGACCGCTCCGAGCACCTTGTCGGCGGGGAACTCGGCGGTGGCCGGCAGCACGGCCACGAACACCGGCTTCCCGGCGTCCTTGATCTTCTTCGCGAGCGCGTCCGCCTGGGCCGTGGACAGCTGCGCCTCGGCCCCGGGAGCGACGTAGACCGGGCCCTGCTTGAGGGCCTCCCCCACGGCGGCGACGCCGCTGGCCGCGGAGGCCTGCGGCGCGGCAACGAGGGCGCTCGTCGCCAGCACCAGCAGCAGACCGGAGAGCAGCGGTCCGAAGCGCGTGGGTATCAGCCTGGTCCTCATATCCATGACGCTACCGGAACCAGTACTTTCCCGTGTGAGCTGGACATAAGGGCCTCACCGGGCCGGAGTCCGGCGGGTTACTCGGCGGGTTCGACGCCCGCGTGCAGCAGGCCGTAGGTGAACGCGTCCTCCAGGGCCTGCCAGGAAGCGGCGATCACGTTCGGGGCCACGCCGACCGTGGACCACTCGCGTTCGCCGTCCGTCGTCGCGATCAGCACGCGGGTCGTGGACTCCGTGCCGTGCGTGCCCTCCAGGATGCGGACCTTGTAGTCGACGAGCTCGAACTTGGCGAGCTGCGGGTAGAACCGCTCCAGCGCCACCCGCAGGGCCCGGTCCAGCGCGTTGACCGGGCCGTTGCCCTCGGCCGTGGCGACGATCCGCTCGCCCTTGGCCCACAGCTTGACCGTGGCTTCGTTGGCGTGGGTGCCGTCCGGGCGGTCCTCGATGATCGCCCGCCACGACTCGATGCGGAAGTACTTGCGGGCGCGGCCCTCGGCCTCGGCGCGTAGCAGCAGTTCGAAGGAGGCGTCGGCCGCCTCGTAGGTGTAGCCCTGGAGCTCCCGCGCCTTGACCCGCTCCACGACCCGGGAGATGAGCGCGCGGTCCCCGCCGAGGTCGACGCCGAGCTCCTTGCCCTTGAGCTCGATGGAGGCGCGGCCGGCCATGTCGGAGACCAGCATTCGCATGGTGTTGCCGACCCGCTCGGGGTCGATGTGCTGGTAGAGGTCCGGGTCGACCTTGATGGCCGAAGCGTGCAGGCCCGCCTTGTGCGCGAAGGCGGAGACGCCGACGTAGGGCTGGTGCGTGGACGGGGTGAGGTTCACGACCTCCGCGATGGCGTGCGAGATCCGGGTCATCTCGGCGAGCGCGCCGTCGGGCAGCACCTTGCGCCCGTACTTGATCTCCAGGGCGGCGACGACGGGGAAGAGGTTGGCGTTGCCGACGCGCTCGCCGTACCCGTTCGCCGTGCACTGGACGTGGGTGGCGCCCGCGTCCACCGCGGCCAGGGTGTTGGCGACGGCACAACCGGTGTCGTCCTGGGCGTGGATGCCCAGGCGGGCGCCGGTGTCGGCGAGGACGGTGGCGACGGTGGCGGTCACCTGGGCGGGCAGCATGCCGCCGTTGGTGTCGCAGAGGATGACCACGTCGGCGCCGGCCTCGTGGGCGGTGCGCACGACGGATTTGGCGTACTCCGGGTTGGCCCGGTAGCCGTCGAAGAAGTGCTCGCAGTCGACGAAGACGCGGCGGCCCTGGGCGACCAGGTGGGAGACGGTGTCGCGGACCATCTCCAGGTTCTCGTCGAGGGTGGTGCGCAGGGCGAGCTCGACGTGACGGTCGTGGGACTTGGCGACGAGCGTGATGACCGGGGCGCCGGATTCCAGCAGGGCCCGCACCTGCGGGTCCTGGGCGGCCGAGCCGCCAGCGCGCCGGGTCGCACCGAAAGCGACCAGCTGGGCGTTCTTGAAGGTGATCTCCGCGCGGGCGCGGGAGAAGAACTCGGTGTCCCGGGGGTTGGCGCCGGGCCAACCACCCTCGATGAAGCCCACTCCGAAGTCGTCCAGATGCCGGGCGATCGTCAGCTTGTCGGCGACGGTGAGGTTGATGCCCTCGCGCTGGGCGCCGTCGCGCAGGGTGGTGTCGAAGACGTGGAAGCCGTCGTCCAGGCCTTCTGACAGCACGGTGGCCGCCTCTGGTGTCGTCGTCATGCTGATCTGACTCCTGTCGGTGAGTGGTTCCGGATATGCCCGGGATCCACTGCCCCCATCATCGCGCGCGGTCCGGTCCCGGCAGGGATGGTCCGGGAAACGAAAAAACCTCTCGCGGGTAGCGAGAGGTCTGCGCGCGGGTCCGAGGCACGGTGGCCGCTTCCGCGAAGTTCTTCCACGGTTCAGCGGCCACTGGGGACCGGCGCGCTGCTGGCGATAATCATGAGCTGAGCAGGCACGCTGGCAGTGTGCCACACCGCCCGCCGCGGATGGACAGGCATCTCACCATGCGGTCACCGCGGTCGGCCTGCCCGCTCGGACCCGCCCGTGGCCGAGTGCCGGCGGGGCTGCGGGGCTAGTGCAGCGGGGAGAGGGTCTCCGCCAGGAATTCCCTCACGTGGGTGAGGATCGCCGTTCGGTCGAGCGTGGGCAGGCCCACCGCCAGCTGGATGCTGAATCCGTCGAGCAGGGCCCGGACGCGGGTCGCCACGCGCTCGGCGTCCACCGGGCGGAACTCCCCGCGCGAGATGCCCTCGGCGAGCAGCGCGACCAGGTCGCGGTGCCAGGCGCCCTCGATGGCCGCCTGCCGGTCGCGCTCCTCGGGGCCGGCGTTCTGGGAGCGGTTCCAGACCTCCAGCCACAGCGTCCAGTGCGGATCGCGGGCGCGCGTGGGCACGTACAGGTCCACGTACGCCTGCAGGCGCTCGCTCACCGGACCGCGGCGGGCGAGCAGGGCCCGCCGCTCGCCGCCCAGTTCCGCCTCGCTCCATTCCAGGGTCTGCAGCAGGAGCTCGTCCTTGCTGCGGAAGTAGTAGAGGAGGTGGCCGCTGCTCATGTCGACCTCGCGGCCCAGGCCGGCCATGGTCAGGCCTTCCAGACCGCGCTCGGCGATCATGGCCATGGCGGCGACGAGTACGTCCTCGCGCGGGGGCGCGTTCTTCCGCGCCGCGCGTACCGGTACTCCACCCGCCACCATGGACCCACTCCTTGTCGGTCGGCTGCCTCTCGTCTGCGGATCAGACCTTCGGCTGCTGCTGGGTGATGCAGTGGATACCGCCACCCCCGGCGAAAATCGTACGTGCGTCAACGAGGGTCACGGTCCGCTCGGGGAACAGTCCGCGGAAGATCTCGGCGGCCTCCTCGTCGCGCGGGTCGTCGAACGCGCACAACACGACGCCGCCGTTGCACAGGTAGTGATTGATGTACGAGTAGTCCACCCACTCCCCGTCCTCCTCCAGCACGGTCGGCGCCGGGACCTCCACGACCTCCAGCTGCCGCCCGCGGGCGTCGGTGGACGCGCGCAGGATGGCCGCGATGGTCTTGCAGCGCTCGTGGTCCGGGTGGGCCGGGTCGGGCTGGGTGTGGACCATGACGACGCCGGGGCGGGCGAAGGCGGCGACGATGTCGACGTGGCCCTGGGTGCCGTAGGTGCCGTAGTCGCCGGCCAGGCCGTACGGCAGCCAGATCGCCTTGGTGGTGCCGAGGTGGGCGTGGATCTCGGCCTCCACCTGCTCGCGGGTCCAGCCGGGGTTTCGGCCCTCGCCCAGTTGGACGGTGTCGGTGAGCAGTACAGTGCCCTCGCCGTCGACGTGGATGGCGCCGCCCTCGTTGACGAGCTCGGTGCTGTACGTACGGGTGCCGGCCACGTCCGAGACGTGCCGGGCGATCTTCGAGTCGTGGTCCCAGCGGGCCCACTCCTGGGCGCCCCAACCGTTGAAGGTCCAGTCGACGGCGGCGAGCTCGCCGGCGTCGTTGGTGACGAAGGTCGGACCGATGTCGCGCATCCAGGCGTCGTCGAGCTCCTGCTCGACCAGCTGTACGTCGTCGCCCACGATCGCGCGGGCGCTGTCCGCGTCGCCGGGCGAGACCACGAGGGTCACCGGCTCGTACGCGCGGACCGCACGGGCGACGGCGCCCCAGGCGGCGCGGGCCTCGGCGAGCTCCTGCGCGTTGGTGAAGGTCGGGTTGGGGCTGGGCCAGGCCATCCAGGTGCGCTCGTGGGGCGTCCACTCGGCGGGCATCCGGAATCCGGCTTCGACCGGCTTGGCGGGCTGATGGGCGGTCATGGCAGGCAAGTCCTTACGGGCTGGGCTGGCTGGGCTGGCTTACGGGGAGTGCGGGCGGTTGAGGGTGACCGGTTCGGCGCCTCGTCGCCACCGAGGGCCACGACGGCGACGCCCGGCAGGACGTCGCCCGGGCATGCTCCGCAGCGCTGCGGAGCAGCAGCCGGTCGCGCTCCACAGGGGTCAGCCGCACGCCGATCCACCACCTCTCGAGTCAATGGGTTAGAGCATCACTCTAACTCTTCATTTCCTTGGGGGGAATCATTGACCTGGAGGCAGGCCTTGGGTCACATTGAGTGTCGCTCAAACGAAGCGCACCCACCCCCGCCCTGCCAAGGGAGTCCCCCATGCCCATCGAACAGCGCGGAGTCGACACCATCCCCGAGGACGAGCGGACGAGCGGTCCCCGCGACCTGATCTCGATCCTTCTCGGCTCCAACCTCTGCCTCGGTGTGATCGTCTTCGGCTGGCTGCCCCCTTCCTTCGGACTGGGCCTGTGGCCCTCGGTCACCGCCATCGTGACCGGCACGCTCGTCGGCATCGCCTTCACCGCGCCGTTGGCGCTCGTCTCCCTGCGCACCGCGACCAACCTCTCCACCTCCAGCGGCGCTCAGTTCGGCGTCCGCGGCCGACTCGTGGGCTCGGTGGTGGGACTGCTGCTCTCGCTCGGCTACACCGCCCTCACCCTGTGGATCGGTGGCGACGTGATGGTGGGCGTCCTGTCGCGGCTCACCGGACTGCCGGACACCAGTGCCGCGCGCGGCCTGATGTACGGCGCACTCGCCGCGTGTACCGTCGTGGCGGCCGTCTTCGGCTACCGGCTGCTGCTGCGCATGAGCAAGATCCTGGCGATCGGCATGGTGGTGCTGCTGGCCATCGGCGTCTTCGCCTACTCGGGGGACTTCACCACCGCCGCCCCGCCGGAGACCGCGTACCTGCTCGTCTCCTTCTGGCCGACCTGGATCCTCGCCGCCGTCGCCGCCGGGCTCAGCGGCCCGGTCGCCTTCATCACCCTGCTCGGCGACTACACCCGTTACATCTCCCCGCGTCGGCACGGCTCCCGCAAGGTCCTGTGGGCCACCGGCTTCGGGCTGCTCTTCGGCCTGTTGATCCCGCAGCTGTTCGGCACCTACACGGCGCTCGCGGCCCGGGCCGGGGCCGAGTACGCCGGCCCGCTGGTGGCGGCCTCGCCCTTCTGGTACTTGGTCCCGCTGCTCGCCGCCGCCGCGGCCGGCTCGGTCGGCAATGCCGGGCTGATGCTCTACTCGATGGGCCTCGACCTCGACGCCATCGTGCCCAAGGCCACCCGGACCACGGCCACCCTCGTCGCCGCGGCCGTCGCCACGGCCTTCGTCTTCATCGGCTCCTTCGAGTGGGACGTGCAGTCCGCGATGACCTCGTTCGTACTGGTGCTGACCTCGATCGGCACCCCGTGGGCCGTGATCACCCTCATCGGGTACGTGCGCTGCCGCGGGCGCTACGACGCCGACGCGCTCCAGGTCTTCAACCGCCGCTCGGTGGGCGGCATCTACTGGTACCGCTCCGGCTGGAACGTCGCCGCCACCGCCTCTTGGGCGATCGGCGCCGGCATCGGTCTGCTCGCCGTGACCACCCCCTTCTACGAGGGCCCGCTACTCGCCCTCACCGGCGGCGTGGACTGCTCCTTCGTGCTGTCCGGCCTGACGGGCGGACTCGTGTACGCCGCCCTCACCGCCCGCCGCTCCCCCGCCCCGGTCCCGGCGCTCGCCGGCGCCGCCGAGAAGCCCGCGAACGCCTGAGCACCCCGCCCCCCGTACGCACGCAGGCCCGCGTCCCGGACGTTCCGGGGCGCGGGCCTGCGTGCGTACGGGGCCGGTCGGGACTAGCCCAGCGGGTGCATCCAGCCGTGGGTGTCGGCGCTGTGGCCGGTCTGGAGTTCCAGCAGCGCCTTGCGCAGGCGCATGGTGACCTGGCCCGGCTCGCCGTCGCCCTGGGTCCAGTTGGCGCGCTCGGACTTGACCGAGCCGACCGGGGTGATGACGGCGGCGGTGCCGCAGGCGAACACCTCGGTGAGGGTGCCGTTCTCGTTGTCGCGCTGCCAGTCCTCGGTGGTCAGGCGGCCCTCTTCGGCGGTGTAGCCGAGGTCGCGGGCGATGGTGAGGAGGGAGTCGCGGGTGATGCCGGGAAGGAGCGAACCGGTGAGCTCCGGCGTGACGATGCGGTCGCCGTACACGAAGTACAGGTTCATCCCGCCCATCTCCTCGATCCAGCGGTGCTCGACGGCGTCGAGCCAGACCACCTGGTCGCAGCCGTGCGAGGCCGCCTGGGCCTGCGCGACCAGCGAGGCCGCGTAGTTGCCGCCGGTCTTCGCGGCGCCGGTGCCGCCCTTGACCGCGCGGACGTAGTCCTCGGAGAGCCAGACGGAGACAGGCTTGACGCCACCGGGGAAGTACGCGCCGGCGGGCGAGGCGATGACGATGAAGAGGAACTCGTTGGCCGGGCGGACGCCCAGGCCGACCTCGGAGGCGAACATGAAGGGGCGCAGGTAGAGGGAGGCCTCGCCGGAGTCCGGCACCCAGGCGCGGTCCTGCTTGATCAGCGCGTCGCAGGCCTCGATGAAGAGCTCGGTCGGCAGCTCCGGCATGGCCATGCGGCGCGCGGAGGACTGGAAGCGCGCGGCATTGGCCTCGGGGCGGAAGGTCGCGACGGTACCGTCGGGCTGGCGGTAGGCCTTGAGGCCCTCGAAGATCGTCTGCGCGTAGTGCAGCGTCATGTTCGCCGGGTCGATCGCGAGCGGCGCGTACGGGACCAGCTCGGCATCGTGCCAGCCGCGACCCTCGGTCCACTTGATCGTCACCATGTGGTCGGTGAAGTGGCGGCCGAAGCCGGGGCTGGCCAGGATCGCCTCGCGCTCCGCATCGGACAGCGGGTTCGAGGAGGGCTTGAGCTCGATCGTGGGCGTCGTCATGAGTGCTTGTCCTTCACCGGTTGTGTATGGCGGACCGCGCTCACGGCGCACTAGGACGTCCGAGCTTCCCCGCATTCCGCGGCCTCGCGTTCGATTATCGCGCGCGGGCAGGCTTCGGAGAAGCGGGGAGAGCGGCCCAGGGGAGATGGTGGCACCCGGGGCCGCGCAGGAGAAGCCGCCGGGTCCCATTGTGACCCGGCGGCTTCCTGAGGTGGAGGTGCCGGGTCAGCCGGCTACCCGAGCGGCGAGGGCGTCGCCGATCGCGTCGGTGGAGCGGAAGGTTCCGTCGCGCTCCACCAGGTCGGCGGAGACCGCGTCCTCGATGCGGACGGCCTGGGCCTCGTAGCCCAGGTGACGCAGCAGGAGGGCGACGGAGAGGATCGTCGCGGTCGGGTCGGCCTTGCCGGTGCCGGCGATGTCCGGGGCCGAGCCGTGGACGGGCTCGAACATGGAGGGGAAGGCGCCGGTCGGGTTGATGTTCCCGGAGGCGGCGAGGCCGATTCCGCCGGTCACGGCGGCGGCCAGGTCGGTGAGGATGTCACCGAAGAGGTTGTCCGTGACGATGACGTCGAAGCGCTCGGGCTGGGTGACGAAGAAGATCGTCGCGGCGTCGACGTGCAGGTAGTCGGTGGTGACCTCGGGGTACTCCTGGCCGACCTTGTCGAAGATGTTCTTCCACATGTGGCCCGCGTACACGAGGACGTTGTTCTTGTGGACCAGCGTCAGCTTCTTGCGGGGGCGGGCGTTCGCCCGCTCGTACGCGTCACGGACGACGCGCTCGACGCCGTACGCGGTGTTGATGCTGACCTCGGTGGCCACCTCGGCGGGGGTGCCGGTGCGCAGGCTGCCGCCGTTGCCGGTGTACGGGCCCTCGGTGCCCTCGCGGACCACGACGAAGTCGATCTCCGGGCGGCCGGCGAGCGGGGTGGCCGTGTTCGGGAACAGCTTCGACGGGCGCAGGTTGATGAAGTGGTCGAAGGCGAAGCGGAGTTTCAGCAGCAGACCGCGCTCCAGCACGCCGGACGGGACCGAGGGGTCGCCGATCGCGCCCAGCAGGATCGCGTCGTGGTGCTTCAGGGCTTCGAGCTCCGCGTCCGGGAGGGTCTCACCGGTGCGGTGCCAGCGCTGGGCGCCGAGATCGTATTGCTTGGTCTCCAGCTTCACATCCTGGGGCAGGACCGCGGTAAGGACCTTGAGTCCCTGAGCCACGACTTCCTGGCCGATGCCATCACCGGGGATCACTGCGAGATTGATGCTGGTCGACATGACGGAACCGTACTCCGTGTCCCAGCCCTCAGACATTCTGCGTCCACGATGTGGACCGATGTGGACCCGTGTGGACGCAGAACGTCTCGGGCGACGCAGGTCAGTGGCCGGTCGACCCGCCGTTGTCGCGACGGTCGAGAGCGCGCTGGAGGGCAGCGGCGGCGTTCTTGCGGTCGTCGGCCGAGGCGGAGGTGTGGCGGACGCGGCGGGTGGCGGTGGAAGTGGTCATGGTGATCGACTCCTTGAGATCACGGCGTGGCGGGGCCACGGATGAGGGGTTCCTTCAAGGCGCCGGAAGAGGCGGGGAGCAGTGCGCCGCAGGGGTTGCCTGCCAGGGGCGCGCGCTCTCGACCGCCATTCGCCTGATTGGCGAGACGTTCGGCTTCTACAAAGCTAGGTCAGGTCCCGTTGTATGTCTCGGCAATTACTCGGGCTTCCTACTATCTGAGACGCGCAGCCCCCGGGAACGCTCTGCCCAGAGGGTCCGTTTCAGCCCTTCTCGGAGCGAAGTTCCCTGATCAGGGCACGTACGGCGAGAGTTGAAGCCGATTCCGACGTAGTGACGTATCCCACCTCTCTCACCGGCCCGCCCGGGCCCAAATCGGTGATGTCCACCGCCTCGGTCGCCTCCTTCAGGGACAGCTCGGGCATGATCGCCATGCCGAGCCCGCGGCCGACCATGGTCAGCACCATCGCATCGTCCTCCGCCTTGACCGTCGCCCGCGGGATCCAGTCCTGGGCCCGCCACCAGGAGCGGGTGTAGGAGCCGCAGTTCTCGTCCCAGTCCATCAGCGGCAGGCCCTTCGGGTCCGGGTGCCCGGCCGGGTGGACCAGCCGGTACGCCTCCTGCGCGAGCACCCCGGTCAGCAGGCCCGGGGCCGGGTCCTGCGAGCCGCCCAGAGTGGCGATGCCCAGGTCGGCGCGGCCCGCCGCCACCTCCCCGGCCGCTCCGGCGCCGATCTCGCGCACCACGCGGACTTCGGGGCGGATGCCCGGGTGCCGGGCCGTGAGCCGCTCCAGCGCGGGCGGTAGCAGGTGCAGGGCCGCGCTGCGGAACGCGGCGATCCGCAGCACGCCCTCCACCGCGCCGCGGCCCGCGCCCCGAACCTCCGCGCCGAGGACCTCGTACATCCGCAGGATCCGACGGGCGAGGGCGACGGCCCGCTCTCCCGCGGGAGTGGGTGCGGCTCCGGCGCGGCCCCGTTCGAAGAGCACCGCGCCGACCTTGGCCTCGCTGCCGCGCACCGAGTGGGAGACGGCCGATTGGGTGAGGCCGAGCGCGACCCCGGCGGCGGAGAAGCCGCCGCGGTCGGCGACGGCGACCAGGATCCGCAGTTCCTGGGGCAGCAGGTCGGCAGTGCTTCCCGCCATGGGTGCTTCCACCTCGTTCTATGAGCGGTGTTCATGGATGTGCGGCTTCCATGAACGCAACCCCCTGCCCGAGCGGGCCATTCCTTCCTAGCCTCGGGCCCATGACCACGCACACCGCTCACGCCGTCCACCAGATCGCCCGCCCCAACGGCTTCCCCACTGCCGGGGACTTCGCCCACGTCGCCTCCCCGGTCCCCGAACCGATGCCCGGCACCGCACTCGTCGAGAACCTCCTGCTCTCCGTGGACCCGTACCACCGGGGCCTGATGGACGGCGGCGAGGGCGGCTTCGAGCTGAACGCCCCGCTGGAGGGCCGCTCGGTGGGCCGGGTGCTCGCCTCCCGCGACCCGGGGCTGCGCGAGGGCGACCTGGTCTTCCACCGCGCGGGCTGGCGGACCCACGCCCTGGTCACCCTCGGCACCGACGGGACGCGGAAGCTGCGCGGCCACGACGGCATCCCGCTGGAGGCCTACCTGAGCATCCTCGGCGGAACCGGCCTGACCGCGTACGCCGCGCTGACCCGGACCGCGTCCCTGCGCGAGGGCGAGGACCTCTTCGTCTCCGCCGCCGCGGGCGGGGTCGGCACGGCCACCGGCCACATCGCCCGACTGCTGGGCGCCCGGCGGATCATCGGCAGCGCGGGCTCGGCGGCCAAGGTCCGCCACCTCACCGGCGCACTCGGCTTCGACGCGGCCTTCGACTACCACGACGGGCCGGTCGGCGAGCAGCTCGCACAGGCCGCGCCGGACGGCATCGACGTCTACGTCGACAACGTCGGCGGGGACCACCTGGAGGGGGCGATCGACGCGTTGCGCGCGCACGGGCGGATCGCCTGGGTGGGCGCGATCTCGACGTACCACGGGGACCGCTCGCCGGCCGCGCCCCGCAACCTCTTCGAGGTCGTACACAAGTCCCTGCGCCTGGAAGGCGTATTGGTTCGCAATCACACCAATCTGCAGGATGAGTTGGAGGACTTCCTCGTCCCTCATCTGCGCAGCGGCCGGATCGGTACCGACACCACCATTTTCCAGGGCTTTGACCGCACGGTGGAGGCCTTCCTGGGCATGCTCCGCGGGGACAACCTGGGCAAGATGCTGGTCCGGATCGGCGACTGATTCCGGCCACCCTGTTGTTCACCGATTTCTTACCGCACGGATGTAGACCTTTGATCCCGGCGCCGCCACTCTTGCCGTCGACGTGCCAGCGGGGCGCTTGAGTGGGAGGCGAGAGGCCAGTGACACCGATCAGCCGCAGAGGTTTCGTGGGAATCGGCGCCGGGCTCGTGGCGGGCGCCACCCTGCCCGCGGTCACACCGACGACGGCAGCCGCGGCCGCCGCGACGGGCACCATCACCGATGTGAAGCACGTGGTGATCCTGATGCAGGAGAACCGCAGCTTCGACCACTACTTCGGCCGGCTGAAGGGCGTCCGCGGGTTCGGCGACCGCGCCGCCGGCAACATTCCGGGCGGCTGGGGGATGTTCAACCAGCCCAACTGGGGCGGCCGCCAGTACCCGTGGAAGCTGTCGGCCACCCCGCCGGCGGGCGGCGCGGACAGCGCGACCCTGGCCCAGTGCACCGGCGACCTCCCGCACAGCTGGACCTCACAGCACGCCGCCTGGAACAAGGGCCGGATGGACAACTGGGTCACCGGCGTCGGCAACGTCCGCACCCTCGGCCACCTGGACCGGGGGGACATCCCCTTCCACTACGGCCTCGCCGACCACTACACGATCTGCGACGCGTACTTCTGCTCCGCCCTCAGCGCGACCGGCCCGAACCGCACCTTCCTGTGGAGCGGCAAGATCGACGCCACCAGCAAGGACGGCGGCGACGAGTCCGGGCTGACCTGGGAGACGTACGCGGAGGCCCTCCAGCGGGCCGGCATGAGCTGGAAGGTCTACCAGAACGCCCAGGACAACTACGGGGACAACGGACTCGCCTACTTCAAGCGGTTCACGGACGCCGGCCCCGGCGATCCGCTGTGGGACCGGGGCATGGGCTCGGTCCCCAAGGTGACCGGCTCCACCCCGGACGACATCGCGGCCGCGATACGCGCCGACGTCGTGGCGGGCACCCTCCCCCAAGTGTCCTGGGTGGTGGCCAGCGAGGCCTTCTCGGAGCACCCCTACGCCCCGCCCGGCGACGGCGCCCACTTCGTGGACCTGGTCCACCGCGCCCTGGCCGCCGACCCCGAGGTGTTCGACTCCACGGTCCTCTTCCTCAACTACGACGAGAACGACGGGTTCTTCGACCACGTCCCGCCGCCGGTCGCCCCGCCCGGCACCCCCGACGAGTACATCGACGGCGTCCCAATCGGCCTCGGCTTCCGCGTCCCGATGATCGTGATGTCCCCCTGGACCCGCGGTGGCTGGGTGAGCTCGGAAGTCTTCGACCACACCTCGGTACTGCGGTTCATGGAGAAGTGGACGACTGCCCTCGGCACCCCCGCCACCTGTCCGAACATCAGCGCCTGGCGCCGCAAGGTGGTCGGCGACCTGACCGGCGTCTTCGACTTCGCGCGCCCGGTCTACGGGGTCCCCGCGGGCCTCCCGTCCACCGCGAAGGTGATCGGCCAGGCGACGTGCGCCCCGCTCCCCAACCCGGCGCCGCAGAACAACGCCCTGCCGGCGCAGGAGTCCGGTACCCGCCCGGCGCGGGCCCTGCCGTACCAGGCGAACGGCAACCTGGACCGCTTCGAGTTCGGGCCGACCGGCCAGATCACGGCCTGGTTCTCGATGACCAACCAGGGCGCCGAGGCGAAGCGGGCGGCGCACTTCTCGATCCACCCGCACCAGCACCGGGACACGACGGCCTGGCAGTACACCGTCGACCCGGACGGCACCAGCAGCGACTACTTCCACATCGGCCTCGGCCACGGCTCGGGCAAGTACGACATCTCGATGCACGGTCCGAACCGCTTCCTGCGCCGCTTCATCGGCGACGCCTCGAAGCCGGGCAAGGACATCGAGGTGGCGGCGCGCTTCGCGGTCGAGCCGGGCACGGGCAAGCAGGCGGTCTACTTCAAGATGAAGAACTCCTCCGGCTCCCCCGTCACCTTCACGATCCGCGCGAACGCGTACCGCACGGACGGCCCCTGGACCTACACGGTCCCGGCGAACTCCTCGCGCGAGGACTTCTTCAACGCCGTGGCCTACAGCAAGGGCTGGTACGACTTCACGATCCTCACCGACTCCGACGGCACCTGGTCGCGCCGCTACACGGGCCACATCGAAACGGGCTCGGCCAGCATCACGGGGTCGTAGCCGTGCCGGAGTCCGACAGGGCCTAGAGGACGTCCCCGTCCCGCCAGTCGAAGTCGAGCCGCCCGACCGGGTCCAGCCGGACCCCGCCGGGCGGCGCCCACACGTAGGTGGAGCCCTCCTCCTCCGGGAGCGGGACGGGCCCCTGCGGTGAGAGCGCGCCGATCCGCCCGCCCCACACCTGCCAGCCGCGGCCCAGGTACAGCGCCGCCCCGTCCTGAGAGGCCGACAGCGCCCCGAGCACGTACGCCCGCCCGATCACCTGCTCCAGCCGGGCCATGACCCGTCCGCCGAGGCCGCGGCGGCGCGCGTCGGCCCGTACGGCCACGGCCTCGACGTACCCGGTGCGCAGGGCGCGTCCCTGGTGCACGACCCGCCGCATGACCACGCTGCCGTGCGCGAGGAGGTCCCCGCCCGCGTCCCGGACCAACGCGTGCATCCCGCCGAGGGCGTGCTCGAAGTCCTCGTCGGCGAAGTCCCCTTCGAAGGCGTCGTCGAGCAGGGACCGGATCGCGCGCAGCTCGTCGACGGTCAGCTCCGAGGTGTGCACGGTCCGCACGTCCATCACTGCTCCAGCCCTTCGGTGCACCGGGTGCGGGCGCGGCCCCGCCCGTCCGGCGACCGTACCAAGGACCGCATTGCGGACGCCGAACCGCGTACACCGGCCGCCATCGGCCGAAGCGGCTCTAGCGGTCTGGACCAACGCCTCGGCAGACTCGCCCCATGTCACCCGATACCCAGCAGTGGACCCCCACGCACGGCCAGCCGTACCGTCCCGCCGCCTACCGCCCCGAGCGGATGCCGCAGCAGGAATCCCTCGCGCGCGCCGCCGAGTTGCGGGCCCGGATGGACGAGCGGCGGACCGTACGCCACTTCTCCCCCGATCCGGTGCCCGAGCAGGTGGTCCGGGACGCCGTCGCCTGCGCCGCGACCGCCCCCTCCGGGGCGCACCAGCAGCCGTGGACCTTCGTCCTGGTCAGGGACCCGGCCGTGCGGCAGCAGATCCGCGCGGCCGCCGAGCAGGAGGAACAGCTGTCCTACGACGGCCGCCTCGGCGACGAGTGGCTCGCCGCCCTGCGTCCCCTCGGCACGGACGCCGTGAAGACCCACCTCACGGATGCGCCCGCGCTGATCGTGGTCTTCCAGCAGCGCTACTGGCTCGGCCCGGACGGCACCAAGCGCAAGCACTACTACGTGGACGAGTCGGTCGGCATCGCGGTCGGCATGCTCCTGTCCGCGCTCCACCTGTCCGGGCTGGCGGCGCTGATCCACACCCCCAGCCCCATGCGCTTCCTCAGCCACGTCCTGAACCGCCCGGAGAACGAGAAGGCCTTCGCCGTCATCCCGGTGGGCTACCCGGCGGACGACTGCGAGGTCCCGGACCTCCTGCGCAAGTCCCTGGACCAGGTCATCGTGGAGGTATGACGGCCTCCCCGGCAGGCGGCTCGGGAGCGGGCCCGGAGTGCGCACCGCCCAGGGCTTCCGCGAGCCGCAGCCCGTCGGAGGGGGAAATGGATCCGCCCCCGCTCCGGACTTGGGGGTGCCGGAGCGGGGGCGGGGTTCAGCGGGGCCCGGGATCAGCCCATGTGGGGGTAGCTGTACTCGGTCGGCGCGACCAGCGTCTCCTTGATGGAGCGGGTCGAGGTCCAGCGCATCAGGTTCGACGCGGCACCCGCCTTGTCGTTGGTGCCCGAGGCGCGGCCACCACCGAAGGGCTGCTGGCCGACGACGGCGCCGGTGGACTTGTCGTTGATGTAGAAGTTGCCCGCCGCGAAGCGGAGTTTCTCCATCGCGTCCGCGGCCGCGTACCGGTCCGCCGCGATGATCGAACCGGTCAGGGCGTACGCCGAGACGGACTCCATCTGCGCGAGCATCGCGTCGAACTCGGCGTCCTCGTAGACGTGCACGGCCAGGATCGGGCCGAAGTACTCGGTCGTGAAGACCTCGTTCTCCGGGTCGGTGCACGCGATGACGGTCGGACGGACGAAGTAGCCCTCCGCGTCGTCGTACGTGCCACCGGCGATGATCTCGCAGGTCGGGTCGGCGATGGCGCGGTCGATCGCGGCCTTGTTCTTCGCGAACGAACGCTCGTCGATGACGGCGCCGATGAAGTTGGTCAGGTCGCGGACGTCACCCATGGTGATGCCGTCGACCTCGGCCGCGAAGGCCTCCTTGAAGCCGTCGTTCCAGATCGAGGCCGGGACGTAGGCGCGCGAGGACGCCGAGCACTTCTGGCCCTGGAACTCGAAGGAACCGCGGGTCAGGGCGGTCTTCAGGACGGCGCGGTCCGCGGACGGGTGCGCGACGACGAAGTCCTTGCCACCGGTCTCGCCGACCAGGCGCGGGTAGGACTTGTACTTCTCGATGTTGTTGCCGACCGTCTTCCACAGGTACTGGAAGGTCTTGGTCGAACCGGTGAAGTGGATGCCGGCCAGCTCGGGGTGGTTCAGGGCCACCTCGGAGACGGCGATGCCGTCGCCGGTCACCAGGTTGATGACGCCCTTGGGCAGGCCGGCCTCCTCCAGGAGCTCCATGAGGAGGATCGCGGAGTGGGTCTGGGTGGGGGACGGCTTCCACAGGACCACGTTGCCCATGAGGGCCGGGGCGGTCGGCAGGTTGCCCGCGATGGCCGTGAAGTTGAACGGCGTGATCGCGTAGACGAAGCCTTCGAGCGGGCGGTGGTCGCTGCGGTTCCACACGCCGGCGGAGTTCGCGACCGGCTGCTCGGCCAGGATCTGGCGGGCGAAGTGGACGTTGAAGCGCCAGAAGTCGACGAGCTCGCACGGGGTGTCGATCTCGGCCTGCTGAGCGGTCTTCGACTGGCCCAGCATGGTCGAGGCGGCGAGCTTCTCGCGCCACGGACCGGACAGCAGCTCGGCGGCGCGCAGGATGATCGCGGCGCGGTCGTCGAAGGACATCGAGCGCCAGGCCGGGGCGGCGGCGAGGGCGGCGTCGATGGCCTCCTGCGCGTCGGCCTCGGTGGCGTTGGCGTAGGTGCCGAGCACCGACTTGTGGTCGTGCGGCTGGACCACGTCGAAGCGCTCGCCGCCGCCCATCCGCTTGACGCCGTTGATCGTCATCGGGAGGTCGATCGGGTTCTCGGACAGCTGCTTGAGCTGCGCTTCGAGCCGTGCGCGCTCCGGGGTGCCGGGGGCGTACGAGTGGACCGGCTCGTTGACCGGCGCGGGGACCTGGGTCACAGCATCCATGGGGCTGGTAACTCCTTGAGCTAGTGGGGTGCCTAGTTCTTGGTGATCATCGAGCGGAGGAAGAAGAGCAGGTTGGCCGGCTTCTCCGCGAGGCGGCGCATGAAGTAGCCGTACCAGTCCGTCCCGTACGCGGTGTAGACGCGCATCCGGTGGCCCTCGGCGGCAAGCCGCAGGTGCTCCTCGCTGCGGATGCCGTACAGCATCTGGAACTCGTACTCGTCCAGCTTGCGCCCGGCCGTGCGGGCGAGCTCCTGGCCGATGGCGATCAGGCGCGGGTCGTGGGACCCGATCATCGGGTAGCCCTCGCCGTCCATGAGGATCTTCATGATCCTCACGTACGCCTTGTCGATCTCCGCCTTGTCCAGGTAGGCGACCTCGGCGGGCTCCTTGTAGGCGCCCTTCACGATGCGGACGCGGCTGCCGGCGGCGGCCAGGCGGCGGGCGTCGGCCTCCGTGCGGAAGAGGTACGCCTGGATCACGCAGCCGGTCTGCGGGAAGTCCCGGCGCAGCTCCTCGTGGATGGCGAACATCGAGTCGAGGGTGGTGTGGTCCTCGGCGTCGAGCGTGACGGTGGTACCGATGGCGGCCGCGGCCTCGACGACCGGGCGGACGTTGGCGAGCGCCAGCTCGTGGCCGCCCTCCAGGGCCTGGCCGAACATCGACAGCTTGACCGACATCTCGGCCTTCTCGCCGAGACCGAGCTCCGCGAGGCGCTCGATGAGCTGGAGGTAGGCGTCCCGGGCGGCGTAGGACTGCTCGACCTCGGTGATGTCCTCGCCGACGACGTCGAGGGTGACCTCCAGGCCGGCCCGCGTGAGCTCCTCGACGATCGGGATGACCTGATCGACGGTCTCGCCCGGGATGAACCGATTCACCACGGGCTTGGTCACCGGGGCGGCGGAGACGATACGACGCATCTTGTCGCTGCGCGAAGCGGCGAGGATCACGGGACCCAGCACGGGGGCACCTCCAACGGGTGGCAGAAGAAAAGCGCAAGTGAAACCACCGTGAAACCTAAGGATCGCTTTGATCCTCTGCCATCGACAGCTGTCACGCATCCGTGTCCGCGATCTCATACATTTGTCTGAAGAGTGCGGCCGCGGGTGGGAGAATGTCCGCGTGAAGGGCGATTACCAGGACCTGGTGGACGAGATCTCCGCGCTGCTCGGCGCCCCGGCGACCCTGGAGAACCGGGACTTCCGCCTGATCGCCTTCGGCGCCCACGACAGCGACGACGATCTGGCCATGGACCCGGTACGGACCCGCTCGATCCTGACCCGGCAGTCGACGGCGGACGTCCGGTCCTGGTTCGAGGGCTTCGGCATCGCCCGCGCCACCGGACCGGTCCGGATCCCGGCAACGCCCGACGCCGGGGTCTTCCGCGGGCGGATCTGCCTGCCCGTGCGGTACCGGGGCATCGTGCAGGGCTACGTGTGGCTGCTGGACCAGGAGCCCGGCAAGCCCGGGCCGGAGCCGGCGGCGCTGGACGCGGCCATGGAAGTGGCCCAGCGCATCGGGGTGCTGCTCGCCGAGGAGGCGAAGGCCGGGGCGGACCTGTCGCGGGAGTTCCTGGCGGTGCTCACGGCCGGCCCGGGTTGGCAGCAGGACATGGCGGTGACCGCACTGCGGGCCGCCCTCGGCCCGGACGGGGACGGTCTGCACGCGGCGGTCTGCGTGGCACCGTGGCCCGGGGAGGCTCCGGCATCGGTACCGGGCGCGGCGGCGGTGTGCGTGGTACCGCGGCGGGGCGGGGGCGAGCCGGGCGGCGTCGGGCCCGGCGCGGCAGCGGGGCCGGCGCCCGCGGGCGATCCGGCTCTGGCGGTACTGCTGCGGCTGCGCTCGACGGACGCGTTGGCTCCGGCGCTGGCGGCGGCGGCCCGGCTGCTGCCGCGCGCGGCGGGGGCGACGGCAACGGGCGGGAGGACCGCCGGCGGGAAGGACGGGTCCGGGAAGGGCGGGGCCGGGAAGGGCGGGGGCGTCGGGGCCACCGCCACGGCCGTCGCCCGCGCGGTGACCGCCGGCGTCGCCGACCCCGTACGGGGCCTCGTGGACCTGCCCGCCGCCTGGGAGCAGGCCGTCGCCGCCGCCCGGGCGGCCGCCGCCCAGCCCCGCTTCGGCCCGGTCGCCCAGTGGTCGGAGATCGGCCCGTATCGGCTGCTGGCGACGCTCGTCGCCGACCCGGTGGACGACCCCGCGGCCCGCACCCTGCTGACCCCGGCCAACCGCGAACTCGCCCGCACCGCCGAGGTCTTCCTGGACTGCGCGGGCCAGGCGGGCCGCGCGGCGGCCGCCCTGGGCATCCACCGTCAGACCCTCTACTACCGCCTGGCCCGGGTGGAACAGTTGACCGGCCTCGACCTGGACGAGGGCGAGGACCGCCTGCTGCTCCACATGGCCCTCAAAGCCTCCCGCCTGGCCTAGTTCGTCCCTTCGAACAGGTGCGGATCGCGGCGCGCTCGAACCACACGGTGAGCGGGGTCGGCACCAGCGCCACCCAGAACAGCGCCTGCGGGACGATCCGTTCGGACCGCGGCACGGTCACCATGACCACGGCGGTCAGCGGCGAAGCCCTTCCACCTCTGCGGGTCGATCCGGACGGGACGGGTGCGCCCGGCGGCGGTTCCGGCTCCGGTCAGTCCTGGGCCCGGGTCATCGCCTCGGCCGCCCGGCGCATGCCTTCGGTGAACTCCTCGGCTGTCGCGGCCGACTCCGGGTCGAACAGCCACTGGATCATCAGGCCGTTCAGCAGGGCCTGGTAGAAGCCGCCCAGCGTCCGTACGTCCCGCTCGTCGAGCTGGTCCTCCGGGGTCCCGGTGAGCATCGAGATCAGCCCGCGACGCCCCTCGGCCTGCGAGGCGGCGAGCATGGACCTCAACTCCGGCCGCTGGTCGCGGCCGAGCGCCACCTCCAGGCTGGCCGCCCAGATCGGGCCCGACTTCTCGTGCTGCTCCAGCACGCCCTCCCACAGGGAGCGGAAGCGCTCCAGCGATCCGCCCTCGCCGTCGAGTCCGCTCTGGAACACCTCGCCCCACTCCTCCATCAGGCCGATGAAGGCCTGGGTGAGGAGGGCGTCCTTCGAACCGTAGTGGTAGCCGATGGAGGCCAGGTTGGTCCCCGAGGCGCTGACGATGTCGCGCGCTGTCGTGCGCACGAACCCCTTCTCGACCAGGCACTTCTTGGCGCCTTCGAGCAGATCTTCGCGATGTCCCATGGCCACACGGTAGCAAGACAAACGTCCAAGACAACATTTCTAGACAGTTGTCATAGACAAAAGTTTAATACGTCTGTACGTTCCTGCCCATGACAACTCCCGCTGCCACAGCGCGACGTGCCGGCCGCCGCGAATGGACCGCCTTCACCGTCCTCCTGCTGCCCCTGCTCCTGGTCTCGATGGACATCTCCGTCCTCTACTTCGCCATCCCGGCCATCACCGACCAGCTCGACCCGAGCTCCACCCAGCAGCTGTGGATCTTCGACAGCTACGCCTTCGCCCTCTCCGGCCTGCTGATCACGATGGGCTCGCTCGGCGACCGGATCGGCCGCCGCAAGCTGCTGCTGATCGGCGCGACCGCCTTCGGCCTCGCCTCGATCGGGGCCGGCTGCGCCACCAGCGCCGAAATGCTCATCGCGGCCCGCATCCTGCTCGGCATCGGCGGCGCGACCCTGATGCCCTCCACGCTGGCCCTCGTACGGAACCTCTTCCAGGACGACAAGCAGCGCGGGCAGGCCATCGCGATCTGGTCCGGAGCCATGACCGGCGGCATCGCACTCGGCTCGGTGCTCAGCGGGGTGATGCTGAACCACTTCTACTGGGGCTCCGTCTTCCTCATCAACGTGCCCGCCATGCTGCTCCTGCTGCTCCTGGTCCCGATCCTGGTCCCGGAGTTCAAGGACCCGAACCCCGGCCGCTTCGACCTGCTGAGCGTCCCGCTCTGCATGGCCGCCGTGCTGCCGGTCGTCTACGGGCTCAAGGGGATCGCCGCCGAGGGCTTTGAACCCCTCTACCTGGGCTGCCTCGCCCTCGGCCTGGCCTTCGGGTACGTCTTCGTCCGCCGCCAGCGCTCCCGTGACGACGCCATGGTGAGCCGGGCACTGTTCCGGGGCCGCGGTTTCGGGGCGGGCATCACTCTGAGCACCATCGCCGCCTTCGCCATGACGGGTTCGGCCTACTTCACCACCCAGTACCTCCAGTCGGTGCTCGGAATGGGCACCCTGGAAGCCGCGCTGTGGAGCCTGGCCCCCTCGGTCGTCATCGGCGCCGCGGCCCCGGTGTCCGCCGCCCTGGCCCAGAAGGTGGACCGGGCCCACGTCATCGCCGGCGGGTTCGCCCTCGCCGCCGCCGGGTTCGTCCTGATCAGCCTGGTGGACACCGACTCGTTGTGGCTGATCCTCACCGGCTGCGCGGTGCTGGTCTCGGGCATCGTCGCCGTGCTGTCCCTGGTGTCCGACATGGCGCTCGCCTCGGCCCCCGCCGAGAAGGCCGGTTCCGCCGCCTCCCTGCTGGAGACCGGGACGGAGTTCGGCGGCGCCCTGGGCATGGCGCTCCTCGGCAGCCTGGGCACCGCGGTCTACCGCGACGACCTGACCGGTGCCGAGCCCGCGGTACGGGAGACCCTGGGCGGGGCCGTCGCCACCGCCGACCACATCGGCGGGCCGGCCGGGGAGCAGGTGCTGGCCCTGGCCCGGGAAGCCTTCGTCCACGGGATGCAGTACGCGGCCTGGGGCGGTACGGCGCTGCTGCTCGGGGCGGCCGTGCTCGCCGCGGCCCTGCTGCGCGGGATCGAAGCACCCGCCCCGTCCGCAACGGAGCCCGCGACCGGGCCCGCGGCCGAGCCCGCGACCGTGCCCGCGACGGGTCCCGAAGTCCGCGCCCACGAGGCGGCGTACCACTGAACCGCCCGCCGCGGCACGCGGCCGACGGAACGCTGAAGGGCCCGGGGATTCGCCTATGAGCTGGCCCCTCGCCGTGGAGCGGGTGACGGGAATCGAACCCGCGCTCTGAGCTTGGGAATCACCGGGCCGTCACGGAGGGGGTTGACGCTGACCAGCGCAAACGGCCTCTGGCGATTAATCGCGAGGCGTCGCGCTTGACTGCTCTTGACCGCCGGGATCCGCTCTTTCTGGCACGGATGTGGCACGGGCTTCCATCCGCTCCGACGGGTCGCGTCACCGACCCCGCACCCGATGACACTGTCACCCGAATGGCCCAACATGACGTGCCATCCACATGGGTGAAGATCAAGCTGGCTAGTGCCCCAACCGAGGCAATCTGTGAAAGGCGAACCACATGCGCATTCGACGAATCCTCGCTGCAGCCTTCGCCACGGCAGCCCTCGCCGGACTCGGCTTCACAGGCGCCGCCACCGCCGCCACCACCGCCACTACCGCCACCACCGGCAGCGTCACCCCGGGTGAGTGCACGGACAACGGCGGAACGATCGATCGGTCGACGCCCGTGCTCCCGACCTGCAGGGGCGGTATGTACGACGGCCAGACTGTCGACTAAACCCCGCTAGGGCCCGTTGCGAAAGTGGATCGTCGCCCCGCAGCCACGCGTTGCGGGGCGACTCCCTCGCGTGCCTTCTCCCTCGGCTGACGGCTCAACGCACCTGGGAGGCGTGACGATCGCACACGAGCCGGATGAGGTCGGCGGGAGCGGCTTTGGGCTGGAGCTGCCATGGGGCGAGGGATCGGGGCCCGTACGCTGGTCGCGAATCGGGCAGTCTCTAGGGCAGCAGCCTGTCCGGCCACACCTCGACGCATTCGCTGCCGAACTCAACAGCCGCCCACGCAAGACGCTCGGCTGGGAAACCCCAGCCGAGCGCCTGTCCGAACTGCTCGCCATGACACGTCGGTGATCACGTGTTGCAACGACTCCTGGAATTCGCCGGTCCCCCGGGTCCTTCCTTCACCTCATCGCTCCGACGGGCTCAGGCGAGGCTGACCGTGCGCGCCGAGACGGCGCCGATCTCGGTGGCGATGTCCGCGAGGACGTCTCCCGGGACCGGGGCGTCGACGGTGAGGACGGCGAGCGCCTCACCGTGCTCCTCGGCCCGCGCGACCTGCATGCCCGCGATGTTCAGGCCGCCCTCGCCGAGGACGCGGCCGACGGCGCCGACCACGCCGGGGCGGTCGGTGTAGCGCAGCACGACCATGTGGTCGGCGAGCGCCAGGTCCACGTCGTACTCGCCGACGCCCACGATCTTCTGAAGGTGCTTCGGGCCCGCGAGCGTGCCGGAGACCGAGACCTCCTGACCGTCCGACAGGGTGCCGCGGACGGTCACCACGTTGCGGTGGTCCGGGGACTCCGAGCTGGTGGTCAGACGGACCTCGACGCCGCGCTCCTGCGCGAACAGCGGGGCGTTGACGTAGGAGACCGTCTCGTCGACGACGTCCTCGAAGACGCCCTTGAGGGCGGAGAGTTCGAGCACCTTGACGTCGTGCTGGGTGATCTCGCCGCAGACCTCGACGTCGAGGCGGACCGCGACCTCGCCCGCGAGGGCGGTGAAGATGCGGCCGAGCTTTTCGGCGAGCGGCAGGCCGGGACGGACGTCCTCGGCGATGACACCGCCCTGGACGTTGACCGCGTCCGGCACGAGCTCACCGGCGAGCGCGAGGCGCACCGACTTGGCGACCGAGACACCGGCCTTCTCCTGGGCCTCGTCCGTGGACGCGCCGAGGTGCGGGGTGCAGACGACCTGGTCGAGCTCGAACAGCGGGGAGTCCGTGCAGGGCTCCTTCGCGTACACGTCGAGACCGGCGCCGGCGACGCGGCCCTCCTTGATGGCCGTGTACAGCGCGGCCTCGTCGACGATCCCGCCGCGGGCGGCGTTGACGATGCGGACCGACGGCTTCACCTTGTGCAGGGCCTCGTCCCCGATGAGACCGAGGGTCTCGGGGGTCTTGGGCAGGTGCACGGTGATGAAGTCGGCGATCTCCAGGAGCTCGTCCAGCGCCAGCATCTTGACGCCCATCTGGGCGGCGCGCGCGGGCTGTACGTAGGGGTCGTACGCGACGATCTTCATGCCGAAGGCCGACATGCGCTGGGCGACCAGCACGCCGATGCGGCCGAGGCCGACGACACCCAGGGTCTTCTCGCTGAGCTCGACACCGGTGTACTTGTTCCGCTTCCACTCGCCGTTCTTCAGGGCGGTGTTGGCCTGCGGAATGTTGCGGGCGGTGGCGACGAGCAGGCCGCACGCGAGCTCGGCCGCGGTCACGATGTTCGAGGTCGGCGCGTTGACGACCATCACGCCGGCCTTGGTGGCGGCGGAGACGTCCACGTTGTCCAGACCGACGCCCGCGCGCGCGACGACCCTCAACTTCTTGGCCGCGGCGATGGCCTCGGCGTCGACCTTGGTGGCGGAGCGGACGAGGATCGCGTCCACGTCGACGATCGCGGGCAGCAGCTCGGCGCGGTCCGCGCCGTTGCAGTGCCGGATCTCGAAGTCCGGGCCCAGCGCCTCGACGGTGGCGGGCGACAGCTCTTCGGCGATGAGTACGACAGGTTTCGAGCTCACGTGGGTCCTCACAAGTCCAGTGCGGACGGCCGTCCCGACGGCCGCAGGCGGTGGAGGGGGTAGCCGCGTGGAAGACGCACGACACTGTGGGCCTGACGCGTATGTGTTGAGCAGTGTAGTGGCGCTGACGGGCCGGATTTCCGCCTGTACGGAAGGATCACCCGTCCGTGGTTGGCCGGGGTGGACAAGCCGCGCCGTTGAGGGGCGGATTCCCGGCATCCCGGGTTCCCTGCGGCCCGTCCGTTCGGACGAGCCGGCTCCTGCGCCGAAGCACGGCGGGGCCGGGACCTCACGTGTCCCGGCCCCGCCGCCACGAGATCAGCTCTCGTCGCTGTCGACCCAGCTCATCAGCTTGCGCAGCTTCTTGCCGGTGGTCTCCAGCAGGTGCTCCTCGTCGGCCTTCTTGTACTCGTTGTACTTCGGCAGACCGGCCTTGTACTCGGCCATCCAGGTGTTGGCGAACTCGCCGCTCTGGATCTCCGCGAGGACCTTCTTCATCTCGGCCTTGGTGGCGTCGGTGATGACGCGCGGGCCGGTGATGTAGTCGCCCCACTCGGCGGTCTCGGAGACGGACCAGCGCATCTTCTCCAGGCCGCCCTCGTACATGAGGTCCACGATGAGCTTCAGCTCGTGCAGGCACTCGAAGTACGCGATCTCCGGCTGGTAGCCGGCCTCGGTCAGGGTCTCGAAACCGGCCTTGACCAGGGCGGAGGCGCCACCGCAGAGGACGGCCTGCTCACCGAACAGGTCGGTCTCGGTCTCCTCGGTGAAGGTGGTCTTGATGACGCCGGCGCGGGTGCCGCCGATGCCGGCCGCGTACGAGAGCGCCAGGTCGAAGGCCTTGCCGGTGGCGTCCTGCTCGACGGCGGCGATGCACGGAACGCCGCGGCCCTCCTCGTACTGGCGGCGGACCAGGTGGCCCGGGCCCTTCGGGGCGACCAGCGCGACGTCCACGTTGGTGGGCGGCTTGATGAAGCCGTAGCGGACGTTGAAGCCGTGGCCGAAGAAGAGCGCGTCGCCCTCCTTGAGGTGCTCCTTGATGGACTCCTCGTAGATCTCGGCCTGCAGCGGGTCCGGGGTGAGGATCATGATGACGTTCGCCCAGGCGGCGGCCTCGGCCACGGGGACGACCTTCAGACCCTGCTCCTCGGCCTTGGCCTTGGACTTCGAGCCCTCCTTCAGACCGACGACGACGTCGACGCCGGAGTCACGGAGCGACAGCGCGTGGGCGTGGCCCTGGCTGCCGTAACCGATGACCGCGACCTTGCGGCCCTGGATGATGGACAGGTCGGCGTCGTTCTCGTAGAACAGCTCGGCCACTGGGATATCTCCTTGGTGCGCTGGTGTTGCTCCCACCGTACGGCGGGGAACGGATCTGAGTTTCTCGGTCTCGCTATGCGAGCAGAGCGTGTCTGACCCGGCTCACGTGTCCGCGGTGCCGGGCCGGGCGGGTCAGGCGCTGCGGTCGAGCGCGCGCAGACTGCGGTCCGTGATGGACCGGCCGCCACGCCCTATGGCGATCGTGCCGGACTGGACGAGCTCCTTGATGCCGAACGGCTCCAGCATCTTGAGCATCGCGCCGAGCTTGTCGGAGCCGCCGGTGGCCTCGATGGTGACGGCCTCCGGGGAGACGTCGACCGTCTTGGCGCGGAAGAGCTGGACGATCTCGACGATCTGCGAACGGGTCTCGTTGTCGGCGCGGACCTTCACCAGGACGAGCTCGCGCTCGATGGCGTTGTGGGACTCCAGCTCGACGATCTTGAGCACGTTGACCAGCTTGTTCAGCTGCTTGGTCACCTGCTCCAGCGGGAGGTCCTCGACGTTGACGACGATGGTGATGCGGGAGATGTCGGGGTGCTCGGTGACACCGACCGCCAGGGAGTCGATGTTGAACCCGCGGCGGGAGAACAGCGCGGCGATCCGGGCGAGGATGCCGGGCGTGTTCTCGACCAGGACGGAGAGCGTGTGCTTGGACATGTGGGGCGTTCTCTCTCTCGGCTCTCTCGGCTCAGTCGTCTTCGTTGTCGCCGAAGTCGGGACGGACGCCCCGGGCTGCCATGACCTCGTCGTTGGAGGTGCCGGCGGCGACCATCGGCCACACCATGGCGTCCTCGTGGACGATGAAGTCGATCACGACGGTACGGTCGTTGATCGCGTTGGCCTCGGCGATGACCTTGTCCAGGTCGGCCGGGTCCTCGCAGCGCAGCGCCACGCAGCCCATGGCCTCCGCCAGCTTGACGAAGTCCGGGACGCGCGTGCCCTTGCGGGGCGCGATGGACTCGCCGAGCTGGGAGCCGACCGTGTCGTGACCCGTCTCGTCGGCGTGCAGGACGGTGTTGGAGTACCGCTGGTTGTAGAACAGGGTCTGCCACTGGCGGACCATGCCCAGCGCACCGTTGTTGATGATCGCGACCTTGATCGGGATGTTGTTCAGGGCGCAGGTGACCAGTTCCTGATTGGTCATCTGGAAGCAGCCGTCACCGTCGATCGCCCAGACCGTGCGCTCGGGCATGCCGACCTTGGCGCCCATCGCGGCCGGGACCGCGTAGCCCATGGTTCCGGCGCCGCCGGAGTTCAGCCAGGTACGGGGCTCCTCGTACTTGACGAAGTGCGAGGCCCACATCTGGTGCTGGCCGACGCCGGCCGCGAAGACCGTGCCCTTGGGCGCGAGCGCGCCGATCCGCTCGATGACCTGCTGCGGGGAGAGGCTGCCGTCGGCGGGCAGGTCGTAGCCCAGCGGGTACGTTTCGCGCCAGCGGTTGAGGTCGTTCCACCAGGCGGTGTAGTCGCCGGGGTTGCCCTCGGTGTGCTCGGCTTGGACGGCCTGGATCAGATCGGCGATGACCTCGCGGGCGTCGCCGACGATCGGGACGTCGACGGCGCGGTTCTTGCCGATCTCGGCGGGGTCGATGTCCGCGTGGATGATCTTGGCGAAGGGGGCGAAGCTGTCCAGCTTGCCGGTGACGCGGTCGTCGAAGCGGGTGCCGAGGGCGATCAGCAGGTCCGACTTCTGCAGCGAGGTGACACCGGTGACGCTGCCGTGCATGCCGGGCATGCCGACGTGCAGCGGGTGGCTGTCGGGGAAGGAGCCCAGCGCCATCAGGGTGGTGCAGACGGGGACGCCGGTCAGCTCGGCGAGGACCTTCAGCTCGGCGGTCGCGCCGGACTTCATGACGCCGCCGCCGACGTACAGGACCGGCCGCTTGGCCTGGCAGATGAGCTTGGCTGCCTCGCGGATCTGCTTGGCGTGCGGCTTGGTGACCGGCCGGTAACCGGGGAGGTCCTGGGAGGGCGGCCACGAGAAGGTGGTCTTCGCCTGCAGGGCGTCCTTGGCGATGTCGACGAGGACGGGCCCGGGACGACCGGTGGCCGCGATGTGGAACGCCTCGGCGATCGTCTTCGGGATGTCCTCGGCCCGGGTGACCAGGAAGTTGTGCTTGGTGATCGGCATGGTGATGCCGACGATGTCCGCCTCCTGGAAGGCGTCGGTGCCGATCGCCTTGGAGGAGACCTGACCGGTGATCGCGACGAGCGGGACGGAGTCCATGTGCGCGTCGGCGATCGGGGTGACGAGGTTCGTGGCGCCCGGTCCGGACGTGGCCATACAGACGCCGACCTTGCCGGTGGCCTGCGCGTAGCCGGTGGCGGCGTGGCCGGCCCCCTGCTCGTGACGGACCAGGATGTGACGGACCTTCTTGGAGTCCATCATCGGGTCGTACGCGGGGAGGATGGCGCCGCCCGGAATGCCGAAGACGGTGTCGCACCCCACCTCTTCGAGAGAGCGGATGAGGGACTGCGCACCCGTGACGTGCTCAACTGCGGCGGACTGCTGTCCGCCGGAACGGGGCCGCGGCTGCGGATGGTGGGCCCCGGTGGCCTGCTCGGTCATCGGCATTCTCTTCTCGAAGCTGAGGGTTTTACGCGGATTCGACTCTGTGCCAGTGCAACAAAAAACCCCTCGTGCCAGGAGGCAAGCGAGGGGAGCGCGTCGGGGGTGTTGAGCGGGGACAAGCAGGTCCCAGCTTCAGCCGACGCGCTTTCCAAGTACGAGAATTCGGGTGCGCATGGCATTGACCCTCCCTCTGGCGGGAGGGTGATGTCAAGTAGGTGGGACGGGCGTCTCATTATGTGAGCCTCTAAGGATGGCCATCGAGCCCCCGGAGGAGCCGCCGGCCAGTGCTGGTTGGGCCGCTCCGCCCGGTACTGGGAACGTACCGCGCACCAGCGCACGGCGCAGCCTGTACTCGTCGAGCGGGCCGGAAAAAGCCATTCCTTGGCCGTGCGTACACCCCATCGCGCGCAGCGCCAGGACCTGCTCGGGCAGATCCACTCCGTCCGCGACGGACCGCATTCCGAGGTCGTTTGCGATCCGCAAGAGACCTGCAGTGATCTTATGCAGGCGGGCGGACTCGACCACTCCCTCCACCAGGCCCCGGTCCAGCTTGAGCATGTCCACGGGGAGCCGACGCAGGGCGCTGATGGCCGCGTAGCCGCTGCCGAAGCCGTCCAGGGCGATGCCCACCCCGAGCCGGTGCAGGGCGGCCAGGCGGCGTTCCAGGTCGTCGAAGGGCACTCTGGGATCGGATACGGCGAGCTCCAGCACCAGGGCCCCGGAGGGCAGCCCGTGCCGGGTCAGCAGGGCCTCCACGGAGCCGAGCGGCATGGACCGGTCCAGGAGGCGCTGGGCGGTCATCCGCACGGCCACGGGCACGTCGTGCCCGGCCCGGTGCCGGTCGGCGGCCTGCTCCACGGCCTCCTCCAACAGCCATCGCCCCAGCTCGGCGGTGCGCGAGGCGTCGTGGCCGGCGGCGCCGGAGCCGCCACGCCCACCGGTACCGCCCTCGCTGTACTCGGCGACCCGGAGGAACTCCGCCGGGGTGAAGAGAATCCCCTGGGCCGAGCGCCAGCGGGCCTGCGCTGCGACGGCCGACACCTCCCCGGTGGCCAGCGAGACCACGGGCTGGTACAGCAGGGCGAACTCGCCCTCGTGCAGTGCCGTCCGCAGCCGGCCGGCCAGCTCGGCCTTGCGCACGACTTCGGCCTGCATCTGGGGGGCGTACATCTCGACGCGGTCCTTGCCGCCGGCCTTGGCCCGGTACATCGCGAGATCCGCGTTGCGCATCAGGTCCGAAGGGGTGATGCCGGGGTCGGCGAAGGCGGCTCCGATGCTCGCCGCGACCCGGACCTCGCTGGCGCCGATCCGGTACGGCTGGGAAAGGGTGGTGCGCAGCCGATCGGCGATCTCGCGTACCTGGTACTCACGGGCGCTGGGGTCGCGGTTTCCGTCGCCCAGGATCAGTGCGGCGAACTCGTCGCCGCCGAGGCGGGCCGCGGTGTCCCCGGCCCGGACCGAGTCCTGGAGCCTGCGCGCGGCTTCGACGAGCAGTTCGTCTCCGGCCTGGTGGCCGATGGTGTCGTTGACCGCCTTGAAGCCATCGAGGTCGATGAAGAGCACGGCGGTGCTGTGGTCGCCGGCGCGCCGGCCGGTCAGGGCCTGGCGCACGCGCCGGGTGAACAGGGCCCGGTTGGGCAGGTCGGTCAGCGGATCGTGTTCGGCGCTGTGCTGGAGCTGGGCCTGGAGCCGGACCCGCTCGGTGACGTCCCGACTGTTGAGGATGAGCCCGCCCTGGTGGCGGTTGACGGTGGACTCCACGTTGAGCCACTCGCCGCCGCCCGATTTGAAGCGGCATTCGATGCGGGTGGTGGGCTCCTCGGTCGGCGGTGCGGCGAGGAAGCGGCGCACCTCGTGGACCACCCGGCCGAGGTCGTCGGGGTGGATCAGGGAGGCGAGCTCGGTGCCGACCAGCTCTTCCGCCTCGCGGCCGTAGACCCCGGCGGCCGCGGGGCTGACGTAGCGCAGGGTTCCGGTGGGCGCGGCGATCATGATGACGTCGCTGGAACCCTGGACCAGGGAACGGAAGTGGTTCTCCTTCTGGGCCAGTTCCTGGGTCAGCGCGATGTTGTCGAGGAGCATGATGCCCTGCCGGATGACGAGGGCGAGCACGACCGTGCAGCCGGTGAAGACGACCATCCGGTCCACCTTCCTGCCGTCCACGACGTTGTACAGGATGCCGAGGGTGCACACGGCGGCCGCGAGGTACGGGGTGAGGGCGGGCAGCGAGCCGGTGATCGGGCGGCTGTGCGCCCGGTCCACGCGCGGGCGGCCGGCCGGCTCCGGGCCGGGATGGAGGCGCCGGGCGCCCCAGGGCGCGTACGCGAGGAGCAGCGAGCCTGCGAACCAGCCTGCGTCGAGCAGCTGTCCGGACTGGTACTCGGCGCTCAGGAGGGGCGAAGTGAACAGGGCGTCGCTGAGCACGGTCAGGGCCAGCGCCGCGATGGCGGTGTTGACGGCGGAGCGGTTGGTCTCGCTCCGCCGGAAGTGCAGGACCAGGACCATCGAGACGAGCGCGATGTCCAGGAGCGGGTAGGCGAGGGAGAGCGCGGCGCGCGGGACGCTGCCGGGGGCGCCGGACTGGGCGGTCCGTGCCGCGTGGGCCAGGGCCAGGCTCCAGGAGAGCGTGAGCAGGGAGCCGCCGATGAGCCAGGAGTCGAGCCCGAGGCACACCCAGCCGGCGCGGGTGACCGGCCGTTTGGCGAGGACGAGCAGGCCCACGATGGCGGGCGGGGCGAAGCAGAGGAAGGCGAAGTCGGCGAGCGAGGGTTTCGGCACTTCCTCGCCCAGGATCACCTCGTACCAGCCCCAGACCGCGTTGCCGCCGGCGCCCATCAGGGAGGAGAAGGCGAAGAGCAGCCAGGCGGGGCGTTCGCGGCTGTCGATCGCCCTCGCGTAGGAGTAGCAGGAGACCGCGGCGAGTAAGCCGGCCGCGCTGAGCCCGAAGTCGCCCATGATCTCGGCGACTTCCTCCGAGCCCCAGTTGAGGGCGGCGCCGACGGCGTACCCGCCGCTGACCACCGCGAGGAGCAGCTGCATCGCCAGGCCCTTGCCTCCGCCCGAGACGGAGGGCCGGTTCAGGAGCGCCGCCCCCGGGGTACTCACCGGTCCCCCTCGCCGGCTGGGTCCGGTGCAGCCCAGTCTCGGCAGCGTCGCCTCCGGCGGCCGTGCCGCATCGGATCCTTTGTCCATTGGCCGTACATCGCCCGTCGCCCCCCAAAGTGTCCGATCACTCCCCAGCGCCAGACGTTCGCGGCGCAGCCCCTTCTTCCGGACGATACACCACTTTCGTCACTCAGGGACATAGTCTCTCTACTCTCCGTTACCAATCGGGGAGTTGAGTCCACCCAGCGCATTCGAACGACTGCGGAGCGTGCGCACCGGGCGTCACTCGGTGATCAACACCGTGTGTTCCACCGGCTCACCGGCGGCGAACCGAGTGAGCTGGCGGGCCAGCAGGCGTTTGGCCCTCGGTTCGAACGCCGAGCTGCTGCCACCGACATGAGGGGTGATCAGGACGTTCGGAGCGTGCCAGAGCGGGTGGCCCGCGGGCAGCGGCTCCGGGTCGGTGACGTCGAGTGCCGCGCGCAGCCGGCCCGACTCCACCTCCGCCAGCAGGGACTTGGTGTCGACGACCGGACCGCGCGCCACGTTCACGAGCAGGGCGCCGTCCTTCATCCGGCGGAGGAAGTCGGCGCCGACCAGGCCCCGGGTGGCGTCGGTCAGCGGTGTCACGAGGACCACCACGTCGGCCCGGGGCAGAAGCCCGGGCAGGTCGGCGAGGGTGTGCACCGGCCCGCGTCCGGTGGTCCTGGCCGTACGCGCCACGCGCGCGACCGGGCCGCATTCGAAGGCCACGAGCCGGTCCTCGATCGCGGAGCCGATCGATCCGTAGCCGATGATCAGAACCGACTTATCGGCGAGGGCGTCGTAGAAACCGGAACGCCATTCCTCGCGGTCCTGGCCGCGGACCATGCCGGGGATGCCGCGCAGGGAGGCGAGGGTCAGCGCGAGGGCGAGTTCGGCGGTGCTGGCCGTGTGGACCCCGACGGCGTTGCACAGACGTACGCCGGGGCGCAGGTCGCCGAGGCGACCCAGCACGTCGTCGATGCCGGCGGTCAGGGTCTGGACGACCTGGACCGCGTGCATCGACGCCAGCGGGCGCACGGTGACCTCGGGGGACTTCATGTAGGGCGGCACGTAGAAGACGCAGTCGGCCGGATCGGCCGGGAAGGCGTCCTCGCCGTCCCAGAGGCGGTACCGGAAGGAGTCGGGGAGGCCCTCGATCTCCTCGGCGGGGAACGGAAGCCAGACATCCGGGGTCATTGCAGTCATGATCACGAGGCTATGCCAAGGCATCCGGATCAAGCCGTTAGTTTGATGGCCGGAGCCGGAGGGGGATGCAGGGGTGGAGCGCAGGTCGATCGGGGCGGGGGCGCTGACGGTGGGCGCCATCGGCCTCGGTTGTATGCCGATGAGCTGGGCGTACGCGCCTTCACGGCGGCGGGGGCAGGAGTCGCTGGCCGCCGTGCACACGGCGCTGGACCTGGGGTCGAACCTGCTGGACACGGCCGACGTGTACGGGCCGTTCACCAATGAGCTGCTGCTCGGGCGGGTGCTGCGGGATCGGCGGTCCGAGGCGTTCGTCTCGGCCAAGGTGGGACTGCGGGCGGGTGACCAGCACGTGGTCGCCGACGGGCGGCCCGGCTACCTGAGGCGGGCCTGCGACGCCTCGCTGCGGCGGCTGCGGACCGATGTCATAGACCTCTACCAGCTGCACCGGGTGGATCCGGACGTGCCCGTGGAGGAGACCTGGGGGGCCATGGCCGAGCTGGTGGGCGCGGGCAAGGTGCGGGCGCTCGGGTACTGCGCGCTGGGCGCCGGGGCCGGGCCCGGGGCCGGGCGGAGCCGGGACCGGGAGTACCGGACGACCCTGCGGCACTTGGAGCGGCTCCAGCAGGTGTTCCCGGTGAGCGCGGTGCAGGCGGAGCTGTCGGTGTGGTCGCCGCAGGCGGCGTGGCAGCTGCTGCCGTGGTGCGCGGCGCGCGGGGTGGGGTTCCTGGCGGCGATGCCGCTGGGCAGCGGGTTCCTCACGGGGACCCTCACGCCGGGTGAGGGGTTCGAGCCGCAGGACGTGCGGGCCCGGCATCCGCGGTTCACGGCGGCGGCGATGGCGTCGAACCAGGTGCTGCTGGCGGGGCTGCGGCAGGTGGCCCGTCGGCACGGCCCCGAGGTGACGGTCGCGCAGGTGGCCCTGGCCTGGGTACTGGCGCAGGGGCCGCAGGTGGTGCCGGTGCCGGGGGCCGACCGGGCGCCGTGGGCGGCGGAGAACGCGCGGGCGGCGGAGGTCCGGCTCTCGGCCGGGGACCTGGCCGAGATCGCGGCCCTTCCGGTCGAAGTGGGAGCCTGGGACTGATCCGGCACCGGCGGGGGCCGGGGTCGATCCGGGGACGGCCGGACAACCACTCGATCGAGTGTACGAGTGGTGGAACTTCGCGAACTGCCGGAGCTGTTGAGAGGGATGAAGGGCACGATCGGAGGACCGGAAGGGAGCAGGGCGATGCGATACGGAAGTTCTCCCGGGCGGGCGGGACCCGAGGGCGCGGGCGGGCGGAGCCGGAGTGTGGTGGCGGCGCTCGCGCTGGCCGGTTGCGGCGCCCTGCTGGCGGCGGGGTGCTCGCCGGAGGGTGTACCGGGCACGGGGCCGGCCGGCTCATCATCGAGCACGGCCGCGGCGGGCTCCGGGTCGCCGGGGCCGTCGGGGAGCCCGTCCTCGTCGCCGGAGGCCGCCGCCCCACCGGCGAAGGGGACCGTGACGGTGACCGGCGAGGTGGCCAAGGGGCTGGAGTCGCCGTGGGGCGTGGCCCCGCTGCCGGGCGGGGACCTCTTGGTGGCCTCGCGGGACAAGGGCACGATCAGCAGGGTCGCGACGGGTTCGGGCACAATGACCCAGATCGGCAAGGTGCCGGGGGTGGCTCCGGGCGGGGAGGGCGGGCTGATGGGCCTCGCCCTGTCGCCCACCTTCGCTTCGGACCGGCTGGTGTACGTGTACTTCACGACCGAGTCCGACAACCGCATCGCCCGGCTGCGGTACGACGAACAGAGACCTCCCGGACAGCAACTGGGAGCGCCCGACACGGTGTTCCGGGGCATTCCCAAGGGCCTCATCCACAACGGCGGCCGGATCGCCTTCGGCCCGGACAAGATGCTCTATGCGGGAACGGGTGAGACCGGTGACACCGGGCTCGCGCAGGACAAGAAGTCGCTGGGCGGCAAGATCTTGCGGATGACTCCGGACGGGGATCCGGTGCACGGCAATCCGGAGGCGGATTCCGTCGTCTACTCCTACGGCCACCGCAATGTGCAGGGCCTCGCCTGGGACAAGGACAAACGGCTGTGGGCGGCCGAGTTCGGCCAGAACACCTGGGACGAGCTCAATCTGATCGAGCCCGGCGCCAACTACGGGTGGCCCGAGGCCGAGGGAAAGGCGGGGAAGCCCGGCTTCCGGGATCCGGTGGCCGTGTGGAAGACCGATGAGGCCTCGCCGAGCGGGATCGCGTGGGCGCAGGGTTCGGTGTGGATGGCCGGGCTGAAGGGCAAGCGGCTGTGGCGGATCCCGCTGGCCGGGACGGAGCTGGTGGCGGAGCCGGAGCCCTTCTTGGAGGGCGAGTACGGACGGCTGCGGACGGTGGTGCCCCTCGGCGGGGACCGGATGCTGCTGGTCACGAGCGAGACGGACGGACGCGGGTCGCCGGAAGCGGGCGACGACAGGATCTTGACCCTGACGGTGCGGTGACCGGCGGCTTCCCGGCGGGGGACGAAGGGTGTGGTGGGCACGGTGTTCAACATGATCGAGGAGCTGTTCAACCCGGGACGCAAACACACGGACGAGGAGAAGAAGCGGCTGGAGCTGTCCCGGACCGACGTCAATGACAACGATCCGGGACGGGGTCCGATAGACCTCGACTCCGGCAAGGTACTCATACGCCTGGACGAGCAGCCTCCGGACGGGGACTGACCGGGGACGGTGCGGCGAAGAGACGCAGCCGGTGGGCGAGGGCGGCCGCCTCGCCACGGCCGGCGACGCCCAACTTCGCCAGGATGTTCGAGACGTGCACGCTCGCCGTCTTCGGTGAGATGAAGAGCTCCTCGGCGATCTTCCGGTTGGTGCTGCCGGCCGCCACCAGGCGCAGTACGTCCCGCTCGCGACTGGTCAGCCCGAGCGCCTCGACCGGATCGGTCTCCGGGACCGGCGCAGTGGCGGCGCTGTCGGCGTCGGTCAGCGGGAGGCGGGCGCGCTGGGCCAGCAGGGCCAGGTCTTCGCGCAGGGTGCGTGAGCCGATCCGCTCGGCGGTGGCGTAGGCCTCGCGGAGCAGGGCGCCCGCGGGCTCCCGGTCACCGGCGGCCAGCAGGGACTCCGCGAGCCGGTGGCAGGCCCTGGCCAGCAGGTACGGGCGCTCCAGCGGGCGGACGGCCTTCTCGACGGCGGTCCAGTCGGCGAGGGTGTCCCGAGCCTCGGCCCGGAGCAGCTCGGCCCGGACGTACTCGGCGTGGGCGGTCCACACCGGGACCGGGGTGGCCAGGGGGCGGGCGGCGGTGCGCAGCACGTCCAGGGCCGCGTCCCGGCCGGCCTCGGCGGCCGGAAGCCCCCGGGCGTCCGCTTCCGCGGTGGCGGCGGCAAGGAGCAGCGGCCAGGCGTAGCGGTGCTGCCCGAGCGGGAATCCGTAGGCGACGGCAGCGGCCGTCTCGGCTCGGACGTCGGCGATGCGGCCCTCTGCCGCGGCCACGCCGATCGCGAGGCGGTAGAGCGGGATCCGGTGCTGGGGCTGGGTCTCGTGGGTGCCGTAGTGGGTGTGGGCCGCGGCGAGCTGGTGGTTCGCCTCGACCGACTCTCCTCGAGCCAGGGCCAGGTAGGCGAGGCGTGCCGAGGCGCAGCCGCGCGGGGCGGCGCTCTGGCCGACCAGCAGGGTACGCCGGGCCGCTTCGGCGGCCTCGTCCCAGCGGCCGAGGCTGTAGAGGCTCTCGGCCATGTTCCCGCAGACCCAGGCCTCGCTGTCCAGGAGCCGGGATCTGCGGACCAGTTCGGCCCCTTGTTCGGCGAGTTCCACGGCTTCGTGGGACCGTCCCAGACTTTCCAGCTGAGAGGTGAGATTGATATGCGCACGCCCTGCCAGCATCGTGAGTCCGAGCTGCGTGGTCCGTTCCACGACCGCGCGCATCTCCGCGAGGCCCCCCTCTTCGTCGCCGGAGTCGGTGAGCAGGGCTCCGACCGTGATCCGGGCGTTGAGTTCGGTCTCCTCGGCGTCGACCATGCGTGCGTACTCGACCGCGCGTTCTGCGGCGGCGAGGTTGTCGGGTCCCGGCTTGTGGAGCATGCCCCAGCTCGCGGCCCGGACGAGGACCTCGGCGTGCACCTGGGACGGGGGCAGCCCCCGGACGAGGTCCTGCGCCCTGGCTATCTCCTCCCAGCCGTCGCCGCGCCCGAGGCCGGCGATCAGCCGGGAGCGCTCGGTCCAGAACCAGGCGGCCCGCAGCGGGTCGGGGTCGCCCTCCAGCAGGCGCAGCGCCGTCTTCGTGATCTTCAGGGCGCGGTCGCGCTCGCCGCCGTAGCGGGCCGCCACGGTGGCTTCGGCGAGCAGGTCGAGCCGCTGGAGCGCGGTGGTGGCCGGGTCGCAGCCGCACGGAGGGTAGACCTCTGTGTAGTCCGCCGGGCGAAGCGCCTCGATGACGTCTTCCGGGGCGCTGTCCCACAGGTCCATGGCCCGCTCCAGCAGGCGCAGTTGCTCCGAGTAGGCGTGTCGGCGGCGGGCCGCCACGGAGGCGGCGAGTACGGCGGGCAGTGCCTTGGCGGGATCGTTCGCGTGGTACCAGTAGCTGGCCAGCCGGATGACCCGCTCTTCGGCCCGGACCAGCGACCCGTCGGCCTCCATGGCCTCGGCGTAGCGGCGGTTGACACGGGCCCGCTCCCCGGGCAGGAGGTCGTCGCTGACGGCCTCGCGGACCAAGGAGTGCCGGAAGCGGTAGCCGTCGCCGTCGGGGGTGGCGAGCAGGATGTTGGCGCCGACGGCGGCGCGCAGCGCCTCGATCAGTTCGTCCTCGGTGAGCCCGGCGACGGCGCGCAGCAGCGGGTACTCCACGGTGGAGCCGCCCTCGGCGACGATGCGCACCAGCCCTTGGGTCTCGTCGGGGAGCACCTCGACGCGGACGAGGAGCAGGTCGCGCAGGGATTCGGTGAGTCCGGTGCGGCAGCCGCTTTCCCTGGAGGCGACGAGTTCCTCGACGAAGAAGGCGTTGCCGTCCGACCGGTCGAAGACGGAGTCCACGAAGTCCTCGTCGGGCTGAGCGGCGAGGATGCCGGCCAGTTGGCGGCGTACCTCGGCCCGGTTGAAGCGGGACAGCTCGATGCGCCGGACGGTGCGGAGCCGGTCGAGTTCGGCGAGGAGCGGGCGCAGCGGGTGACGCCGGTGCACGTCGTCCGCACGGTAGGTGGCGACGATGACGAGCCGGCCGCTGGTGAGGGTGCGGAAGAGGTAGGAGAGCAGGTGTCGGGTGGAGGTGTCCGCCCAGTGCAGGTCCTCCAGGACGAGGACGACGGTGCGGTCGGCGGCGAGGCGCTCCAGCATCCGGGCCGTCAGTTCGAAGAGCCGGGCGGTGCTCTCTTCGTCGTGCGGGCCTCGTGGGGTGTCGCCGAGTTCGGGGAGGATGCGGGCGAGCTCGTCCTCCTGGCCGGCGGCAGCGGCGGCCAGTTCTCCGGGCAGCAGCCGGTGCAGGATGCGCAGGGCCGTCGAGAACGGGGCGAAGGGAAGGCCCTCCGCCCCGATCTCCACACAGCCTCCGACGGCGACGACCGCGCCGCGGCGGTCCGCCGCGCAGAGGAACTCCTCGGTGAGGCGGGTCTTGCCGACTCCGGCCTCTCCCCCGATGAGCATCGCCTGCGGTTCCTGCCCGGCGGCCCGGGTCAATACGTCGGTGAGAACGGCCAGTTCATCGGCTCGGCCGACGAACACCGGGCTGACAGATCTGGTCTCCACGCCGCCGAGCATCGCACAGACGTCCTGCTCGGCGGCACTCACCGCCGGTGCGCCTCTCATCACGTGTCAGTTCGCGCGGTGTGCGGCGCGGAGCGGGGTGAACCGGCTCCGGAACGTTCTCACCCGCCGTCCGTGTTCCTGGCTCGGCAAGGAGGCGCGGTGGGCCCGCCGCGCCGCCCGGGCCGTGCGGTACTCGGCCGCCTCACGGATGAGGTCGGTGCTGCGGGCGGCGGTGGCGATCTCGTACTCGAACATCTCTGCTCCCTGGTCGCGTTGCTCGGGCACCTCGTTCGGTGTGATCCAAGATTCGCGCCCCAGGGGGTACCGGCACATCGGTCGCATGCCGCATCTACCGGGGACAGGGGCCTTAGTCCGGGGCCTGGGAGCCCCGGGCCGGTCCTGCGGACCTAAGGCAGTGCCTAGGCGCCGGCTCCGGCCGCCTTGGGAATGGCGAGGAGGAGGTCGAAGTACATGAGGACGAAGAGCAGGACGCCGAGGGCGCCCAGTCCGATGCCCGCCCAGGAGACGGACCGCACCCAGGTGGGGAGGGTGCGCTCGGGGCTGCTGAAGGCGGGGAGGGCCAGCACGAAGGTGGCGATGATCAGGGCGAGGGCGGAGAAGATGCCGTTGACCATCGCGGTGGCGTGCCACGGGTCGACGAACTGGGCGGCGATCTGCGCGTTGGCGTCGGCGGCCTGGCTCAGCTCCAGCCGGGCGGCGACGCTCGCACGCTCGGACACGATGCCCGCGACCCAGCTACCGCTGAGGGCGACGACGCCGAGACCCGCGGCGACGACCGCGAAGGCGGCGGATCCGACCTGGCTCGGCTCCCGGTCCTCGGCCTGGTCGTCGGCGAACGCCTCGTCGTCCAGGTCCGTGTCGGTGACCTCGTCGGTGACCTCGTCGGTGACCGCGGAGTCGGCTCCGGCCTCGGCCGGCTGGGGGGTCTCGGCCTTCTTGAGGTCGGCCGGGGTGGTGTCCGCCTCGGCGGCGTTCGGGGCGGGGGTCTTCGTGGTGTCCATGCGGGGCACCGTAGGTGCCCTGTCTGAGAGTCTTCTGAGAATCCGCTGGTTCCGGCCGTGGTGGGCCCCGCGGTCGACGGAGCCCGCAGCAGGGCCGGCCCGGACGGGGCCCCGGGCAGGCTCAGGTGGACCGGGTCGCGGCCCACTCGTGGGAGAGAATCGACCAGACCTCGGTGTCCTGGCGGACTCCGCGGTGGAGGTAGTTCTCCCGCATGACGCCCTCGCGGGTCATGCCGAGGCGCGCGGCCACGGCGAGGCTCTTCTTGTTGCCGGAGGCCGCGTGCCACTCGACGCGGTGCATGCCGCGCTCGCCGAAGGCGTAGTCGATCAGCACCTGGCAGGCCTTGGTGACCAGGCCCCGGCCGGCCGCGTCGGGCTCCAGCCAGCAGCCGATCTCGCAGTTGCCGTAGTGCGCCTCGAACGTCCGGAAGAGGACCCCGCCCACCAGGGTGCCGTCAAGCCGGATACCGAAGAACCGGGCGCCGTCCTCCCCCGCCGTCACCGCGTACTGGGCGAGCAGGGCCCGGGCGGAGTCGAGGTCGGTGGTCCGGTCCGGGAAGCCGACGTACTGCCCGATGAACTCGCGTCCCCGCTCGATGTGCGCGAAGAACTCCTGGGCGTGCCGGGCCTCCAGCGGGAACATCCGGGCGTCGTCAGCCAGGTCTATCGAAAACATGCTCGGTCTTCCTTGGGTCTCGGGCGGCGGGTGGCCGGGTCACCGGGAGGTGGTGGCGGGCTCCGCGTTGTCCTCGCTCGTGGCGAGGTCCTCGGCGGGCCGCTGCTTCGGAAGTCTCGCATGCGGGCGGTGTTCGGGGGGCTCGATGCTGATCCGGGGCAGGCGCCGGTCGAGCCAGGCGGGCAGCCACCAGTTGGCCCCGCCGAGCAGGTGCATCAGGGCCGGGACGAGGAGGGTGCGCAGCACGAAGGCGTCGAGGGCCACGGCCGCGGCGAGCGCGATGCCGAACATCGCGATGATCCGGTCGCCGCTGAGCACGAAGGCCAGGAATACGGAGATCATGATGACGGCCGCCGAATTGATGACCCGGCTGGTCTCGGCGAGGCCCACGCGCACGGCCCGCTGGTTGTCACCGGTCTCCAGCCACTCCTCGTACATCCGGCTGACGAGGAAGACCTGATAGTCCATCGACAGTCCGAAGAGGACGGACACCATGATCACGGGCAGGAAGGGTTCGATGGGGCCCGCGCTGCCCAGGCCCAGCAGTTCGCTGCCCCAGCCCCATTGGAAGATCGCGACCACGACGCCGAAGGAAGAGGCGACGGCGGCGACGTTCATGGCCGCCGCCTTGAGCGGTATGCCGATGGACCGGAAGGCCAGCAGCAGGAGCACGCAACCGAGGGCGATGACCACGCCGACGAAGAGCGGCAGCTTTCCGATGATGACCTCGGCGAAGTCGTCGTAGGCGGCCGTCACACCGCCGACGTGGACCTCCATGGAGTTGCCGTGTCCGGCGGCCGGGATGACGTCCTGGCGGAGCCTGTCGACGAGGTCGCTCGTGGCCCTGGACTGCGGGGCGGAGTCCGGAACGACGGTCAGTACGGCGGTGTCGCCGCTGCGATTGAGGACGGCGGGGCCGGTGGAGGCGACGCCCTCGGTCGTGCGCAGTGCCTGCGCCAGCTGGTCCACGGCGAGCCGGTCCCCGGCGCCGTCCAACCGGGCGACGACGGTGAGCGGGCCGTTGGTTCCGGGGCCGAAGCCCTCCGCCAGCAGGTCGTAGGCCTGCCGGGTGGTGGAGGTGGCCGGGTTGTTGCCCTGGTCGGACGTGCCCAGGTGGAGGGAGAGGGTGGGCAGGGCGAGCACCAGCATCACCGCGGTGGCGACGGCACCCAGCAGCTTGGGGTGTCGCTCGACGAAGACGGACCAGCGGGCGGCGAAGCCGGAGGTCTGCTCGGGGCGCGGCCCCTCGGCGGCGAGCTTGCGGCGCTCGCGGCGCGAGAGGGCGCGCACGCCTATGTACGAGAGGAGGGCGGGCAGCAGGGTGACCGAGGCGGCGACCGTGAGGACCACCGTCACGGAGGCCGCTATCGCGACGCCGTTCAGGAAGTTCAGCCGCAGCACCAACATGCCGAGCAGTGCGATGCAGACGGTGGCACCGGCGAAGACGACGGCCCGGCCGGTGGTGGCGACGGCGTTCGCGGCCGCCTCCTCGACCGTGCTGCCCCGCGCCAGCCCCTTGCGGTGCCGGGTGACGATGAACAGCGCGTAGTCGATGCCCACGCCGAGGCCGATGAGGGTGCCGAGCATCGGGGCGAAGTCGGCGACCGGCATCGCGTGGCCGAGCAGGGTGATGCCGAAATAGGCGGTGCCCACGCTGACCAGGGCGGTGGCAATGGGCAGCAGGCTCGCGGCGAGCGAGCCGAAGGCGAGGAAGAGGACCAGGGCCGCGACGGCCACACCGATGACCTCGGCGAGGTGCGCGGTGGGGGCCTCGGTGAGCTGGATGGCGCGACCGCCCAGTTCGACCTGGAGACCGCCGGCCTCCGTGGTGGGGTTCTTCGCCGCGTCGACGACCGCCCTGGCCTGGGCCTTGGGTACGGAGTCGGCCTGCTGGTCGAAGGTCACCACCGCGTAGGCGGTGCGCCCGTCGGGGCTGATCCGGGCGGCGCTCTCGGGGGCGGGGCCGTAGGGTCCGGCGACCGATCCGACGCCGGGGAGCCCGGCGACGGCCTCCAGTGCCGCGGTCATGCGCTGCTCGATGTCCGGGGTGCGCACGTTCTGCCGGTCCGGGGCCCGCCACACGATGGTGTCGGTGTCGCCGCCCTGGCCGTGGAAGGCCTCGCGCAGGAGGGCGTTCGCCCTGCCGGACTCGGTGCCGGGGACCTCGTAGTCGTTGGAGAACGCCGACCCGGTGGTCACTGCGGCCGCCGCGGTCCCGCCGAACGCGAGCAACCAGATCAGGACGGCGAGGAGGCGGTGGCGCATGCACCAGCGTGCGATTACGGCCAACGGAGGTGCTCCCTGGTGGTTCGGATCTTTACCGGGAGGCAGCCCGACGCAAAGAACGCATGAACGCGTGGAGGCCCGGCCGAGGGGACCGGGGGATCACCCCGGGAAGGCTCGGCGCAGCGGGTCTACACCGCCACGATCTCAGCGTTCAGTGATCGTTGGCCCCTTTCGTGTGCATCGTCACAGTGCGGTCGTCACAGGCCGGTCGTCACAGTGCGGGGGACCCGGCCTCCAGCTGGGTTGCGGGCTCGTCCACCCGGTAGCCCGGGATCGAGGGCCACCGGACGGTGAGGACGACGGCGTCCTCCTCCGCGTACCAGGAGTGGTCGACGCCGCGCCCCCAGAGCACGTAGTCCCCCTGCTCGGCGAGGACGACGGTGCGCCCGGGGAACTCCAGCCGGAAGCGTCCGCTGATCAGCACCAACAGCGCGGTGCGCTTCTCTGCGGTCGCCCACCGCTCCCGCTCGTCGCCCTTCGGATGGACACCCCACTTGATCTCCACGTCCTCGCTGTGGCGGGGATCGGAGGGGTCCTTGAAGTGGCCGAGGAGCCAGCCGCGGTCGGCGGCGGCGTCGGGGGTGGCCTTACCGGTGTAGATGGTGGAGTCGTGGTTCACGAGGTGAGGCTAATGCAGTTGTGGCGCCCGCCCGACACTGGTGAGCTGGGACGATGACGATCGATCTTGATGAACTGATGAAGGTGCGCGCCCGCTTCGATGCCGAAGTGCGCGAAGGCGCGCAGGCGGACGCCCCGCCGGCGAAGGTGGAGCGGGTGGGTGCTGTCGTACGGCACGTCGCGCCCGCGCTCGGGTGGAACGGGGTGCTCTGGTCGGACCTCGACGAGGGGACGGCGGACGCGGAGATCGCGGCGCAGGTGGCGTTCTTCGCGGGGCGTGACTGTCCGGAGTTCGAGTGGAAGCTGTACGACTACGACCGGCCCGCCGACCTCGGGGACCGGCTGCGGGCGGCGGGCTTCGTGCCGGAGCCGCCCGAGACCCTGATGGTGGGCCTGGTGTCCGAGCTCGCGAAGCTGCCGGTGGAGCCGCCGGAGGGAATCACCCTTCGGGTGGTGACGGACGAGGAGGGCGTCGACCTGATGATGCAGGTCCACGCCGGGGCCTTCGGGACGGACCGGCCGCGGATCCGGGAACAGCTGCTCAGCACGTTGCGGGAGCAGCCGGAGACGATCGCCGCGGTGCTCGCGATGGCGGGCGAGACCCCGGTGAGCGCGGCCCGGATGGAGATGCGGCCGGGGCTGGCCTTCGCGGGCCTCTGGGGCGGCGGCACGATCCCCGGGTGGCGCGGCCGGGGCATCTACCGCCTGCTGGTCGCCCACCGCGCCCGCCTGGCGGCGGAGCTCGGCATCACCTACCTACAGGTCGACGCCTCGGACGACAGCCGCCCGATCCTGGAGCGGCTCGGCTTCGGGGTCCTGGGCGTGACGGTGCCGTACCTGTGGACCGACGCCGCCGCCTCCTAGCGCGGGGCGAGATCTGCCCGGGGATCTGCCCGGGGATCTGCCCGGGGGTCTGCCCTATGCCGACGCTGGGGCAGCGGGCAAGATCACTGTCATGGAACGCATCAGCCCGCCCCTGACCGGGGACGAACGCGAGACCCTCCGGACCTTCCTCGACTACCACCGGGCCACCCTCGCCTGGAAGTGCGAGGGCCTCGGCGACGAGCAGCTGCGCCGCGCCTCGATGCCCCCGTCCACGCTGTCCCTGCTGGGGCTGGTCCGGCACATGGCCGAGGTCGAAAGGCACTGGTTCCGCCGCGTCCTCGACGGCCAGGACCTCCCGCACCTGTGGTCGGACACCCACGACTTCCAGGCCGCCTACGACGCCTCGGGATCCAGCCGCGCGGAGGCGTTCGCCGCCTGGCAGGAGGAGATCGCGCACGCCCGCCGGATCGAGGCCGCGGCCGAGTCACTGGACGTGACGGCGTACGTGCCGAGCTGGGCGGAGGAGGCCTCGCTGCGTCTGGTGATGCTCCACCTCATCCACGAGTACGCCCGCCACAACGGTCACGCCGACTTCCTCCGTGAGGGGATCGACGGCACCACCGGCGCCTGACCGGGGAAAGCCTCCTGCGGGTGCATGCGGCAGGAGGCTGCTCTAGCGTCGGACGGAGGAGGGGATTCCCTGCCGAGCCGGTCCGGACCGGGGACCCGGGCCCTGTGGCCGGAACCCGGCCGCATGAGCTCGGCGATGTTCCTGCGCGGATCCGGCACCTCTGCGGAGCCGGGCCGCGCGACGATCCCGGAGAGCAGGTGCGTCCCATGCGCACGTCGACCCGTATCGCAGGTGTTCTCAGTGGCCTGACCCTCGTACTCGGTGGCGCGGCCTTCGCGGCCCCCGCCGCCCACGCGGACGTCTCGGCCTGCATCAACCAGGTCGAGCGGGAGCTACAGGGCGGCGAGGCCCCGCAGTCCGTCCGGTCGGCGTGTTCCGCCGGGTACTCCGGCGAGCAGGAGCAGTGCGTGAGCGGGCTGACCAAGGGCGGTGTGACCAACGGGACCGCGGTGAGCGCCTGCAAGGCGTCCGCCGAGTAGCCGGCCCGACCGCCTCCGCGACCCGTCCGCACCGCCTGGTGCCGGACGGGCCGACGGGCCGACGAGCTGACAGGCCGACGAGCTGACAGGCCGACGGGCCGACGTGGCCGACGGGCCGCCTCAGGCCTCCGGCCGCCAGTAGCCCAGCGCGTTCACCCGGTGCTTGGGCAGCGCGAGTTCCTTGCGCAGGTACGCCGTCAGGGCGCGCGTCGTCACCGTGTCGCAGGCCAGCCAGACGTACGCCGCCTCCGCGTCCCCGACCAGCTCGGGAAGGTCGGCGCGCACCCGGTCGACCAGGTCCGTACCGCCTCGCCGCACCCGGCGGATGTCGTGCCGGCCGGGCTCCACCCGCATCGGCAGCCGCTCGTCCGAGTCGTGCTGCGTCTCGAACCAGATGGTCGCCGGGGTCTTCGGGTACGTGTCCAGCAGCGAGTTGATCGCCGGGAGGGACGCGGAGTCCCCGATGACGAGCAGCCGCTCCGGGGCCGGCGCCGGGGCCGTGAATCCGGTGCCCTGGACGGTGGCCTCGACCGTGTCGCCCGCCTTCGCGCCGCGCGCCCAAGCACTGGCGACCCCGTCGTGCAGGGCGAACTCGAAGCTGAAAGTGCCCGCTTGCGGATCCGGGTCCACCAGCGTGTACGCCCGCTGGTGCGGCTTGCCGGCGCCCTGGAACCAGACGCGTACCCACATCGTCGGGTGCAGCGATCCACCGGCGGCCGCGAGCAGCCCGCCGTCCGTGAAGCTCACGCGGCGGTAGTTCTCCGTGAGGTCTTCCGCTCCCGTGACCGTGAACGTGAAGTCCTTGCCCCGCATGAGTTTGAGGACCACGCCCTCCCAGCCCTTGCCGACGGCCATGTCCAACCCCTCCCCTAACACCCCTATAGTTAGGTCAGCCTAACCTAAACGTGCGACGGGGAAGAGTGTGAGCAGCGTGAGCAGTGCCAGCAGCGGGAGCGGCGACGCCCGGTCGTACGGAGCGAACCGGGGCGAGCCCTCCGTGGAAGCAGCCGCGGAAGCAGCCGCGGACACGCCCGTAGCCACGCCCGTGGACACCCCTGCGGAGACCCCAGAATCCTACGGCGTCCACCGCGACCGGTGGGGCATCCCCCACCTCCGCGCATCCGACGAACTCCAGCTCGTCCACGCCCAGGGCCGCGTCACCGCCTTCGACCGCGCCTGGCAACTGGAGGTCGAACGGCACCGCTCCGAGGGCTCCAGCGCCTCCTTCCTCGGCGCGGACGCCGTCACCTGGGACCGCTTCGCCCGCCAGTCCCGGCTGGCCGACACGGCCCGCCGCTGCTACGAGGCCATGGAGGCCGACGACCCCGCCACCGCCGCCTGGGTGCGCGCGTACGTGGACGGCGTCAACGACGGGCTCGCCGCCGGCGCCGCCCGTGACGAACGCTTCGCGCGCACGGGCCTGACCCCCACCCCCTGGGAGCCGTGGGTCCCGCTGGCCATCTGGATCGCCACGCACATCCTGTTCGCCGGTTTCGCCACCAAACTGTGGCGCGAGCGCGTGGCCGGCGCCCTCGGCGACGAGGCCGTCACCCTCTTCGCCACCGACGGCCCCGGCACCGCCGGCAGCAACGGCTGGCTGGTGCCGGGCGACCGCACCACCACCGGCTCGGCGATCATCGCGGGCGACCCGCACCGCTTCATCGAGGACCCGGGCGTCTACCAGCAGATACGCCTCGCCTGCCCCGACTACGACGTGCTGGGCCTCGCCGTCCCCGGCGTCCCGGGCCTCGGCCACTTCGGGCACACCGGCACCGCCGCCTGGGCGATCACCAACGCGATGTCCGACTACCAGGACCTGTACGTCGAACAGTTGCGCCGCGATGACGACGGCGCCACCTGGGCCCTCGGCGCGGACGGCGTCTGGGAGCCCGTCTCCCGCCACACCGAGACCATCACCGTGGCCGACGGCGACGACGTCGAGGTGGAGGTCCTGGAGACCCCCCGCGGCCCCGTGATCATCCACGCGGACGGCGACCTCGGAGCCGACCCCGATGCCGAGGCGCACGCCGACGGCAGCACCCAGACCCTCTCCCTGCGCTACCCGCCGCGCGTCCGCCTGGACCTCGGCTTCGCCGCCCTCCCCGCGCTCCTGCGCGCCCGTACCGTCGCCGACATCGACCGCGCCTTCGACGGCTGGGCGGAGCCGGTCAACGTCGTCCACGCCGCCGACTCCGCGGGCGGCCTGCTGCACCGGGTCGCGGGCGCCGTGCCGCTGCGCCACCGCACCAACCGGCTGCGCCCCGTGCCCGCCTGGGATCCGCAACACGCTTGGCAGGGCTGGGCCCCGACCCCGGAGGAGCCGGTGCAGGGCTTCGCCGTGATGGCGAACGCGCGCGGGATCGCCTCCCCGCTCGGCGTGGAGTTCGCGCCCCCGCACCGCGCCGACCGCATCCGCGAGCTGCTCAGCGGCTCCGCGGACTGGTCCCCGAAGGCGATGGCCGACGTACACCGGGACACGCACCTGGCCTCGGCCGCGCCGCTGCTCGCACTGCTGCCCGGCTTCGAGGACCTGACGCCGGCGGCGCAGGCCCTGCGGACCCGACTGCTGGCCTGGGACCGGCACATGGAGGCGGACAGCACCGACGCCACCGTCTTCTCGGCCTTCCGTAGCGCGACCGTACGCCGCTTCGCCGCCGACCCCGTCTTCGAAGGGCTGTGGGGGGCGCCCACCGGCCCGGCGGTCTTCCACCCGTGGCTGTACCTGGTCCCGCGGATCGGCTACGCCCTCGAGGGCCTGCTCACCACCTCCCTGGTACCCGGCCTCGACCGGGCGGCGCACGTCCGGGCCGCCCTGGAGGAGACGGCCGCGGCCGAGACCCCCGACACCCCCTGGTCGGAGGTCCACCGCCTCACCCCCTGGCAGGCCGTGCCCGACACGGAGCCCACGCAGTGGCCCGGCCTCGGCGGTGACCACGACTGCGTGAACGCCACCTCCACCGTCCCCGGCTTCACCGACCTCACCGCCCGCGCATCGGCGGCCCGTTACGTCTGGGACCTCGCCCGCCGCGAGGGCAGCCTCTGGGCGGTACCGCTGGGTGCGGACGGCGTCACCGGCGCACCCCACCACCGCGACCAGCTGCCCCTGTGGGCACGGTGCGAACTCGTCCCCGTCGTCACCGACTGGGCCCAGCTCACCAAGGAATCGATATGACCCCCGGCCCCTCCGCCGTCTCCGTCGGACAGCCCGTGTTCACCCAGGTCGTCGAGGGCTTCGGCACCGTCACCATCGCCCCCGTCGACCCTGCGGCCGACTCCGCGCTGATCCACAGCTGGGTCACCCAGGAGCGGGCGCGCTTCTGGGGCATGGGCGAGGCCAGCCGCGAACTGGTCCAGGAGATCTACGAGGACGTCGACCGCCGTACGACCCACCACGCCTTCATGGTGAGCCGGGACGGCGAGCAGGTCGCGCTGTTCCAGACCTACGACTGCGCCGAGGACCGCGTCAGCGAGTGCTACGACGTCCAGCCCGGCGACGTCGGGATGCACCTGCTGATCGGCCCGACCACGGGGGCGGCCGAACACGGCTTCACCGGCTCCCTGATGACCGTCTTCATCGCGTTCGTGTTCTCCGACGCCGCCGCGCGGCGCATGGTCGTCGAACCGGACACCCGCAACGCCAAGGCCATCTCGCTCATGGAGCGCACCGGCTTCGTCATCGGACCGCAGGTCGTGCTCCCGGAGATCGACCTGCCCGAGGTCTACCTCCCGGCCAAGCCGGCCCAGTTGGCCTTCCTCACCGCTCCGGCGACCGCTCCGGCGACCGCGCCGGCGGCAGACTGACCGCAGCCACCCCTTCGATCGGGCGCCCGGCGAACGACAACCGCCCATGTGGAGGTTGCGCGAGTCGGGCGCCCGGCGGCACGTGCGGGCACCGGGCGTTCGCCACCGGTCACCGAGGGCCCGCCGACGGCGAGCCGGCCCGTGGAAGGGTGAACCCCCGACGGGGATTCCCGATTCCGATTGACCCCGCGCGCTTCCCCGCTGGAAGCTGATGACCTCTCAAAGCGCCTTGAGGTGGGGGACATTGACCAGTCAGAACCTACACATCGGTCCGGACGCGGCGGCCGACCGGTACCGTCTGCTCCGCTCGATCGGACGCGGTGGGGAGGCCGTGCTCTATCTCGCCGAGATCGAACTCGCCGGCGGATCCGAGCCCGTGGTCGTCAAAGTGCTCGACTCCAAGACGACCATCACGCCGGACGTCTTCGACCGGATCAGCCAGAAGTGGAACGAGCAGGCCGAGCTGCTGCGGTTCGTCCACCGGCCCGGCGTCGTGGGCGTGCGCGAGCACTTCGAGGGACCGCCGATCCACCGGCCCGGGGAGTCCTCGACCCTGAGCGGGCGGGCGCTCGTCCTCGTCATGAACCACGTGGACGGGCTCGACCTGCGGGACTGGCGGGCCGAGCGGACGCTGGCCACCGCCGCCGAACGGCGCGAGGTGATGCGCACCCTGGAGCAGCTCGCCGACGTCCTGGACTGGCTGCATTCAGGGAAGGCCACCCCGTCCGGGCGCCAGGTCGTCCACGGCGACCTCTCCCCCGGCAACGTGATGGTCGATGCGTACGGGCAGGCCACCCTGGTGGACTTCGGCCTCAGCAAGCTGACCGCCGACCACCAGACGGCCGAGGTCTGGTTCACCCCGGGCTACGCGGCGCCCGAGGTCTTCGACGGCAAGCGGACCCCGGGCACGGACCGGTACGCCTTCGGGGCGATCGCGTACTTCCTGCTGAGCGGGGAGTCCCCGCCCGCCACGCCCGAGCAGCTGGCACGGGCACTGACCGCACTGCCGCAGATCGCCGTACTGGACGCCGAGCAGCGGGCGCGGATCACCGCGATCTACTCGGCCGACCCGGGGAAGCGGCCGGTGAACCTGGCCGGCTGGATGAAGGACATCCGCCGTGCGGTGGTGTCGACGACCACCGCGACCTCGCAGCGGGCCGCCCAGGAGGCTCCGCCAAGGCCGGCCGCCCCGCCGCCACCGGTGGTCCCGCCGCAGCCCGTCACCGCGCCGTCGGTGGCGGCGCCGCCCGTGTACGCCCCGACGGCACGGTCCGTACAGCCCGTACAGCCGGAGCCGGCCACGGCTCCGATCCCCGGACCCGCGCCCGTCCCCGGACCCGGCCCGCAACCGGAGCCGGTGCAGGCCCAGGTGCCCGCCGGGTACGGGCCCACCTACAACCTGACCCCGGCCGCCGCTCCCGTCCCCGAGCCGACGCGTCCCGCCAAGCGGCGGCGGACCGGTCTGGTCCTCGGCTCGGTGGCCGCCGTGCTGGTGCTGGCCTCCCTCGCCGTCGTCGGCGTACGGCTCCTGGGCGACAAGGACAAGGAGAACTCCGCGGGGGGCGAGAAGCCCGGCGGGACGAGCGCGCCGTCGGCGTCGGCGTCGGCCTCCGCGCCGTCGGCGCGGGCGACCGAATCCGCCGACCCCGCACCCTCCGAGGCCGCTCCCGGGGGATCCGCCACGGCGGAGGCCTCGTCGAGCCCCGGAACGCCGGGTTCGGTGAAGGACAGCAACGTGGCCGATCTGACCGTGCTGTCGTCGGTCGGAGCGGTCCGGCACTTCGAAGTCGGCTCCGCCAAGCTGAACACGAAGGAGTACGGAGCCGCCCTCCTCGGCAGCTGCTACTACGGAGCGACGATCGAGTACGACGTGAACCGCGCCTGGTCCGCGCTGGAGTTCACCGTGGGCGTCGACGACGGCTCGACCATGGAACAGGCCCGCGTGAGCATCTCCGTGGACGACAAGCCCGCCCTCTTCTCCGAGGCGGTCCACCTGGGCAAGCCGATCACCAAGTCCCTGGACATCAAGGGGGCCCTGCGGCTGCGTCTGAAGGTGGAGGAGAGTTGCCGCAACGACGGCAACGCCGTCATCGCCGCCCCGGTCCTCAAGCGCTGACGACAGCGGCCTGCGCCGCCGGGCTCCCGGACGAGGAGCTGGACGACCGCGAGGTGCACCGGACGGCGCTGGGGGTCATCGAGCGGTTCTTCGGGCTCTCGCTGCCGAAGGAACCGATCGTGCACGGCACCCTGCCGGCCGTCGTATGGGAATCGGGGTTCCCGAAGCCGGCCCGGGACTGATCCGGGCCTCAGCCCACGCCGAGGTCGACGCGCATGGCCGCCCTCATCTCCCGGAGCGGGTCCCAGATCCCCTGCTGCGCCTCCACCGCCGACTCCATCGACTCCCCCGCCTCCGGTGCGCCCCGCTCCAGGCGTTTGACCTGCCCGTAGACGGCGGTCAGGGCGTGGTGGACCACCGTCGCGAGCGCGAGGACCGGGTCGGGGGCGATCATCTGCGCCTCGGAGTACCGGTCGCGGAAGGCGTTCTTCGCGGCGTCGAGCGCGGCCCGGTCGGCGTCCGCGACCACGCGTTCCCGCAAGGTGTGCAGGTGCTGGTTGAGTGCGGTGGTGAATTGCCGGGCGTCCCGGTTGAGGTCCGCGTAACACGTGCGCCGCAGCGCCCGGTTCTCGCGCCTCTCCTCGTGGGCGCGCACGAGCTCGATCTCACGGCGCTTCGCGCGCTCCGCTCCCCGCTGGGTGAGCAGCGCGCCGCCCAGCGTGCCCGCTACGCCCGCCACCGCGATGACCATCGCACCGATCTCCACCGGCGCACCCCCCGATTCCACCGACCGCGCGCCCGTCGTACGCGATCACCCCGTACCCAGTCTGAACGACGGCGGCCCCGCACCGGGAGATTCGGTGCGGGGCCGCCGTACGTGAACAGGATTACTCCGAGACGCCCAGGCGCTCCAGGATGAGCTCCTTGACGCGCGCGGCGTCGGCCTGGCCGCGGGTGGTCTTCATGACCGCTCCGACCAGGGCGCCGACAGCGGCGATCTTGCCGCCGCGGATCTTGTCGGCGATGGCCGCGTTGCCCGCGATGGCCTCGTCCACGGCCGCGCCGAGCGCGCCCTCGTCCGAGACGACCTTCAGGCCGCGCTGCTCGACGACCTCGTCCGGGGTGCCCTCACCGGCGAGGACGCCTTCGAGGACCTTGCGGGCCAGCTTGTCGTTGAGCGAACCGTCGGCGACCAGGGCCGCGACCCGGGCCACCTGGACCGGGGTGATCGGCAGCTCGTCGACGACGACGCCCTGCTCGTTGGCGTTGCGGGCCAGCTCGCCCATCCACCACTTGCGCGCGGCGGTCGAGTCGGCGCCGGCCTCGATCGTGGCGACGATGGAGTCCACCGCACCCGCGTTGAGGATCGACTGCATGTCGTGCTCGCTGACGCCCCACTCCTCGCGGAGCCGGTTGCGGCGCACGCGCGGCATCTCGGGCAGACCGCCGCGCAGCTCCTCGACCCAGTCGCGGGCCGGGGCGACGGGGACCAGGTCGGGCTCCGGGAAGTACCGGTAGTCCTCGGCGTTGTCCTTGATGCGGCCGGCCGTGGTGGAGCCGTCCTCCTCGTGGAAGTGCCGGGTCTCCTGCACGATCGAACCGCCCGACGAGAGCACCGCCGCGTGGCGCTGGATCTCGAAGCGGGCCGCGCGCTCGACGGAACGCAGGGAGTTGACGTTCTTCGTCTCCGAGCGGGTGCCGAACTCGGACTCGGGGGTCGGGCGCAGCGACAGGTTCACGTCACAGCGCATCTGGCCCTTGTCCATGCGGGCCTCGGAGACGCCGAGCGCCTTGATGACCTCGCGCAGCTCGGCGACGTACGCCTTGGCGACCTCGGGGGCCCGCTCGCCCGCGCCCTCGATGGGCTTGGTGACGATCTCGATGAGCGGGATGCCGGCGCGGTTGTAGTCCAGCAGGGAGTGGGACGCGCCGTGGATGCGGCCGGTGGCGCCGCCGACGTGCAGCGACTTGCCGGTGTCCTCCTCCATGTGGGCGCGCTCGATCTCCACGCGGAAGATCTCGCCGTCCTCCAGCTGGACGTCCAGGTAGCCGTTGAAGGCGATGGGCTCGTCGTACTGGGAGGTCTGGAAGTTCTTCGGCATGTCCGGATAGAAGTAGTTCTTCCGGGCGAAGCGGCACCACTCGGCGATCTCGCAGTTCAGCGCGAGGCCGATCTTGATGGCGGACTCGACGCCGATCGCGTTGACGACCGGCAGGGAGCCGGGCAGACCGAGGCAGGTCGGGCAGGTCTGCGAGTTGGGCTCCGCGCCCAGCTCGGTGGAGCAGCCGCAGAACATCTTGGTCTTGGTGCCGAGCTCGACATGGACCTCAAGGCCCATGACGGGGTCGTACGAGGCGAGAGCGTCCTCGTACGAGAGCAGTTCGGTGAAGGTGGTCACGGTGAAACTTTCCCTCTCAGCCCAGCAGGACGTCGTCGTCGCCCAGGCGCTTCAGCTCGCGGTACAGGATCGCGAGGCCGGTGACGATGGCGGCGGCGGACACGGCGGCGTCGACCAGCTTCAGCACGTCGTGCTCGCTGCGGGCCTTCTTGACCTGCTTGATCACGCTGATCGCGCCGAAGGCGGTGGTGCCGATCGACAGGTAGGTGCCGGTCTTGGACTTCTTGAAGCCCTTGGCCTTGGTCAGTGCACTGGTGCTCACAGGGACGGTGCCTCCTCAAGCAGCGGGTGACCCCAGCGTGCGACGAAGGCCGCCTCCACGGCGGCACCGACCTTGTAGAGCCGGTCGTCCTTCATCGCCGGGGCGATGATCTGGAGCCCGACCGGGAGACCGTCCTCCGGTGCCAGGCCGCAGGGGAGCGACATGGCGGAGTTGCCGGCCAGGTTGGTCGGGATGGTGCACAGGTCCGCGAGGTACATGGCGAGGGGGTCGTCGGTGCGCTCGCCGATGGGGAAGGCGGTGGTCGGGGTCGTCGGGGAGACGATCACGTCGACCTGCTCGAAGGACTTCTCGAAGTCCTGCGTGATGAGCGTGCGGACCTTCTGGGCGGAGCCGTAGTACGCGTCGTAGTAGCCGGAGCTGAGTGCGTACGTACCGAGGATGATGCGGCGCTTGACCTCGTCGCCGAAGCCGGCTTCGCGGGTCATGGCGGTGACGTCCTCGGCGGACTTCGTGCCGTCGTCGCCGACGCGCAGGCCGTAGCGCATGGCGTCGAAGCGGGCCAGGTTGGAGGAGCACTCGGACGGCGCGATCAGGTAGTACGCGGCCATCGCGAGGTCGAAGGAGGGGCAGTCCAGCTCGACGATCTCGGCGCCGAGCTCCTTGAGGAGCTCCACCGACTCGTTGAAGCGCTGGACGACGCCGGCCTGGTAGCCCTCACCGGCGAACTGCTTGACGACACCGACGCGCATGCCGGCGACGGAGCCGTTGCGGGCCGCCTCGACGACCGGCGGGACCGGGGCGTCGATGGAGGTGGAGTCGAGCGGGTCGTGGCCGGCGATCACCTCGTGCAGCAGGGCCGCGTCCAGGACCGTACGGGCGCAGGGCCCGCCCTGGTCGAGGGAGGAGGAGAAGGCGACCATGCCGTAGCGGGAGACACCGCCGTACGTGGGCTTCACGCCGACCGTGCCCGTGACGGCGGCGGGCTGGCGGATGGAGCCGCCGGTGTCCGTGCCGATCGCGAGCGGGGCCTGGAAGGCGGCGAGGGCCGCCGCGGAGCCGCCGCCGGAGCCGCCGGGGATCCGGGTGAGGTCCCAGGGGTTGCCGGTGGGGCCGTAGGCGCTGTTCTCGGTGGAGGACCCCATGGCGAACTCGTCCATGTTGGTCTTGCCGAGGATCACGACGTCGGCTTCCTTCAGCTTGCGCGTCAGGGTGGCGTCGTAGGGCGGGATCCAGCCTTCGAGGATCTTCGAACCGACGGTCGTCGGGACCCCGACGGTGGTGAAGATGTCCTTGAGGGCGAGGGGTACGCCGGCCAGCGGGCCGAGCTTCTCGCCGGCCTCGCGCTTGGCGTCGACGGCGCGGGCCTGGGCGAGCGCGCCCTCGCGGTCCACGTGCAGGAAGGCGTTGACCTTCTCGTCGGTGGCGTCGATGCGGGCCAGGTGGGCCTCGGTCACCTCGACGGCCGTGAGCTCGCCGGAGGCGATCTTCTCGGCGGTCTCGGCGGCCGTGAGCTTGATGATGTCGACCATGGTTGTTAGTCCTCCCCCAGGATCTGCGGCACCTTGAAACGCTGCTGCTCCTGGGCGGGAGCACCGGAGAGCGCCTGCTCGGGGGTGAGCGACGGACGGACCTCGTCCGCGCGCATGACGTTCGTCAGCGGCAGCGGGTGGGAGGTCGGCGGGACGTCTTGGTCGGCGACCTCGGAAACGCGGGCGACCGCGCCGATGATGTCGCCGAGCTGTCCGGCGAAGTGATCCAGCTCGTTGCTGGACAGCTCAAGGCGCGCCAGCCGAGCGAGGTGGACGACCTCCTCGCGCGTAATGCCAGGCATGCAGCGATCCTCTGGGGGTGGGTGGATGTGTAGTTTCGGTCCCAATCCTATGGGGCCGGGCGCTCGGCCCGCGAAACGGTTTGGAGCGGACCGCTGCGCGGGACCCGGCGGGGCTGAAAGATCCGGGGCTCCGCCCCGAACCCCGCGCCTCAAACGCCGGCGGGGCTGGATTTGGCTGATACCGCCGGCCAGGTACGGCTGGACCGCCGCGCAGTGGAAATTTCAGCCTCGCCGGCGTTTGAGGCGCGGGGTCTGGGGCGGAGCCCCGGCAGCAGCACCGCAGGGTCAGACCGCGTCGGCCTCCGCGGCGGCGAGCTCCGCCGTGATGTCCGCCGGGCGGCGCCAGCCGCGCTCGCCGCGGGCCAGGAGCCAGGCGGTGGCCTCCGGCGGCGGCATGGCTGCGGCGACCAGCCAGCCCTGGACGGCGTCGCAGCCCAGGTCCCGCAGCCGCTCCCACGTCTCGTCGTCCTCCACGCCCTCCGCGACGACCAGCAGGCCGAGCGAGTGCGCGAGGTCCACCGTGCAGCGGACGATCTCCGCGTCCTGCGCGTCGACCGCCAGCCGGCCGACGAAGGACCGGTCGATCTTCAGCTCGCTGACCGGCAGGCGGCGCAGGTGGACGAGCGAGGAGTAGCCAGTGCCGAAGTCGTCCAGGGACATCTTCACTCCGTGACCGGTGAGTCCGGCCATGGTGTCGGCCGCCCGCTGGGGGTCTTCCAGCAGGACGTGTTCCGTTATCTCCAGCTGCAGCCCGCTCGCCGGGACCCCGTGACGGGCCAGTCGCGCGGCGACCGCGCCCGCGAAGCCCGGGGTGTGGACGTCGCGGGGCGATACGTTGACGGCCACCGGGACCTTGAGGCCCTGGGCCCGCCACCGGGCCACCTGGGCGAGGGCGGTCTCCAGTACGTACTCCGTCAGGTGCGGCATCAGCCCGGAGGTCTCGGCGATCGCGATGAACTCGTCCGGGGACACCCTGCCGCGCTCCGGGTGCACCCATCGCACCAGGGCTTCGAGCCCGGCGACCTGGCCGTCGAAGCGGACCTTCGGCTGGTAGTGGAGTTCCACTTCCCCGGCGTCGAGGGCCCTGCGGAGGTCGCCGAGCAGGCCGAGGCGGTCGGGGGTGTTGCTGTCCCGCTTGGACTCGTACACCTCGACGCCGGTGCGGTCGCGCTTGGCCTGGTACATCGCCACGTCCGCGCGCCGCAGCAGCCCTTCCGCGTCGAGCGCGTGGTCGGGGAAGACGGCGAGGCCGGCGCTGGCCTCCAGGACGAGCGTGAGGCCGTCCAGGTCGAGGGGGGAGCTGAGGTCCGCGACCAGGTGACGGGCGATGCGCTGGGCGCTGGTGGTGGAGTCGGCGAAGGGGAGCAGGACGGCGAACTCGTCGCCGCCGAGCCGGGCCGCCTCGGCGTCCTCGGGCAGCGCCTGGCGCAGCCGTTCGGCGATCTGGAGCAGCAGCCGGTCGCCCGCCAGGTGCCCCAGGGTGTCGTTGACCGCCCGGAAGCGGTCCAGGTCGATGAGGACCAGGGCGGCCCGGGTGCCGGAACGTTCGGCCTCGTCCAGGGCGGACCAGGCCCGCTCCAGCAGCCACTGCCGGTTGGGCAGCCCGGTCAGCGGGTCCCGCAGCTGTTCCTCGGCGCGGGCCCGGGCGATCCACAGGGTGGAGTCGAGCGCGATCAGGGGTACGGCGAACAGCGGCAGCAGGACCGGCCGGCTGATGGCGACGACGCAGATCAGGGGGGCGATGCCGAGCAGCGCCACGGCCACTAAGGCCTGCCGGAGCAGGGCGGTGCGGGCGACGGTGGGCAGCCCGTCCCCGCGCGGGGCCAGCGCGATCCAGAGCAGGAACCGGGTGGCGAGCAGGTAGGCGACGGCGACGAGGACGATCTCGGGGACCGCCTCCAGCCCCCAGGAGGTGGGGAGCCAGGGGGTCTCGACGGAGGGCACCTCGCCGAAGGCGGCGAGCACGAGGGCCCCGGCGCCGATGCCGAGGATGTCCACGGAGCCGTGTAGCAGCCCCTGCCGCCAGCGGTGCCGGCGCGCGGCCCCGACCAGGGAGACCACCGCCAGCGAGACCAGTCCGGCGGGGACCCATCCGTAGAGGATGAGGACGCCGAGGGTGAGGGCCGCGCCCGATCCGGTGCCGCCCCACCAGCGGTCGCGGCCGAGGGCGACGAGGTGGCCGACGATGATGCCGGTGAGGAGGGCCAGGGCCCAGCCGACCGGCCCGCCGGGGAACAGCGCATGACGGCCGCTCAGCGCGGAGACGATGCCGATGGTGAGCACCGAGACGGCGAGACCCACGACGAGGAAGGGCAGCACACCGCGCCGCTCCTGCCCGCGCGCACCGGTGGGGACCGGTCGGGTCTCCGGTGTCCTGGCACCCAGGACACGCGGCCTGCCCGCCCGGCCCGCCCGCATGGGCGGGAGTTCCCCGCCGAATTCAGGTGACGGGTCGGCGCTTTCGGTGGGTTTCATGCCCGTACCTCTCACAGCCGGCGATGCCGATGTCACGCGATGGCCCCGATGTCATGCCACCACGGCCGAAATCGCATCCTGCAGCCGTGCACGACAGGCGCACCCCTCAACAGTAGGACGCGCGAGGCTCCCAGGGGCAGCGGTCGGCAGTGGTTGCCCGAATGCGACCCAGCCATCCTCATCAGTACGGTATCCGCCGAACGGGTGAGTTTGGACCGGGGCCCCCCGTCACCCATCCGATGATCCGACAGCTCACCGCCCTGCGACCAGCCTTGTACCGGCCGTTTACCACCGTCCGCCGCGCCTGGCGTGCGCCCGCCCGTACGGCCGCACGCCACGCATCCGTTCGCCTTCGCTACTCCCCCTCGGCGATTCACCTGCCGGTACTACTGCGCTTCGCCCCCGCCGTCCACCGGGAGCGCCGCCTCCCGCGCCGCGTCCGGCCCCTGCTCCAGCAGCACGGTGAACCCTGCGTCGTCGAGGACGGCGAGCTTCAACTGCACGGCCTTGTCGTACTTCGAGCCGGGGTTGTCCCCGACCACGACGAAGGAGGTCTTCTTCGACACGGAACCGGTGACCTTGGCGCCGCGGCTCTGCAGGGCCTCCTTCGCCCCGTCCCGCGTGTGGCTCTGCAAAGTGCCGGTGACGACGACGGTCAGCCCCTCCAGCGGCCGCGGCCCCTCGTCCTCGGCGGAACCTTCCTCCTCCATCCGGACCCCGGCCTCCCGCCACTTGCGCAGGATCTCCTGGTGCCAGTCGACGGCGAACCACTCCTTGAGGGAGGCGGCGATGATGGCGCCGACGCCCTCGGTGGCGGTCAGCTCCTCCTCGGTGGCCTGCTCGATGCGCTCGATCGAGCGGAACTCGCGGGCGAGGGCCTCGGCCGCGACCGGTCCCACGTGACGGATCGACAGGCCGTTGATGATGCGGGCGAGCGGGCGGTCCTTGGCGGCGGCGATGTGCTCCAGCATGGAGAGGGCGTTCTTCTTCGGTTCGCCCTTCTGGTTGGCGAAGACCGTGACGATCTTCTCCTCGCCCGTCTTCGGGTCCCGCTTGGGCAGCCCGCTGTCCGGGTCCAGGACGTACGCCTTGATGGGCAGCAGCTGCTCGATGGTCAGGCCGAAGAGGTCGCCCTCGTCCAGCAGCGGCGGCTCGGCCGGCTCCAGCGGGCCGGTCAGCGCGGCCGCCGCCACCATGCCGAAGTTCTCGATGTCCAGGGACTGTCGGCCGCCCAGGTAGAAGAGCCGCTCGCGCAACTGCGCCGGGCAGGTCTGGGCGTTGGGGCACCGGACGTCGATGTCCCCCTCCTTCATGGGCCGCAGCTCCGTCCCGCACGCGGGACAGTCGGCCGGCATCACGAACTCCCGCTCGGTGCCGTCGCGCAGGTCCACCACGGGGCCGAGGATCTCGGGGATGACGTCGCCCGCCTTGCGCAGGACGACGGTGTCCCCGATGAGGACGCCCTTGGCCTTGACGACCTCCTGGTTGTGCAGGGTGGCGAACTCGACCTCGGAGCCCGCCACCTTCACCGGCTCCACCTGCGCGTACGGGGTCACCCGGCCGGTGCGGCCGACGCCGACCTTGATGTCGATCAGCTTGGTGTTGACCTCTTCGGGCGCGTACTTCCAGGCGATCGCCCAGCGCGGGGCGCGCGCGGTGGAGCCGAGCCGGCCCTGGAGGGCGATCTCGTCGAGCTTGACGACCACCCCGTCGATCTCGTGCTCCACCGAGTGCCGGTTCACGCCGAAGTCCCTGATGAAATCGCGGACCTCGGCGAGCGTGGCGACCACCATGTTGTGCTGCGCGGTCGGCAGCCCCCACTCGTGCAGCAGCTCGTACGCCTGCGACTGGCGCTCGATCTCGAAGCCCTCGCGGGCTCCGATGCCGTGCACGACCATGTGCAGCGGGCGGCTCGCGGTGACCTTGGGGTCCTTCTGCCGCAGCGAACCGGCTGCCGCGTTGCGCGGGTTGGCGAAGGGCTTGCCCTCCGCCTCCACCAGCCGGGCGTTGAGCTCCTCGAACTTCTCCATCGGGAAGTAGACCTCGCCGCGGATCTCCACCAGGGCCGGGATCCGGTCGCCCTTGAGACGGTCCGGGATCTCGGCGATGGTGCGCACGTTGGGCGTGATGTCCTCACCGGTGCGGCCGTCGCCGCGGGTGGCCGCCCGGGTCAGGCGGCCGTTCTCGTAGGTGAGGTTGACGGCGAGGCCGTCCACCTTGAGCTCGCACAGGTAGTGGTAGTCCGAGGTGTTCACGTCCCGGGCCACCCGCTCGGCCCAGGCAGCCAGTTCCTCGTCGTCGAAGGCGTTGTCGAGGGAGAGCATGCGCTCGCGGTGCTCGACGGAGGCGAAGTCCGTCTCGTACGCCCCGGCCACCTTCTGGGTGGGCGAGTCGGGCGTGCGCAGCTCCGGGTACTGCTCCTCCAGCGCCTCCAGCGAGCGCAGCAGCTGGTCGAACTCGGCGTCGCTGACGACCGGCTGGTCGTTCACGTAGTACCGGAAGCGGTGCTCCTCGACCTGCTCCGCCAGCAGCGCGTGCTGATCGCGCACCGCCGTCGGTACTGCCGTGTCCTGCTGTTCGGCTGCCATGCCGTGTCCTCCCGTGGCCCGTCTTCGACCGTCACTCAGGGTTGTCGGCGAGCGACCTCGCCGCCCTGACGCAATGCGCCTGCACCGCGCGGGCGTAGGCGGGCGAAGCGCCCGCCAGACCGCACGACGGGGTGACCACGACGGACTCCGCCAGAGTCCCCGGGGCCAGCCCCAGCCTGCGCCAAAGCTTCCTGACACCCATGACGCTACCGCCCGGGTCCGACAACGGGGCGTCCGTGCCGGGCACCACTCCGGCGAAGAGTTTCGTGCCGCCTTCGACCGCCTCCCCGATGGCGTCGTCCTCGCGCTCGGTGAGCAGGGAGAAATCGAACGACACCCCCGTGGCACCGGCCCTGCGGAGCAGGCCGAAGGGGACCTCGGGCGCGCAGGAGTGCACGACGACCTCCCCGTCGTGGACGGCGAACAGGTCGCGCAGCCCGCCCTCGACCACCTGCCGGTCGACGGCCCGGTAGGTGCGGTAGCCGCTCGCCGAGCGGACCCGGCCGAGCAGGACGGCCGTCAGGGAGGGCTCGTCGAGCTGCAGCACGACGTCGGCGCCGGGGACCCGCTTGCGCACGTCGGCCAGGTGCTCGCGCAGGCCCTCGGCCAGCGATCCGGCCAGGTCCCGGCAGGCACCCGGGTCCTGGAGCATGGCTTCGCCACCGTGCAGTTCCAGGGCGGCGGCCAGCGTCCACGGTCCGACGGCCTGGACCTTGAGCTTCCCCGTGTACCCCTGGGTGAACTCCTCCAGCGCGTCGAGGTCCTCCCCCAGCCAGGACCGGGCCCGCTTGGAGTCCCGTCCCGGGCGGTCGCTGATCCGCCAGCCGCTGGGCTCGACGTGGGCGTACATGTCGACGAGGAGTCCGAGGGACCGGCCGATCATGTCCGCGCCGGGCCCGCGGGCGGGCAGCTCGGCGAGGTAGGGGAACTCTTCGAAGGACCCGGTGACGGTCTTCGCTGCCTCGCGGGCGTCGCCGCCGGGCAGCGATCCGACGCCGGTGGCGCCGGCGCTCATCGGCCCGGCCGGACGCTCAGGTCGTTGACCTCGGCGTCGCGGGGCAGGTCGACGGCCATGACGATCGTGGTCGCGACGGACTCGGGCTCGATCCAGGCGGCCGGGTCGTACTCCTTGCCCTCCTGCGAGTGCACCTTGGCCTGCATGGGGCTGGCGGTGCGGCCCGGGTAGACGGAGGTGACGCGGATGCCGTTGGCCCGCTCCTCGCCGCGCAGCGAGTCGGCGAGGGCCTTGAGCCCGTGCTTGGAGGCGGCGTACGCGCTCCAGTCGGCGTGGGCGGTCAGGCCGGCGCCGGAGTTCACGAAGACGACGGTGGCCTTGGACGCGCGCAGGGTGGGCAGCAACAGCCGGGTGACCTCGGCGGGGGCGATCAGGTTCACGTTGAGCTGCTGGTGCCAGGTCTTGGGCCGGAGCTCACCGACCGGTCCGAGGTCGACGATCCCGGCGATGTGCAGCAGGGAGTCGATCCGCTCCGGGAGGGCCTGCTTGGAGAACGCCCACGACAGCCGGTCGGGATCGGCGAGGTCTCCGACGAGGGACGTGGCGCCGGGGTAACGGTCGACGAGCTCGCGGGCCCGGCCGGCGTCCCGGGCGAGGAGGACGAGGTCGTCGCCGCGGGCGTGCAACCGGGCCGCGACGGCGGCGCCGATGCCGGAACCGGCACCGGTGATCAAGTGAGTAGCCATACCGCCCATGCTCGCACCCCCGGGCCCGCCCGGGGTCCGAAGGCCGAGGTCAGGTGCCGCCGACCGGCGCGCGGGCCCGCTCGACGGCGGCGCGGGCGGCGGCCGCGTGCTCCTGTGTGACGGCGGGGCCGGTGCGGGCCGATGCCCTGGCCGATCACGGCGTGCGGGAACGCCGCGCCGGGCCCGGCCCGCACGTCGCCCCGCGCCCCGGGCCCCGCGGCCCGCCCCGGGCCCCGCGGCCCCCGGTCCGGGCGGCCCGTCCGCGCGCCGGGCGCTCAGCCGGCTGCGGCGGCCCGCCGGGACCGTTCGACGACCGCCCGGGCCAGGGCCGCCCGCTGCCCGGCGACCGCGGGCGGGAAGCCGGTGCCGATGACGATGTGCGGGTGCGCGGCGACGAGCTGTGCCCGCCGGTCGGCGCGCGGTCCGGCCCAGCGCTCCAGTGCCTCGTCGCGTACGGCGTCCAGCGCGGCCGCCGGGTCGGCGGCGGGCGGGCTGAAGCGGCCGGGGGCCGATCGGGCGTGCTCGCTCCAGCGGTCGGCCCAGAACTCCACGGTCCAGCCGGGCCAGCGGGCGGCCGTGCGTCCGGCGTGGGGCACGATTCCGGTCAGCCACCAGCCGATGCGGCGGGCCGCGGGGTCGACATGGACGCCGGCCTCGGCGCGGCCCGCGTACGCGGCGTGGCCGGGGGCGGCCGAGAGCCGGTCGAGGAGCGCCGGGCCCTCGACCACCGGATGGTCGCCGATGTGGGGGAGGACGTGGCAGCGGCCGGATCCGACCGTGACGACGGCGGCCATCGGGTCGGGGTCGGCCAGCTCCTCGTCATCGGCCTCCAGGGCCGGGCCGGGGGACGGGGCGTCGCGTACGCACCCCGGCTCCAAGCCGAGGTGGGTACGCAGGCCGCTCTGGCCGTCGTACGTCCAGCGGACCTCCCATCCGGGCCAGGCGTGGCCGAGCATGCGCCACCAGGCCGCGCGGGTGCGCATGGCCACCGACGGGCCTTCCTGGGCGAAGACCAGGAGCAGCCTGCGGGCAGGGTCGATCAGGGCGCCCGCCTCGCACATGTCGTCGTCGTACCAGGGGCCTTCCTCGCGCCGGTGGCCGAGGACGAAGGGCAGGACCGCCTCCGGGCCGCCGAGCAGGTCGAGATCGAGTCCGACGGCGCCGAAGGAGGAGCCCCGGCGCTCGTACCCCTCGGCGCCCGCGATCACGAAGGGGGCCCGGTTCCCCATCAGAGACCGGCTGCGGCGCGCAGGGCGGCGGCCGTCCTCGATGCGTCGTAGTCGGCCGGGACGCCCTCGACCAGGATGACCTCGCCGGGGATGTGGTCGGTGCGCAGCGGCAGGATCGCCCGGTAGGCGTCGGAGGCGTACCAGGCACGGGCCCGCTCCATGTCGGGGAAGCCGATGATGACGACGGTGCCGGGGAAGGGGCCCTCCAGGACCTCGACCTCCTTGCCGTGCACGAGGAAGCGGCCGCCGAAGGGGTCCATCGTCGACTGCATGGTCTCGATGTAGGTGAGGATGTCCTCGTTCATCGTCTCGGGGCGTATGTGGGCGATGGCGTACGCGGTCATGGTCTGCTCCCCGTGTCGACCGGCCCGCCGGTGCGGGCCCGTTGATCCGATCCTGTCAGCGCGCGGCCCCGACGGCGATTACTTTGCAGGTCATGCCGGGGCGGGCTGGAAGGTGCGCCGGTAGGCGATCGGGGAGACGCCGAGCGTGGAACGCATGTGTTGGCGCAGTGAGTTGGCGGAGCCGAAGCCGGCCCGGTGGGCGACGAGGTCGACCGGCAGGTCGCTGGACTCCAGCAAGTGGCGGGCCAGTTCGAGGCGTTGCGCGGTGAGCCACTGCACCGGGGTCATGCCGACCTCGTCGCGGAACCGGCGGGTGAAGGTGCGCAGGCTCATCCGGGCGTGCGCGGCCAGTTCGGCGAGGGTGACCGGTTCGGCGAGGCGTTCCAGGGCCCACGCGCGGGTGGCGGTGGTGGTGGCGAGCGTCGGCTCGGGAACGGGGCGGTCGATGTACTGGACCTGGCCGCCGTCGCGCCAGGGCGGGACCACGCAGAGCCGCGCGGCCCGGTTGGCCACGCCCGTGCCGTGGTCCTGGCGGATCAGGTAGAGGCAGAGGTCGATGCCCGCGGCCACGCCGGCCGAGGTGAGGATGTCGCCGTCGTCGACGAAGAGGACCTCCTCGTCGAGGCGGACGCGGGGGAAGCCCCGCTGGAACTCGGGCGCGTGCAGCCAGTGCGTGGTGGCGGGCCGGCCGTCGAGCAGTCCGGCGGCGGCCAGGACGTACGAGCCGGTGCACAGGGAGACCAGCCGCGTGCCGGGCCGGATCGCCGCCAGGGCGTCGGTCAGCGACTGCGACAGGGGCGCGCCGTGCGCGAGCTCGTCCATCGCGTGGGTGGGCGTGACGATCACGGTGTCGGCGGCGGCGAGGGCCTCGGGGCCCGCCGAGACGCCGACGGTGAAGCCCGCGTCGCTGGTCACGGGCAGTCCGTCGGCGGTGCAGACGGTCACCTCGTAGAGCGGGTCCCCTGCCTCGTCATGGGCGTTGCCAAAGACGCGGGAGGGGATGCCGAGCTCGAACGGAGGGACCCCTTCGAGGGCGAGTACGGCGATTCGGTGCATGGCCAGATCCTGACACATGGTGGCCGTACGGCCAACACCGCGACGGTCGGCGAGCGGGGAGAGTGAGGTCATCGGCCGGGACACCGGCCGGCGAGAACGCAGCAACAACCCAGCAAGGAGACATGTCATGCGCGCCGTCGTCATCAGCAAGTGGGGCGGACCCGAGGTCCTCGTCGAGACCGAGGCCGAGCGTCCGGAGCCCGGGATGGGCGAGGTCCTGGTGCGGGTCCGTGCCGCCGGGGTCAACCCGGTGGACTGGAAGACGCGCGAGAGCGGCGCCCTGATCCCCTGGGGCCCGGTGCCGGCGGTCGGCTGGGACGTGTCCGGCACCGTGGAGGCCGTGGGACCGGGCGTGACCCTGTACCGGGTGGGCGACGAGGTGTACGGGATGCCCCGCTTCCCGCAGCAGGCCGGCGCGTACGCCGAGTACGTGACGGCCCCCGCCCGGCACTTCGCCCCCAAGCCGGCCGCGCTGGACCACGTGCAGGCCGCGGCGCTGCCGCTGGCCGCGCTGACCGCCTGGCAGGCCCTGGTGGACACGGCGGGGGTGAGCGCCGGACAGCGGGTGCTGGTGCACGCGGCGGCCGGCGGGGTGGGTCACCTGGCGGTGCAGATCGCCAAGGCCCGCGGCGCGTACGTGATCGGCACCGCGAGCGCGGGCAAGCACGAACTGCTGCGCGAGCTCGGCGCCGACGAGGTGATCGACTACCACACCACGGACTTCGAGGACGCCGTCGCCGACGTGGACGTCGTGATAGACGCCGTCGGCGGGGACTACACGCGGCGCTCGCTGAAGGTCCTCAAGGCCGGCGGCCACCTGGTGACCCTGCCCGGCCCCGACTCCCTCCCGGCCGACCCGCAGGGGGTGCACGCCTCCTGGGTCCTGGTGGAGCCGGACCTGGGCGGCCTGCGCGAGATCGCGGCGCTCGTCGAGCGGGGTCTGCTGAAGCCGCTGGTCGACACCGTGCTGCCGTTGGAGCAGGCCGCGAAGGCCCACGAGATCGGCGAGCAGGGCCGCACCACCGGCAAGATCGTCCTGACCGTCGCCTGAGCGCGGAAGGTCCGGGGGCTGCCCGGGCGATCGCGTTCGCCGCAGCCCGACCGCCGCCCCGGCGTGACGACCAGGAGGCTGCGGGGCAACCCCGGACCCGGCGCGAACGCGGCGCCGCGGCCCGCCCCGAGGGGACGGGCCGCGGCGTCCTGCCGTGCGGGGGCCGTTCAGACGGTGGCGGCGGCCCGCGTCGTGGTCGCGATGGTGGCCGAGCCGACCACGCGGGTGCCGTCGTAGAGCACGATCGCCTGGCCGGGTGCCACGCCCCGGACCGGCTCGGTGAAGGAGACGCGCAGCTCGCCGTCCACGACCTCGGCGAAGACCTCGGTCTCGCCGCCGTGGGCGCGCAGCTGGGCAGTGTAGGTGCCCGGGGCGGCGGCCACGGCTCCGCACCAGCGGGGGCGGATCGCGGTGAGCGCGGTGACGTCGAGGGCCTCGACGGGGCCGACGGTGACCGTGTTGTTCACCGGGGAGATGTCGAGGACGTAGCGCGGCTTGCCGTCGGGGGCGGGGTGGCCGATGCGCAGGCCCTTGCGCTGGCCGATGGTGAAGCCGAAGGCGCCGTCGTGGGTGCCGACCTTCTCGCCGGTCGCCCCGTCGACGATGTCGCCCTCGGCCTTGCCGAGGCGGTTCGCGAGGAAGCCCTGGGTGTCGCCGTCGGCGATGAAGCAGATGTCGTGGCTGTCGGGCTTCTTCGCGACGGCCAGCCCCCGCTCCTCGGCCTCGGCGCGGATCTCTTCCTTGGTGGTGAGGGTGTCACCGAGCGGGAAGAGGGCGTGGGCGAGCTGCTTCTCGTCGAGGACCCCGAGGACGTACGACTGGTCCTTGGCCATGTCGGAGGCGCGGTGCAGCTCGCGGGAGCCGTCCTCGGTGAGCACGACGGTCGCGTAGTGACCGGTGCAGACCGCGTCGAAGCCGAGCGCGAGGGCCTTGTCGAGCAGCGCCGCGAACTTGATCTTCTCGTTGCAGCGCAGGCACGGGTTCGGGGTGCGCCCGGCCTCGTACTCGGAAATGAAGTCCTCGACGACGTCCTCGCGGAAGCGCTCGGCGAGGTCCCAGACGTAGAACGGGATGCCGATGACGTCGGCGGCCCGGCGGGCGTCGCGGGAGTCCTCGATGGTGCAGCAGCCGCGGGCGCCGGTCCGGAAGGACTGCGGGTTCGCGGAGAGCGCGAGGTGGACGCCGGTCACGTCGTGCCCGGCTTCGACCGCGCGGGCGGCGGCGACGGCGGAGTCCACGCCGCCGGACATGGCGGCCAGGACGCGAAGGGGGCGGGCGGTGCGCGGCAGGTTCTCAGTCATAGCACCGTCCAGGGTACGGGGGAACCGAGCGGGGTCACAGCGCGTTGTCGGGGTACGGGGGGTGGATCACATCGTCGAGCAGGGGAACAAGGGGAAGAAGTCGCCGGGGCGGACCCGCAGGGCCGTGCTCTTCGGCGGGCTCGGGGTCTTCGCGGTGGCGGCGGTGGCCGGCCGGGAGGAGATCGGCCGTGCCTGGTGGCTGATACCGGGTGTGGACAAGCCGCGCAAGGAGGGCGAGCTCGACCACGCGGGCGCGAGCTGGACGTCGGCCTCGCCGGCGAACTGGCGCAAGGCGGACCGCCCGGCCGACTACCGGGTGGACCGGATCGTCGTGCACGTCACCCAGGGCGGCTTCGAGTCCTCGGTGGACGCCTTCAAGAACCCGTGGCACAAGGCGTCGGCCCACTACATCGTGCGCGGGGACGGGCACGTGGAGCAGATGGTGCGCGAGCTGGACGTGGCCTTCCACTCGGGGAACCGCTCGATGAACGAGCGCAGCGTCGGCATCGAGCACGTGGGCTTCGTGGACCGCCCGCAGGATTTCACGGACGCCATGTACGCGGCTTCGGCCCGGCTGGCGGCCGACGTCTGCCGCCGGTACGACATACCGGCGGACCGCACGCACATAGTCGGCCACTCCGAGGTCCCGGGCGCCGACCACACCGACCCCGGCCGCCACTGGGACTGGAACCGCTACATCGGCCTGGTCCGGGCGGCCCTTGAGGCTCCGGCTCCTAGCTGAGGCCCGCCGTGCGGGCGCGCTCGACCGCCGGGCCGATGGCCGCGGCCAGGGCAGCGACGTCCTCCTTGGTGGAGGTGTGGCCGAGGGAGAAGCGCAGGGTGCCGCGGGCCAGCTGCGGGTCGGTGCCGGCGGCCAGCAGGACGTGACTGGGCTGGGCCACGCCCGCGGTGCAGGCGGAACCGGTGGAGCACTCGATGCCCTGGGCGTCGAGCAGGAGCAGCAACGAGTCGCCCTCGCAGCCGGGGAAGCTGAAGTGGGCATTGGCGGGAAGCCGCTCGTCGGGGTCTCCCCCGAGGACGGCGTCGGGCACGGCCGCGCGGACGGCGGCGACCAGTTCGTCGCGCAGGGCGCCGATCTCGGTGGCGAACCGCTCGCGCCGCTCGACGGCGAGGACGGCGGCCACGGCGAAGGCGGCGACGGCCGGAACGTCGAGGGTGCCGGAGCGGACGTGCCGCTCCTGGCCACCGCCGTGCAGGACGGGTACGGGGCTCTGGTCGCGGCCGAGCAGCAGTGCGCCGATGCCGTAGGGGCCGCCGATCTTGTGGCCGCTGACGGTCATGGCGGCGAGGCCGCTGTCGCCGAAGTGGACGTCGAGCTGGCCGAGGGCCTGGACGGCGTCGGAGTGCAGCGGGATCCCGGACTCGCGGGCGATGGCGGCCAGTTCGCGGACCGGCATGACGGTCCCGATCTCGTTGTTGGCCCACATGACGGTGGCCAGGGCCACGTCGTCGGGGTTGCGCTCGACGGCCTCGCGGAAGGCGTCGGCGTGGACGCGCCCGTAGCGGTCCACGGGCAGGTACTCGACCTGCGCGCCCTCGTGCTCGGCGAGCCAGTGGACGGCGTCGAGCACCGCGTGGTGCTCGACGGGGCTGGCGATGACCCGGGTCCGGGCGGGGTCGGCGTCGCGCCGGGCCCAGTAGAGGCCCTTGACGGCGAGGTTGTCGGCCTCCGTGCCGCCGGCGGTGAAGACCACCTCGCTGGGGCGGGCGCCGACCGCCTCGGCGAAGGCCTCGCGGGCCTCCTCCACGGTACGGCGGGCCCGCCGGCCGGCGGCGTGCAGGGAGGAGGCGTTCCCCGTGGCGGCGAACTGCGCGGTCATCGCCGCGGCGGCCTCCGGCAGCATCGGGGTGGTGGCGGCGTGGTCGAGGTAGGCCATGATCCCCCGATTCTACGAGTCCGCCGGTGGCCGCTTGCGCCGCGGGACCCCGCGATGGCCGGCAAGCGCACCCGGCGCCGCCACATGCGTCGGGCCGGACCGGGGCCGGGGCCCGCAGGCCGGGGTCAGGCCGGACGCAGTGCGCGGGCCAGTTGGCGGGACTGCGCGACCAGGTGGTCCGACGAGTCCCAGACCTCGGCGTCCTCCTCCAGGAAGCCGCCGGCCAGGTTGCGGGTGGTGATGGAGACCCGGAGCGGGCCGGGGGCCGGGCGGCGGCGGACGTGCGTGGTGAGTTCCACCGTCGGGGTCCAGGCCACCAGGCCCAGGTCGAAGGCGGTCGGCGGGAGCGCGTCGACGGCCAGGAGCATGGAGAGCGGGTCGGCATCGCGGCCGTCGGCCAGCTCGAACCAGGCGCGCATCTCGCCCTTGCCGGAGGGCGCACCGACGGCCCATCCGGCGGTCGCCGGGTCCAGCCGGAGCCGGAGCCGGTCCACGATGGCGGAGCTGCCGGGGATCGGGGCCGGGCCGGCTTCGGGGCCGATGCAGTCCTCGTAGGCGGGGATGGCGGGCGGCAGGGCGACGGTGCGCACGTCGTCCGGCAGGGCCGAGAGGTCGCCGTAGGAGGCGAGGACGCGGATGCGCTCGATCTCGGCGCCGCTCTCGTCGTACTGGAACAGCGAGGCCTGGCCGGTGGAGAGGGTGCGGCCGACGCGGACGACCTGGGTGCGGATCACGGCGGGGCCGGGCACGGAGGAGGTCAGGTAGTGCGCGGAGACGGTGAACGGGTCCGGGTGCGGGAGGGCCGCCGACAGGGCCCGGCCGACCAGGGCCAGCAGGTATCCGCCGTTCACGGCGGCGATGATCGTCCAGCCGGCGGAGAGTTCCGCGTCGTACACCCCGGGCTCGCCCGCGCGTGCGGTGATGGCGGTGTCGCGGTCGAACTCACTGTCGCCGATGGAGGCCTTGGCAGCTGCGTGTGACATGCAAACGACGGTACACCGGCTTACTACTAAGCGGTAGCTTTCTTTTGTTACGGCTCTTCGGCCACCGACGAGCGCCTGTTCCAGGCCAGCGGCGCCCGCCAGTGGTAGCGCATGGCGAGGAGGCGCAGGACGAAGGTGGTGACGATCGCGAGGCCGGTGGTGATGCCGTTGAGGGCGTGCATGCTGATGAAGACGGCCACCATCGAGGCGCCGACCAGCGCGGGGACGGCGTACATCTCGCGGTCGCGCAGCAGCGAGGGCACCTCGTTGACCAGTACGTCGCGCAGGACGCCACCGCCGACTGCCGTGGCCACGCCGAGCGAGGCCGAGGCGGTGAGACCGAGGCCGTACTCGTAGGCCTTGGTCGTGCCCGTCACGCAGAACAGCCCGAGGCCGGCCGCGTCGAAGACGTTGATCGCGCGGTTGATCCGCTGGACCTCGGGGTGCAGGAAGTAGACGATCGCGGCGGCGACCAGCGGGGTCACGAAGAAGCTGAGCTCCCCGAAGGCGGCGGGCGGTACGGCGCCGATGACGAGGTCGCGGAAGAGGCCGCCGCCGAGCGCCGTGACGAGCGCGAGGACGGCGATGCCGAAGACGTCGAAGTTCTTGCGGACGGCGAGCAGGGCGCCTGCGGTGGCGAAGACGAAGATGCCGGCGAGGTCCAGGGCATGCTGGATCCCGGGCGGGAAGAGATCGTGGAGCACCGGGCCATTGTCACCTGCGGCGGGCTCGACGGAATGCGGGGCTCCGCCGAGCCCGGGGCCGGGCCGCTCGGCTCGCGCCGGGGGAAGGACCTGGGCTCCGTCCCGGACCCCGCGCCTCGAGCGCCGGCGAGGCTGGATGTGCGGCGGGGCCGGCCCGCCCGGCAGGGCCGGGGTCGCGCGGAACGCGCCCCCGGCCCTGCCGGATCGGTTGCTCCGTTACTCCGACGCCGCCACCGCGTCCGCCGCGCCCGGCAGGGGCTGGTCGCCCGGCGCCTGGTCGGGGGCGTTCTCCGGGTGGTGGCAGGCCACCTGGTGGCCCGGCTTCAGCGCCAGCAGCGGCGGCTCCTGCGTCGCGCAGATCTGCGTGGCCTTCCAGCACCGGGTGTGGAAGCGGCAGCCGCTGGGCGGCGAGATCGGCGACGGGACGTCGCCCTTGAGTAGGATGCGGCCGCTCTTGGCACCGCGCCGCCTCGGGTCGGGCACCGGCACGGCCGACATCAGGGCCGTGGTGTAGGGGTGCATGGGCGCCCCGTACAGCCCCTTGTTGTCCGCCAGCTCGACGATCTTGCCGAGGTACATCACGGCGATGCGGTCCGAAACGTGTCGGATGACCGACAGGTCGTGCGCGATGATCACGTAGGTGAGGCCGAGCTCGTCCTGGAGGTCGTCCAGCAGGTTCACCACCTGGGCCTGGATCGACACGTCCAGCGCCGAAACCGGCTCGTCCGCGACCACCAGCTTCGGCTTCAGCGCGAGGGCCCGCGCGATGCCGATGCGCTGGCGCTGGCCGCCGGAGAACTCGTGCGGGTAGCGGTTGTAGTGCTCGGGGTTGAGGCCCACGAGCGAGAGCAGTCGCTGGACCTCCGCCTTGAGCCCGCCCTCCGGGGTGACCTTCTGGAGCTTGAACGGCGCGCTGACGATGGTGCCCACGGTGTGGCGGGGGTTCAGCGAGCCGTACGGGTCCTGGAAGATCATCTGCACGTCCCGGCGCAGCGGGCGCATGCCCGACACCCCGAGGTGCGTGATGTCCTTGCCCTCGAACTCGATGGAGCCGCCGGTCGGCTCCAGCAGCCGTGTGATCAGCCGGCCCATGGTCGACTTCCCGCAGCCGGACTCGCCGACGATGCCGAGGGTCTCCCCGCGCCGGACGTCGAAGTCGAGGCCGTCGACGGCCTTGACCGCGCCGACCTGGCGCCGGATCAGGCCCTTGGTGATCGGGAAGTGCTTGGTCAGGCCGGTGACCTTGAGCAGGACCTCGGGAGAGTCCGTGGCCTGCGCGGGAATGACCGCCGTTTCCGGCTTCTTCGTGTCAGGCGTCTCGGTCACAGCTTCGGCGCAATCTCTTCGGTCCAGATCCGGGTCCGCTCTTCCTGCGGCATGTGGCAGGCGGACCAGTGACGGCTGTCGTCCTGGGTGAGCTCGGGCCGGACCGTACGCGTGACGTTGCCCTTGGGCACGTCCGCGTACGGGCAGCGCGGGTTGAATGCACAGCCGTCGGGGATGTTGATGAGGCTGGGCGGAGAGCCCTTGACCGGGATGAGGCGCTCGCTCTGCTCCCGGTCGATGCGCGGCATCGAGCCCAGCAGGCCCCAGGTGTAGGGGTGGCGGGGCTCGTAGAACACCTTCTCGGCGGTGCCCCGCTCGACGCACCGGCCGCCGTACATCACGAGGATCTCGTCGGCCATCTCCGCGACCACGCCGAGGTCGTGCGTGATCATGATGACGGCGGAGCCGAACTCCTTCTGCAGATCCCGGATCAGGTCCAGGATCTGCGCCTGCACGGTGACGTCCAGCGCCGTGGTCGGCTCGTCCGCGATCAGCAGGTCGGGGTTGTTGACCAGCGACATCGCGATCATCGCGCGCTGGCGCATGCCGCCGGAGAACTGGTGCGGATAGTCGTTGACGCGCTTGCCCGGCTCGGGGATGCCCACCCGGTCGAGCATCTCGACGGCCCGCTTGCGCGCCGTCTTCTTGTCCACGTCGTTGTGGACGCGGTACGCCTCCACGATCTGGGAGCCGATCGTGTAGTACGGGTGCAGTGCGCTCAGCGGGTCCTGGAAGATCATCGCCATGTCGCGGCCCCGCAGTCGGCGCACCTCCTCGGGATCGGCGGAGAGCAGTTCCTTGCCCCCGAGCCAGATCTCGCCCGACATCTCGACCTTGGAGCGGTCGGCGTTGCCGGCCCGGTGCAGGCCCATGACGGCCAGCGAGGTGACGGACTTGCCGGATCCGGACTCGCCCACGATGCCGAGGGTCTGGCCCTTCTCCAGCTGGAAGGTGAGCCCGTCGACGGACTTCACGAGGCCGTCGTCGGTGGGGAAGTGGACCTTGAGGTCGCGCACGTCGAGGAAGGCCTCGGAGGGCGGGCCCTCGCCCGGACCCGCCACGAGCGGCGTGGCGGTGGCGGTGTGCGCGCCGCGGTCGGTGGCGGCCGCGCCGGCCTCGTTCCCCTTCGGAGTCGAATCGGTCACGACAGCCTCACCCTCGGGTCGATGATGGCGTAGACGAGGTCGACCACCAGGTTGCACAGCACGATGAAGGCTCCGGCGAAGAGGGTCACCCCGAGGATCTTCGGCAGGTCGTTCACCGCGATGGCGTGGTACGCGTACTCACCGATGCCGTGGTACGAGAAGACCGTCTCGGTGACGATGGCGCCGCCGAGGAGCAGCCCGAAGTCCATGCCGAAGATGGTCACGATCGGAGTCAGCGCGGAACGCAGCCCGTGGCGGGTGATGACCACCCGTTCGCGCAGGCCCTTGGCGCGCGCGGTGCGGATGTAGTCCTCGCTCATGGTCTCCAGCATTCCGGCCCGGGTGAGCCGGGCGTAGAGCGCGGAGTAGAGGAAGGCCAGTGTGGACCAGGGCAGGACCAGCCCCTGGAACCAGGCGGCCGGATCCTCGGAGAAGTCCACGTACACGTTGGTGAACACGGGCCAGTTGAAGACGAAGACGGCCAGCGAGAGCGTGCCGGTGAAGAACATCGGCAGCGAGACGCCGGCGAGGGCCACGCCCATCGCGAGCCGGTCGAAGAGCGAGCCCGGGCGCAGGGCCGAGACCACGCCCGTGGTCACACCGGTGATCAGCCAGATGACGGCCGCTCCCAGGGTGAGGGAGGCGGTGATGGGGAGCCGGCTGACGATGTCGGGCCAGACCTCGACGTGGTCCTTGAAGGAGTAGCCGAGGCAGGGGGCGTGGCACTGCGAGGGGTCGGGGCCGTAGTTGAACTCGCGGCCCGCGAAGACGCCCCGCAGGAAGTCCCAGTACTGCGCGTACAGGGGCTGGTCGAAACCGAGGTTCTTCTTGACCGCGGCGATGGATTCGGGCGAGGGGTTCTTGCCCACGTACTGGGTGGCCAGCGAATCGGCCGTGCCGCCGGCCAACCGGGGCAGCAGGAAGAAGATCGCGAAGGTGATCGCGCTGACAACGAGCAGCAGGAACACCGCGGCGAACAGCCGCCGGACGATGTACACAAACACGGGGGTCGGCTTCGGCGTCCGCCGGTCCGCCCCGCACCCCGGTCGGGGGCGCGGGACGGACCGGCGCGCGCACTGCTGCCTTCACCTGCCTTCCACGGTTCTGGCAGATCTGGCTGAGAGGGTCGAACTGCCTGAGGACTTGACGTCCGGGGTTACTTCAGGCCGATGTTGAGGTAGTCGTACTGACCGCTCCACGCCGGGTTGGAGACCGCGTTGGTGATCTTGGGCGAGCGGTAGTGCAGCACCTTGAAGTAGGTCAGGGGCACGATGACCGCCTGGTCCATGACCTTCTTGTCGATCTCGCCGTAGACCTTCTCGCGGGCGGCGGAGTCGGTGTTGGCGATGTTGTCGTTCAGCATCTTGTTGATCTCGGGGTCGTTCAGCTGCGACAGGTTGGTGTTGCCCGTCTTGCTGATCGCGTCACCGTGGACGACCTGCTGGAGGAAGCCGAAGCCGCTCGGCCAGTCGGCGCCCCACTGCATCATCATGAGGCCGATCTTGTTGTCCTCGGTGAACTTCGGGACGCCCGCGTAGTCGCTGAAGTACTTGCCGGCCGGGAACTGCTCGATCTTGACCGTGATCCCGATCTTCTTCAGGGACGCCTGGATGGCCGTGGCCATGTCGACCTCGCCGGCGCGGTCGTTGCGCGCGGTGATGGTGGTCTCGAAGCCGTTCGGCTGGCCGCAGGCGGTCAGCGCGGCCTTGGCCTTGGCCTCGTCGCCCTTGTCGTCCGGGGTCTTGTAGGTGTTGAAGTCCACGTGACCCGGGATGTCCGTCGGCAGGACGGTGCTGGCGATGGCGCCGCGGATGGGGCCGCCGAAGGCGGTCTGCACCGAGACCTTGTCGATCGCGTACTGGACCGCCTTGCGGCACTCCACGTTGTCGAAGGGGGCCACCTTGGTGTTCATCGCCATGTAGACCAGGCGACCACCCTCGGCGTTGTCGGTGTTGGGGTCCTTCGAGGTCAGCAGCTCGGTCTGGGTCTGCTGGGCCACACCGTTGCCGACGATGTCGATGTGGGTGTTGCCGGCCTTCAGGTTGGAGTCGATCGTCTCCTGGTTGACCTTCAGCTTGACGACGATCTTCTCTGGGAGCTGCTTGCGCAGCGGGTCCGTGGAAGCGTCCCAGTTCGGGTTGCGGACCAGGACGGCCTGCTTGTCGTGCTCGTAGCTCTCGAACATGTACGAGCCGGAGGAGACGATGTTCTTCACGTAGTCCGCGCCGTTGTCCTTCGCCTTCGGCACGGGGGCCGACTGCGGGTTGGCCAGCAGGTAGTCGAACTCGGCGAAGGGCTGCTTCAGCTTGAAGACGATCGTCTGGTCGTCGGGGGTCTCGATGGACTGCAGTCCCGTGTCGGACTTGTCCTTGTACGGGCCCTCGTACGGGGTCTCGTTGTTCTTGAGGTACTGCGCGAGGTAGTTCGGGCCGTTGGAGTGCACGTCACGCGCGAAGTTGCTGCGCTCGACCGCGTACTTGACGTCCTTGGAGGTGACCAGCGAGCCGTCGCTGTACTTGACGCCCTTGCGCAGCTTGTACGTCCAGGTGGCGCCGCCGTCGCTCGGCACGCCGAGGCTCTCGGCGAGGTCCGGGACCACCTTGTTGCCCTCGGCGCCCGGGGCGGGCGCGAAGGTGGTCAGCGGACGGGCGTACAGGCGGCTGAAGTTGAAGACGAAGCCGTAGTACGTGTTGCCGGGGTCGAAGGAGTCGGGGGTGTCGGACGCCTCGTAGACGACCGTCCCGCCCTTCTTGTCCGAGACGTTGACCACTGCCTTGACGGCGGCGTTGGCGCCGGCCGACTTGTCGTCGCCGCCGGTCTTGTCACCACCGTTGCAGGCGGAGGCGGTGAGGGCGACGGTGATGGCGGCGGCAAGCACCGCGGCTGTTCTCGACCTGCTTCTCATGGCGGAGTGATGCCCCCTGATTCGGAGTGGTGGTGGGTACTGGCGGAGCCTCGGCCGGGTGCCCGAGGAGCGGGAGGGTCAGCGCGAGCTCTTGGGGTCCAGGGCGTCGCGCAAACCGTCGCCGAGGAGGTTGAAGGCGAGCACGGTGACGAAGATCGCCATGCCCGGGACGACCATGAACATCGGGTCGACCTTGTAGTAGGCGACGGCGGAGCTGAGCATTCCGCCCCATGAGGCCTGCGGCGGCTGGATGCCCACGCCGAGGAAGCTCAGGGAGGCCTCGAAGAGGATGTTGGTCGGGATGAGCAGCGTCGAGTAGACGAGGATCGGCGCCATCAGGTTCGGCAGCAGCTCGCGGAAGACGATGAAGGGGCCGCGGGCTCCGAGGCTGCGGGCCGCGTCGACGAACTCCCGCTCGCGCAGCGAGAGGGTCTGGCCGCGCACGATGCGTCCGATGTAGGGCCAGCTGAAGAAGCCGATCACGAAGATCAGCACGCTGATGTGCAGCGGCAGTCCTTCGAGTCCGAAGGCCCCGCCCTGGAGGGCGGCCGAGATGGAGATCGCGAAGAGCAGCAGGGGGAAGGCGAGGAAGGTGTCCATCATGCGGCTGATCACCGTGTCGGCCCAGCCTCCGTAGTACCCGGCGATGACGCCCAGAACGGAACCGATGAACACCGAGACCACGGTCGATCCGAAGGCGACCAGCAGGGAGACCCAGGAGCCTTCCAGGATGCGGGTGGCGATGTCCCGGCCGAACTTCGGCTCCACGCCCAGCGGATGGTCCCAGCTGATGCCGCCGAAGGAGCCGATGGGGGTGGCCAGGGAGGGATCGATGAGGTCCTGGTGCAGGGCGTCCGGGTCCAGCCCGAAGATCCACTGGATCGGCTGCGAGAGCATGGCCAGGACCACCAGCAGCAGCACGACCAGGCCGCCGGCCATCGCGACCTTGTCGCGCTTGAGTCTGGTCCATGCGATACGACCGAGCGACCGTCCCTCGATCGCCTTGCCCGGAACCTCGGAGGTGGCCACGGCTGCGGGCTCGGCCGCGCTGGTGTCCTGCAGTGGTGCCGTCATCGTGGTGGGACCCCTCTCGGCCGACGTCGGTCGGCCCATGCCCGCCGCTGTGGCGGCTTGGTTCAATCGGCGTCGCTGGTGGTGCGATTGGCACGAAAAGTGCCGGAAGTGCACGTGAAGGGCTGGTGTTTGCGAGATGGACCGGCCTTCGGTGGGGTGGAGTCTTCAACGCCCTCTCGAGCGCCCGCCAGACCCCCCGGAGATGTGATGCGCAACCGTGATCTACGCCTACACCTTCCGTTATCCGAACCCCGGGATCTGTTGAGCGGTGAAACACCGCCCGTTCGGCACGGAACGGACATGCCGCCCAACTACCCTTTCGGGCACGAATCTTGGGCGGACTCACCGAATGCACAGAAGGCCGCACCGATGGGGATCGGTGCGGCCTTCGAGAGGGATGCCCCCATGTCCGGACATCGCGGAACGCGTGCGCCGGGTGCGGGCGGCAGGTGCGTACCCGGGTCGGTACGTCGGCTCAGTACGCCGGGTCAGTACGCCGGCGCCTGGCCCTCGCGGTCGTAGAAGGGGCGGGTCTGCGCGCGCAGCCACATGGCGACGGGGTCGTGCTCGTCCCCGAGTGCGACCGTGCACACCGGGACGCCCTCGGGGACCACCCCGACCGACTGACGCATCATCTCCCGTACGGATTCCAGCGCGGGCGCGGATGCGTCGTACAGGTCGAGCCCCACCGCGAGGTACGGGGAGCCGAGCGCGGGCTGCACCCACGCGCGGCGCAGCGACCGCACCGCCGGGGTGCGGTGCGCGTGCTGGGTCAGCAGCCCGTAGAACTGCGGGAGCTCGATGGCGGGCTCGGACAGGCGCAGCGGGCCCGCCGGCATCCGGTCCAGCCCGGTGGCGATCCGGCGCAGGTCCGCCCAGGGCACGCCGAGGCCACCGCCCTGGGCGTGCGGGTTGAGCCACAGGCCCCAGCGGTCCGGGTACAGCGCGCGGGCGATGTCCCGCCCGGTGACCACCTCGTAGCCCCGGTTCCAGCCGCTGGCGGCCAGCTCCTGGGGGGAGGTGACGCAGGGCGCGTAGCCGAGGCTCTCGACTTCCATACCGCCGTACTGGGCGTCCGGGGAGCCCGGCTGCCCCTGCCAGAGCAACATCCACAGCCGGCCCTCGGCGAGGGCGTGCAGGAGTGACTCGTAACTCTCGTAGCGCCCGGGAGTCACCTGGCGCATCATGTGCTCGACCTGCCCGGCCGCGGCCGTGCCTGACGCACTCACCCGGAACCCCTCTTCGTCCGCCCGTCGCTCCACGCGTGTCCTCCGAACCGGCAGTCGCGCGTGCGGCCAGGAGATGTAACCAGCTTAAGCGGCCCTACGGCAGGTAGAAGGGGCGTACGCGCTCACGAATCCAGTCCGTGACCGGGTCCTGGGCGGCGTCCAGCAGGATCAACTGCACGGGCCACGGCGGCGGGACACGGGTCAGGGCCCGTCCGAGGGCCTCCATCGGCGCGCTCTGCATTTCGGGTTCCCATCCCACCAGGCGGACACCGACGAACAGCTGGGGCTCCCCGCCCTCGATGCTGGCGAGGCAGCGGTGCGCGGCGGCGACCACCCCGGTGGCCCGGAACTCCTCGGTGGCGGCGGCCAGGAAATCCACCGGATCGTCCTGCCAGTCGGGCTCGAAGAGCCGGACCCGGCCGCCGGTGGCCGGGCCGTCGAGCGCGGTCCGGCCGCTGCGGCACAGCTCCGCGACGGCGGACGGCGGGAGCGGTGCGCCGACGGCGCCCTCGGGGTTGAGGGCGATGCCGAGCTGCGGGGGCAGACCGCGGGCGAACTCGACGGCGGGCGCCACCGCGAAGTCCATGCCGGGACCGACGCAGGCGAGGAACTGGGCCTCGGAGCTGTAGACGGGGACGTACGCCGCCCCGCCGATGTCCATGGTGGGCAGATCGAGGCCGGCCGACGCCCGGCCGCCCCCGCCCGGCAGGGGAACCCACACCTGGCTGCGTCCGAGGACCTCCAGGATCCGCCCCCCGGCGTCCGGCTGCCCGAGCGCCGCCCCGAGCACCTGCTCCAGCTCATTCCCCGGCCAGCCGCTGCCCTGCATCTGCCCCTGCCTCTGTCTTGATTCCCGCGCGTGTCGCCCCGCAGGGTACCGGCCCCGCGCCCCGCACCGTTGCCGGGGTCCGGGCGGATCCGAAAGATCCGGGGCTCCGCCCCGGACCCCGGCCGCGGCGCCGCACCCGGCGGGTCAGGCGCCGAAGGCGATGCGGGTCACCGTGGCGGCGGAGGCCCGGTCCAACAGGGTCACCGAGGCACAGCCCGCGGGCGGGCGGCCCGCTTCGGCCTCGCGCAGGAGCCGGGTCACCGCGCCGCGGTGGCGCGCGAAGGCGTAGGCGGAGACCCGGCGGCCGCGCGCGGCCTGCCCCGAGAGGGCCTCCTCGGGACTGCTGTCCAGCAGGAGCAGGTGCAGCGCTCGGCCCCGGCGGCGCGCGGCGGCCGCGAGCAGACCGCGCACCCACGACTGCGTACCGCAGTCGTGGACGACCACGGAGGCTCCGGAGCGCAGGATCCGCCACAGCCCCCAGTAGTGCGCGGCGCGCACCAGCGGCCGGTACACCGCGTAGGGCAGCGGCGCGGGCATGCGGCGCTCCCAGCGCTCACGGGTGTCCTGGGAGTCCACGGCCCCGCCCTCGCCGGCCGCCCGCTTGATCAGCGTGCTCTTGCCGCCGCCGGGAAGGCCGGACACCACGACGATGTCTCCGGCCGCGAAGCCGAGCGGGCTCGGGGCGCGCACGGCCGGTCCGCGCAGGTCGCGCACGAGGCCGAGGCCGCTGCCGGCCGCCCTCTCGCGCCCGCGCGCGCCGCGCTGCGCGGGCACCGCCTCCACGGTTCCGGTCGTCGTCACCACTCCGAATCTCCGCACAGTGTTCGCCTCCCCCGAATCGGGTCACCAGGACCCTTGCCCACTGAGTGTAAAGAGACGGTAATCCGGCGGCCCCGGTTCCGGTCCGACTCTTCGGAGGGCCGTACGAACTTTCGGACCCCACCGCCCGATCTCGGGCACGGCGTGCAATGATGTGCGCCATCTGGACCAACTGCATACCGGCCGCTTGAATCCGCGCGGGAGAGTCCCGGCACGCCGCAAGGCCGTGCGCGGGCGCCGAAGGAGCAAGAACCTCCCTTGAATCTCTCAGGCCCCGTACCGCGTGGATGAGGCAGATCTGAAAAGCGAGCTGCTGCGCAGCTCCACCCAAGGTGCAAGTCGATGAGAAGAACCGGCGATCGGGCGATCGGCGGAACTCTCGGCGAACCTCTCAGGTTCCGATGACAGATGGGGAGGAACGTCCTCGTCATGTCATGTCGATGCCCTGGGACCCGGGAGCCACACCCATGAGCACTGCCCCCCGCCTGACCGCCCTCGATGCGCTGCACCGCTCGCTCGGTGCGACCATGACCGATTTCGCGGGCTGGGACATGCCGCTGCGGTACGCCAGCGAGCGCGACGAGCACAACGCCGTACGCACCAAGGCCGGTCTCTTCGACCTGTCCCACATGGGCGAGATCACGCTGACCGGCCCGGAGGCCGTCAAGGCCCTCGACTACGCCCTGGTCGGCAACATCTCCACCGTCGGCGTCGGCCGCGCCCGCTACACGCACATCTGTCAGGAGGACGGCGGGATCGTCGACGACCTGATCGTCTACCGCCTCGGCGAGACCGAGTACATGGTCGTCGCCAACGCCTCCAACGCCCAGGTCGTCCTGGACGCCCTGACCGAGCGCGCCGCCGGCTTCGACACCGAGGTCCGCGACGACCGCGACGCGTACGCGCTGCTCGCCGTGCAGGGCCCGGAGTCCCCGGGCATCCTGGCCTCCCTGACCGACGCCGACCTGGACGGCCTGAAGTACTACGCCGGCCTGCCGGGCACCGTCGCGGGCGTGCCCGCGCTGATCGCGCGCACCGGGTACACGGGTGAGGACGGCTTCGAGCTGTTCGTCGCCCCCGAGCACGCCGTGGAACTGTGGCAGGCGCTCACCAAGGCGGGCGAGGGCGTCGGCCTGGTCCCGGCCGGTCTGTCCTGCCGCGACACGCTGCGCCTGGAAGCGGGCATGCCGCTGTACGGGCACGAGCTGACCACCGCCCTCACGCCGTTCGACGCGGGCCTGGGTCGGGTCGTGAAGTTCGAGAAGGAGGGCGACTTCGTCGGCCGCGCCGCGCTGGAGGCCGCCGCCGAGCGCGCCGCCACCGCTCCGCCGCGCAAGCTGGTCGGTCTGATCGCCGAGGGCCGCCGCGTCCCGCGCGCCGGTTTCCCGGTCGTCGCCGACGGTCAGGTCATCGGCGAGGTCACCTCCGGCGCCCCGTCCCCGACGCTGGGCAAGCCGATCGCCATCGCGTACGTGGACGCGGCGCACGCCGCGCCCGGAACGTCCGGCGTCGGCGTCGACATTCGCGGTACGCATGAGCCGTACGAGGTCGTGGCGCTGCCGTTCTACAAGCGGCAGAAGTAGCCCCGCGCACCACGTCCGCCGTCCGGGAACCCGTACGGCGCCGTCTCAGTACCCAAGACCGCAGTTCGTATCCACTCCCCCGCATCCAGGAGAATCAGGTCATGAGCAACCCCCAGCAGCTGCGTTACAGCAAGGAGCACGAGTGGCTGTCGACCGCCGAGGACGGCGTCGCGACGGTCGGTATCACGGAGTTCGCGGCCAACGCGCTCGGTGACGTGGTCTACGCCCAGCTCCCCGCGGTCGGCGACACGGTGACCGCCGGCGAGACCTGTGGCGAGCTCGAGTCGACCAAGTCCGTCAGCGACCTGTACTCCCCCGTCACCGGCGAGGTCGTCGACGCCAACCAGGACGTCGTGGACGACCCGGCGCTCGTCAACACCGCCCCCTTCGAGGGTGGCTGGCTGTTCAAGGTGCGCGTCGCGGAGGAGCCGGCCGACCTGCTCTCCGCCGAGGAGTACGCCGCGCTCACCCACTCCGACAACTGACACCCCAGGGGATCCTGATGTCTGTTCTCAACACCCCGCTGCACGAGCTCGACCCGGACGTCGCCGCCGCCGTCGACGCCGAGCTCGTGCGCCAGCAGTCCACCCTGGAAATGATCGCGTCGGAGAACTTCGCTCCGGTCGCCGTCATGGAGGCCCAGGGCTCGGTCCTGACGAACAAGTACGCCGAGGGCTACCCGGGCCGCCGCTACTACGGCGGCTGCGAGCACGTCGACGTCGTCGAGCAGATCGCGATCGACCGCATCAAGGCGCTGTTCGGCGCCGAGGCCGCGAACGTCCAGCCGCACTCCGGTGCGCAGGCCAACGCCGCCGCGATGTTCGCGCTGCTGAAGCCGGGCGACACGATCATGGGCCTCAACCTGGCCCACGGCGGTCACCTGACCCACGGCATGAAGATCAACTTCTCCGGCAAGCTCTACAACGTGGTCCCGTACCACGTCGACGAGACCGGCGAGGTGGACATGGCGGAGGTCGAGCGCCTCGCCAAGGAGTCCAAGCCGCAGCTGATCGTCGCCGGCTGGTCCGCCTACCCGCGCCAGCTGGACTTCGCCGCCTTCCGCCGCATCGCGGACGAGGTCGGCGCGTACCTGATGGTCGACATGGCGCACTTCGCCGGCCTGGTCGCCGCCGGTCTGCACCCGAACCCGGTGCCGCACGCCCACGTCGTCACCACCACCACGCACAAGACCCTCGGCGGTCCGCGCGGCGGTGTGATCCTGTCGACGCAGGAGCTGGCCAAGAAGATCAACTCCGCGGTCTTCCCGGGTCAGCAGGGCGGCCCGCTGGAGCACGTGATCGCGGCCAAGGCGGTCTCCTTCAAGGTCGCGGCCTCGCCCGAGTTCAAGGAGCGCCAGGAGCGCACCCTGGAGGGTGCGAAGATCCTCGCCGCCCGCCTGGTCCAGGACGACGTCAAGGCCGTGGGCGTGGACGTCCTCACCGGTGGCACCGACGTGCACCTGGTCCTGGTCGACCTGCGCAACTCCGAGCTGGACGGTCAGCAGGCCGAGGACCGCCTCCACGAGGTCGGCATCACGGTCAACCGCAACGCCATCCCGAACGACCCGCGGCCGCCGATGGTCACCTCGGGTCTGCGGATCGGTACGCCGGCCCTGGCCACCCGCGGTTTCGACGCCGAGGCCTTCACCGAGGTCGCCGAGATCATCGCGCAGGCGCTGAAGCCCGCGTACGACAGCGAGGCCCTGAAGGCTCGCGTCTCCGCGCTCGCCGCGAAGTTCCCGCTGTACCCGACCCTCTAGGGCAACGGCTTGGGCGGGCCCGGCCTTGTTGCGCACAAGGCCGGGCCTTTTCCTTGGCCCGGGGCGCGGTCCTCGACGTCGGGGCCGCGAAAGACGCCGTACAGGTCGGCGTAACCGAGCCCCTCACGAACTGACGTACGCTGATGAACCGGGCAAGGGCGCCCACGAGGTGATCTTTGCCCGCAATCCCTGCAAAGTCCGCACCCTCCGTCGGCCGCCTCGCTACGCTGCGAGAGCGACTCGACGGTCCGTTCCCCGCCACCGCGGGGATGACCCGGGAGTCCGCCAACGTGGCCATTTCCGTTTTCGATCTCTTCTCGATCGGCATCGGTCCGTCCAGCTCGCACACCGTGGGTCCGATGCGGGCCGCGCGCATGTTCGTGACGCGGCTGAAGAAGGACGGCGTGCTGGCCCAGACCGCCTCCGTCCGGGCCGAGCTCTTCGGATCCCTCGGCGCGACCGGCCACGGGCACGGCACCCCCAAGGCGGTGCTGCTCGGCCTGGAGGGCCACTCCCCCCGCACGGTGAACGTCGAGACCGCCGACGACGAGGTCGAGCGCATCCGCAAGAGCGGCCGGCTGCGGCTGCTGGGGGCGGAGATAGGCGATGTCCACGAGATCGCCTTCGACGAGCCGAACCAGCTGATCCTGCACCGCCGCCGCTCCCTGCCGTACCACGCCAACGGCATGACGCTCTTCGCGTACGACGGCGCCGGCACCCCGCTGCTGGAGAAGACCTACTACTCGGTCGGCGGCGGCTTCGTCGTGGACGAGGACGCGGTCGGCGAGGACCGGATCAAGCTCGACGACACGGTGCTGAAGTACCCCTTCCGCTCCGGCGACGAGATGCTGCGCCTGGCGAACGAGACCGGCCTGTCGATCTCCTCCCTGATGCTGGAGAACGAGAAGGCATGGCGCACGGAGGAGGAGATCCGCGAGGGCCTCCTGGAGATCTGGCGCGTCATGCAGTCCTGCGTCTCGCGCGGCATGTCCCGCGAAGGCATCCTCCCCGGCGGCCTGCGGGTCAAGCGCCGGGCCGCCGCCACGGCACGCCAGCTGCGCACCGAGGGCGACCCGATGCTGCACCGCAGCGAGTGGGCGACGATCTACGCGATGGCGGTCAACGAGGAGAACGCGGCGGGCGGCCGGGTCGTGACCGCGCCGACCAACGGCGCCGCGGGCGTCCTGCCGGCCGTGCTGCACTACTACATGAACTTCGTGCCGGGCGCGGACGAGGACGGCGTGGTCCGCTTCCTCCTGGCCGCGGGCGCGATCGGCATGCTCTTCAAGGAGAACGCCTCAATCTCCGGCGCCGAGGTCGGCTGCCAGGGCGAGGTGGGCTCCGCCTGCTCGATGGCGGCCGGCGCCCTCGCCGAGGTCCTCGGCGGCACCCCGGAACAGGTCGAGAACGCGGCCGAGATCGGCATGGAGCACAACCTCGGCCTGACCTGCGACCCGGTCGGCGGCCTGGTGCAGATCCCCTGCATCGAGCGCAACGGCATGGCGGCGGTCAAGGCCGTCACCGCGGCGCGGATGGCGATGCGCGGCGACGGCAGCCACAAGGTGTCCCTCGACAAGGTCATCAAGACCATGAAGGAGACCGGCGCCGACATGAAGGTCAAGTACAAGGAGACCGCCCGCGGCGGCCTCGCCGTCAACGTCATCGAGTGCTGACGCGCACCGCGTGAGATGAGAGGGGCCCGGCACGCGCCGGGCCCCTCTCGCGTCTCAACGTGATCCCTGCTCCAGCAGGGTGGACAAGCCGTCCAGGAGACGTTCGAGGCCGAACGAGAAGCGTTCCTCCATGGAACGGTCGGTCAGGTCGTCGGCGAGTGCGACCAGGCTGGGGAAGGTGTCCCGGGGCAGCCGGCGCAGCTGCTCACCCACAGCCGTGGCGGCCTCGCGGCGGCTGGCGCCCATGGCCTCGGACGCAGAAATGGGCCCCTGCTCCTGGAGCACGAAGCCCTGGACGAACGCGCCGAGCAGGTAGCTGATCATGGCAGCATCGGCATCGGAGAAACCGGCCTCCCTCAGACGGCCGAGCTGGTCCTCCATCAGACGCAGCAGATGGGGTCCCGGGGCGAGCCGGCCGGCGACGACTTTGGCGGCGTCGCGCTTGCCGAGCAGATGCCGGCGGTAGCGCACGCAGTACTCGCGCAACTGCTCACGCCAGTCGCCCTCCCGTGGCGGCGCCTCGGCGTCGGCCATGAGCTCGTCGGTGAGCAGGTCGAGCAGCTCCTCCTTGTTGCGCACGTGCCAGTACAGCGAGGCCGCCTTCACCCCCAGCTCGGCGGCGACCTTGCGCATCGACAGGCCGTTGACGCCCTCGCGCTCCAGCACCCGCAGGGCCGCCCGAACGAGCGCCTGACGGGTCAGTCCCGGCTGCGACGGTCCGTCATCAGCACTGCCCTGTACGGCCATCGGCCACCTCCGTCCACGGGCCCCGCCGGAATCCCGCTTGCCAACTAACACTGTTAGAGGCAGTCTAGCCGCACCGAACAAGCGACTAACACTGTTAGGGAACGGGATGATGAAGCCACCTGCCCGACACAAGGGGCTCGTGCTCGCCACACTGTGCGCCACGATGTTCATGGCGATGCTCGACAACGTCATCGTCAACAACGCCCTGCCCCGCATCGGGCAGGAACTGCATTCCGGCGTCAGCGGACTGCAGTGGGTGGTGGAGGGCTACAGCCTGGTCTATGCGGCCCTCCTGCTCACCGGCGGCACCCTGGGCGACCGTTACGGACGCAGGCGGGTCTTCCTCACCGGCCTGGCCGTCTTCACGGCGGGCTCCGCGGCGGCGGCACTGTCCGGCTCCACGGGCACACTGATCGCCGCCCGGATGCTCCAGGGCCTCGGCGCGGCACTGCTCACACCGGGCAGTCTGTCCATCCTGCGCCACGTCTTCACGGACGAGAAGGAGCGGGCCGGGGCCGTGGGCCTGTGGTCCGGCGTCTCCGCGCTGGGCCTGGCCGTCGGCCCCGTCCTGGGCGGGCCGATCGTAGACGCCTTCGGATGGGCGGCCGTCTTCTGGATCAACGTCCCCATCGGGGTGGCGGGGCTGCTGCTCGCGGCCCGGGTGCTACCCGAGTTCGCGACCCGCGCCAAGAGGCTGGACCTGCCGGGCCAGGCACTCTCCGCACTGGGATTCGGCGCGCTGGTGTACGCGCTCATCGAGGGGCCCACCCGCGGCTGGACCGACCCCCGGGTGCTCGCCCTCGCCTCCGTGGCGACGCTGGCCCTGCCCGCCTTCGTCGCGGTCGAGGCCCGCAGCGCCGACCCCATGCTCGACCTGCACTTCTTCCGGGACCGGGTACTCACCGGCGCTGCGGTGAGCGGCTTCATGATCAGCTTCGGCATGTTCGGAGCCGCGTTCTTCCTGCCCCTGCTCATGCAGGACGTGATGGGCTGGTCCCCGTCGGACGCGGGCCTGGCGGGCCTGCCGATGACCGCGATGATCGTCGTCGCCGCGCCGCTGTCGAGCGCGCTCACCTCACGCCACGGCCCCCGCCTCCCGTTGGTCACCGGCCTGGCCCTCTGCGCCACGGCGCTCGGCGCCCTCTCGCTCTACGGCGCGGACGCCCGCTACCCGCAGTACGTCTGGGTACTGCTCACCATGGGCCTCGGCATGGGGATGACGTTCACCCCCGTGTCCATCACGATCATGCAGCGCGTCGACCCGGCACGGGCCGGCATGGCATCCGCAACCCTCAACACGCTGCGCGAGATCGGTGGTGTCATCGGCGTCGCCGTCCTGGGCGCCGTCCTCAGCAGCCGACTCGCCACCACCCTGACCGAGTCGCTCCAGCGGCTCGGCGCGCCCGCCGAACTCGGCCGCCACCTCCAGGGCGCGGCCCCGGGCAGCACCGCCGCCCTGCCCGCCCCCGTCCACGACGCCGTGAACGCCGCCTTCATCGACGCCCTGCACCTGGCACTGCGCTGCGGCGGCGCCGCCCTGGCAGCCGCGGCGCTCCTGGTCGCGCTACTCCTGCGCCCGGACCGAAGCGCCACCCCGTCGCCCGTCACCGGCCGACCGGCCCCGCAACCGGAAGCGGAAGCGGAAACGGAAACGGAAGCGGAAACGGAAACGGCGCATCGGTAGCAGGAGGGGCTCCCCTCAAAGCGGGTCAACAGAACCGGAACCGCTGGATCCCCTCAGGGCGTCCCCCTCAGTGCCACTGGTCCCCGTCTCTCGAGAATCGAGGGGACGTCATGATCCACACCCGTCTCCGGCAGTTCGTGGCCCTGGCAACCGGCGCCCTGCTCGCCGCCTGCCTCTCCTTCGCCGCACCTGCCTCGGCCTCCACCACCGTCGCCACCACCACCCGGGCCCAGACCCCGCTCGTCGTCAACGCCCGCTGGGCCGGGCACCCCACGTACGACCGCATCGTCATCGACCTCCAGGGCTCCGCCCCCGCGGTCACCGTCACTCCCGTCCCGCACCTCGTCTACGACGGGTCCGGCAAGCCCGTGCCGCTGCCCGGGAAGTACTTCCTGGAGATCCGCCTCCACCCCGCCGCAGCGCACGACGACGCGGGGCAGAGCGTCTACCACGGGCCCAAGCTGCAGAAGATCGGCCTCAGCAAGCTCAAGGGCATCGCCCTGACCGGCGACTACGAGGGGTACGTGACCTTCGGCGCCGCCTTCGACACCCTGCCGTACTACCGCGCGTTCCCCCTGCACTCGCCGGAGCGGTTCGTCGTGGACATCGCACGCTGAACCGGTGCGAGGCGACGGGCCCGGGGCGCATGCGCCCCGGGCCCGTCGTCACCTGCGCCAGAACAGGTGGTGCGTCACGCCGCTCGGGCTGGGCACGACATCGAGGTGGAACCGGTCGAGCAGTTCCTCGGGCGACTCCCAGAGCCTGACCCCGGATCCGATCTCCACCGGCGCGACCGCCACGTGCAGGGTGTCGACGAGGTCGGCGTCGAGGAACTCGCGGATGGTGGTGGCCCCGCCGCCGAGCCGGACGTCCTTGCCCGCCGCGGCTTCCCGCGCCCGGGCCAGGGCCGTGGCCGGGTCGGCGTCGACGAAGTGGAAGGTGGTGTCGGAGAGCGTGAACGAAGGGCGCACGTGGTGGGTCATGACGAACACCGGGGTGTGGAACGGGGGCTCCTCGCCCCACCAGCCGCGCCAGTCGTGGTCGGTCCAGGGCCCGCGCTGGGGACCGAACTTGTTGCGGCCCATGATCTCGGCACCGATGTTGTGCGCGAAGTCCCGGGTGAAGTAGTCGTCGAGGCCCCGGCTCCCGCCGGGATCGGTGCGGTTGGGCCAGCTCGCGGTGGCTCCGGCCCAGGAGAGCAGTCGGCCGGGGTCGGCGTCGCCGAACGGCCGCGCGAGGCTCTGGTGCTCACCGGCACCGAACCCGTCGCGCGACACGGCGAAGTTCTGGACTTTCAGCAGTTGCTCCACGGGCTTCCTCCAGCGTTGTCGTCCACCGTGGGACCGCCCCGGAGCGCAGAACTCATCGGTGCTCGGGGTTGGGGAAGTCGAAGCGGCATCCTGCGTCCCACTGCGAGCGCTGGTTGCCGTGCGGCGGGATGCCGCCCGAGCGCTTGAGCAGGGCTGCCAGGTGCATGAGGTTCCAGGACATGAAGGCGGTGTTGCGGTTGGTGAAGTCGTTCTCGGGGCCGCCCGAGCCGGGGTCCAGGTAGGAGGGTCCGGGCCCGGCCTCGCCGATCCAGCCCGCGTCGGCCTGTGGCGGAATCGCGTAGCCGAGGTGCTGGAGGCTGTAGAGGACGTTCATGGCGCAGTGCTTGACGCCGTCCTCGTTGCCGGTGATCAGTGCGCCGCCGACCCGCCCGTAGTAGGCGTACTGGCCCCGCTCGTTCAGCAACGAGGAGCAGGCGTAGAGCCGCTCGATGACCTGCTTCATCACGGAGCTGTTGTCGCCGAGCCAGATGGGGCCGCACAGGACGAGGATGTCGGCGTCCATGACCTGGCTGTAGAGGACCGGCCACTGGTCGTTCTCCCAGCCGTGCTCGGTCATGTCGGGCCAGACCCCGGTCGCGATGTCGTGGTCGACGGCGCGGATGAGGGAGGTCCGGGTGCCGGCCCCTTCCATGACCCGGCGGCTCCTGTCGATCAGGCCCTCGGTGTTGCTGATCTCGGGTGAGCGTTTGAGCGTGCAGTTCACGTAGAGGGCGGTCAGGTCCGAGTAGTCGTATGCGGCAGCCACGTCCCCAGCCTGGCCACGGCACCCGGGCACCGCCAGCGGGCCGCGCCCGTCCGGGGACGGCCCTGCGGACGCGGCCGCACGGAGGAGGCGTAGGGGCCGGCGCCGCCGCAAACCTAGGATGGCGCCATGTCGCTGCCGCACGCCATCCTCACCGCCCTGCTGGAGAAGCCCTCGTCCGGGCTGGAGCTGACCCGGCGGTTCGACAAGTCGATCGGGTACTTCTGGTCGGCGACGCACCAGCAGATCTACCGCGAGCTGGGGCGGCTGGAGGAGTCCGGGCTGATCCGGGAGTTGCCGAGCGAGGTGCCCGTGCGCGGGCAGAAGAAGGAGTACGAGGTGCTGCCCGCCGGCGGCGCGGAGCTGGCCCGGTGGGTCGGCGAGAGCCAGGACCCCAAGCCGATGCGCGACCCGCTGCTGCTGCGGATCCGCGCGGCGGGTGTCGTGGGGCCACAGGGGCTCGGTCCCGAGCTAAGGCGCCACCTGGAGCTGCACCGCCGTCAGCTCGCACAGTACGAGGCCATCGAGGAGAAGGACTTCCCGCCGGGGCGGGACGCCGTGGAGGACCGGCTGCGGCGGCTCGTGCTGCACGGCGGGATCGCCCTGGAGACGTTCTGGCTGCACTGGCTGGAGGAGGCCCTGGGCGAGGTCGAGGACATGTCCGGACCGGGGGCCTGACGCGCGGGGCCTGACGCGCGGGGCCCGGGGCCTGACGCCCGGCGCCGAACGCACGCTGCCGCCCCGCTCCGGCGGTCCGGGGCGGGGCGGCATCGGAGGGACTACTTGTTCAGGGAGGCCCAGAACTCGTCGAAGCTCAGCAGGCCGTCACCGTTCGCGTCCTTGGAGGCGATCACGGCGTCCGCGACGGGGCCGGTGACGAACGGGTCGCCCATGGCCGCCATGGCCGCCTTGAACTCGTCGGCCGTAACGAAGCCGTCACCGTTCACGTCGAACTTGCCGAACGTCGTCCGTGCGCTCTCGATGTCCGCCACTGGGTCCACTCCTTCTTGATGCCTTGTTGACCGGCTCAGGGTAGCGGCCTGCCCGGTCCGCCCCCGCCCCGGGTCCCGTTCGAGACCGATGTCCCCTTTCGCGCGCGGCCGGGGTCTGCGCGCGACCCGCAACCAGGCGTACGCCGTCGTACGGCCCGGAGCCACCGCCCCCGGGAGCGCCGCGGACCGAGCACCGACCGAGAGGACCGTCGATGGGCGTCGAGCAGCTCGAGGATCCGGGGACCGAGGAGCGGCCGCTCCGCGACCTCCCGCTCTCCCGGCGCGGTGACGTGCCGCCGAGGAGTGCGCCCGGCTGCGCGAGAAGGCGCCGGTCGCCCGGTCGCCCGTGGTCCGACGCACGGACGATGGTGCCCCGGGAGCCGTGCGGGCTTCCGGGGCACTGCCGCACCGGCCCTACCGTCCTTCCGGGACGGCCTAGCGGAAGATGCCGGTGTGGCCGAGCGAGTAGCGGCCGGGCTGCGGGTACACGGCGAGTCCGTGCGGTCCGCCGCCCACCGGGATCCGGGCGATCTGCTTGCCGGTCTGCGTGTCGAGCGCATAGACCTCGGAGTTGTAACGGCCCGACAGCCACAGCACCTTGCCGTCGGCGGAGACCCCGCCCATGTCGGGGCTGCCGCCGTCCGGCAGCGTCCACTTCTTGGTGAGCTTGTTCTCGGGGAAGTCGAAGACCGAGATGGTGCCCTCGCCCCGGTTGGAGACGTACATCTCCTTGGAGTCGCGGCTCACGTAGAGGCCGTGGCAGCCCTTTCCGGTGGGCAGCAGTTTGGGGGTCTCGAACGTGTCCCCGCTGAGCACCCACATGCCGTGCGCCATCATGTCCGCGACGTAGAAGGTCTTCCCGTCCGGGGAGACCTTGACGTCCTGCGGCATCGCGCCCTCGAACGGCAGCTTCTGCTGGCCGACGACCTCCATTCGCTCGGTGTCGACCTTGAGGAGTTCGCCGGAGAACTCGCAGCTCACGATGAAGTAGCGCCCGTCGGCGGAGAAGTCCGCGTGGTTGACGCCGTAGCAGGTCACGGGCACCGTCTTCACCCGGTCCATCGTGTGCGGGTCGCGGAAGACGAGCTCCTTGTCCATCGAGGCCATGACGATGGCGTACTTGCCGTTCGGCGTGAAGTACAGGTTGTACGGGTCGTGCACCTCCACGGGCTTTCCGGCCTCGCCGGTGGCCGGGTTGATCGGGGTGAGGGTGTGACCGCGGTTGTTGTTGACCCACAGGGTCTTCAGGTCCCAGGAGGGGACCACGTGTTGGGGCTGGACCCCGACCGGGATGGTATCGATGACCCGGTAGGTCGTCGGGTCGATGACGGACACCGTGTTGGAGTTGGTGTTCGGCACGTAGACACGGGACGGGAAATCCTTCACCACGGGGGAGAGTTTGTTCGGCCGGTCCGCCGCGTAGACGTCGTTCGGATCGAGCACGGGCGGCATGCCGGGCAGACCGGGCGGAGCGACCGGCGCGGCCTTGACGGGCTTGGCCGGGCCCTTGGTGCCGAGCGCCTCGGCGGGTTCCTTGCCGGCTGATCCGCAGCCGGCGAGGGCGACGAGGACCAGACCTGCCAGCAGCGCGCCGGCGGTCCGGGGAAGGCGGGTGGTCGTCATGGGGTCAGCAGCTCCGTGGTGGTCACCGCGCGCAGGTTGCGGCGCGCGAGTTCTTCGAGGAGGGCAGGCATCGCGTCGACCGTGTCCGCGTAGCCGAAGTGCAGGCTCACCACCGATCCGGGCCGGATCGTCCCGGTGACGGTGCGGATGACGGCCGCGGCACCGGGCGAGGTGAAGTCGAGGGAGTCCACGTCGTACGAGAGGACGTGCGGGTAGCCCGCCCGTTGGGCCAGCTTCTGGACGAGGGGGGTCGCGTACTGGGTCTGGGAGGGCCGGAACCAGGTGCCGATGGAGCCGGTGAGCCGCTTGAGCCGCTGGGCACAGCCGGTGATCTCGGCGTAGGCCTGCGCCTCGGGCATGTCGTTGATCGCGAGGTGGCGCTGGGTGTGGTTGCCGAGCTCGTGACCGCCGTCGAGGACGCGCCGGGCCAGCTCCGGGTGCGCGTCGAGCCAGGATCCGATGGCCAGTACGGTGACCCGCGCGCCCCCCTTCTCGGCCGCGGCCAGGACCGCCCGGGCGATGGCGGGGTCCCCGTTGCCGTGGAAGGTGAGGGCGACCCGGGGGCGGCCGCGCGGACCGTGACCGATCTCCACGGGCTGCCCGGCGAACCGGCGCGGGGCGGCGGCCGGTGCCTCCTGTGCCGGGCGGGCCGACCGGCCCGGACCCGGCGGCGCACCGGAGGGTGCGGTGGCCGGCCGACCCGACCCGCAGGCGGCGGTGAGACCGGCCGCGGCGGCGCCGGCCGTCCCGAGGACGGCCGCGCGCAGGGCCACGCGCAGGGCCGCGCGGCGGCCTGGTTGTGAGAGCACCTGCCCATTTAAGGGGTGAATAGCCCAGAAGGTAACGATTGACCCAATTCAGAACGGTCGCCACAAGGGGCCATCCGAGTGGTCAGGTCGCTATGTGATCAACGATTTACGCAGAGCAGTCGATATTTATTCATGGATTACGAGGTGAGTGGCCCACCTCACCTAGGATTTAGCTAGAAAGTCTTACTATTTGCCCACTTATGTCCAAGTAGGGACTTTTGGCGTTCTGGCCCTCGTCTGCCATAGTCGGAGCCACGACTTCCCATTGACCCGAGCGAAGTCACCACGCCGAGGATCACACCCCCTCAGACCCTCGGTGCACCCATGAAGCCCCCACACCGCCCCACACGGCGCACGGGGGCTTCCGGCGTTCCCGGGGCGGGCGCTCGGGGAGGGTCAGGGGTTCTGGCGGTCGGCGACCCGCATCTCGAACCAGGTGATCTTCCCGCGCGGCAGCAGGTCCGCGCCCCAGCGGTCGGACAGCTTGTCGACGAGGAAGAGTCCCCGGCCGGTGGTGTCCAGCTCGTGGACCGGCATCAGGCAGGGCAGTCCGCGCGAAGGATCGCGCACCTCCACCCGGATCCAGCCGCGGCGCCGCAGCGTGCGCAAACCGAAGGAACGGGCACCGGTGTGCCGGACCGCATTGCCCACGAGCTCCGAGACCAACAGGACGGCGTGCTCGGCGATCTGCGGCGAGAGGCCCCAGAGGCGGACCACCACGCACTGGGTGAGCCGGCGCGCGGTGCTCGCCGATTCAGGCATGGACGGCAGTGTCACTTCGGCCTCGGCCGGATTTCCGTACAACTCCAGCGCCTTGAGGCCCTGTTCGTCCTCGACAGCCGCCGTGAGCCGTACCGCCGAAGCGCTGCCGCGTTGCCGCGGCTGTTCCACACCCTCCAGGCCCGCCATGCACCCATCATGGACGGCCGACCCGCCCGCCCGGGCCGTTCCACAGGAAAACACCCCCCGGATTCAACAACTCCAAGGGGGTGTTCCGTCATATGCGAGAGGCAACCGGAAGGCCTCTACGGACGCCCTGACCTGCAATGACGCGCCGCGCGGAACTCATCACAGCGAGTGGATCACTCATTCCCCTTAAGGCTGGCTTAAGGCCTGGCTAATCCACCCACAGGGAGGACCGAGTTCCTCGGTCGAGGTCCCGACTCAGACGAACTTCGCCTTGCCCGGACCCTCTTCGACGAAGCTGCGCATCCCGCGTTCGCGGTCCTCGGTGGCGAACAGGCCCGCGAACCAGTTGCGTTCGATGGTGAGACCCGTGTCGATGTCGGCCTCCAGACCCGCGTCCACACACTCCTTGGCGGCGCGCAGCGCGATCGCCGGACCCTGCGCCAGCTTGGCGGCCCAGGCGTGCGCCTGCTCGTACACCTCGGCGGCGGGCACCACCCGGTCGACCAGGCCGAGGGTCAGCGCCTCGTCGGCCTTGACCATGCGCCCGGTGAAGATCAGGTCCTTGGCCTTGGACGGACCGATCAGCCGGGAGAGCCGCTGGGTGCCGCCCGCGCCCGGAATCAGGCCGAGCAGGATCTCGGGCTGGCCGAGCTTGGCGTTGTCGGCGGCGATCCGGTAGTCGGCACACAGGGCGAGTTCGCACCCGCCGCCCAGCGCGTAGCCGGTGATGGCCGCGACGACGGGCTTGGGGATCCGGGCGACGGCCGTGAAGGCGTCCTGGAGCGCGCGGGACCGGGCGACCATCGCCGCGTGGTCCATCGTCTGCATCTCCTTGATGTCCGCGCCCGCCGCGAACACCTTCTCGCCGCCGTAGATGATGACCGCTCGGACGTCCGTCCGGTCGGTCGCCTCCACCGCGAGCTCGCGCAGCCGGTCCTGGGTGGCGATGTCCAGGGCGTTCATGGGCGGCCGGTCCAGGCGGATGGTGCCGACGCCTTCGGAGACTTCGAGAGAGAGGGTCATACGGGTCAGGTTAGCGTCGGTTAACGCGGAGCGGCCCGGTGCTGTGGGTCACAGCACCGGGCCGCTCCGGCCGCGCGGGCGGCGTACTTACTTGATCCACTCCGCCCACGGCATGTTCCAGCCGTTGAGGCCGTTGTCCGGGGCGATCTGCTTGTCCTTGGAGTTCTTCACGACGACCACGTCGCCGATCATCGACTCGTTGAAGAACCAGGCCGCGGGGGCGTCGGGGTCGCCGCCGCCGCGCTGGTCGCGCAGGCCCACGCAGCCGTGGCTGACGTTCGACGAGCCGAAGGTGCCGGAGGAGGCCCAGTAGTTGCCGTGCACGAAGGTGCCCGACTGCGACAGGCGCATGGCGTGCGGGACGTCGGCGATGTCGTACTCGCCGCCGAAGCCGACGGTCGCGCCGTTCATCCGGGTCACCTCGTACTTCTCGCTGATGACCATCTGACCGTTGTACGTGGTCGTCGACGGGGCGCCCGCGGTGATCGGAACGTTCTTGAGCACCTGGCCGTCACGGACGACCTCCATCTGCTTGGTGCTCGCGTCGACCGTGGAGACCTGGGAGCGGCCGATGGTGAAGGTGACCGTCCGGGTCTGCTTGCCGTAGACGCCGGGGCGGCCTTCGACCCCGTCGAGGGCGAGCTTCACGGTGACCTTGGTGCCCGCGGCCCAGTAGTTCTCGGGACGGAAGTCGAGGCGGTCGTTGCCGAACCAGTGGCCCTCGATCTGGACGGCCGGCTCGGCCGTGACCGTGATGGCCTTCTCGACGGCCTCGGGGTTGGTGATCCCGCGGGTGAAGGTGATCGAGACCGGCATGCCCACGCCGACGGTGGCGCCGTCCTCGGGCGTGTAGTGGCCCACGAAGGTGTTGGTCGGGGTCAGGGTGGTGAAGGTGGTGTCCTTGGCGGACTCCCGGCCGGCCTCGTCCTTGGCGACCGCGTGCACCTTGTACTCGGTGGCGGAGGCCAGGTGGCGGGCCGGCTCCCAGGTGGCGCCGTCGTCGGCGATCTTGCCCTCTACCGCGTTGCCCTTGGTGTCCGCCACGGCCACCGTGCTGAGCTTGCCGCCCGTGCTCGATATCTTCAGGACGCCGCTGGTGGCGACCTCCTTGGCCCCGTCGTCGGGCTTGACGCTGACGACCGCCTTGGAGGCCTCGGTACCGGTCTTGCCTCCACCCCCGGCGTTGTCGGCACCGCTGCCGCCGCTGTTGCTGCCGCCACCGCCACCGCACGCGGTGGTGAACAGCAGGGCCGCCCCCAGCAACAGGGCCCCCAGGCCGGTGCGGGCGCGGCCGCGTATCGGCTGCACGTTCACTCGTGTTCTCCCCATGTCCCCCGCGCGCGGACTGTCGCGCGCTTGTTGACAGGTAATCACACGGAGGGATCACGATGAGCCACGGTCTTGTCACCGTTCCGTCCCAACTGCCCGGAGAAGTGCTGCGGAGGTCGCCTCCGTGGTCGGGAAACGGTAGGTGATCAGGCCAATCCCGAGGGGACGGCCGCCGAGGGTCAGGCGATGGCGGAGCCTGCGACCCAGTCCGCCCAGGACATGTTCCAGCCGCCCAGCCCGTTGTCCGGGGCGACGGTCTTGTCCTGCGAGTTCACGACCTCCACCACGTCCCCCACGAGGGTCCGGTCGAAGAACCAGCCGGCCGGGGTGTCGGAGCCGCCGCCCTTGTCGTCGCGCAGGCCCACGCAGCCGTGGCTCACGTTGGTGGTGCCGAAGGTGTCGGGGCTGGACCAGTAGTTCCCGTGCAGGAAGGTTCCGGAGGAGGTGAGCCGCATGGCGTGCGGTACGTCGGGGATGTCGTACTCGCCGCCGAAGCCGACGGTCTGGCCGTTCATGCGGGTGACGTCGAACATCTCCATCACCACCATCCTGCCGTTGTACGTGGGGGTCTTCGGCGCCCCGGCGCTGATCGGGACGGTCGACACCAGCTGCCCGCCCCGGCGGACCTCCATGGTGTGCGCCTCCGCGTCCACGGTGGAGATCTGGGAGCGGCCCACGGTGAAACCGACCGTCTTGTCCTGGATGCCGTACGCGCCGGGCGCGCCCTCGATGTCGCGCAGGTCCATCTTCACGGTGACCTTGGTGCCGGGCTTCCAGTACTCCTTGGGCCGGAAGTCGAGCCGCTCCCGCCCGAACCAGTGGCCGACGACCTGCACGCCCGGATCCGAGGTGACGGAAATGGCCCGCTCCACTTCGGCGCGGCGCTCGATCGCCTGACTGAACCGGAAGGAGACGATCATCCCGGTGCCGACGGTCGAGCGGTTCTCGGGCTTGAAGTAGCCGATGAACCGCTCCTCGGGAACGTAGGTGGTGAAGGTGGTGTGGCGGGCCTGGCGGCGGTCGTGCCCGTCGAGGGCGACGGCGTCCACGGTGTACTTGGCCGCGAGCGCGAGCCGTCCGGACTCGGGGTCGGGGCTCCAGCTGAGCCCGTCGTCGGCGATGGCGCCGGGGACCTGTTCCTGCTGCGCGTCCTCCACCTTGGTGACGACGACCCGCTCGAGGCGGCCCTCGGGCACGGTGACCGACAGCCTTCCGTCCGCGGGGACCCCCTTCGCGTTGTCGTCGGGGGTGATGCGGATGGCCTCGTCCGGCGAGCGGGGCTTGCCGGGCAGCTGGATCTCGACCGGGGCCTTGCCGTCCTGGGTGCATCCGGCCAGGCCGCCCAGCAGGCCCGCCCATGCCGCCACGGCGGCCAAGCCCGCCCCTGCCCGCCTCGTCAGAAGTGTCACGATCCCTCCAACGACCGGGCGGTGCGGGGGAAACGTGAGCGCGGGCCACGTTCCGGGCAGAACTGTCCGGGCAGAACAGTGTGAAGGACCAGACGGGGGCGGGCCCAGGCCGGGACGCCGGGGCCGCACTCTCCCCTACCCCCGCCGGTACCCAGGAGCCGTGGAGGCGGGCAGTGTCGAGCGCAGCCGAGCAGGAGGCGGTGGAAGCCGTCAGCAATGCCGCGGAAGCGGTGCGGAGCGGCCGGGCCGTGCCCGTACCGCACATCGACGGCCGACTGAAGGAGCGGCCGAACGGCCAGGTCACGGGCCAGGTGTTACGGATGCACGCGCGTCCGGGGGCACCGGTGTGGCCGGGGTCCTCGCATCCGCTGGGGGCCCGGTTCCACCACGGTCCGGACGGGACCGCGGGCACCAATTTCGCCCTGTGGGCGCAGGGCGCGGAGGCGGTGGAGGTGTGTCTGTTCGACGAGGCCGGCGCCGAGACCCGCTGCACCCTGACGGAGCACACGCACGAGATCTGGCACGGGTTCGTGCCGGGCGTACGCCCCGGGCAGCGGTACGGATTTAGGGTGCACGGCCGCTGGGATCCCTGGACGGGCGCCCGCTACAACCCGGCGAAGCTGCTCCTGGACCCGTACGCGCGGGCCGTCGACGGGGACTTCACGCTGCCCCCGGAGGTGTACGCGCACGTCCGGGACTGGCCGCAGCAGTACATCGCGGACACCGTGCGCGACGACCGGGACTCCGCGCCGTTCGTCCCGAAGGGCGTGGTCGTCCACGATGACGACGACTGGGCGGACGACGTCCGGCCGAAGACCCCCTGGGCCGATTCGGTGATCTACGAACTGCACGTGCGCGGCTTCACGATGCGCCATCCGGGTGTTCCCGAGGAGCTGCGCGGCACCTACGCGGGCCTGGCCCACCCGGCGGCGATCGAGCACCTGACGGCGCTGGGCGTGACGGCGGTCGAGCTGCTGCCGGTGCACCAGTTCGCGCACGAGGACCATCTGCTGCGCCGCGGGCTGCGCAACTACTGGGGCTACAACTCGATCGGCTACTTCGCCCCGCACGCGGCGTACTCGGCGAGCGGGACGGCCGGGCAGCAGGTCGGGGAGTTCAAGCGGATGGTCCGGGCCCTGCACGCGGCCGGCATCGAGGTCATCCTCGACGTGGTCTACAACCACACGGCGGAGGCGGGCGAGCTGGGCCCCACGCTGTCGCTGCGCGGGATCGACAACCGGGGCTACTACCGGCTCCAGTCCGACCAGCGGCGGTACTCCGACTACACGGGCTGCGGGAACACCCTGCACGCGGGGCGCCCGAACGTACTGCGGCTGATCACCGACTCGCTGCGCTACTGGGTCACCGAGATGGGAGTGGACGGCTTCCGCTTCGACCTGGCGGCGGCGCTGGCCCGGTCGATGCACGACGTGGACATGCTGTCGCCGTTCCTCGCGGTGATCGCCCAGGACCCGGTGCTGCGGCGGGTGAAACTCATCGCCGAGCCGTGGGACGTGGGCTCGGGCGGTTATCAGGTGGGGGCGTTCCCGCCGCTGTGGACGGAGTGGAACGACCGTTACCGGGACGCCGTACGGGACTTCTGGCGGGGCGCGCTGCCCGACGTGCGGGACCTCGGCTACCGGCTGTCGGGCTCCAGCGACCTGTACGCGTGGGGCGGGCGGCGGCCGTACGCGTCGGTGAACTTCGTGACCGCGCACGACGGTTTCACCCTGCGCGACCTGGTGAGTTACGAGCGCAAGCACAACGAGGCGAACGGGGAGGCGAACCGGGACGGCACCCATGACAACCGGTCCTGGAACTGCGGGGCGGAGGGCGAGAGCGACGATCCCCGGGTCGGGGCGCTGCGCCGTCGCCAGCTGCGCAACCTGCTCACCACGCTGCTGCTGTCCACGGGCGTGCCGATGCTGGTGGCCGGGGACGAGTTCGGGCGGACGCAGCACGGCAACAACAACGCCTACTGCCAGGACAACGAGACGGGCTGGGTGGACTGGTCGCTGCTGGAGGATCCGGCCTGGCAGTCGCTCTTCTCCCTGACATCCCGGCTGATCGGGCTGCGCCACGCCCATCCGGTGCTGCGCCGGCGGGCGTTCTTCTCCGGGCGCTCGCAGGGCGCGGATGGGCTGCGTGACCTGGCCTGGTTCACCCCGGCGGGCGCGGAGATGACGGAGCGGGACTGGTACGCGCCGGCCGCCTCGCTGGGGATGTACCTGTCGGGGCGGGACATCCCGGGCCGTGACGAGCGGGGCCGGCAGGTGACGGACGACAGCTTCCTCGCGGTGCTGCACACCGGGGACCGGCCGGTGGCGTGGGCGCTGCCGGGGGCGCCCTGGGCGGAGGTGTACGAGGTCGTCCTGGACACCTCCCTGGAGGCCCAGGCCGACCCTCCCCGGACCCGGCACCGCGGCGGGCAGACCCTGACGGTACCGGCGCGGTCGGTGCTGCTGCTGAAGGTGGTGGGCTGAGCGGCGGACCGGACCGGTCGGCAACTCTGGTTCCGGACGTACCCGACATCCGGAACCAGTCTCCCCGTTCGTGCTGCGATGATGTGTTCGACATCGTCTCGGAGGGGGTCCCTGCATGGGCAGAGTCACGACCGCGCTGCAGGAACTGCGCGGGGCGCAGAAGTCGGCGAAGGGGGTGTCGCTCTACTCCCGGTTCGTCAACCGGCCCGCCGGGCGGTACCTGGCCGCCGGTTCGTACGCGCTGGGGCTCACCCCGAACCAGGTGACGCTGATCAGTGCCGCCTTCAGCTTCGCCGCCGTGGCCGCGGTCGCGCTGGCCGCCCCCTCGTGGGGGCTGGGGATCGCGGTGTGGGCGGCCCTGGCCGTCGGTTTCGCCTTCGACTCCGCCGACGGGCAGCTCGCCCGGCTGCGCGGCGGCGGCAGCGCGGCCGGCGAATGGCTCGACCACGTGGTGGACGCCGCCAAGCTCACCGCCCTGCACTCGTGCGTGTTGATCGCCTTCTACCGCTTCCCCGACGCGTACGGGACGGGCGCGGACGGCTGGCTGCTGGTGCCGCTGGGCTTCCAGTTCGCCGCGGTGGTGACCTTCTTCGGCGGGCTGCTGACCGAGAAGCTGAAGCCCAAGCCGGCTCCCGGCAGCCCGGCCGCCGCACCGTCGACCGCGCGCGCGGTGGCCCTGCTGCCCGTGGACTACGGGGTGTTCTGCCTGGTGTTCCTGCTGCTCGGCGGTGGGAAGCTGTTCGTGTGGGCGTACGCGGGACTGGGCGTGGTCGCCGCGCTGTTCCTGCTGGCGTTCCTCGCGAAGTGGTTCCGGGAGCTCAACGCCGTTCGCCGGTGACCTGGCCCGGCGCCGGGGCCGGTTCGGCGAGCGCGTCCAGTGCCCGGCGCAGCTGGGTGCTGGACGTGTGGACGGTGTAGGGGAAGTACACGACGTCGACGCCGTGGGCCGCGAAGTCCTTCTCCAGTCGGTCGCCCTTGGGCGTGCCGCGCCAGTCGTCTCCCTTGAAGATGACGTCGAAGCGGACCTGCTTCCAGGTCTCGACCTTGTCGGGGACCGTCTCGACGAAAGCCGCGTCGACGTACTTCACACTACGCACGATCTCCAGCCGCTCGACGAGCGGGATCATCGGGCGGCGCCCCTTGGCGAGCTCGGCCATCTCGTCCGAGACGACTCCGGCGACCAGATAGTCGCACTGGCTCCGGGCGTGCCGAAGGATGTTGAGGTGTCCGATGTGGAACAGATCGTAGGCGCCGGGCGCGTAGCCGACTCGATACGGTCGACGCGCAGGCGCGCCAAGGTCGGACATGTCGTGCTCCGTCATCATTTACCCCCAGCGGCCACACCCCCCGGTGTAGCGGATTAGCAGACAATAGCGTGCACGTTCCGCAGCACGCGGGTGAACGAATAGGGTGACGTGCGCATCATCCAGGGGAAGAGGGGACGCACGGTGTCCAGATCCGGTCAGCGGCGCATGCTGCTGGTTTCCACCAATTACGCTCCGGAGCACGCGGGGATCGGCCCGTATGCGACCCAGATCGCGGAGCACTGGGCGGATCTCGGTCACGAGACCCACGTGCTGGCCGGCATGCCGCACTACCCGGCGTGGTCGCTCGAACCGGAGTACAAGGGCGCGTTCCAGCGGACGGAACGGCGCGCGGGGGTCACCGTGCACCGGCGTGCGCACACCGTGCCGCCGCGCCAGACCGCCGTGAAGCGGGCCCTTTTCGAAGGATCGATTCTGCTGCACGGCGCCGTGGCCCCGCCGAAAATGCCGAGGCCGGACGCAGTCCTCGCCCAGATGCCCAGCCTGGCCGGTGGCGTGCTCGCCGCGCGGCTCGCGGCGCGCTGGAAGGTCCCGTACATACCGGTCGTCCAGGACCTGATGGGCGCCGCCGCCGCACAGAGCGGGATCAGCGGCGGCGACAAGGCCGCCGCGATCGCCGGCCGCGCCGAGGCCTACGCCCTCAAGCGCGCCACCCTGGTCGGCGTCATCCACGAGACCTTCGTGGACCGGGTCGTCGGCATGGGCGTGGACCCGAACAAGATCCGCCTGGTCCCCAACTGGTCCCACGTGCCGGTGCCCACCAAGCCGCGCGGCGAGACCCGCCACCACCTCGGCTGGGCCCCCGGCGAGACCGTCGTCCTGCACTCCGGGAACATGGGCCTCAAGCAGGGTCTCGAAGTCCTCGTCGGCGCCGCCCGGCTGGATCCGAGCGTCCGATTCGTCCTGATGGGCGACGGCAGCCAGCGGGCGGCCCTGTCCGATCTCGCGGCGGATGTACCGAATCTGGACATCATCCCCCCTGCCGCTGACGGCGAGTTCCCGGATATCCTCGCGGCGGCGGACGTTCTCGCGGTCACGCAGCACGCCGCCGTGCTGGACATGAGCGTCCCGTCGAAGCTGACCTCGTACTTCCAGACCGGTCGGCCCGTCGTGGCCTCCGTGGCCGCGGAGGGCGGAACCGCCCAGGAAGTGGAACGCTCGGGCGCAGGGGTGCTCGTACCGCCGGAGGACCCCGAAGCCCTGCTGAAGGCCGTACGGGCCCTCGCCGAGGACCCTGAGGGCGCGGACGCACTGGGAGCGGCCGGACCCCGCCACGTGGCGGCCCACCTGAGCCGCGAAGCGGGCCTGGCCCGCATCGACGCACTGATAGACGAAGCACTTGGGGGAACCCGGCCGTGATCGAGACGAACCGCCCTGCAGCGGCACCGGTCGACGACGAACCCGATCTCCTCAGAGATCAGTTCCGGCAGCTCCTGCGCTACCGCAGGCTCATCGGCGCGGGCATCGGGATCGGTCTGCTGGGCGGCGTCTACCTCGGCATCTCCACGGCCGACACCTATGTCGCGACCGCCGACGTCGTCCTGCGCGCACCCACCGACGACCCGTTCAACCCGAGCCTCGCCCCGGACAAGGCGATCAACATCGGCTCGGAGCGCCAGGTCGCGCTCAGCTCCTCCATAGCCAACGAGGCGGCGAAGAAGCTCGGCGTGGGCTCGTCCGGCTTCGCCGCCCTGCGCAGCGGGCTCCAGGTCACCAACCCCCCGCAGACCATGGTGCTGCGCTTCACGTACACCGCGGACTCCGCCAAGGAGGCCGCCAAGCGCGCCAACGCGATGACCGAGGCCTACCTGACGAAGCGGCAGGAGGCCCTCGACGCCACCCGCGACAAGATGGTCAAGGGCTACAAGGAGCAGCGCGACCCGATCGCCAAGCAGCTCGACGAGACGTCGAAGGAGATCGCCCGGATGCCGGCCGGCGCCGGACGCGACGCAGCCAGCTCCGCCAAGACCGACCTGCAGAGCGAGGTCGGCGGCTACAACACCAAGATCACCAAGCTCGAAGCCCTGGACATGACCCCGGGTCGCGTCACGAGCGCGGCGACCGCACCCACCGCCACCGACGGTCCCGGCATCATCATGTCGCTCGCGCTCGGTGCGGCCGTCGGCCTCGCACTCGGTCTGCTGGCCGCCTGGGTCCGCCTCGTCTTCGATCCGGCCCCGCGCTCCGAGGGCGATGTCGCCCGGGCCCTGCGCGCACCGGTCCTCGGCTACCTGCCCCGGGACCGCACGGGCGGCGGACCGCTGCTCGCCGCCGGTGAGGCCGATCCCCGGCTCGCCGAGGAGTACCGCTCGGTGGCCTTCCGCCTCGCCTACGACTCCCGCTTCGCCGACCGGCGCCGCCTGCTCGTCGTCGCCCCGCGCGGCAGCAGCGAGACCGCCGCTGCGGTGTCCGTGAACCTCGCCGCCTCCTTCGCGGAGACCGGCAAGGACGTCCTGCTCATCGAGGCCGACCTGCGCACCCCGGTCCTGGCCAGCCAGCTGCCGACGGACGCCGGCGGCAGGCCGCGCTGGAGCCAGACCCCGGGCAGCCCGAACGCGGCCGGCCGTCACTCGGACACCGAATGGCCCGACGGGCGCCAGCTCGTCGTGGACGCCGGGGAGTCCGGATCCTTCGACCTCATCCCGGGCGGGCAGGCGCGCAACGTCCCGCGCTCGCTGACCTCGGCCCGCGCCACCCGGCTGATCTCCGAGGCCGACTCCCCCAACTCCACGGTCGTCGTGCTCGCTCCGCCCGTGCTCTCCTACGCCGACGCCCTCGCCCTCGTCGACCGCGTCGACGGCGTCCTGGTCGTCTGCGACCCGCGCGCCGTGCACCGCACCGACCTGTCCCGGATCCGCGAGCTGATCAGCGGCGCCGGCGGCACCGTGCTCGGCGCGGTGCTGCACGCACCGCTGCCCGGCGAGAAGCGCGGCCGCGGCAAGGACAAGGCCGGCCCGGCCCCCACCGGCCCCGCCGGGGGCTCCGGGACCTCTCCCAAGCCCGGGCGGTCCGCGCCGCAGCCGATCCCGTACGAAGTGGCCGAGCCCGAACAGCACATCCCCGGTGACGGCACCGACACCGTCGCGCTGCGCACCGTCCGCATGGGCCGCAGATGAGCCGACGCGGCCTCGCCGCCGTCGCTTCGGTCCTGGACCAGGCGGCGTCCAGCGCCACGAACATCCTGGTCCTGGTGCTGGCCGCCCGACTCTCCTCGGCCTCCGGGTTCGCCGACTTCTCGATGGTGTACGTGACCTTCAGCGTGCTCCTCGGACTGAACATGGCCTACGTCGGCCAGAGCCTGGTGCTGGAGAAGGGCGAGGGGCTCGGCGCCGCGTGCCGCTCGGCGCTGGCCTTCACCGCCGCCGCGTCGGCCGCCGTGGGCGCGCTGCTGCTGGTGGTGGGCCTCGCGCTGGCCGGGGCCACCGGGACCGCCTTCCTCGCACTGGGCCTCGTACTGCCGCTGGTGCTCCTCCAGGACGGCCTGCGGTACTGCTTCTCCGCGCTGCGCGCCCCGCAGCGGGCGCTGGCCGCCGACGCGCTGCGCCTGGTGTGCGTGGTCGCGGCGCTCGCCCTGCAGCCCGAAGGGGCCTCGGCGGGGCGGCTGGTGCTGGTGTGGGGTCTGTCCGCACTGCCCGCGCTGGCGGTGGGACTGTGGCTGCTGCGACCGTACGCACGCGGCTCCCGCACGGACCTGAGGCCGTACCTGCAACGGGGGCACCTGGGGCAGCGGTTCGTGGTCGAGTTCGCGGTGGGCAACGGCTCCAGCCAGCTCGCCGTACTGGGCCTCGGTGTCTTCGCGACGCCGCTGGCCGTCGGCGCGCTGCGGGGTGCGACCACGCTCTTCGGGCCGCTGAACGTGCTGTTCAACTCGGCGAACGCGTTCGGACCGCCGGTGCTCGGCCGGCTCGGCGGCAAGCGGGCCACGGTGCGGGCGACGGCCGCGCTGGGACTCGTACTCGCTGCGGTCGGCGCGGGCTGGGCCACGGCCCTGTACCTGTTGCCGGACCGGCTGGGCCGGGAACTGCTCGGCGACACCTGGGCGGGCGCGTCCGCGCTGCTGCCGGCCACGGGGGCGCAGTACGCCGCGATGGGGCTCGGCACGTGCGCGCTGCTGACCCTGCGGGTGCTCGCGCCGAAGGCCACCCTGTCGTTGCAGGTGGTGTTCTCGCTGTTGTCCGTGGGGCTGCTGCTCGGCGGGTACGTGGTGTGGGGCATTGCGGGCGCCGCGTGGGGCCTGGCGGCCGGCTCGGCCCTCAAGGCCCTGGCCGCCTGGTGGCGCGTCACCGGCCTCCCGGCCGCCGCCGGCTCACGGGAACCGGAGCCTGCGGCTGCGGCCTGACCCCGGGCTCTTTCAGCCCCGCCGGCGATTGAGGCGCGGGGTCCGGGGCGGAGCCCCGGGAAGCGGCGGCGCGGACAGAGTCCTGGCAGACCTCACCGCGGCCCGCCCGGGCAGGGCTAGCGCAAGGTGGTGGACTTGTCCGAGCGGTAGGTCGCGACCAGCGCAAGGCAGAGGGCGGCGATCGCCACACGGCCCGAGGCCTGCAGGAGCGGCCCGCGCAGCAGGATGAACGAGTAGCCCGCGACCAGCGGGACCACCACCGAGATCAGGCTCCCCGGGGGACTGCGCCGCGTGGCCCGCGTCGCGTAGCGCCGGTCGATGCGGGCCGCCGCGTACCCCATGCCCAGCAGCCCCGCCCCCATGCCCAGCGGCCCGAAGTCCAGCCACAGCTCCGCCCAGATCGGAGAGGAGAGGTTGGTGTTGACCGTGCCCATCCACTGGCCGACCATCACGCCCGTGTCCCGCGGCTTGCCCTCCCAGATCGAGCGGGGCACCGCGAAGAAGATCGACCCGGCGAGCTGGCGGCCGTAGAAGTGCCCGGGACCCGACTCCGAGAAGGTGATGGTGTTCGCGAACATGCCGATCTGGTCGTAGTCCTTGAGGGCCATGGGCTCCAGGAAGGACGTGGTCTCGACCGGCCGGTAGTTCTTCTCGTCGTAGCGGAAGCGGTCCGCGAACGGGAAGATCAGGAGCGCGACGACCACCGCCATGGACAGCGCCACCCGGTACATCGCCGCGCTCACCGGGAAGACGGTGAACAGCAGCGCGAACATGACCGTCAGGAACCAGTACCGGGGGTTCGAGATCGGGTTGTTGACGATCAGGTTGAGGCAGGCGAGCGCCGCCCACGTGACGATGATCGACACCTTGCGGCGGGCGAACTTCGAGGTGATCAACCAGCGGGTGTAGAGGAGCAGTGCGAGCAGGGCCGGCACGGTGCCGAAGCCGCGCAGCAGGGCCTGACCGGCCTGGCCGTCGCCGTTGGAGACGCCCGCCTCCTCGATGCCGGCGATGATCTCCTGGCGGCTGGAGAAGAAGACCGCCGGGCCGCCCAGCTTCATGATGAAGACGGCGCTGCAGAGGAACGACAGGACCGTCAGGAGCTGGAGCCGGCGCCGGTGCGCCATGACGGGCTTCGAGTTCCTCTGGGACCCGCCCGCACGCACCGCCGGCCGGTGCCGGGCCAGCAGCACGCCGACGTCGAAGGCCGTGCAGCCGAGCAGGACGAGCCCGATGGCGATGGTCAGGTCGGAGCGCGGGCCGACGACCGGGGTGGGGACCTGGCCGAGGACGGCCTGCGCGAGGGGGGCCACGCCCATGGCCATGTAGACGAAGAGCCAGAAGGAGCCCTGCAGCAGCTTGCGGCGGCTGGTGAGCACCATCGCGGAGAGCCGGGCGCCCGCGTACATGGTGAGCAGCAGTTGGAGCCAGAAGGCCGCGTCGCGGACGCCGGCGCCCGTCTGGGCGGCGACGAACAGCGGCAGGAAGACGGTGAATCCGAGTGCGAGCGGGACGGACAGTGCGCGCGAGAGGAGCGTGCGCGGGAGGGTGGCCCGACCCCACAGGCTCTCGTCCTCGAAGGGGGACGGGACCGGCTGCTTCGCGGGCGTCGCGGGGGGCTTGCGTATGTCCGTCGTCACTGCCGCCCCCACCCGATGTGCCTGGTCCGCGGGCAGTCTAGTCTGAGCGGGCCGCGCCCGGGGAGGCATGGCGGAGTGTAGATGGGGGCGGCAGTTGCGGGATCTTCCTTCCTTCACGCTGGCCGGGTATGACAAGGGCCGCGGGCTGCTGACGCAGGCGCTCTGGTTCGCCGTGATGAACACGCTGTTCATGAGCTGGTTCTGTCCGGCGCGGGTGCGCGTGGCGCTGCTGCGGGCCTTCGGCGCGAAGATCGGCGAGGGCGTGCTGATCCGGCACCGGGTGCGGGTGCTGTGGCCGTGGAAGCTCGACATCGGGGACCACACCTGGATAGGTGAGGGAGCCTGGCTGCTGAACCTGGAGCCGGTGACCATCGGGGCGAACGTGTGCGTCTCGCAGGAAGCCATGCTGTGCACCGGCTCGCACGACCACCGGGCCGCCGACTTCCGCTACCGCAACGCCCCGATCGTGGTCGAGGACGGCGCGTGGGTGGCGGTACGGGCGACCGTGCTCGCCGGGGTCACGGTGGGCCGCTGCGCGGTCGCCGGGGCCGGAGCCGTGGTCCACAAGGACCTGCCCGAGTTGACCCTGCAGACCCAGGACGGGCACCGCCGCCCGGTGGAGGAGCCGAAGTGAGTGCCGCGATGAGAGTCCTGCACGCCGTCACGCTCCACTCCCCCTCGCACGCGTTCGGCGGACCGGTCCGGGTCGCGCTGAACCTGGCGAAGGGGCTGCGGGCCCGGGGCCACGAGGCGCGGCTGCTCGCGCTCGGCGAGGGCTTCGATCCGTGGCCGACCTCCGTGGAGGGCGTTCCGGCGCAGCTGTTCCCGGCCCGCCGGCTGCTCCCCCTCGGCTTCAGCGGGATGACCTCGCCCGCCCTGCTGGCCTCGGCCGGCCGGCTGGTGCGGGACGCCGATGTCGTCCATGTCCACCTGGCCCGGGACCTGGTGACGCTGCCGGTCGCCCTGGCGGCGCTGCGGGCAGGCAAGCCGCTGGTGCTGCAGACCCACGGCATGGTGGACCCGAGCGAGAAGCTGCTGGCCAAGGTGCTGGACGCGGTGGCGGTACGCCGGCTGCTGCGCGGCGCGGACGCGGTGCTGTACCTGACCCCGCACGAGCGGGAGGGACTGGACGCGGTGGTCGGCGCGCCGCCCTTGGCGCAGGCGGTCCGCCTGGTCAACGGGACCCCGGCGCAGGAGGAACGGCCCGCGCCCAGCGGCCCGCCGCGCGTCCTGTACTCGGCGCGCCTGCAGGCCCGCAAGCGGCCGGTGGACTTCGTGGACGCGGCCCCGGCGGTCCTCGCCGCCCACCCGGACGCGCACTTCGTGGTCGCCGGGCCGGACGAGGGCGAGCTGGCCGCCGTACGGGAACGGATCGGGACACTGGGACTCACCGACCGGTTCACGGTCCCGGGGGCGCTCTCCAGCGCGGAGGTCCTGGCCGAGCTGCGCCGCGCCCACGTGTACGTGCTGCCGTCGGTGGACGAGCCGTTCCCCATGTCGGTCCTGGAAGCCCTCGCGGTGGGCGTCCCGTCCGTGGTGACCCACTCCAACGGCCTGGCCCGCGACATCGCCCGCACCGGCGCCGGCCGCGCCGTCGACCCCGGCCCGGCGGGCGTGTCCGCCGCCGTCCTGGACCTCCTCGACCCGACCGCGAACCACGAGGCCTCCCGCTCGGCCCGCAAACTGGCCGCGGAGTCCTTCTCCATGGACGCGGTCCTGGACACCCTCCTCCCGGTCTACGAGCGCATCCGCCACTGAGGGGGGCGGCCCACGTCGATACGGTGTGGGCCATGCCCTCTTCCCCATTGGAATCCCCGCAGGGAGCGGCCTGGTTGGCGCAGTCCCTGCTGCCTTCGCTGGGCGACCGTTGGCTGCACACCCAGGGCGTCGCGCAGCGGGCGCGGGAGCTGTCCCGGTCCGTGCCCGAGGCGGACAGGGAGCTGCTGGTCGCGGCGGCGTGGCTGCACGACATCGGCTATGCGCCGCAGCTCCGCGACAGCGGCTTCCACCCCCTGGACGGGGCCCGGTACCTGGCATCACTGGGCGCCGACGGGCGACTCGTCCGCCTGGTCGCCCACCACTCCGGAGCCGTGTACGAGGCCGAGCAGCGTGGTCTGTCGGCCGAGCTCGCCGTGTACGAGCGGGAGGAGTCGGCCGTCCTGGACGCGCTGACCTGCGCCGACATGACGACGGGTCCGGCGGGTCAGCGGCTGGGCTTCACCGAACGCATCGACGAGATCCTGACCCGCTACGCACCGGGCAGCGAGGTCCACACGGCGATCAGCGCAGCCGTCCCGTACCTGGCGGCAGCGGTCGCCCGCGCCGACGCCGCGATGACGAATCAGCCGATGTAGGGCTCGGACCGATCGGCGATCCCGTGATCGATGCGCAGCCGCATCGACGGATGGATCCGCATCGCATCCAGCTCATCCGGAGCCAGGAAGGCCACTTCCTTGCTCTCGCTGCTCGTTCGGAGTTTCCCTCCCACGATGCGTACCGAGAAGCAGATCGAGAACTGCTGGCGGACTTCCCCGTCGTCGTACGCGATGACGTGCCGCGGGTCGGTGTAGAGCCCGACGAGCCCGGTCACCTCGACGTCGAACCCGGTCTCTTCGCGCGTCTCGCGTACGGCCGCATCGGCGGCGGACTCTCCCGTGTCCACGCCTCCTCCCGGTAGGGCCCACAGGTCGTTGTCGGTTCTGTGGATCAGCAGGACCCGGCCGTCGTCGTCGAGGGCGACCGCGGTCACGGACGGAACGATGCTGTTCGCGACCGGCGCGTTGGGGTCGTCGAAGTAGTCCACTCGGGCCATGACCGCCACCCTAGGCCGAAGTGCCTCGATCCCAGGCGTAGTCGAAACTCCTCATGTAGTGCCTGAAGCTCCGGCCGCCGGGGATGTAGCGAAAGTGCAGGACCGGATTCTGGCCCGCGGGAGCTCCCAGCACATGAGGGTTGACGAGTACGTCGTCGTCGAAGCGGTACAGAGAGTTGTAGAGGATGGTCTCGTGCAGCCGGACCTCCACCCCCGGTGTCGCCATGGCGGGTTCGAGGTAGCGCCGTGTCATGCGCGCACGGGCGGCGAGGTCCGCGCCGATGCCCTCCTCCTCGCCTCGCTGCCGGAGCACCTCGGAAGCCGGGTTCCCCAGCTGGATGCGTACCTGGGCGCCCGCCCGTGCCTTGCGGGAGAGCCGTTCGGCCAGTTCTGGATGGCCGTCGAAGAGAAACAGGCCGGCGTAGACGAGGACCTCGACGTGGCTCACGGCGTTGTCGATCAGGGATGACCACAGATCGGCGGGCACGACACCTCGGTGCGGGTAGTACGTCACCAGCTCGGAAGCGCTCGCCGTCTCGGCCTGCCGGGCGATCGACGGCCAGAGATAGACCTCGTCCACGCCGAGGAAGGTGGCGGTCTTCCATCGGTGGGTGCGGTGCGGAGTCCGATCGGTCGTGATCCATCGCTCCACCGTCTTGGGGTCCACCCCTACCTGCACAGCAACCGACTGGATGGTGGCGGAGTTCGCCGAGATCGAGGCGCGCAGACGCTCGTTCGCCATGAGGGTGGCCTTCCCCGTGGGACGCCGGGACGTTTCAACGGTAGCTCCGGACGTCCCCGAACGTCCGCACAGGCCGTGATGCGTCCACTACTCAGCGCGGTTTCCTACGGGGTGTCCGGACACCCTCCGGCTCCGCACTCTCCTGGAGTCCGAACCATGAGTCAGCAACGCACGAGCAGGCGCCGCAAGGTAGCGCTGCCCGAACTCCCGCCGGGCCCGAGCTCGCGCCTGCTCGCCCTCGCCGCACGCGGTTGGACCCGCTTCCTCACGGCAGCGGCCACCCACTACGGCAGGCAGCAGGAGGAGCGATGACCGGGGGCGGCTCGTTCGGGCATGAGCATCACCCGTGGATCGGGCATGTCGTGGAAGACATCGCGTCGAAGGGAAGGGGCCGGTTGATGGCCGTCGTGTGCGAGAGCGTACTCAATCACGACGGTCAGGAGCGCTGGGTCCGACTCGCCTACATCCGGCCCGCCTCCGGCATCGAATGGTCCACGGCCGTCGGCAACATCTCACTCGCCCCTTAGCCGGAGCGCACAAATGCATCCGCGGCGTCAGATGACGTCCCGGTGTCGGTCGTCCACCACCGGGATCGCGGTGCCCGGGACGCGGCGGCGTTTGTAGATGCTCGTGTAGACCGCGAGGCCGATGCCGCCGACCGCCATCATGATCAGGCCGACCAGGTCGAGGTTGACGCTCTCCAGCTCCCAGTCGCTGGCGAAGGTGAGGACGGCCCCCACCACGATCAGGACGATGCATCCGCCGATGCCCATGGGTCCGCCTTCCGCTGTCGGGACTGTGTCCGCGCGGGTACCCGGCTTCGGGGTACGAAAACGCCCCCGGGGGCCGGGAGTCCGGTCCTCGGGGGCGTCGTCGGTCGGCTACGCGGGGATCCAGGCGTAGCAGCCGGAGGAGTTGAACTCCGCCGTGCCGGCCGGGATCGTCGCCGTGATCTTGTCGCCCGCCTTGGGCGGGGTCTCGGGGCCCGAGGCGAGGGTGGCGCCGTCCTTGCCCTTGGCTTCCCAGGTGCAGTTCGTGGCCTGGGTGAGCGCCCGGTAGCTGCCCGCCGCGGGCGAGGGCCGGGGGCCTTCGGGGAAGCCCTTCTCCGCCGCGGCGAGGATCGGCTTCTGGTCCGGGCACAGGAGGGTGATCGCGTCCTTGGCGCCCGGGATCTCGCCGGTGATGACGGCTCCGGTCGCCGCGTCCTTGTCGTGCTTCGCGGTGCGCTGCACCCGCTGGCAGGCGTCCTGGCCGCCCTGCAGCACGGACGCCGGGTCCACCTTGTCGGGGACCCGCCCGCTCAGGTACTTCTTCTCCTCCGCCGTGAAGCTGCCCGTCTTCGGAGTGATCTTCGCGTCCGGCAGGACGGGGCCGGTCGGCTTCGCGTTCGGGTCGGTCGACGGCTGCGGAGCATCCGCCGGGTCGGGGGCCGACGACGAGGCCGGGGGCTTCGGCTCGGCGCCGGCGTCGGCCTTGTCACCGCCGGAACTGCAGGCGGTCAGCGTCAGGGCGGCGGCCAGCAGGACAGCAGCCGCTGCGGAGCGTCGGTACATCGGAAGGCTCCCGTACTCAAGGGGGTGTGCAGCGGGGCCCGGCCACAGAGGGCCGGACCCCGCACGCCGTCAGGCGGTTGTTTCGGTTTCCGTCGCTTACTTCGCGCCGAAGGTGAGGACCAGCTGCGGAGTGCCCTCCGCGGCCGTGGCCTCGGCGGACCAGATCCACAGCGGGTCGGTGCCCGTGCTCGTCAGGCCCAGGCCGTAACTGGTGCCCAGCGCCGCGGAGACCGTGGCGGTGTCCAGCTCCACGTTGTGGACCGCGGAGCCCTCCGGCACGCCCGCGATGGTGCCGAGCGGGGTGGTGCCGAGGGTGGGCTTGGTGGTGAAGGTCGTACCCGCGCCGGTCCAGTTGCCGGTCACCGGGACCACCTTGACGGTGTCGGTGGTGCCGGAGTTCGCCTGCGTGCTGGTCTTGATCTGCAGCGAGGCGGACTTCAGGACCTGGCCGGCCGGGGCGGCCGGCAGGTTGAAGCGCATGTACGTCTCGTACAGCGAGCCGCTGCCGCGCACCGCGAGCGAGGTGGACGTGCCGTAGGCGGTGCTCGGAGCGCCCTGGTTGACGTAGGTGTCCTCGGTCGTCTTGACCGCGGAGACCGTGTCGGTGGGCGCCTTGGCCAGGTCGAAGTGGCTCTTGACCTGGGCCTGGGTGAGCGCCGACGGGTAGACGGCCGTCTCGTCGAGCTGACCCGCGAAGAAGTTGCTCGTCGGACGGGTCGGCCAGTTGTTGAGGTTGTCACCGCCGACGTGCCAGTAGCCCGCGTAGGTGGTGTTGCTCGTGGCGTTCAGGGAGCCCTTGTTCTGGCCGTCGACGTACAGCGTGATGCCGCCGGGGCCCTGGGTGCCGACCACGTGATGCCACTGGTTGTCGTTGTACGTCTCGAACAGGCCCGTGGAGACGGTCCGGGTCGAGCCGTTGTAGACGCCGAAGACCAGGCGACCGGTGTTGGTCATGTAGATCTGGCGGTCGTACGAGCCGCTGTTGCGCGCCTGGTTGTTGCCGAAGCCGATGAGCTTGCCGCCGCGCGTGGTGTTCGTCTTGAACCAGGTCTCGATGGTGAACGTGTTGCCGACCGTCTGACGGCGGTCGCTGTACACCTGCTGGCTGGTGCCGTTGAAGCCCATCGCCGTGCTGCCGGAGACGGCACCGGGCGACTGCTTCAGGGCGGGGGTGTTGAGCTGGATGCCGCTGCGGTTGCCGGACACCGAGGAGTCGGCGACGTAGGGGCTGACCGCGTCGTCGTAGCGCCAGTAGAGGTCGGCGCCGTCGGTGCGGACCTGGTTCGGGTAGGACTGGACCGAGGTCGGGACGGTCACCGAGGCGACGGCCGACAGGGCGCTGGTGTTGCCGGCGGCGTCGGTCGCGGTCACCCGGTAGGTGTAGCTCTGGCCGGCCTTGACCGTGGTGTCGTTCCAGGAGGCCTGGGGGCGCTCCCACTCCAGCGAGCTGGCGGTGACGGTGGCGGCCGGGGTGGTCGAGCCGTTGCGGTAGATGCGGTACGTCAGCTTGCTGTCGTCCGCGTCGTAGCTGGTGCGCCAGCGGACCTGGACCTCGCCGGGCTTGACGCTGGAGGCGCTGGCCACCGGGGTGGTCGGGGCGCCGACGTCGCCCTTGGAGGCGAAGCGGGTCAGGCCCCACTGCGGCTTGCCGTTGATGAGGGTGAACTCACCGCCGACCCACATGTACTTGACGTCGTTCTTCTCGGCCACGGCCATGACGCGCGGGCCGATGCCCTCGGTGCCGTCCATGCCGTCGTTGGCCGTGGGGTGCCAGCCGAGCTTGCCGGGGCCGCGCACGAAGCCGTCCACGGGCGCGGGGGCGGCGCCTTCGTGGTTGGTCGGCTGGGCCAGCAGGAAGTTCCGCTTGCCGTCGGGGAACTCCAGCTCGGTGGAGCAGTCGTGCCCGTGCGAGGAGCTGTAGAGCACTCCCTCGTACGGCAGGACGAACTGGGTCGCGCCGAGGCAGCGGTCGCGCCACTTCTCGGTGAAGTCGCTCAGGCGCAGGCCGATGCGACCGTCGAAGACGCCGCCGCCGGAGCCCTCGTGACCCGTGTAGAAGCCGGTGTCGTCGGTGGAGATGTCCTTGACGACCGAGTTCGACGGGATGTTGCTGTATGTCTTGGTGACCGCGCCCGTGGTGGCGTTGACCACGGCGAGGGCGTGGCTGTTGGAGCCGTTGACGGTGAAGAAGTCGCCGCCGAGGAGGACGTTCTTGCCGTCGGGGGTGACCTCGACCGCGCGGCCCGGCTCGTCGACGTTGGCGACGAAGGGCTTCAGCGCACCGGAGGAGGCGTCCACGGCGGCGAACCGCTCGCGGGTCTGGCCCTCGACCGTGCCGAAGTCGCCGCCCGCGTACAGGGTGTCGTCGGTGACGGCGAGCGCGCGCACGGTGGCGGGGAAGCTCGGGTGGAACGATGCCTTGGGGGTGCAGCTCGCGATGTCGATCGCGGCGAGGCTGGAGACCGGGGTCCCGTTTACCGCGCCGAAGTTGCCGCCCGCGTAGAGGGTCTTCTTGTCCTTCGAGACGACCAGGGTACGGACGGTCGCCGTGCCGTCTCCGATGGTGAAGGCCAGCTTGCAGGAGGTGGGATTGCCGGTTGCGGCGTCGAGCGCCACGAAGTTCACGGCGTTCTGCTCCGCGCCGGCCACGCCCTCGGGCGGACGGACGGCCGAGAAGGTGCCGCCGGCGAAGACGGTGCCGTTGGCCTGGGCCATCGCCCAGACGACGCCGTTCGTCTGCCAGGTCGGCAGCTCGTCGGCGGTGAATGCCACTGGCGCCGTGATGGCGGACGCCTCAGGCATCAGCACCAGGCCTATGCCGGTGCCCGCACCGGCCAGTGACAGTACGAGGGCGGCAGTCAGCCCTCTGGATCTACGCATGAGCCCCCCAGGGCAATTGCCCGGTTTGATGGCTGGAACTATCCGAACAGCCATATGTACTGGCGCAGACTAGGGCTCACGTGCAGGCCCGGTCACCTCTCTTGACCCATTGCATACCAACTTGGAATCAACAGGTTCAGCATGGAGGGTGCACAAGCGACATACGGCAGGTTTACCCCGGCCACACCCCTGCAGAGCTGCGGAGTATGGCCGGAACACGGCAAACCGTAGGGGAAATATAAGGCCTCAGCGGTCGATACGGACCGTCACGCCCGCCAGTTGGTCCTCGACTTGACGGATATCTGCGTCCACCATGATCTGCGCCAGCTCGGCCACCAGGACCGTCGGCTTCCAGCCAAGCAGGTCGTGGGCCTTGGACGCATCGCCGATGAGGGCGTCGACCTCGCTCGGGCGCTCGTACTTGGGGTCGTAGCGCACGTGGTCGGTCCAGTCGAGACCGGCGTGCGTGAAGGAGGACTCGACGAACTCGCGGACGGTCGCGGCCACCCCGGTGGCGACGACATAGTCGGTGGGCTCGTCCTGCTGGAGCATCCGCCACATGGCGTCCACGTACTCGGGGGCGTAGCCCCAGTCGCGCACCGCGTCGAGGTTGCCGAGGTAGAGGTGGTCCTGGAGACCGGCCTTGATGCGGGCCACCGCGCGGGTGATCTTGCGGGTCACGAAGGTCTCGCCGCGGCGCGGGGACTCGTGGTTGAACAGGATCCCGTTGACGGCGAACATGTCGTACGCCTCGCGGTAGTTCACCGTGGTCCAGTACGCGAAGACCTTCGCGGCGCCGTACGGGCTGCGCGGGTGGAACGGGGTCTGCTCGTTCTGCGGGGGCGGGGTGGAGCCGAACATCTCGGAGGACGAGGCCTGGTAGATGCGGGTGTCGACGCCGCTGGCCCGGATGGCCTCCAGCAGCCGCAGCGCGCCGAGGCCGGTCACGTCGCCCGTGTAGAGCGGGGCGTCGAAGGAGACGCGGACGTGGGACTGGGCGCCGAGGTTGTAGACCTCGTCGGGGCGTATGTCACGGAGCAGGTTCACGAGGGCGACGCCGTCGGAGAGGTCGGCGTGGTGCAGGACGAAGGACCGGTTGGCGGTCTGCGGGTCCTGGTAGATGTGGTCGACCCGCTCCGTGTTGAAGCTGGAGGACCGCCGCACGAGCCCGTGCACCGTGTAGCCCTTGGAGAGCAGGAGCTCGGCGAGGTACGAGCCGTCCTGTCCGGTGACTCCGGTGATCAGTGCGGTCTTGCCCATGGGGTCCCCTTGCTGGTTGTTTCTGTCGGTCGTGGTGAGGCGGTGCCTCGGAGTGGGTGCGGAGCGGGCCTTCGGGCGTCGCACCGAACGGCCCGGCCGCGGCCCGGGGGCCGGATTGCGTTACCGTACACGGCCGCCCCCGGACGCCCCCTGCGGGGCGCCCGCCGTCTCGTGGTCCTGACGCCGCCCGGCACGCCCCCGGTTCCGGAGCCGGCCGAAATCCCGACCGGCCCGACGGCCGGGCGCGGACCGCCGCCCTGGACCGGGAGGTCAGCCGCGGCCGGGGCCGCGCCGGTGGATCGGGCTCGGGCTCGGGCCGTGGACCACTGCCACCCCCGCGGGAGCGGACTGGCATCATCGGCGGTATGACAAGTTCGCTGCCGCTCCTGCCCCCGAACGCCCGCGTCTTCGTCGCGGGCCACCGCGGCCTCGTGGGGTCCGCGGTCGCCCGGCGACTCACCGCCGACGGCCACGAGGTGCTGACCCGGGGCCGCGCCGACCTCGACCTGCGCGACGCCGCCGCGACCGCCGCGTACCTGAAGGACGTTCGTCCGGACGCCGTGGTACTGGCCGCCGCCAAGGTCGGCGGGATCATGGCCAACAGCACGTACCCGGTGCAGTTCCTGGAGGAGAACCTGCAGATCCAGCTCAGCGTGATCGGCGGCGCCCACGCCGCCGGCGTGGGCCGGCTGCTGTTCCTGGGTTCGTCCTGCATCTACCCGAAGCTGGCCCCGCAGCCGATCCACGAGGACGCCCTGCTGACCGGCCCCCTGGAGCCGACCAACGAGGCCTACGCCCTGGCCAAGATCGCCGGCATCGTCCAGGTCCAGTCCTACCGCAAGCAGTACGGGGCCTCCTACATCTCGGCCATGCCGACGAACCTCTACGGCCCGGGCGACAACTTCGACCTGGAGTCCTCGCACGTCCTGCCGGCCCTCGTCCGACGCTTCCACGAGGCCGCCGCCGAGGGCCGTGACGAGGTCACGCTGTGGGGATCGGGCACCCCTCGCCGGGAGTTCCTGCACGTGGACGACCTGGCCGCGGCCTGCGCCGTGCTGCTGAACACCTACGACGGCGACGAGCCCGTCAACATCGGCTGCGGCGAGGACCTGACCATCAAGGAACTGGCCGAGACGGTCGCCGAGGTGACCGGCTTCCGCGGCCGGCTCGCCTGGGACATGTCCAAGCCGGACGGGACCCCGCGCAAGCTGCTGGACGTGAGCCGCCTGACGTCGCTCGGCTGGAAGCCCGGCATCCCGCTGCGGGAGGGCATCGCCGCCACGTACAAGTGGTGGCGCGAGCAGAGCTGATCGCACAGGCGGCCCGGGCCCCTCAGTACGCTCCGCGACCGTCTACGACGGCGCGGAGCGTACGGCCCATGACGTCGACGTCGCTGGTGAAGGACCAGTTGTCGACGTACTGCAGGTCGAGCTGGATGGTTTCGTCCCAGGACAGGTCCGACCGTCCGCTGATCTGCCACAGTCCCGTCATCCCGGGCCGTACGGTGAGCCGGCGCAGCTCGACCTCGTCGTATTTCGCCACCTCCTCCGGGAGCGGCGGGCGCGGGCCGACCAGCGACATGTTGCCGATCAGCACGTTGATCAGCTGCGGGAGCTCGTCCAGCGAGGTGCGGCGCAGCAGCCGGCCCACCCGGGTGACCCGGGGATCGCGGCGCATCTTGAACATCAGGCCGTCGTTCTCGTTCGACCCGGACAACTCGGCCTTCAGGGCGTCGGCGTCCACGACCATCGTGCGGAACTTCCACATGACGAACGGGACCCCGTCGCGGCCGATCCGCCGCTGGCGGTAGAAGGCCGGGCCGCGCGAGCCGAACCGTATGGCCAGCACGATCCCCAGGAGGAACGGGGAGAGCAGCAACAGTCCGGCCGCGGCACCCACCCGGTCCAGGGCCGACTTGAGCAGGGTCTGCACCCCGCGGCTGACGGGCGGCGCGACGCGCAGCACGGCGAGCCCGCCCGCGGACAGGGTCTCCAGCCGCTTGACGGACACCTCCACCAGCCCGGGGAAGACGGCGAGTTCCAGGCCCGCGTCGTGCAGGGCCCAGGCGATCCGGCGCAGCCGCTCCCCCGTGATCCGCACGCCGGGGGCGACGAGCACCAGGTCGGCGTGGTGGCTGGCGACGGCGCCGAGCACGGCCGCCGAGTCGCCGTTCGGGGTCTCGCAGGTGCCTCCGTCGAGCCGCGCCGCCACGGGTACGCCACTGGCGAGGGGCCCGGCACCGACCGGGACCACGCCGACGACGACGTACGGGTGGTCGGTGCGGGCGGCGAGGTGCGCGATGACGTCCTCGGCCGCATCGGGCTCACCGATGACCAGGACCCGGCTGACGGCCTGGGCCTCGCGGCGCGCGGCCGAGAGGTGGCGGTAGGTCAGCTTGTGGACGGCGACGGTGATGAGCAGAGCGGGCAACAGGGCCCCGAGGGCGGACAGCCGGGGGGTGGCCTCTTCGGTCACCACGCGCGCCACGGCCAGCACGCCGATCAGAATCAGCCAGTCGTGTACGACGGGCAGGACGCCGCGGGACTCGCCGAGCGCTCGGGTCGCGTAGCGCCGGCGCAGCGCCTGCACTCCGGTCCACGCCACGGCGGCGGCCAGGGCGCAGTAGACCGGTCGGACCTGCTGCGCGGCGTCGAAAACGAGTCCTACCGGGATCGCGGCGCCGAGGAAATCGGCGGCGACGGCGGCCGGGCGGTACCAACGGGCCTTGTCCCCGAGGCGCCGTACGGGCGCAAGAGACTCCCGGGCCGCTCGGGCCACTCTTTGCGCAGGAATATGGACATGCCTCATGGGCCCCCCTGGCACGTGGTCTATGACAGTGGCGGGTGCCCATCGCTTCCCCTGGCAACGAACATCTGCCGCACCGGGAAACAGTACGACAAACACCCGTACGGTAAATGCCGTTTGGGTCAACGCAGTCTCTTGTTGCGCAAGTGTTAGCAACCGGTAGCAGGCGTTCCGCATGCTGGCTGGCCTGGTAGAGCACACGAAGGTGAATGGTCCGGATACCGGATACGTATCTTCGAACAACGAACCCTTTCCGGCCAACCTTTTGACGCGGCCCTGACATCTGCCGCCGCGAGTGGCAATCTTCGACCGTTCATCGCACCAGCCCTGCTCTGCCCGGAGGCCCACCCAGCCATCCGGAACCCCCCTTGCAGAAGGAGTCTGCGTTGAGGTCCACCCCCCAGAGGCGTGCCACCGCGGCCGGCGCTCTCGTTGCTGCGGCAGCCCTGCTCGCCGTCGGCATACAGACCGGCACCGCAACCGCCGACGCCACCGCGTCACAGGCACCCACGGCCTCCCAGCCCAACCCGGGCGCGGCCAACCGCGCACTCAGCGCCTCGGAGCGTGCGACGCTCCTGGCCGAGGCCAACTCGACCACCGCGCAGGCCGCCAAGGCGCTCGGCCTCGGCAGCGGCGAGAAGCTCGTCGTCCGCGACGTGGTCCAGGACGCGGACGGCACCACGCACACGACCTACGAGCGCACCTACGACGGCCTCCCGGTCCTCGGTGGTGACCTCACCGTCCACGCCAAGGACGGCGTCACCAAGAGCGTGACCAAGGCGACCAACCACGAGATCAAGGTCGCCGACACCAGCGCCACCGTCACCCCGGCGGCCGCCGAGAGCCAGGCCGTCTCCGCCGCGAGCGCCGAGGGCTCCAAGGAGGCCAAGGCGTCCAAGGGCGCCCGCAAGGTGATCTGGGCGGCCGAAGGCGCGCCGGTCCTCGCGTTCGAGACCGTCGTCGGCGGACTCCAGCACGACGGCACGCCGAACGAGCTCCACGTGGTGACCAACGCCAAGACCGGCGCCAAGATCACCGAGTGGCAGGCCATCGAGACCGGCACCGGCAACACGATGTACAGCGGCCAGGTGACCCTCGGGACCACCCAGTCGGGCAGCACCTGGAACCTGACCGACGCCGCGCGCGGCAGCCACAAGACGTACAACCTCAACCGTGGCACCGGCTCCGGCACCGGCACGCTGTTCTCCGGCCCGGACGACATCTGGGGCAACAACCTGCCGTCCAACCTGGAGACGGCGGGCGCGGACGCGCACTACGGCGCCGCCGCCACGTGGGACTACTACAAGAACGTGCACGGCCGCAACGGCCTGCGCAACGACGGCGTGGCCCCGTACAGCCGGGTCCACTACGGCAACGCCTACGTCAATGCGTTCTGGAGCGACTCCTGCTTCTGCATGACGTACGGCGACGGCGAGGGCAACAACAAGCCGCTCACCTCCACCGACGTGGCCGCGCACGAGATGACCCACGGTCTGACCTCGGTCACCGGCAACATGACCTACAGCGGTGAGCCCGGCGGTCTGAACGAGGCGACCTCGGACATCATGGCCGCGGCCGTCGAGTTCTACGCCAACAACCCGCAGGACGTCGGCGACTACCTGGTCGGCGAGAAGATCGACATCAACGGCGACGGCACCCCGCTGCGCTACATGGACAAGCCCAGCAAGGACGGATCGTCCAAGGACAGCTGGTACTCGGGCCTCGGCGGCATCGACGTCCACTACTCCTCGGGCCCGGCCAACCACTGGTACTACCTGGCCTCCGAGGGCTCGGGCGCCAAGGTCGTCAACGGCGTGAGCTACAACTCGCCGACCGCGGACAACCTGCCCGTCACCGCGATCGGCCGGGACGCCGCCTCGAAGATCTGGTTCCGCGCGCTGACGGTGGGCTACTTCAAGTCGAACACCAACTACGCCGACGCCCGCGTCCAGACCCTGAAGGCCGCCGCCGACCTCTACGGCCAGGGCTCGACGATCTACAACAACGTCGCCAACGCGTGGGCCGGCGTCGCCGTCGGATCCCGCATCTCCAACGGCGTCACGGTCACCCCGATCGCCAACCAGAACACCGTCACGGGCAGCGCCGTCAGCCTGCAGGTCCAGGCCACGAGCACGAACCCGGGTGCGCTGAGCTACGCGGCGACCGGCCTGCCGGCCGGCCTGTCGATCAACTCCTCGAACGGCCTGATCTCGGGCACGGCCTCCACCGCGGGCACGTCCAACGTGACCGTGACGGTGACCGACTCGCAGAACCAGACCGGTACCGCGGCGTTCACCTGGACGGTCGGCACCACGCAGCCGAGCGTCTTCGAGAACACCACGGACTACCAGATCGCGGACAACGCGACCGTCGAGTCCCCGATCAACGTGACGCGCACGGGCAACGCCCCGAGCGCCCTCAAGGTGGACGTGAACATCGTCCACACCTACGTCGGTGACCTGGTGGTCGACCTGGTCGCCCCCGACGGCAGCGTCTACAACCTGCGCAACCGCACCGGCGGCAGCGCGGACAACATCGTCCAGCAGTTCACGGTGAACGCCTCCTCCGAGGTCGCCAACGGCACCTGGAAGCTCCGCGTCAGGGACGCCGCCAGCCTGGACACCGGCTACATCAACAGCTGGAAGCTCACCTTCTGACCCCACCGGGCAGGGTGAACCACGGCTGAGCAGTGAAACCACGGGGCCGCCCGGGAGGATCCCTCCCCGGGCGGCCCTGTTCCATTGCGTACGTCAGCCCAGGGCGCGGAAGATCGCGGTCAGGAGGTCTTCCTCCTCTTCCTCGTCGCCACGGTTCTGGTTCTGGTCGCTCTGGTCGCCCTGATCGCTCTGGTCGTCGCGCGACTGGTCGTCCCGACCCGGCCAGGTACCGTTCCCGCCGGTGCCACCGTTCCCGCCGTTCCCGCCGGTGCTGCCGGTGCTGCCGTCGGTCAGGTCCTCGTCGGCCTCGTCGTCCCGGGGCCGGTCGTCCCGACCCGGCCAGGTGCCGTTCCCACCGGTGTCGCCGGTGCCACCTTTACCGCCGGTCGCCGAGTCCTCCGCGGTCACCGGCTTGAAGTAGACGGAGACGACCTCCACCCGCTTCGCCTTCTCCCCCGGCTTCAGCACCTTCTCCGCCTCGCCGTCACAGCTGCGGTTGTCGAAGAGGACCGCCAGCGACTCCGTCTCGTTGCGCACCTCGATGGCGGGCTCGTCGCGGGAGGTGCGCGTCAGCAGGTAGCAGGTGTCGTTGTCGGCGGGCCGGATCTGGCCCCTTCTCTCGGAGCCGGCCGCGTCCAGGTACTGGTAGTGCAGCGTGCCGAGGGCGCGTTCGCCGTGGTCGTCGGCCACCGACGGGCCGGCGGTGGGCAGGGCGAGCGCGAGAGCGCCGACGAACGCGGCGGCGGTCGAGCGAAGACGCATGGGGGAGTCCGTTCCTCGGGTTGCTCGGGTTCCGCGGATACCGGTCCGGTGGCATCCTCGGGCAGCGTAGGAGCGCGGCACCCCGCTGAATCGATTCGGCATGCCCTGTACGTTCGAAGGTTCACCCATGAGGGTCCTAGCCGTACGGCCCTCCGCGCGGTCTCCCCGCGTACGACCTCAGTCCCGTACGGCCGGTTCCCCCGCCGGGTCCTGAGCCCGGGTGGACTGCGCGCGGGGCCGCGGGAGCGGAGCCGCGGCGGCCGGCGTCCCACCGCGGAGCAGGAGGAAGACCGCCGCCGCACCGGCCAGCCCCATCGCGGCCGAGACCAGGAACGTCTCGCGGAGACCGCTCGCGAAGGCGGCCGCCACCAGCCCCGTCAGCGCCTCGCGGGCCGCGCCCGCCGGGGCTTCGGCGAGCACCTCTCCGGCGCCGCCGGAGGCCAGCGTCTGCGCCAGCCCCCGGCCGCCCTCACCGAGCTCGGAGCGCAGCCCCGTGTGGAAGACCGCACCGAGCACGGCGATACCGAGGGCGGTGCCCAGCTGGCGTGCGGTGTTCAGGGCGCCGCCCGCCATGCCCGCCCGGGCCGGGGCCACGGCCGCCATCGCGGTGGCGGCCAGCGCCGGGGTCGCGGCACCCACCCCCACGCCGGTCACGAGCAGCCCGGGCACCAGGGCGGTCCAGCCGTCCCCCGCGTCGAGCATCCAGGCCTGGAGCAGCGCGCCGAAGCCGATCAGCAGCAGTCCGCCGCCGATGGTCAGCCGGGGCGGGACCGTGTGCAGCAGCCGTCCGGCCACCGCAGCGACGACGAAGCCGGCCGCGCTGAGCGGCAGCAGCACCAGGCCCCCGCCGACCGGGCTCATCCCCTCGACGGACTGCAGCCAGAGGGAGACGTACATGAGGTACGAGAACGCGGCGCCCGACAGCAGCAGTCCGGCGGCCATGACGGCGACGAAGATCCGGCTGCGGAAGAGCGAGAGGTCCAGCATCGGGCGCTTGCTGCGCAGTTCGACGAGGACGAAGGCGGCGAAGGCGGCCACGCCCAGGCCGAGGAGGCCGAGGGTGGCGGGCGAGCCCCAGCCGTTCTCGCCGACGCGGATCACGGCGTAGGTGACGGCCGCGGCGCCCGCGGTGAAGGTGGCCATGCCGGGCAGATCGAGGCGCCCGGCGTGCGGGTTGCGGGACTCGGCCACCGCCGTGAGGGTGACGTACACGGCCAGCACGCTGACGGGCAGATTGATGAAGAAGATCCAGCGCCAGCCGAAGTTCTCCGTGAGCAGCCCTCCGATGATCGGCCCGGCCGCGGCCGCGGCACCGTTGACCGCGCCCCAGACCCCGAAGGCCACCCCGCGGTCGCGGCCCTGGTAGGACGCGCTGAGCAGGGCCATGGTGGTGGCGAACATGGCGGCTCCGCCGATGCCCTGGACAGCGCGGAAGGCGATCAGCTCGGCCGAGCCGGTGGCCAGCCCGCAGGCGATCGAGGCGGCGGCGAAGAGTCCGAGCCCGATGAGGTAGACGCGGCGGCGGCCGATCCGGTCGGCGAGCGAGCCCGCTCCCAGCAGCAGGGCGGCAAGGGCGAGGGCGTAGACGTCCATCACCCACTGGAGGCCGGCGAATCCGCCGAAGGAAGTGTCGGAGGCCATGTCGGCGGACATGTCGGGCAGGGCGACGGTCACGATCGTGACGTCGACCAGGAGCATGAATGCCCCGAGGCAGACGGCCGTCAGGGGCAGCCATTTGCGCATGGGAGTTCTCCTCGGGTGTGCGCAGGGGCGGGGTCGCGGGCGAGTCCGCGGTGACCTCAAGTTCCCACCGCTCGCCTCCCTTCCCCCATCCAGCGGCCCGCTCCTGCCGGATTTCCTTCATCAGGTCCCCTGCCATGATGGAAACCATGAACGAGACGCAGCTGGACGCACTCGACCAGTGCCTGGTGCACGCCCTCGTGATCGACGGCCGGGCCTCCTTCAGCCGGCTCGCCGAGGTGCTGGAGGTCTCCGACCAGACCGTCGTGCGCCGCTACCGGCGGCTGCGGACCGCCGGTCTGGTCCGGGTGGTCGGGCTGCCGCAGGGCAGCCGCGTCGGCCTGTTCGAGTCCTGGCTGCGGGTGCAGTGCGCCCCTGATGCGGCGCTCCCGGTGGCCGAGGCGCTCGCCCGCCGCCCGGACATCGCGTGGGTGACCCTGAACTCGGGCGGCACCGAGGTCCACTGCATGACACGGGCCCGTACCCGCAGGGACCGGGACACCCTGCTGCTGGAGAAGCTGCCGCGCACCCGCCGGGTGACCGGCATCAGCGCCCACACCATCCTGCGGAAGTTCTTCGGCGGGCCCGACTCGTGGGCGGGCGTGGACGTACTGCGCCCGGATCAGATCGCGGCCCTGGAACGGCCCGTGGCCCCGCCCGGGCCGGACCGGTACGCCCTGGACGGGACGGAATCCGCGCTGCTCGCGGTGCTGGGCCGGGACGGCCGCGCCGGGTATCCGGAACTGGCCCGCGCCACCGGGCTGTCGGAGTCGACCGCCCGCCGGAAGGTGGAACGGCTGCGTGATCTCGGGGCGCTCTTCTTCGACGTGGAGTTCGTCCCCTCGCTCTTCGGCTACGAGGCCGAGGCGACGATGGTGCTGACCGTCCCGCCGGCCCGGCTGGCGGAGGTGGGGGCCGCGCTGGCGAGCCACCGCGAGGTACCGTTCGCAGCGGCCGTGACCGGGGCGGCCTCCCTGATGGCGGTGGTCGTGTGCCGGGACACCGACGCGCTGTACACGTACTTGACCGAGCGGATCGGCGCGGTGGAGGGCGTGGGGCAGGTGGAGGTGATCCCGGCCCTGCGCAGCGTCAAGCGGGCCGGGATGCTCGTGGAGGGCGAGCGGCTGGTGGATCCGCCGCCCGCCCCCTGAACCGGTACCGCCACGGTGCCTACCGCAGCAGCACCCCGCCCCCCGCGTCCGTCTCCACCGGGGCCGCGACCAGGCCCAGTTCCGCGGGGGTCGCCAACAGCGGGTGTGCGGGCAGGATGCGCACCGTGTAGCCGAAGGGCCCCGTACGGTCGAGGGCGAGCGGGCCCTCGTACACCCAGCGGCCCTCCAGATCGGGCCCCGCGGCCGGCTTGAGCGGGAAGCTCCGCCCGTCCCGGATCACGTCCTGCGGGTCCACCCGGCCGGCGAAGGCCTGCACCTCCACGTCCTCGGGGGTGAGGGCGTCCAGCGCCACCTGCACGCGCAGGGTGAGGGTGGCACCCAGTTCGGCGGTGCCGCCCACCGGAGCCGCGGCCAGCGTCTCCACGTGCTCGACGGAGACCCGCGGCCAGGCCGCCCGGGCCCGCCCCTTCCACCAGGCGAGGTCACGGGCCGCCCCGGCGTCCAGGGCCCGGTGTGCGAGCGCGGCGGGCGTGTAGAGCCGCTCCACGTACTCCCGGACCATCCGGCCGGCGAGCACCTTCGGTCCCAGCGAGACGAGCGTGCGCCGGACCATCTCGATCCACCGCACCGGGAGCCCGCTGTGCCCGGCCCGGTCGTAGAACCGGGGCGCGACCCGGTTCTCGATCAGCTCGTAGAGGGCGCTCGCCTCCAGGTGGTCGCGCCGGTCCTCGTCCGCGCCGAGCCCGTCGGCGGTCGGGATGGCCCAGCCGAAGTCCGGCTCGAACCATTCGTCCCACCAGCCGTCCAGCACGGACAGGTTGAGGCAGCCGTTCAGCGCGGCCTTCATCCCGCTCGTACCGCACGCCTCCAGCGGCCGCAGCGGGTTGTTCAGCCAGACGTCGCAGCCCGGGTAGAGCTTCTGCGCCATGGCCATGCCGTAGTCGGGTAGGAAGACGATCCGGTGACGTACCCGCGGGTCGTCCGCGAAGCGGACCAGTTCCTGGACGAGCCGCTTCCCGCCGTCGTCGGCCGGGTGCGCCTTGCCCGCCACCACGATCTGGACCGGCCGCTCCGGGTCCAGGAGCAGCCTGCGCAGCCGGTCCGGGTCGCGCAGCATCAGCGTCAGCCGCTTGTACGAGGGCACGCGCCGGGCGAACCCGATGGTCAGCACGTCGGGGTCGAGCACGGAGTCGACCCAGCCCAGTTCGGCCGCGGCGGCCCCGCGCTGGCGCCACGAGGCGCGCAGCCGGTCCCGTACCTCCTGCACCAGTTGCTCGCGCAGCACCCGCCGCAGGTCCCACACGTCCTGGTCCGGGATCTCGGCGACCGCGTCCCAGCGCGGGGAGCCGCCGACCGACAGGGCGTCCTCGGTACGACCCGCGCCGATCTGGCGGGCGCCGAGCCGGACCACCTCGGGGGCCACCCAGGTGGGGGCGTGCACCCCGTTGGTCACGGAGGTGATGGGCACGTCGGCCGGGTCGAAGCCGGGCCACAGCCCGGCGAACATCTCCCGGCTGACCGCGCCGTGCAGGGTGGACACCCCGTTGGCCCGCTGGGCCAGGCGCAGGCCCATCACGGCCATGTTGAACACCCCGGGGTCGCCGCCGGGGTAGGTCTCGGCGCCCAGTTCCAGGATCCGCTCGACGGGTACGCCGGCCAGTTCGCCGCCCTCCCCGAAGTGCCGGGCGACCAGGGCGCGCTCGAAGCGGTCGATCCCGGCGGGGACGGGGGTGTGCGTGGTGAACACGGTTCCGGCGCGCACCGCCTCGACGGCCGCGTCGAAGCCGAGGCCCTGCTCCCGCTCCAGTTCCCTTATGCGTTCGAGTCCGAGGAATCCGGCGTGCCCCTCGTTGGTGTGGAAGACCTCGGGATCGGGGTGTCCGGTGATCCGGCAGTACGCGCGCACGGCGCGCACGCCGCCGATGCCGAGCAACATCTCCTGGAGCAGCCGGTGGTCGCTGCCGCCGCCGTAGAGCCGGTCGGTCACCTCCCGGGCCGCGGCGTCGTTGTCCTCGACGTCGGAGTCCAGGAGCAGCAGGGGTACGCGGCCGACGCGGGCCTGCCAGACGTGGGCCTGCAGGGTGCGTCCGCCGGGCAGGGTCAGGCAGACGCGGGCGGGGGTGCCGTCGTCCTGGCGGAGCAGGCCGAGCGGGAGTTCGTTGGGGTCGAGGACGGGATAGTGCTCCTGCTGCCAGCCGTCGCGGGAGAGCGACTGGCGGAAGTAGCCGTGGCGGTAGAGCAGGCCCACTCCGATGAGCGGGACGCCGAGGTCGCTGGCGGCCTTCAGGTGGTCCCCGGCGAGGATGCCGAGGCCGCCGGAGTACTGCGGCAGGGCGGCGGTGATGCCGAATTCCGGGGAGAAGTAGGCGATGGCGGAGGGCAGTTCCGCGCCGTTCTCCTGGCTCTGGTACCACCTCCCGCCGTTCACGTAGTCATCGAGGTCGGCGGCGGCGACGGCGAGCCGGCGCAGGAAGCGGCGGTCCGCGGCCAGTTCGGCGAGCCGGGTCGCGGAGACCGCGCCGAGCAACCGGACGGGATCGCCGCCTGCGGCCTGCCAGCCCTCGGGGTCGACGGATTGGAAGAGTTCACGGGTCTCGGAATGCCACGACCAGCGCAGGTTGCGCGCGAGCTCGGTCAGCTGCAGCAGGGGTTCCGGGAGGACGGGGCGCACGGTGAATCGACGGATAGCCTTCACGTGTTCCACCTTCGCAGGGGATTACGGATCCGGGCAGTCTCACCACGCTGTGCATCCGCGCATCACCGTTCCTGATCAGTGAACATTAGTTGCACTGGCGCGCCCCGAACGGTTTTGGGCGTACTCGGTCCCCGCGTTCTCTTCCCGCTCGGCGACACGCCTCCGGGGGCGTGGTCCGTTGCGGGTGGGCGGTTTCCGTCACGCCCTCGGACATCACGACCGGCCTGGACGGTCCGATGCCCTGCACCATCACTCCGGTGATGCAGGGGCGGTACCGTCCGTCGCCGGATCGGGTGCCCGAGGGCGCGTCGTCCGATCGCGATGCCGGCGGCATCGTGACGGGACATCTTGCGTCGTGGGGTGACCAGCGGTTTCTGCCAGTGCTGGCCTCCCCACTGGGAGGTGTAGGCAGGATCGACCACGACGATCACCAGGCCGCTCTCGGAGGCCATTGACACCAGCCGGGCCTTGAGCTTGCCGGTCGGCATGCCTGAGATGAGCTGTCGGAACCGTTTGTTGCGGCCGTGCTTCTCGCGGGTCTTCTCGGCGGCGAAGTCCAGGTCTTCCAGACCGATGGCCCTGGCTCCGACACGCTTCGCCCAGTGGAGCAGGCGAGTGATGGCGTGCCTGATCTGGGCATCGCGGTGATCGGCAGTGCCTGTCAGGTCGTAGTGGAACTGCCTGGGATCGCCGACAGGGTTGCCATGGGTGTCGAGGCGGTACGCGGCGAAGTGGTCGGCATTGGTGTCCACGCCGACCATGCCCTGAGACCGTGCGGTGATCAGGGGGATCGTCTGCACGACGGGCCGTTGCCAGGACGCGGTGAGGTACCAGCGCCCACGGGGCGCGTCGAGGTGGATGCGATACGCGACTGCCCGGTTCGCTTCGATCCGGTCGGCCCATTCCTGCCCCCGGTGCGCGAACGCGACCCTGGCCGCGAGAACGTACCGGCCGTGCCTGGCGTGCGCGAGGTGGGCGAGCGGGCCGGGCAGCCTGATGCTGACCTCGCCATCGGGGGCGACGCGGATCGTGTCATTCCCAAACCGTTTTCCCGACTCTCCGTCACCGGCGAGGAACCAGTGTTCCGTCTCCCACCGTGCCCGCCAATCGGCCTCGGTGAGCTGCGCTTTCTCCAGGTTGTGCCGGGTGTTGAGCAGACGGCGTCCACCACGAACGACGTGCACGCGTCCTGCTTCCCGGTCAGTACGTGCCTGCTCCAGGCGGTGTTCCAGGGTGGCCAGTCGTCGGGACTTTTGGAACCACTCGTTCTTGGACCGGTATCCGCCCGCAGCTCTCTTCGTGCCTTTCTCGCCGATCGGCAGGGAGAGCCGCTGCGTCAACGTGCGGACACCGGCTTCAAGAGTCTGGATGTGAGCGAGCTGGCAGCGACGGGACAGCGCCCACTGATCGTGTGTGGCTTTGGTGATTGTCCCGGCGATCCGCGACGACGACTCCTTGGTCAACTCGCGCTTGCGGGTCGCCCACCTGTCCGTGGAGTGCTCGTGCCCATCCGCACACCGGGTCTTGAGATCGCGGGACGCGAGTGTTCCCTGATGCGAACCGACCAGCCGGAGAACCGTCTCATTCTCGGGTGTCAGGTGCTTGAGTCGGTCCCGTACCGCCACACCGGACGGCCCGAGCGCGACGAACGGGTCCGAAATGGTGCGCAGCTTCTTCGGCTCAGTCATTGGCGGCCGCCGCTTCCACGGCTTTCCTCGACCGGTTCTTCGCAGAGCGGTGGCCGCACCGGCATGCGCAGAACGAGGTCAGGACCTCCACCATGGCGACGGGGATACCCAGCACGAACAGGACGAACAGAGCCTGCCGAGCGCGCTCGGTCACTTGGCGGCCGACTCAACGTTGGCTACGGCGGTCGACCACTCCCGGCCGGACGCGCCCCGGATGTAGGCCAGCTCCATCCAGCGCTCGTAGACGACGGAGTCCGAGACGTTCTCGTTGATGACTGCCATCAGCTCGCCCTCGCCGCCGGACGCGACATCGCGTACGCGGCGACGCAGCAGCGGGTGCGGCACGTACTCGTACGACTCACTCATGGGACAGCTCCTCGCCCGTGGTGCGGAGGAAGCGCTCCCAGCCGACCAGTGCGCGGTCGAGTAGTTCTTGGCTGGGCTCGGGGATGGCCGCCACCCCCGGCCTGGGGCTGTCAGAGGTGTCGATGCTGAGCCCGCCACGGGCGCAGTTATGGATGACGCGGCTGGTCACGGGTGGCTCCCTACCGGTATCAGCGGGTGGTGTGACGACGGTAGGTGCGGACCGACGGCTCGACAGGGAGAGTTCCTCCCCCCTTGCCGAGGGGGAGGGTTCCTCCCTCTGAGGGCGCCTCAGACAGGCACGCCAATGTCCTGCGCAAGTTGCCGGGCATCCCCCTGGACCATGCGCGGGCCAGCCTTCACCAACTCTGGCAGGACCATGCGGGTGTGCATGTTGTAGCGGATGGTCTCCGGCGACTCTCGATGCGCCTTCTGCAAGAGGGCGACCGCGGCCACTCCCTCATCCTGGAGGTCGTGGGCGCGAGCCGTCTCGATGAGGTGATAGGCGCGGCGCGTGGCCGAGGGCACCCGGTCCAGGTCGAGCGCGGCAGCGATCTCCAGCGCCTTGCGAGGTTGCATCAGGTCGTTGTGCATGGTCAATGCGTACGCGTCCACGATGCCCTGCCCGAAGATCAGCCACGGGTGCGCGTAGTCGTCCCCGAGCCGGCCGGCAGCGTCATTGGCCCGGTCCCAGTACCGCCAGGCATCCCCGGAACGGCCAACCTTGGCGAACGACAGCGCCACGGCCAGCATCAGCAGCCCCCACCGCGCCAGATCCTCCGGGTCGTCCTGGTGGAGCAGCTGGGCAGCCTGCTCGGCAAGGTCGACGCGGGCCTCTGCGGCCTCGTTCGCGTCCCGATGGATGTGGTTCATGTACCAGGCCGCCGCAGCGATCGCCTTCGGGCTGTCGGCGTCCTGCGCCGCCGTCATCGCACGGTCGCCCGTGAGCATGACCAACTCTGGCGTCGGCTGGAAGGACAGAAAGAGCTGAGCCAGGTGGTAGGTCTGAGCCTGCGCGGCGAGTGCCTGCCGTCGTGCTGGGCCGTCCAGCAGCCGTACAGAGTGCTGGGCATCTGCGAGCAGGTCGGGCAGCAATGCGGCGATGCGGGCGCGATGGTTGCCGCGGCCGTGCCACAGCTTCCAGGCCTGCCACACACGCGCGCCGAGGACCTGAGCGGACTCCGGCTCGGCTTCGGCCGCCTGAAGCCGGTAGGTGGTCAGGGCTCGCTTCACATCGGGCAGGTCCGTGTGCTGGGCCTTGGTGTAGGTGGCCGCTGCGATTCGGTCGTCACCGGTCAGGTCCGTGACGTCGCACCCGTAGATGCTGGCGAGGCGCAGGAGCATGGGGAGACGCGGCATCCCGATGGAGCCGTTCTCGATCGCCTTCACCCAGTCGGGAGAGCGGCCAGCAAGACCGGCGGCGAGGGGCCTGGTGAGACCTGCCCGTTCTCTGGCGATCCGGGCGCGCTGTCCGAAGGTTGTGTGTGCGGGGTCGTGCTGCGTGGGCATACGGGACTCCGTTCCGTTCCGGCCTAGGCCCTCAGAACGCTACTCCCCATCAGTGAACTCGACCGTCCCCATGTCGCAGCCACAATCTCCAACAGCCGATACGGCCGTCACCGCACCCGTCACCCCCCGCGCATTGCGGCCATGGCGCCTCCGGCGGGGCTCACCGGCCGCTGCGGGCCCGGTCCTCCTCCAACAGGTCGTCCAGATACGGCCGCAGCACCTGCGGCAGGGCGGTGCGGTCCATCGTGCGCAGCAGGGCGAACGCCGGTTCCGCCAGGAATTGACCCAATGCGAGCAGCGCGTACAGGTGGGACTCCAGCGCGTCGTGGTCCTGCTCCCGCACCGCGGCCCGGGCCAGCGCGCCGCACAGGTAGCGGCCCACCTCGGGCGCCCAGGAGTTCGGCCAGTCCGCGATGGCAGCGGCGGCGGAACACCGGGTCCGGGGGTCGGGCGAGCGCAGCCGCGGTGCGCACTCCCGGGCCCGGGGTTCGGCCTCCAGGAGGTCCCACTCGGCCAGCCCCCGCGCACCGGATCCGGACAGCAACACCCGGGCCGTGCAGCCGGGGTCCAACCGGTCCACGGCCCTGCCGTAGAACTCGATGCGCTCCAGCACCAGCCACGTCCCGCCCGGGGTGCGCAGGCCGAGCCCGGAGTGCGGGGCTCCGCGCAGGCAGCGCACGACGACCCTGGTCGCGTCGCCGATGGGTTCCGCGGGCCCGGAGACCTGCAGCCGGGAGGCGCGGACGAGCAGCGCGGCCAGGACCGGGGAGTCGGCGCAGCGGCCGGCGAGGCGGGCCAGCGCGGCGTCGCCGAGGGCCGGTTCGACGGCGGGCAGCGCGTCGATCTGCGCCGCCAGGGCGGCCGGGTCCGTCTCGCGGTCGACGGCGTCGGCGAGCGCGTCGGCCAGGTACCGCTCCTGGTCCGGGCCCCAGGCGACGTCCGCCACCCGGCGTGCGGCCGCCTCCCGCAGCCGGGGGTCGGCCGCCCGCAGCTGTGGGCCGATCGATTCGTGCAGTGCCTCCGAGTCCATGTGGCATTGTCCCCCGTACGGATGACAGGTCGGACGTGGCACGGGACTGCCCGGAGGGGCCGGTGCTCGGGGACGCCGGGTCGCGGGCCGAGCCGGCCCTGATCGCCGACGGAGCCGCGTGGCGGCCGCCGCGACCGCGCCCAGCCTGGTCCGGTCGCCGAAGGGGCGTCGGTCAGGCCCGCGGCGTCGGGTGCCGTGCACCTCCCCCGACTACCGCCGGGGGTTCGTCTCCGGCGCGGCCGCCCGAGCCGTCCGCATCGTTCAATACCCCCGGATCACCGGTCACTCGCACTTCTCGGCATGACGGGCCATTGTCTCCCGATGATGCCCTCACCGGCTCTCCGGTCGGGGCGCGCGGGGCCCGTGGGACAGGTGGTTTCCGCTCCGCCGGCGCCCGGTCACCGCGCCGCGTCCGCCCCTACGTCACCTAGTCCCGGCCGACTTGACGGAGACCCGGCGGATGTCGACCCGGGTCTTGGTATCGGCCGTGCCACTACGTACGAGTAGTTAACCGAGCGCGCGGATTGGGCGGGGTGAGAGTGGGAAGGGCTCCCCCGGTACACGTTCGTACACGCACGGCGCACCCGCCCACAAACCCTCTCCCCGCCACCCGAGTGAACGCGGACAGGAGCGGCCATGCCCGCAGCCCAGCCGTCCACTGAGCGGCTAGAAACAGAGCGAACAGAGCGTGCACTACCAGCCGTGCTCACGGCTGGCCTGTTGTCACCGAGCCCTGCGAACTGCCCCCAGGTGATCCCATCATGATCGGTCGCATTCCCGTGCTGGACGTCCGCCCCGCCGTCGACTGCGGCGCCAGACCCGCAAAGGCGGTCGTGGACGAGGTCTTCGAGATCTCGGCCACCGTGTTCCGCGAAGGACACGACGCCGTCGCCGCCCACCTCGTCCTACGTGATCCGGGCGGGCGGCTGCGGGTCCCCGTGCCGCTGAGCGAACTCGCCCCCGGTACCGACCGGTGGGGGGCCAAGGTCTCCGTCGAGGTCGAGGGGAGGTGGACGTACACCGTCGAAGCGTGGAGCGATCCGGTGGCCACCTGGCGGGCCCATGCCGCGATCAAGATTCCCGCCGGGATCGACACCGGGCTGATGCTGTGGGAGGGCGCGGATCTCTACGAGCGCGCCGGGGCCCGGATCCCCAAGCGCGACGGGCGCGAGGCCGTCCTGGCCGCCGCCGTGACCATGCGCGACGAGGACCTGCCGGTCGCGCAGCGCTACGAGGCCGCCCTCGACCCGGCCGTGGACGCCGCGTTCGCCAGGCGCCCCTACCGGGAGCTGGTGACCGCCTCCAAGCCCCTGCCGCTCCTGGTGGAGCGCAAGCGGGCCCTCTTCGGCTCCTGGTACGAGATGTTCCCGCGCTCCGAGGGAGCGGTGCTGGAGCCCGGCGAGGCCCCGGTCAGCGGGACCTTCCGGACCGCTGCCGAACGGCTGCCCGCGATCGCGGCGATGGGCTTCGACGTGGTCTACCTGCCGCCCATCCACCCGATCGGGTCGACTTATCGCAAGGGTCCGAACAACACTCTTTCCGCTGGAAGTTGGGACCCGGGGGTGCCGTGGGCCATCGGCTCCACCGAGGGCGGGCACGACGCGGTCCACCCGGACCTCGGCACCATCGAGGACTTCGACGCCTTCGTCGGGCGCGCCCGCGAGCTGGGCATGGAGATCGCACTGGACTTCGCGCTGCAGTGCTCCCCCGACCACCCGTGGGTGGAGAAGAACCCGCAGTGGTTCCGCCACCGGGCCGACGGGACGATCGCGTACGCCGAGAACCCGCCGAAGAAGTACCAGGACATCTATCCGATCCACTTCGACACCGACATGGCCGGCATCGTGGAGGAGACCTGCCGGATCCTGCGGCACTGGATGGACCACGGCGTCCGCATCTTCCGGGTCGACAATCCGCACACCAAGCCGGTGGTCTTCTGGCAGAAGGTGATCGCGGACATCAACAAGTCCGACCCGGACGTGATCTTCCTGGCCGAGGCCTTCACCCGGCCCGCGATGATGCGGGCGCTGGCCGCCGTCGGCTTCCAGCAGTCCTACACGTACTTCACCTGGCGCAACACCAAGGCCGAGCTGACCGAGTACCTGACCGAGCTGGCGGACACCCCCTCCGCCTCGGTCATGCGGCCGAACTTCTTCGTCAACACGCCGGACATCCTGCACGAGTACCTCCAGCACGGCGGCCGTCCCGCCTTCGAGGTCCGGGCCGTCCTGGCCGCCACCCTCTCGCCCGCCTGGGGGGTCTACGCCGGCTACGAGCTCTGCGAGAACACCCCGGTGCGCGAGGGCAGCGAGGAGTACCAGAACTCCGAGAAGTACGAGTTCCGGCCGCGCGACTGGGCGGCCGCCGACCGCACCGGCACCACCATCGCCCCGCTGATCACCGCCCTGAACCGGCTGCGCCGCCGCAACCCCGCGCTCCAGCAGCTGCGCGACATCCACTTCCACTCGACCGACAACGAACAGGTGATCGCCTATTCGAAGCACGCCGGAGCCAATTCCGTACTGGTGGTCGTCAACCTCGATCCGCACCACACCCAGGAGGCGACCGTGTCGTTGGACATGCCGGTACTCGGCCTCGACTGGCACGGGTCCCTCGCGGTGCGCGACGAGCTCACCGGCGAGACCTATCACTGGGGCAGGGCGAACTACGTGCGCCTAGAGCCGGGCCGCACGCCCGCGCACGTACTGGCCGCTCTGCGACCGTCCCCGCCCACCGGAGGGTCACCCACCACATGATGATCAACGATCCCGTCCACGACACCTTCGAGGACACCCCCGCCAAGGACCGCGATCCCGACTGGTTCAAGCGGGCGGTGTTCTACGAGGTCCTCGTCCGCTCCTTCCACGACAGCAACGGCGACGGCGTCGGGGACCTCAAGGGGCTCACCAGCAAACTGGACTACCTCCAGTGGCTCGGTGTCGACTGCCTCTGGCTGCCGCCGTTCTTCGCCTCACCCCTGCGCGACGGGGGTTACGACGTCGCCGACTACACCTCCGTGCTCCCCGAATTCGGCGACCTCGCCGACTTCGTGGAGTTCGTGGACGCCGCGCACACCCGCGGCATGCGGGTGATCATCGACTTCGTCATGAACCACACGAGCGATCAGCACGAGTGGTTCCAGCAGTCGCGCAAGGACCCGGACGGACCGTACGGCGACTACTACATGTGGGCCGACAACGACAAGCAGTACCAGGACGCCCGCATCATCTTCGTCGACACCGAGACCTCCAACTGGACGTACGACCCCGTACGCAAGCAGTACTACTGGCACAGATTCTTCTCCCACCAGCCGGACCTCAACTACGAGAACCCGGCCGTGGTGGAGGAGATCGTCTCCGCCCTGCGCTTCTGGCTCGACCTCGGCATCGACGGCTTCCGTCTCGACGCCGTGCCCTACCTGTACGCCGAGGAGGGCACCAACTGCGAGAACCTGCCCCGCACCCACCAGCTCCTCAAGCGGGTCCGGGCCGAGATCGACGCGCACTACCCAGACACCGTGCTGCTCGCCGAGGCCAACCAGTGGCCCGAGGACGTCGTCGACTACTTCGGCGACTACGAGAAGGGCGGGGACGAGTGCCACATGGCCTTCCACTTCCCCGTCATGCCGCGCATCTTCATGGCCGTGCGAAGAGAGTCCCGCTACCCCGTCTCCGAAATCCTGGCCAAGACCCCGGCGATCCCGGACCGCTGCCAGTGGGGCATCTTCCTGCGCAACCACGACGAGCTCACCCTCGAAATGGTCACGGACGAAGAGCGCGACTACATGTACGCCGAGTACGCCAAGGACCCGCGGATGCGGGCCAACATCGGCATCCGGCGCCGGCTCGCCCCGCTCCTGGACAACGACCGCAACCAGATGGAGCTGTTCACGGCCCTGCTGCTGTCGCTGCCCGGCTCGCCGGTGCTCTACTACGGCGACGAGATCGGCATGGGTGACAACATCTGGCTGGGCGACCGCGACGGCGTCCGCACGCCGATGCAGTGGACCCCGGACCGCAACGCCGGTTTCTCCTCGTGCGATCCGGGCAGGCTGAACCTGCCGGTCATCATGGATCCCGTCTACGGGTACCGGGTCACCAACGTCGAGGCCGCGATGTCCTCGCCCTCCTCGCTGCTGCACTGGACCCGTCGGCTGATCGAGGTCCGCAAGGCGAACCCGGCCTTCGGCCTCGGCTCGTACACCGAACTGCCGTCGTCGAACCCGGCGGTGCTCGCGTTCCTGCGCGAGCACGGGGACGACCTGGTGCTGTGCGTGCACAACTTCTCGCGCTTCGCGCAGCCCACCGAGCTCGACCTGCGGTCGTTCAACGGACGCGTCCCGGTGGAGCTCACGGGCGACGTGCGCTTCCCGCCGATCGGCGAGTGGCCGTACCTGCTGACCCTGGCGGGCCACGGCTTCTACTGGTTCCGGCTGCGGAAGGAACAGCGCGGCGAGCGGCGCGCCACGTAGCCGGGAGCCGGTCCAGGGCCCAGTGAGCCGAAGGAGCGCGACCTGCAGGTCAGGTTCACGGCGCTCCGGAGGCGAACCGGGCCTTCGCACCAGGGGGCGGGCAGCTCTAACGGGTCAATCGCCCGCCCCTGTACGGACCATCCTGACCCGACACTCGCACATGCCGGAGAAGCAACTGCCGCGCATCCGGGACACTCTGCGCATTCTGTGACCGCCCGGGGAAAGGACGCGACGCCATGTCGGAGGCTGCATCCGCCCGGAGCCGTCTGACGGCCGACCGGGCCGCCGGGATCGCTCCACTGGAGCCGATGCTGAGGGCCTGGCTGCCCGCACAGCGCTGGTTCGCGGGCAAGGGCCGCACCATCAGCAGGCTCAGGACCGTATCGGCGGCCGAACTGCTGCCGCCGGGATCCACCCCCGGCCTGCTGCACCTGCTCCTCGATGTCGACGGGGACTGCTACCAACTGCTGCTGGGCATCCGCCCGTCCCTGCCGCCCGCCCTCGCCCCCACCCTGATCGGCCATGCCGAGGACGGCCCGTACGCGGGCCGGGCGGTCTACGAGGCGCTGGGCGATCCCCGGCTCGCGGCCATGCTCCTGGAACGGCTGCGCTCCCCCGGGGCCCTCGGCCCGCTGCGCTTCGACCGGGACCCGGCCACGCCGATCCCGGCGGGGCTCACCCCCCGGCCGCTCTCCGGCGAGCAGACCAACTCCTCGCTCATTTACGGAGATTCGTTCATCCTGAAGGTGTTCCGTCGGGTCGGCCCCGGGGTCAACCCGGACCTGGAGCTGCCCAGGGCGCTGGCCGCCGCCGGCTGTGCCCGGGTCCCGGCCCCCGTCGCCTGGTACGAGGCCGAGCCGCCCGGCAGCGAACCGCTGACGCTGGGCGTGCTCCAGCCGTACCTGCGGGGCTCCGACGACGGTTGGCAGCTCGCGCTGCGCCGGCTCGGCTCCGGGGCCGACTTCACCGCCGAGGCGCACGCGCTGGGCCGGGCCACCGCCGAGGTGCACAGCGCGCTGGCCGCGGCGCTGCCCACGGTCGCGCTCGGCCCGGAGCAGACCGCCCGGCTCGCCGCGGGGATGACGGCCCGGCTGGCCGCCACCGCCCGGGAGGTGGCGGCGCTGCGGCCCTACGAGGCGGGGTTGCGGGGCGCCTTCGACGCACTGGCGGCCTCCCGGGGGGCGGGGGTGCCCGCCCAGCGGATCCACGGGGACCTCCATTTGGGTCAGACCCTGCGCACCCTCGACGGCAGCTGGTCGTTGATCGACTTCGAGGGCGAGCCGGCCCGGCCGTTGGCCGACCGGCGCCGTCCCGAACCGGCGGTGCGCGACATCGCCGGGATACTGCGCTCCTTCGACTACGCCGCCCGCTCGCACCGGCCGTTCGCCCCCGCCTGGGCGGACGACTGCCGGGCCGCCTTCTGCGAGGGCTACGCCCGCACCACCGGCCGGGACCCCCGCGAGGACCCCGTGCTGCTGCGCGCGTACGAGACCGACAAGGCGGTGTACGAGGCCCGCTACGAGTCCCGGCACCGCCCCGACTGGCTGCACGTCCCGATGGCCGCGATCCGGCGGCTCTCGGAGCCCGTACGGCCCGCCCACCGCGTGCCGCCGACCCCGTCCGCCCCCGGCTCCATCTCCCCCCACCCCCACCCGAAGCCCCCGAGGAGGCCGCTCGCGTGAGCGCCGCACGACAGCCGTCACCGACCGTCCGCGAGGAAGCCACACCCGTCCCGGCGGCGGCGAAGAAGGCCCGGACGCCCCGGGCCCGCCGCGCCGCCCCTCCGCGCGGCGTCCGGCCGGCGCCCGCACTCGGCGCCGACGAACGGGCCCGACTGCTGGAGGGCCGCCACCACGATCCGCACGCGGTGCTGGGGGCCCGTACCCAGCGGGGCGGGGTGGCCTTCCGGGTGCTGCGCCCCTACGCCAGGGCGGTCACCGTCGTCGCCAAGGGGCTGCGGGCCGAGCTCTTCGACGAGGGCGACGGGCTGTTCTCGGGGCTGCTGCCGCTGACCGGCGTGCCGGAGTACCGGCTGCTGATCGCCTACGACAGCGACGAGATCGAGGTGCACGACCCGTACCGCTTCCTGCCCGCCCTCGGCGAGCTGGACCTGCACCTGATCGGCGAGGGCCGCCACGAGCAGCTGTGGAAGGCGCTCGGCGCCGAGCCGATGGAGCACCAGGGCGTGTCCGGGACCCGCTTCACGGTGTGGGCGCCGAACGCCCAGGGGGTCAGGGTCAGCGGGGACTTCTCGTACTGGGACTCCGTCGCCTATCCGATGCGCTCGCTGGGCTCGACGGGGGTGTGGGAGCTGTTCCTGCCCGGGGTGGGCGCCGGAACGCTCTACAAGTACGACATCACCCGCCCGGACGGCAGCCACACCTTGCGCGCCGACCCCATGGCCCGGTCGGCGGAGGTCCCCCCGGCGAACGCCTCGGTGGTCGCCTCGTCCCGGTACGAGTGGCAGGACGCGGCGTGGATGGCCGAGCGCGGCGCCCGGCCCCCGCACCAGGCCCCCTTCTCGGTGTACGAGCTGCACCTGGCGTCCTGGCGGCCGGGGCTGTCCTACCGGCAGCTCGCCGAGCAGCTCCCCGCGTACGTCAAGGAACTGGGCTTCACGCACGTGGAGCTGATGCCGGTCGCCGAGCACCCCTTCGGCGGCTCGTGGGGGTACCAGGTCACCGGCTTCTACGCGCCGACCTCGCGGATGGGCACCCCGGACGACTTCCGCTTCCTCGTGGACGCGCTGCACCGGGCCGGCATCGGGGTGATCGTCGACTGGGTGCCGGCGCACTTCCCCCGCGACGACTGGGCCCTGGCGGAGTTCGACGGACGGCCGCTGTACGAGCACCAGGACCCGCGCCGGGCCGCGCACCCGGACTGGGGGACGCTGGAGTTCGACTACGGGCGCAAGGAGGTCCGCAACTTCCTCGTCGCCAACGCCGTGTACTGGTGCGAGGAGTTCCACGTGGACGGCCTGCGCGTGGACGCGGTGGCCTCGATGCTCTACCTCGACTACTCGCGCGCCGAGGGCGAGTGGGCGCCCAACGAGCACGGCGGGCGGGAGAACCTGGACGCGGTCGGCTTCCTCCAGGAGATGAACGCGACGGTGTACCGGCGCTGCCCGGGGGTCGTGACGATCGCGGAGGAGTCCACGGCCTGGACGGGCGTGACCCGGCCCACGGACTCCGGCGGGCTCGGCTTCGGCCTGAAGTGGAACATGGGGTGGATGCACGACACCCTGCGCTACATGTCGAAGGAGTCGGTGCACCGCAAGTACCACCACCACGACATGACCTTCGGGATGATCTACGCCTTCAGCGAGAACTACGTGCTGCCGATCTCGCACGACGAGGTGGTGCACGGCAAGGGTTCGCTGGTGTCCAAGATGCCCGGGGGCGACTGGTGGCAGCAGCGGGCCGCGCACCGGGCCTACTTGGGCTTCATGTGGGCCCATCCGGGCAAGCAACTGCTCTTCATGGGGCAGGAGTTCGCCCAGGGGTCGGAGTGGTCGGAGGTGTACGGGCCGGACTGGTGGGTGCTGGACGACTCCTACGCTGCGGCCGGCGACCACCGGGGCGTACGGAACCTGGTGCGCGACCTGAACCGGACGTACTCGGCGGCACCCGCCCTGTGGGAGCGGGACACCGTGCCGGAGGGCTTCGCCTGGGTGGAGGCGGACGCCGCGGAGGACAACGTCTTCGCGTTCCTGCGGTACGCGCAGGACGGCTCGCAGCTCCTGGCGGTGTCGAACTTCTCGCCCGTGGTCCGGCACGGCTACCGGATCGGGGTCCCCGAGGAGGTGCCGCTGTGGCGGGAGGTGCTCAACACCGACCGGGAGGTCTACGGCGGCAGCGGCATCCACCACGCGCAGCCGATGCGGCCTGAGCCGGTGCCGGCGCAGGGCCGCCCGGCGAGCCTGCGCATGACCCTCCCGCCGCTGGCGACGGTCTGGTTCCGGCCACAGGACTGATGCCGCGGGGGTGCGGCCGCGGGGCCCGTGCCAGGGGCCCTGGTCGGGTGCCCTGGCCGGGTGCCCGGGCCGGGGCTCAGGCCGGGGCGAGCTGCTCTTCCAGTTCCTGGAGCAGCTTGCGCTTGGCCCGGGCCCCGACCATCTGCCGGACGGGCCCGCCGTCACGGAAGACGAGCAGGGTCGGCAGGGACAGCACCCCGTACCGGGTGACGGCCCCGGGGTTGCTGTCCGCGTCGATCTGCACGACCTTGAGCCGGTCGGCCTCTTCGGCCGCGATCGAGGAGAGGACGGGGGCGAGCTGGCGGCAGGGGCCGCACCAGTCCGCCGTGAACTCCACGAGGACGGGCCGTCCCCGCTCGCCGAGCACCTCGGCCTCGAAATCCGCTTCGGTCACCTGTGCCACGCCGTGGGCCTTCATGCCACCGTCCCTCTCGTCCGTCCGGTCGTTCATCCGGTCATCTCGCACTTCGGCACGGCCGCTTCGCCGGCCGCCCGTTCCGCGTCGGCCAACTGCCGTCCGAGCTGCTCGCGCACGTCGGCCAGCTGGCCGATCAGGCCGTCCAGCTCGGCGAGCTTGCGCCGGTAGACGGCGAGCGAGGCGGGACAGGAGTCCCCGGCCGGGTGGCCGGCCCGCAGGCAGTCCACGAAGGGCCGGGTCTCCTCCAGTTCGAATCCGAAGTCCTGGAGCGTGCGGATCTGGCTCAGCAGCCGCAGGTCGTCCTCGTCGTAGGTCCGGTAGCCGTTGCCGGCCCGCCGCGCGGGGAGCAGCCCGCGCGACTCGTAGTACCGGAGCGTCCGGGTGCTGGTCCCGGCCCGCTCCGCCAGTTCGCCGATGCGCATGGAGCGACCGTATTCCTTGACGCCGGCGTCAAGGCAAGGCGAGGCGAGGCGAGGCGAGGCAGGGGAGAAAGGGGCGGGGGCCCTCGCCACCCCCGTGCGCGAGGGCCCCGGAAAGGATCACGCAAAAAAAGGGGTGGTCGGTTCACATGGTGTGAAGAGTGTGAGGGGTATTGCATCGACGGGCGTTGGCTGGAAACGTACACACGGAAAGATCTTCCGGCTCACCGATTACCGGACAGTCGCTCGGAAACCCGGCGAAAGGCCTTAACTTCATAGGACGTTCCTACGAGGTATGGGCTTGTTTGTTTGGTCTGTAGGCGCCGCAGCCTGGCCACTTCTACGGTGTGCGGTGTGCACTCCAGCCCACCTTTCAATGCCCCCGCCGCGCGTCGCCTGCGCGCGGCCCTGGGCATGGCTCCCGGACATGTCGCCTACGGCCTGCGCGCCCAGTACGGACTCGTCGTCGCGCCCGAGACCGTGATGGCCTGGGAACGTGGCGAGATATCGCCTTCCTCCGCCGAGCTCACGGCGCTCGCGGGCGTCCTGTGGTGTGCGCCCGGCGAACTGCTCGCCGAACCGGTCACCCTGCGGGAGCACCGGGTCGCCCGGGGGCTCGCGGCGGACGACCTGGCCCGTCGGATCGGCCTGGAGACGAGCTCCTACCAGAAGATGGAGGACACCGGGCGCTGGAAGGGCAACGAACGACAGTCCGCCGCGCTGGCCACGGTGCTGGGTCTGACGCTGGCCCAGTTCGTGACGGCGACCGGCAAGCACGAGGAACTCGCCGAGCTGCTGCGCAGTGCGGTGACCACGCGCTGGCAGGCCTACGTGAAACCGCTCGGCAAGCTGCTGCCGATCCCCAAGCACCATCTGGAGACGGTGCTGGAGCAGCTGCACGGCGACTACCAGTCACGGATGGTGGCGACGCTCAGCTGGGGCGGCGGCCAGGGCGAGGCGGGCAGCGGGGACGCGGGCCGGGAGTTCCTCGCCGAGATCGTGGAGCGGTTCTGGCACCTCGCGGGCGGTGCGGCGTAGAAGGACCGCCCCGGGGTCGCAGGCGCCGCCCGGACCGGCGTCAGAAGACCGATTCGGCCTCGTACATCCGCTCCTCGGGGACGGTCTTCAGCTCGGTGACCGCCTCGGCGAGCGGGGCCATCACGACGTCGATGCCGCGCAGGGCGGTCATCTTGCCGAATTCGCCGCGGTGGACGGCCTCTACGGCGTGCCAGCCGAACCGGGTCGCGAGCACCCGGTCGTACGCGGTCGGGGTGCCGCCGCGCTGGACGTGGCCGAGGATGACCGGGCGGGCCTCCTTGCCGAGGCGGTGCTCCAGTTCGATCGCCAGGCGGTTGCCGATGCCGGCGAAGCGCTCGTGACCGTACTGGTCGATCGCGCCCTTCTCGTACGGCATGGAGCCCTCGGCCGGGTGTGCACCCTCGGCCACGCAGATCACGGCGAACTTCTTGCCGCGGGCGAATCGTTCTTCCACCATCTTCACCAGGGCGTCCACCTCGAAGGGGCGCTCCGGCAGGCAGATGCCGTGCGCGCCACCGGCCATGCCGGACTCCAGGGCGATCCAGCCCGCGTGCCGGCCCATGACCTCGACCACCATCACGCGCTGGTGCGATTCGGCGGTGGTCTTGAGGCGGTCGATCGCCTCGGTGGCGACCATGACGGCGGTGTCGAAGCCGAAGGTGCGGTCGGTGCAGGAGATGTCGTTGTCGATGGTCTTCGGTACGCCGACGACCGGCATCCCGGCGTCCGACAGCATCCGGGAGGCGGTCAGGGTGCCTTCGCCGCCGATCGGGATGAGGGCGTCGATGCCGTAGCGCGTCGCCAGCTCCTGGGCGTTCTCGGCGGCTTCGTGGAGACGGGCGCGTTCCATGCGCGCCGAGCCGAGGATCGTGCCGCCACGGGCGAGGATGCCGCTGACGGCATTGATGTCGAGGGGGCGGAAGTGGCCGTCGAGGAGCCCCTTGAAGCCGTCCTCGAAACCGATGACCTCATCTCCGTGCCCGACCAGGGCGCGGTGTACGACCGACCGGATGACAGCGTTGAGGCCCGGACAGTCGCCGCCTGCGGTGAGAACTCCGATACGCATCGTGCTGTGTCTCCTGCCGTACATGAAGGGCGTAATGGTGAAGCCTGTCCGATTGTTCCACGGGCCCGGGGCGCCGCACGTTTTCGCCGGCTGCACCCCGAAGGCCCTTCGGCCCTCCCGGCCAGGCCTTTTCCCCGGGGGCGCCCTAGCCATTGGCAGAGGTATTGTCAAGAGGTCGAGGCAGAGCAAAGTGACATTCACGGCATGACATCCACAGCATGGGACGGAGAACGGGCGTGACGCGCAGCGTGTACGTGACCGGTATCGAGCGGGGGGACGGCCGGCAGGTCGTCGAGCTGGGAATCATGGAGCTGCTGACCCGGCAGACGGGCCGGGTCGGCGTCTACCGTCCGCTGCTGCACGACGCACCGGACCTGCTCTTCGACCTCCTCAAGGCCCGCTACCGGCTCGATCAGGACGCCGCGGCGGCCTACGGCATGTCCTACCAGGAGGCCTCGGCGATCCTGGCCGAGAAGGGCACCGACGAGCTGGTCTCGCGGCTGGTCGACCACTACCACCGGGTGGCCCGCGACTACGAGGTCATGCTCGTCCTCGGCACCGACTACGCGGAGACCAACCTCCCCGACGAGCTGGCGCTCAACGCCCGCCTCGCCAACGAGCTGGGCGCGGTCGTCGTGCCCGTGGTGGGCGGCACCAAGCACCACGCCGAGGCCGTGCGCGCCGAGGCCCGCAACGCCTACCGCGCCTACGAGACCCTGGGCTGCCACGTCGTCGCGATGGTCGTGAACCGGGTGGCCGCGGAGGACCGCGACGTCATAGCCGAGCGGCTGGCCGCCCGGCTGCCCGTGCCCTGCTACGTGCTGCCGGACGACAAGTCGCTCTCCGCACCGACCGTCGCCCAGATCACCCGGGCGCTCGGTGGCGAGGTGCTCCTCGGCGACGAGGCCGGGCTGGCCCGCGACGCCCTGGACTTCGTCTTCGGCGGCGCGATGCTGCCGAACTTCCTGAACGCCCTGACCCCCGGCTGCCTGGTCGTCACCCCGGGAGACCGCTCCGACCTGGTCATCGGCGCGCTGGCCGCGCACACTTCCGGGACCCCGCCGATCGCCGGAGTGCTGCTCACCCTGAACGAGCGGCCGACCCCGGAGATCCTGACGCTGGCCTCGAAGCTGGCACCGGGCACGCCCGTGGTGTCGGTGGCCGGCAACAGCTTCCCCACCGCCGCCGAACTCTTCTCGCTGCAGAGCCGGCTGAACTCCGCGACCCCGCGCAAGCTGGAGACCGCGCTCGGCCTGTTCGAGCGGCACGTGGACACCGGCGAGCTGCGGGGTCTGCTGTCGGTGGCCCGCTCGGAGCGCGTCACCCCCATGATGTTCGAGCACGAGCTGTTGGAGCGGGCCCGCTCGGACCGCCGCCGCGTCGTGCTGCCCGAGGGCACCGAGGAGCGCGTGCTGCGCGCCGCGGACGTGGTGCTGCGCCGGGGGGTCTGCGACCTGACCCTGCTGGGCGACGAGCAAGCGATCCTGAAGAAGGCCGCCGACCTCGGCGTGGACATCTCCGGCGCACAACTCATCGACCCGGCGACCTCCCCGCTGCGGGAAGGTTTCTCCGAGTACTACGCGCAGGTCCGCGCCCACAAGGGGATGACCGTCGAGCTGGCGGCCGACGTGGTCACCGACGTCAACTACTTCGGCACCCTGATGGTCCAGCGGGGCCTGGCCGACGGCATGGTCTCCGGTTCGGTGCACTCCACCGCGGCGACCATCCGCCCGGCCTTCGAGATCATCAAGACCAAGGCCGAGGCGTCCATCGTCTCCTCCGTCTTCTTCATGTGCCTGGCCGACCGGGTCCTGGTCTACGGGGACTGCGCGGTCAACCCGGACCCGAACGCCGAGCAGCTCGCCGACATCGCCGTCCAGTCGGCCGCCACCGCGGCCGCCTTCGGGGTGGAGCCGCGGATCGCGATGCTCTCGTACTCGACCGGCACCTCGGGCAGCGGCGCGGACGTCGACAAGGTCCGCAAGGCCACCGAGCTGATCCGCGAGCAACGCCCCGACCTCGCCGTCGAGGGGCCGATCCAGTACGACGCGGCCGTGGAGCCCTCGGTCGCCGCGACCAAGTTGCCCGGGTCCCAGGTGGCCGGCCGCGCGACGGTGCTGATCTTCCCGGACCTCAACACGGGCAACAACACGTACAAGGCCGTGCAGCGGTCGGCGGGAGCGGTGGCGGTCGGCCCGGTGCTCCAGGGTCTGCGCAAGCCGGTCAACGACCTCTCGCGCGGTGCGCTCGTCCAGGACATCGTCACCACCGTGGCCATCACCGCGATCCAGGCGCAGGGCGCGCCGGCGCCCGCGGCCACCGCCTGATCCCCCGCATCCCCACCGCCCGCGACAAGGAAAGACCCTCATCGTGACCGCATCGCGCGTACTCGTCCTCAACTCCGGCTCCTCGTCGGTCAAGTACCAGCTCCTCGACATGACCGACCGGTCCCGGCTCGCCGCCGGCCTGGTGGAGCGCATCGGCGAGGAGACCTCCCGGCTGGTGCACGAGCCGCTCTCGGGTCCGGGCGCGGCCGCCGGCCGACGGGAGCGGCTCGGCCCGATCGCGGACCACGGGGCCGCGCTGAAGGCCGTGGCCGCGGAGCTCGCCGCGGACGGAATGGGCCTGGACTCGCCCGAACTGGCGGCGGTGGGGCACCGGGTGGTGCACGGCGGGACGCGGTTCACCAGGCCGACCGTGATCGACGACGAGGTGCTGGCGGAGATCCGGAACCTGATCCCGCTCGCCCCGCTGCACAACCCGGCGAACGTGACGGGCATCGAGGTAGCGCGCTCGCTGCGCGCGGACCTTCCGCAGGTCGCCGTCTTCGACACGGCCTTCCACTCGACGATGCCGGAGCACGTGGCGCGGTACGCGATCGACGCCCGGGTCGCCGACGCGTACTCCATCCGGCGGTACGGCTTCCACGGCACCTCGCACGCCTATGTCTCGCGCGCGACGGCCCGGCTGCTCGGCAAGCCGGTGGAGGACGTGAACGTGATCGTGCTGCACCTCGGCAACGGCGCCTCCGCCTCGGCCGTGCGGGGCGGGGTGTGCGTGGAGACGTCCATGGGCCTGACCCCGCTGGAGGGGCTGGTCATGGGGACCCGTTCGGGCGATGTCGATCCGGCGGTCGTCTTCCACCTGGCGCGGGTGGGCGGCTTCTCGGTGGATGAGATCGATTCGCTCCTGAACAAGAAGAGCGGTCTGCTGGGCATGTGCGGCGACAACGACATGCGCGAGGTGCTGCGGCGCGCGGGCGAGGGCGACGAGGCGGCGAGCCTCGCCTTCGCCGCGTACGTCCATCGGCTGAAGAAGTACATCGGGGCCTACGCGGCGGTGCTCGGGCGGGTGGATGCGGTGACCTTCACGGCCGGGGTCGGCGAGAACGCCCACCAGGTGCGCGAGGCTGCGATCGACGGCCTGGCCGCGCTGGGCCTGGTGCTGGATCCGGAGGCCAATGCCGTGCGCTCCCCCGAGCCGCGGCTGGTCTCGGCGGAACGTGCCCGGGTGGCGGTGGCGGTGGTCCCGACGGATGAGGAACTGGAGATCGCCACCCAGGCGTACGCGCTGGTTACCCAGTAGTCACTTGGACTTTCCACCAGCCGGAATATTCCGCTACGAAACAAACCGATAGGATCCAGTCATGCGCCGTTCCAAAATCGTCTGCACGCTGGGCCCCGCCGTCGACTCGTATGAGCAGCTGAAAGCGCTCATCGAGGCAGGTATGAACGTGGCCCGATTCAACTTCAGCCACGGGTCCCAGGCAGAACACCAGGAGCGGTACGACCGCGTCCGGCAGGTCTCCGAGGACACCGGGCGCGCCGTCGGCGTCCTCGCCGACCTCCAGGGCCCGAAGATCCGTCTGGAGACCTTCGCCGAGGGTCCCGTCGAGCTGGTGCGCGGTGACGAGTTCACCATCACCACCGAGGACGTCCCGGGTGACAAGTCCATCTGCGGCACCACCTACAAGGGCCTCCCGGGCGACGTCGCCAAGGGTGACCAGATCCTGATCAACGACGGAAACGTCGAGCTCCGGGTGACCGAGGTCGAGGGCCCGCGGGTGCGGACCATCGTCATCGAGGGCGGTGTCATCTCGGACCACAAGGGCATCAACCTGCCGGGTGCCGCCGTGAACGTCCCCGCCCTGTCGGAGAAGGACGTCGACGACCTCCGCTTCGCCCTGCGGATGGGCTGCGACATGGTCGCCCTGTCCTTCGTCCGCGACGCCAACGACGTCAAGGACGTCCACAAGGTGATGGACGAGGAGGGCCGCCGGGTCCCCGTCATCGCCAAGGTCGAGAAGCCGCAGGCCGTCGAGAACATGGCGGCCGTGGTCGACGCCTTCGACGCGGTCATGGTGGCCCGCGGTGACCTGGCCGTCGAGTACCCGCTCGAAAAGGTCCCGATGGTCCAGAAGCGGCTCATCGAGATGTGCCGCCGCAACGCCAAGCCGGTGATCGTCGCGACCCAGATGATGGAGTCGATGATCACCAACTCCCGCCCGACGCGCGCGGAGGCGTCCGACGTCGCCAACGCGATCCTCGACGGCGCGGACGCGGTCATGCTGTCGGCCGAGTCCTCGGTCGGCGCCTACCCGATCGAGACCGTCAAGACGATGTCGAAGATCGTCACGGCGGCCGAGGAGGAGCTCCTGTCCAAGGGCCTCCAGCCGCTGGTCCCGGGCAAGAAGCCGCGCACCCAGGGCGGCTCCGTGGCCCGCGCGGCCTGCGAGATCGCCGACTTCCTGGACGGCCAGGCGCTGATCGCCTTCACCCAGTCCGGCGACACCGCCCGCCGCCTGTCGCGCTACCGCGTGACCCAGCCGATCCTGGCCTTCACCACCGACGTCAACACCCGCAACCAGCTCACGCTGAGCTGGGGCGTCGAGTCCTACATCGTGCCGCACGTGGACACCACCGACGCGATGGTCGACCTGGTGGACGGCGAGCTGCTCAAGCTGAACCGCTACAACCAGGGCGACACCATGGTCATCACCGCCGGCTCGCCCCCCGGCGTCCCCGGCACCACCAACATGGTCCGGGTCCACCACCTGGGCGGCGACGCCCGCGACTGACGTCGCCCGCCGCACCGACTCTGCCGCACAGAGGCCGAGGGCGGCACCCCGCAGTGATGCGGGGTGCCGCCCTCGGCGTTTTCGCGCGTGCCCGGTACGGGACTACTCCGGCGGGCCGATGTAGTTCTTCAGGCCCGGAACCGTCAGGGTGCCGCCGAACTGGCCGGCCTGAACCACCTTGACGTCCGTGAAGAAGGCGAACGGGACGTTCAGCGGCGGCGGGCTGTTCGGGGTGAACTCGACCGGGATCAGGTCGAAGAGGTCGCCCTTGAGGCTCTCGGTGTACATCGTCACCGTGCCGCCGCGGATCTTGGACGTGGAGCCCGGACGCGACTTCAGGTGGGCGACGTTCCCCGACGCGCCGACCGTCTGGTAGAGGTCCTTGATGTCCAGCGATTCCGCGGTGAACTTGAGGACCTTCTTGGTCTTGCCGCCGGCCGTCTTCACCTCGACGATGCCGTGGTAGTCCAGGCCGTAGAGGGTCAGCCTGGAGCTGTCGAGGTACCAGGGCTCGTCCGGCAGGAGCGGGATGTCCTGCTCCAGCTCGGCGTCGGCCAGCGCCTTGGCGTCGTAGGTCGGGCACGGGAAGGGCTGCTTCCCGTCCGGGTCCTTCGTCTCCTCGTCCTTGGCCTTGTCCTCGTCCTTGTCCTCGTCCTTGTCCTCGTCCTTGGCCTCGTCCTTGGCCTCGTCCTTGGACGCGTCGCCCTTGGCCTTGTCCGCGGCTTCGTCCTTGGCCTTGGCGTCGCCCGTCTCGTCCTTGGGGTCCTGCTCGGTCTTCTTGACCTCCGCGGACAGCTCCTTGACGTCGACACCGGCCTTCTTCGCCGCTTCGCGGATCGCGTCCGCGGCCGGGTCCGGCGTCGGGGCCGCCGTGGCGGGGCCCGACGGAGTGGTCGCGGGCGTCGGGGTCGCCTTCGCCGTCGCGTCCTTGAGGGGCCTGCCGAGCTCGTCCACGAGGTTCTTGAGCGCGTCGCCGACACCCAGCGGGTCCAGCGGGTTCGTGGACTTGGTCGCCTCCGGAGCCGGCGTCGTGGCCGCGGGCGCGGCCGGGGCCTTCTCGTTCGCCACCGGGGGCTTGGCCGCCGACGGAGACGTGCTCGGCTTCGCCTTCTCCTTCACGGAGGCCGATGCCGATGCCGACGGAGAGGGCGTCGCGCTGGGCGACGTGCTCGCCGAAGGCGTCTTCGAGGGCGAGGGCGAGGGGGACTTCGACTCGGTCTCCGCCGGCTCGTCGGACCGCGTCACACACGGCCCGGGCGCGAAGGGGATCTCCTTGTCGTCGGCCACGGCCAGTTTCGGCGCCATGCCCATCCCGACGAACACGGCCGTCGGCATCGCCGCGAGCGCCATCGTCTTGCCGACGGGTATCTGGATCTTGTTCAGCAGCGACTTCCTGGGCGCCGCGTGGCGCGGCCCCTTCACTACACGGGACTCTGCGCCTGGGGCCACGCCCCGCTGCGTCTCGTCACCCCGCACTGTTCCTCCCGCCATCGGCGTGGGCAGTCGTCTCGCTCGCGTGTGCCGTTTCCGTCACGTGGGGACCCGGGACGCCGTGGGCGCCCATGTTCGCCGTCGCGTCCGCCTTGCTCAGGCCGACGACGCCCGGCTCCGCCACCGGCTCCTCGCCCTCCTCGACCGGCTGCCCCGGCGCCCAGGCCAGGGCGAGTGCGCCGCCGACCATGGAGAAGGTGAAGCCGACGAAGAAGCCACCGAGGTTGGACACCGGGATCGAGACCAGGGCGAGCAGGATCGCGGCCACGCCGGCGAAGACACGGATGGTTTCCTGGAACCAGAGGGCCAGGCCCAGCGTGATCAGCAGTACGCCGATGATCAGTGCACCGGCGCCGCCGGTGGTGGCCATCGCGAGGCTGACGTTGCCCAGCCGCAGGTCCGCGTAAGGGAAGTAGGCGATCGGGAAGCCGCCGAGGAGCGTGAACAGCCCGGCCCAGAAGGGACGGCGGCCGCTCCAGGCGTGGAAGTGGTAGTAGACCACGGTGGGCCAGGCGTCGTCTTCTGCGCGAACGTAAACCGGGGCCTGGGGGTTCATGGACAACAGCTCCCTGGAAACGGTGGTACTTGAAAACTCTGTGGAGCCCGAACGGGCGGGGGCAACGGCTGTCACCACCCGCCCGTCCGGTCAGGCACGGGGACCGGTCAGTCCTTGATGTCCTGGTAGCAGGGCTGGTCGCCACCGAGGAGGCGCAGCTTCAGGTTGGGCAGCTTGAAGGTGCCCGCCGTGGTCGCCCACGCCTTCTGCTTCACGTTCGTCAGGACGGCCCGGTCGGCACGCTGCGAGAACGCGTACGGGCTCGCGACCGTACCGGCCTGCGGCTTGGTCTTGTGGCTCGAGTCGCCGACCGCGACACCGATGTCCAGGTTGGTGAACTCGGCGTCGGTGTCGAGCTCGGCCACATCCAGGTAGATGTTGCTGGCTTCGGCCGGGGTGCCCTTGTGACCGGTCTTCAGCTGGAGCGTGATGTTGCCCAGCGGAGTCGGGGTGACCAGGGACTGGCACATGTTGGTGATCTTGGCGTTGCTGAACCCGGAGATGGTGACCGGGTGGTGCTGGGCGTTGCCCTTGAGGTCGTGTCCCTCGGCGACACCGCCGTACTGGATCAGGTTTTGACCGTCGAGCTTGTCGGCCGAGACCTTGAAGTCCTGGCCGGAGACGCTGAACGACGCCGCGAGGGCACCCTGCGCCAGACCCACACCGACCGCGGCCGTGGCCGCGATGCTCGGCACCATGACGAGCGCGAAGCGCTTCCATCTGGTCCCGCCACGAACCTGAGAACTCATTTCGTTCCTCCTTCTCGGACGTACATCTCCGGTCCGGGCCGTGCCCGTCCTGGGATGGGAGAAGTGCTACGTCCTCGGGAAGGAGCGCAGGCGGCCGGGCCGCGGCTGTGCCACGTCCGATACACCGGCGATCACCCCCGAGCGACAACCACTGGGCCACGCGTTCGCGCAACCTGGAGGACAGGCCCCGCCGGTGTGGCAGAGACCCCCCTGTCCCACGGCCGGTGCCACTGCCACAGGCCGGCTCGGTGGGGACCCTCCACCGCGGCTCCGAGTGAGCGGCTCTGCGGGAAGGACCGAGCGTCGCCGATCGTGGTCCATTCCAGGCCGGGGCACAAGGGGGTTCGTTACTGGCGGGTAACGGCCAGATAACCTGAGGACGACCCGTCGCCGTCGGGCAGCAACACAGGGTGCCACCCAGGGCCACGACAGAACGGACGAATGGCGAACACACCGGACAGTTCACGGGGTTCGATTTACTGCGAGTAACAGCGGCCGCGATTGCCAAGTTTTGGCAAAGCGCGGCCGCTGTTTATCTACGTGTCAACAAATCGCCGGCGACCCGGTGGCGTACGGGCGGCGCGCGGCGCAGGCCCCGGAACGGCCGCGGAGCCGGTCCGGACGGCGGCCTAGAAGAGCACCCGCGCGAGCGCCGTGCGCGCCGCGGAGACCCGCGGGTCGTCCGCGCCGATGACCTCGAACAGCTCCAGCAGCCGCAGTCGCACGGCGTCCCGGTCCTCACCGAACGTGACGCGGACGGTGTCCACCAGGCGCCCGAAGGCGTCCTCCACGTGACCGCCGACCAGGTCGAGGTCGGCCGCGGCGATCTGCGCCGCCGGGTCGCGCGGGTTCTCGGCCGCCGCGGCCCGCACCGCCTGCGGGTTCATGTGCTGGACCCGAGCGAGGAGCTCCGCCTGGGCCAGGCCCAGCTTGGCCTCGGTGTTGCCCGGGTCGTCCGCGAGCACGTTCTTGTACGCCTGGACCGCGCCGCCGAGGTCACCGGCGTCGAGCGCGACGACGGCCGCCTCCAGCAGGGCGTCGTGCGGGCCGGCCGGGATCTCGTCCGCGTCGGTGGCGGCCGCACCGGCCCCCTCCGCGTCCGGGTCCACCTCGATGCCGATGATCCCGAAGCGGTCCTCGGCGACCTGGACGAGCTGGGCGAAGGTCTCGCGGATCTGCTGCTCGGGAACCACGCCCTGGAACAGCGGCAGCACCTGGCCCGCGACCACGGCGAAGACGGCCGGGATGCCCTGGATCTGGAACTGCTGCATGAGCATCTGATTGGCGTCGACGTCGATCTTGGCGAGCACGAGGCGGCCGTTGGCCTCGGTGATCAGGCGCTCCAGCAGCGGACTGAGCTGCTTGCACGGCTGGCACCACTCGGCCCAGAAGTCCAGGACGACCGGAACCTCTGCGGAGAGCTGGAGCACATCGCTTTCAAAACCGGCCTCGTCTACGTCGATGACGAGCGCCGACGGCGGCACGGCACCGGCGGACGGACCCGCCCCACCGGCCCCGCCGGCCCGGTTCGCCGCTTCGGCGCGGGCCTGCTCGGCCTTGGCCTTGGCCTCGCCGGCCGCCTTCACCGCGGCGAGGTCGACGACGCCGCTCATGGACATGTTTCTGGGCTGCATGCGTACATCCTCCCCCGTGTGCGCGCGCCGACGAAAAAGATCGCGTGAATTGGCCGTGCCGCCGTACCGTCGCGATCGTGATGTTGAACGGCGCCGGGTCCCCACCTGGCGCCTGTAGCTCTTCGCGTGGTTGTCGCTCTTACGCTACGAGCCGTAGCGTAACTCCCCCGGCGGCCCCCCGCGCCCCTTCCGGTCCCGTGATCTGAACCACAGCGGCCCTTTTGCCTACCGGCGGGTATGGTCTCGGCCATGCGCAACCCCAGCCCCGGCCGCACCGGTCGTCCCCGCAGTGCCGCCGCGGACGCCGCGATCCTCGCCGCGACCCGGGACGCGCTCGTCGAGCTGGGCTGGTCGAAGCTGACGATGGGGGACGTGTCCGCCCGGGCGGGGGTCGCCAAGACCACCCTCTACCGGCGCTGGGCGGGCAAGAACGAGCTGGTCGTGGACGCGGTCGCAGAGCTCTTCGACGCCCTCGAACTCCCGGACCGGGGCTCCCTCGAAGCGGACATCGAAAACGTGGTGCTGCAGTTCGCGGAGCTGCTGCGGCGCCCGGAGGCCCGTACCGCCCTGATGGCGGTCGTCGCCGAGTCCACCCGGGACGAGGCCCTGCGCGACCGGATCCGGTCGGCGATCGTGGACCGGCAGAAACGTCTCGTCGTACTGGGTCGCGAACGGGCCCAGGCCCGTGGCGAACTCCCGTACGAGGAGGACGAGTCCCTCGCGGGCCGCACCACGGACCTGATCTTCGACGTGATCGCGGGCACGGTGGTGCACCGCGCCCTGGTGAGCTCCGAACCGGTGGACGAGCTCTGGGTGGCCACCTTCACGGCCCTGCTGATGCACGGCCTGCGCGGCCCGGCCGTCGCCTGAACCCGGGCCGTCGCCCGAACCCACCCGACCGCCCGCTGCCGCCGCGCCGTCAGAAGGTCCACGCCCCCGAGCGGCGCCGGGATTCCAGGACCTGCTCCGCCAGCGCCGCGGCCCGCGGGTTCTCCCCCGGCCAGGGCCGCCGACGGCCCGGCCAGCTCGCCCAGCGCAGCGCGTCGGCCTCTTCCTCGGGCCGCAGACCGGCCGCGACAAGCGCGCCCCGGGCCGCTTGGGCCCCGGCCGTGCGGTAGCCGATGTCGCGGGCGTCCGGCCAGTAGACGCCGCCGTCGGTGATCAAGGCCGCGGCCTCGACCCCGTCCAGCCCCAGCTCGATGCCGTCCCGCACCGCCGCGAGGAACTCGGCGGGCAGCCGGTCCTCCCGCGCCAGGTTCAGGATCTCCGTCCCGGCCGGCCCCGGTGGCTCGAAGTCGACGACGACGTAGGCGTAGTGGCCCCCGCAGCCGCCCTTGTTCATCACCACGCGCGCGCTGACGCCCCGTACGGGAACAGGAAGGCCGGTCATGGCGCCACCGTACGGGCGCCACGACCGGCCGTCTCACCCCGCCGGACCTAGAAGCCCGGCGGCTCGGTGTACGTGCCCCACTCGTCGCGCAGGACGTTGCAGATCTCGCCCATCGTGGCCTCGGCCCGCACCGCGTCCAGCATGGCCGGGATCATGTTCGTCCCGTCCCGGGCGGCGTCCAGCATCGTCTTCAGCGCCGCGTCGACCTTGGCGTCGTCGCGGCGGGCCTTGCGGGCCGCCAGCTCCCGCACCTGGACGGTCTCCACCTCGTGGCTGACCCGGAGGATCTCCAGGTCACCCGTGACCGACCCGTGGTGCACGTTGACGCCGACGACGCGCTTGTCGCCCTTCTCCAGCGACCGCTGGTACTGGAAGGCCGATTCGGCGATCTCGCCGGTGAACCAGCCGTCCTCGATGCCGCGCAGGATGCCCGAGGTGATCGGCCCGATCGGGTGCTGCCCGTCGGGGTGGGCGCGCAGACCGCGCTCCTTGATCTGCTCGAAGATCTTCTCGGCCTCGGCCTCGATGCGGTCGGTGAGCTGCTCCACGAACCAGGAGCCGCCCAGCGGGTCCGCCACGTTGGCCACGCCCGTCTCCTCCATCAGCACCTGCTGCGTGCGCAGGGCGATCTCGGCCGCCTGCTCGCTCGGCAGGGCGAGGGTCTCGTCGAGGGCGTTGGTGTGCAGCGAGTTCGTGCCGCCAAGCACGGCCGCCAGGGCCTCCACGGCGGTGCGCACGACGTTGTTGTACGGCTGCTGCGCGGTCAGCGAGACACCGGCGGTCTGGGTGTGGAAGCGCAGCCACATGGACTTCTCGCTCTTCGCCCCGTAGACCTCCTTCATCCAGCGGGCCCAGATCCGGCGTGCGGCGCGGAACTTGGCGATCTCCTCGAAGAAGTCGAGGTGCGCGTCGAAGAAGAAGGAGAGGCCGGGCGCGAAGGCGTCGACGTCCATCCCGCGCGAGAGGCCCAGCTCCACGTAGCCGAAGCCGTCGGCGAGGGTGTACGCGAGCTCCTGCGCGGCCGTGGCCCCGGCCTCGCGGATGTGGTAGCCGGAGACGGACAGCGGCTTGTAGGCCGGAATGCCCTTCGTGCAGTACTCCATGAGGTCGCCGATGAGGCGCAGGTGCGGCTCCGGTTCGAAGAGCCACTCCTTCTGGGCGATGTACTCCTTGAAGATGTCGGTCTGGAGCGTGCCGTTGAGGACGGCGGGGTCCACGCCCTGCCGCTCGGCGGCGACCAGGTACATGCAGAAGGCGGGGACGGCCGGGCCGGAGATCGTCATCGAGGTCGTGACGTCACCGAGCGGGATGTCCTTGAACAGGACCTCCATGTCGGCGGCGGAGTCGATGGCGACCCCGCAGTGCCCGACCTCGCCGAGGGAGCGGGGGTCGTCGGAGTCGCGCCCCATGAGGGTCGGCATGTCGAAGGCGACCGAGAGCCCGCCGCCGCCGGCGGCGAGGATCATCTTGTAGCGCTCGTTGGTCTGCTCGGCGTTCCCGAACCCGGCGAACTGCCGGATGGTCCAGGTCCGCCCGCGGTAGCCGGTGGCGTGGAGCCCGCGGGTGTACGGGTACTCGCCCGGCCACCCGATGCGCTCGAAGCCCTCGTACGCGTCGCCGGGCCGGGGTCCGTAGACCGGCTCGACCTCGTCGCCGGAGAGCGTGGTGAAGTCTGCCTCGCGCTTGCGGGCCTTGTCATAGCGGGCCTGCCAGCGACGGCGGCCTTCCTCGATGGCGTCAGCGTCCATACCCACGAATTTACTAGGACGTCCTAGTAAATGTCGATGGCAAACCCCCGGGGACTCGCCCCGGGGGTGGGTGACGCTCGCCTCCTGCGCGGCGGCGATCAGGCCTTGGCGGTCGCGAGCGAGTCGCTGACCAGCGGCTCGACCTCGGCGCGGATCTTGCGCTCGACGAAGAAGGCGGCCACCGGAATCGTTCCGCTGAGCATGACCCAGAGCATCTTGCCGAAGGGCCACCTGGCCTTGGAGCTCAGGTCGAAGGCGAAGACCAGATAGATCATGAAGAGCACACCGTGGGCCTGCGAGACCACGAAGGTCAGGTCGGCGCCGGTGTCGAAGCCGTACTTCGCCACCATGCAGGCACAGAGGATCAGGAGCATGACCGCGGTCACGTAGGCCATGACGCGGTAGCGGGTCAGCACGCTTCGTTTCATGCCGACGAGCCTAGCCGTCCGTTTTGCTCGATCTTGACGCGGCCCCGGGCCCCGGCCTCCGGCCCGGGCTACTCCTGGAAGTCCGCCGCGGCCACCCGCAGCGGGCGCAGCAGCGCGAAGATCTCCCCGCACTCCTCGGCGTCGTACGCGCCCAGGCCGAAGTCGACGGCCATCAGGTCCTTCGTGGCGGCCTCGACGACCTCGCGGCCCTTCTCCGTGATGGAGGCGAGGGTGCCGCGGCCGTCGTTCGGGTTGGGCCGCTTGGCGACCAGTCCGGACTTCACCAGCCGGTCCACCGTGTTGGTCACCGACGTCGGGTGGACCATCAGCCGCTCGCCGATCTTGGACATCGGCAGTTCGCCGGCCTTGGAGAAGGTGAGCAGCACCAGCGCCTCGTACCGGGCGAAGGTCAGCCCGTACGGCTTGACGACCGCGTCGACCTCACCGAGCAGGATCTGCTGCGCGCGCATGATCGAGGTGATCGCGGCCATCGAGGGCACGGGTCCCCAGCGCTGCTGCCAGAGCTCGTCGGCGCGGGCGATGGGGTCGAAGGGAAGGCTGAGCGGCTTGGGCACGCGTCCGACCCTACCGGGAGGTCACTTCACCGCGGGGGCCGTCTCACCCCTCAGTCGTTCCTCCTGCCGGGCGGCCGCCCGGAGTTCGGCCAGGAGCAGCAGGACGACCCCCGTACCGAGGAGCCCGGCTCCGGTGACGACCTCGTGCACCGGGCGGAATTCGGCGGCGAGGCCGGCCAGGGCCATGCCGACCCCCTGGAGGGTCATCAGGCCGGTGCTGAGCAGCGTCATCGCCCGGCCGCGCAGCTCGTCGGGAACGGCTTCGACGTACCACTGGTCCAGCCCGAGGGTGTAGGCGTGGGCCAGCCCGGCGAGCAGCAGGGCGGCGAGGACCACGGGCAGGCCCGGCCGGACGGCGAAGAGCAGGAGCGGCAGCAGCCCGGCGGCCGCGAGCGGCACCACGATCCTCGATCGCGCGGGGGCGGTGAGGGCCGAGCCGGCCCAGAGCTCCCCGACGATGGTGCCGACGGGCAGGGCGCACATCATCAGGCCGAGGGCGGCGGTGCCGACGCCGATGCCGTCCGCGTACGGGGCGAGCAGCGCCTCGGGGGCGACGAGGAAGACGGGCGGCAGCCAGAACAGCAGCATCAGCGCGCGCAGCCGGCGCCGGCCGAGGACGGCGCGCAGTCCGGCGAGCGGGGAGGTTCGGGCGCCGCTGCGGGCGGGGCGGCTGCGCGTGCCCAGCCTCAGCAGCAGCGCGGAGCCGAGGAAGCCGGCGGCGGTGAGGGCGATGGCCGCGCGCGGCGCGAGCGCGGTGAGCAGCAGCCCGCCGAGGCCGAACCCGATGAGCTGGGCGCTCTGGGCCACCATGCGCAGCAGCGAGCGGCCCAGGACGAAGGCGTCGCCGGTGCCGAGGACGTCGGCGAGGGAGGCGTTGCGCGTGCCCTGGAACAGCGGCGCCACGAAGGCCATCGCGCAGCGCAGTACGAGGAGCACGGCGACGGGCGTGCCCGGCGCCACCATGGCGGCCGCGCAGAGCGCGCAGACGAGGTCGCAGGCGACGAGCACCCGGCGGGCGGGGTGGCGGTCGGCGATCCCGGCGAGCAGGGTGCCGCCGAGGACGTACGGGAGGAAGCCGAGGGCGAAGGTCAGCGCGCTCATCAGGGGCGAGCCGGTGGTGCGGTAGACGAGGACGGACAGCGAGATCTCGGCGACGACCACGCCGAACACGGACAGCAGGTGGGCGGCGAAGACGGTCCGGAACTCACGGACCCGGAACACGGAGCGGTAGCCCGGTGGCGGTACGGACCGCCCGGGCGCCTGGGTGTCGGTTGGCATGGGCCCAGCGTCCCGGGCCCGGGGCCCGCGCCCCAGAGATTCGGCTGGGGCCGAATGGTGGTGCAGAGTCCTCACGTCGCCGGCAACATCGTCGGCACCGGCGTCGTGGGCGGCACTGGCATCGCGCGGGACGGGGAAGGGGAGGGAGCGCCGGGATGGGGTTGCACCACTACTTCGGGCACGAGGACCTGCTGCGGTGCCGCTTCGCGCTCTCGCCCGCATGGGAGACGCAGGAGGCGGTCCGCACCCTGAACCGCCCGGACCGGCAGGGCTACCACCTGCCCTGGCTGCGGCGGATCCGCGCCGCAGCCGACGGGCTGGACCTGCGGCCGCTGTGGCTGCTGATGCCGCACCACGGGCACAGCGCGGACTTCATCGGCCCGCCGCCCAGCGGCCCCGGGGTCTCCTTCGAGGAGGAGATCGCGCTGATCCGCGGGGCGGATCCGGACCTGGCGCGCGAGGACATCCGCCAGTCGCTGGCCTGTACACCCGGCGCCCTCGACAGCGACCTGGGCCGGTCGCTGCTGGCCGATCCGGCCCGGGCCGTGCGGGACCTGGCCGATCTGCTGGAACGGTCCTGGAGCGTGCTGATCGAGCCGCACTGGCCGCGGCTGCGGGCCCTGCTGGAGGCGGACATCCTCTTCCACTCGCGCCGCCTCGCGGCCGGCGGTCTGCAGTCCCTCTTCGACGGGCTGCACCCGAGCCTCTCCTGGGACGCCGCCTCCCTGACCCTGACCATCGACCGGCCCACCAGTCACCACGAGCGCGTCCTGGGCGGCCGGGGACTGCTCCTGATGCCGAGCGCCTTCATCTGGCCGGGGATCGCGGGCGGTTTCGACGCGCCCTGGCAGCCCACCATCGTCTACCCGGCCCGCGGCATCGGCGCTCTGTGGACCCCGGCCCGGGAGAACACCCCGGACGTGCTCGCCCAGCTGCTGGGCCGGGCCCGGGCCGAGGTGCTGTGCGCGCTGGAGGAACCGGCCTCCACCACGGCGCTGGCCCACCGGCTCGGTCTGGCCCCGTCCACGGTCTCGGCCCATCTGGGGGTCCTGCGGGCGGCGGGGCTGCTCATCTCCGCACGCCACGGCCGCCAGGTCCGCTACGAGCGCACCCCGCTGGCGATCGCGCTCACCACGGGCGACCCGGCCCCCTGAGCCCGGCCGACCAGCTCGGCGACCTCGTCCGCCCTACCCGGCCGGCTCGTCCGCCCTGCCCGGCCGGCTCGGCCCGCCCGCACCTGCCGCCGGTGTCGCACAGCCATGCCAACTATCCGACATGTCAACATATCCCGGTATCTCGCTCCGCTGCCCGACCCTTCGTCCCGAGGAAGCCGGATGCCCCCCGCCGCTCACAGGCCGCGTTTTCGCACCACCGCCCCCGTCCTCGGCCTCCTCGCGCTCCTCGCCGCGGCCCCCGCCTGCGGCGGCGAGCCCGCACCCGAGCCGGGGACCCCCGCCGTCACGCCCGCGGCGCCCTCCGCCATCGTCGCGGCCGAGGAGTCCCCGTTCTGGGTGGACCCGCACAGCGACGCCGCCCGGCAGGTCGCGGCCTGGGAGGCGGCGGGCCGCAACAGCGACGCCCAGGTGCTGCGCAGGATCGCGGACCGCCCTCTCACCCTGTGGGGACCCGGCGGCGACCCCGGCCCCGAGATCCGCCGGGCCAGGGCGGGAGCCCGGGCCACCGGGCGGACCCTGCTGCTCGCCGCGTACAACATCCCCTACCGGGACTGCGGTCAGCACTCGGCAGGCGGCGCCCCCGACGCCCGGGCCTACCGCAGTTGGATCGGCGCCTTCGCCGACAACATCGAGGACACCAAGGCCGTCGTCGTCCTGGAGCCGGACGCCATCGCGCACATCATCGACGGCTGCACCCGGCCCGAGCACCACGCCGAGCGCTACCAGCTGCTCTCCGAGGCCGTCGACCGGTTGAAGAAGAACCCCAACACCAAGGTCTATCTGGACGCCGGCAACCCGGCCTGGATCCCCAACCCCATGGACCTGGTCGACCCGCTCTTCAAGGCGGGCCTCGACCGCGCCGACGGCTTCGCCCTCAACGTCTCCAACTTCCAGCCCGACGCGGCCGCCCGGGCCTACGGCGCCAAGATCTCCAAGGGCACCAGCGGCAAGCACTTCGTCATCGACACCAGCCGCAACGGCGACGGCCCGCTGCCCGGCAACCGCACCCAGGCCTGGTGCAATCCGCCGGGCCGGGCGCTCGGGGCGCCGCCGACCGACAAGACGGGCGACCCGCTCGTCGACGCGTACCTCTGGGTCAAGCGGCCCGGCGAGTCCGACGGGACCTGCCGCGGCGGCCCGTCCGCCGGCACCTGGTGGCCGGACTACGCCCTGGGGCTGGCCCGCCGCGCCAGGGAATGACGGGGGGTGTCCCGTCGGTCGGGCCCTGCGCGACCGGCCGGACAGCTCCTACGGGGCCGCCGGCTGCGGGGCCTCGACCCGGAGCCACTTCGCCACCGAGGGCGTCCCGTCGCCATCGGTCACGAACAGCATGTACCAGCCCGGCGGCACCAGCGTCGGATCCTGCGGCACCTCGACCGTGACCGAGTCGTCCGTCTTGGTCAGCCCGAGTTCGATCGAGCGCTGTTCCACGTCCGTGGTGTGCGTGACCGCGCTCGGCCGCATCAGGCGGGCCCGCTCGATCCGCTCCGGGTGCGCGGCGGCGAAGGTAGCCCGCCCGTCCGCGTCGAACTCCTTCGGCCCCTCGCCCAGGACGGGCCGCCGGTCCTCGCCGCGGTAGAGGTACGGGGGCGAGTACACCTCCAGCCGGTGCTCGAACTTCCCGAGCCTGGTGTTGTCCTTGTCGGCGAAGAGCGGGTCCGAGCCGAAGGTCGCCACGCGCCCGTCGGGCAGCAGCAGCGCCTCGGAGTGGTAGTTGCGGCCCACGGTCGGATCGGCTGCGGCCACGAAGGAGTCGGTGCGCGGGAAGTAAAACTGCGCCTTGTGGATGTCGCTGGCGCCGCGGCCGCGGTAGTCGGCGGAGCCGCCCGTGGTGAAGACCGAGTCGTCCGGCAACAGCACGCTGCTCAGGTAGCGGGTGGCGCGCGGCAGCCGCGCCGAGGACCGGAAGACCGGATTCTCCTCCTTCAGGTCCACGATCGCGGTCCGGCTGGAGGAGAGCTTGGACTCGCCGACCCCGCCGCCGCCGAGGACCATCACCTTCTGCTCCTGGGCGGGCGGCAGCAGGAGCGAGGCGGAGGTCTCCAGCCGGTCCGGCTCCGCGAGCCCGCCCACCTTCTTGAACTCGTTGGTCGCAAGGTCCCACACGCCCGGCTCGCGCCCCTTGGTCTTCGGACCGTAGCCCGCGTTGGAGCCGGTGTAGAGGAGCTTGCCGCTCTGCATCAGGAAGAGCGCGGGATAGGTCGGGAAGTAGTGGAAGGGGGCCTTGGACCACTTCTTCGTCCGCGGGTCGTAGTACTCGTTGTCGCCGGGCACCACGTCGCCCACGTCGTTGAGCCCGGAGACCGCGAGCACCCGCCCGTCCTCCAGGGTCACGAGGGTCGGGTACCAGCGGGCGTCGCTCATCGGGTCGACGCGCAGGTACTTCTCCGCCACCGGGTCGAACTCGTACGCCGACTTGATGCCCTGGAAGTCCTGCTTGTCGGCGCTCAGCCGCTCCGCGAGCCCGTAGACGTTGTCGGCGTCCTTGCCGGTCAGCCCGACCACCTCGTACTGCGCGGCCTCCGTCGTCAGCCCCTCGGCGCCGGGCTTCACCGCCTCCACGAAGACCCGCGACTCGGCGGCGACCACGGTGGTGCGCCACGGCATGACCTGCCCGCCGCGTCCGTAGGTGATCTCGAACTTCTTCTCGGCCTTCGGCACGACCACGTCGAACTTCGCCTCGTACTCCACCCCGGACGGAGAGCGGAACCGGGTGCCCTTGCGCAGCTTGACGATCTTGTCGGGGTTCTCGTTCTTGACCCGCATCCGGCCGCCCGCGCGGGTGACCTTCCCGTGGAGGACCTCGTACCGGGCGGTGCCACCGGCCACCAGCAGCCGCCCGTCGGGCAGCTGGCTGTGCCCGGCGCAGAAGAAGTCCTCCGGTGTCGGGATCTTCTTGAAGCTGTCGTCCTTCGGGTCCCACAGGACGGTGTCGAAGGTTCCCTTGTCGAAGTTCTTCTGGTTGTTGCCGCTGCCGGCGATGAGCAGCACCTTGCCCGTGTGCAGGAGGGCCGCGTGCATGGCGTTGATCCGGTACTCCTCGGGGAGCCCGATGAGGTCCCACGACCCGTACTGGATCCGGTAGCTGGTCTGCCCGATCTTGTACGCGTGGTACTTGTCCTCGGCGAAGGAGATCGCGGCGGGCGCGTTGAGCGCGACGAGCACCAGCACGGCGGCGGCGCCCAGGGCGGACTTCTTGAACTTCTTCGACGGCCGGTAGTCCATGCTCAGTTCCCTCCTGTCGCCCGGACGTACGCCGGCTCCTCACCCGGCTCGGAGCCCGGGTCCGCCGCGCCCCCGGGTCCCGTCCGGCCGCGCGTCATGCACCACACGGCGACCGGGGCGAGCGCGATGGCCAGCGCCAGCACCGCCCAGACGCGCATGGCGACGTGCGTGTGGTCGAAGTAGACGGACGCCAGGAGCGAGACGATCAGGACGGCGGCCCAGAAGAGGTGGATGCGGAAGGTCATCAGCCGGTCGGGGCTGGCGTCGCCGCCCTTGGGGGTGACGACGAAACGGCCCTCGGTGCGCAGCACCGCCGAGCCGAGTGACCTGAGGTAGACGGGCGCGCAGACCGCGGACAGGGCCATGCCCGCGACACCTCCGGAGCCGGCCGGTTCGTGGGGGGAGACGTTGTGGCGGCGGTTCCACAGGTAGAGGCCCACCTGGAGGGCGGCCGCGTCGGCGTAGAGCATCAGCCAGACCTTGGAGGAGACCTGGGTGCCGGAGGCCCCGAACCACAGGAAGAGGGCGCAGCTGAGGACGCCGAGCAGCCAGTTCACGGCGGTCATCGGGTAGTAGACGAGCATCAGCGTGTAGTTGAGCCGGCGCCCGGCGGGCATCGTGAAGAGGCCCTTGCGGTACTGCTTGAACAGGGTCTCGTAGGTGCCCCGCGACCAGCGCAGCTGCTGGGTGAAGAGGTCGGTCCAGGAGGCGGGTCCCTCGCCGACGGCCAGCACGTCGGGGGTGTAGACGGAACGCCAGAACCGCCCCGTGGCGGGGTTCTTGCGGCGGTGGAGCTCGAAGCCGGTGGCCATGTCCTCGGTGATGGAGTCGTAGAGCCCGCCGACCTGTCGCAGGGCGCTGATCCGTACGGTGTTGTTGGTGCCGACGAACATGGGGGCGCCGTACCGGTTGCCGGCGCGCTGGATCAGGGCGTGGAAGAGGTACTGCTGGGACTCGGCGGCTTTGGTGACGGCCTCGGTGTAGTTGCCGTAGACCTGCGGGCCGACGACGAAGGCGACGTCGGGGTCGCGGAAGAAGCCGAGCATCCGCTCCAGGTAGTTCGGGAGGGGGACGTGGTCGGTGTCGACGGAGGCGAAGAACTCGTAGTCGTCGCCGTGCCGCTCCAGCCAGGCGTTGTAGTTGCCGTGCTTGGTCTTCGCCCGGTGGGGGCCCTTCTTCGTGTTCCACTCGGGCACTCCCCTGCGGGTGAAGTGCCGTACGCCGAGCTTCGCGCACAGCGCCCGGGCCTCGGGGTCGTCGCCCTCGTCCAGGAGCCATACGTCCAGCCGCCCGTCGTGGCGGACGCGCCGCGCGCCCCGGAGGGTGGCCCGCAGCATGGCGAGGGGCTCTTTGCCGGGAACGTAGGTCGTCAGGAACGCGACGCGGGTACCGGGCTCGGGCGGTACGGGGACGGGGTCGCGGGCGGCCATCGTGGCGTGCGCGATCGACACCACGTTCACCAGCGTGAACAGCATGATCAACGCGACGGAGCAGAGCATCATGGCATCGCAGACGACCAGCCAGCGGGCGGCGCCCTCCCGGACGGTCCAGTGGGTGGGCCAGACCAGGTAGAGCAGCAGTCCGGCCGCGGCCACCGGCGCGAGCGTCATGAGGGCGATCGCCCGTATTCGGGTGCGGACCTCCTCGCGCGAGAGGAGGGAGCGGTACTCCACCCGGTGGACGCCGCCCGGGCCGGGAGCCGGCTGCGCGAACGGACCGGCGAGGCGGCTGTGCGTCTCGTAGTCGAAGCCTTCCGGCGCCACGGTCCCTCCCGGTGCTCGATCCCGAGGCCTGTACCCCCACGAAAGGTGACGGACCCGGTCGTGTCGAACGGGGATCGGCCGACCGGGCGGTCCTTCCTCAGGTCCGGGGCCACAGGGCCGTACGGGTGACGTGCGCGACCGGCGGGGTCGGCGCGGCCACCGCGAGCCCGACCCGATTGGCAAGGCACCCCCGGGTCAGCGGGTGCCGCGCCGCAGGCCGTGGCGCACCACGCGCTGGCTCAGGGAGCCGAGGCCCTCCAGCACGGCGGCCAGCCCGGCGAGCTGTTCCAGCGCGGCGAACGCGCTGCCGGCTCCCCCCGGGTCCACCCCTTCGTACAGCTCGATGCCGATGAACGAGGCGGCCGTGGCCCGGGCCAGCCCGGCCGGGTCGGCATACCCCTCCAGCGGGGTCGCCGACAGCAGCCGGGTGAGGACCTCCTCCAGCTCCGCGATCCACAGCCCGAGCCCGTCGGCGGTGGCGGCGGCCAGGACGGGCGAGGTCTGCCCGGCGGCCAGTAGCTGCCCGAGCAGGGCGACGTTCCCGGCGGCCCGCTCCTCCTCGTGCATGGCGCGGGCGAACTCCAGCAGCTCGGCGAGGCTGCCCAGGGCGGCGAGCCGGTCGCGGTAGCGGGCCACCCGCTGCTCGGCGCCGTACCGGCAGGCCGCGGCGAGCAGCTCGTCCACCGAGCCGAAGTGGTAGAAGATCAGGCCCTGTCCCACCCCGGCGGTGGCCGCGACGGTACGGGCGGAGGCCTTGGCGATGCCCTGCTCGGCCACGGTGCGCAGGGCCCCTTCGAGCAGCTTCTCCTTGGTGGCGGCGCTCATGCCCGGACCTCCTCGCGGACCGGGCGCAGGTCGCCGCAGAGCCCGCTCGCCCACCGGTCGCGGGCGTCGACGTACTGCGCGGTGAAGGTGCCCTCGTAGCCGAAGAGCGGTCCGAAGCGGCGGTTGACCACCCGTACCCGGATCCGGAACCGGCCGGTGGTCTCGTCGAAGGACTCGCGGACCTCGGCGTCGCCGCCGATGAGGTCGGGGACACGGACGTCGATGCGGCCCTCGCGGAAGCGGTGTTCGCCGGAGCGGATGAGCAGCGAGCCGTCGGGCTCGGCGCTCATGTGGAGGTCGCTGGCGAGGTGCTGGTGGGTGCCCAGGTAGTCGAGGACGCAGTCGCGTTCGGGGCTGTGGACCATCGTGGCGTCGAAGCGGTGGGCTCCGCCGGGCAGCTGGAAGGTCCGTACGAAGGTGACGGTCTCGCGCCCGAAGGAGTCGAGGTAGGGGAGGTTCTCGATGACGAAGGGGACGTTCCGTCCCTCGTGCGGCACCAGGATGTTCCGTACGCCACCGAGCCGGAGGAAGGGCTTCACGTAAGCGGGGCCGTGCCAGATCCGCTCCATGGTGCCGCGGCCGATGCAGCCCTCGCCGCTCGCGAGCCCCACCGAGAAGCGGCGCTGGATCTGCGGGTGCAGGCGGTCGAACGCGGCGCCCATGTGGGCCCGGAAGATGGAGGTCACGACGGCTCCAGGGTGCTCAGCAGGCGGGGTGCGCGGGCGGGGGTGCGGCCGGGCGGGGTGCGCAGGCAGCGGCGGGCGGCCGGGGTGCCGGGCAGCGGCGGCAGCAGCAGGGCGGCGGCCAGGACGAGCAGGGCGGCCGGTAGCGGCGCGTACAGCAGGGCGGCCACGGACAGCAGGACGCGCAGCGCGCCCTCGCCGATCGCACGGGCGAGCGCGCGGCCCGGGGTGGTCCCGCGCTCGCACCACAGCCGCAGCCGGTCGAAGGACCAGGCCGTGGCCCAGCCCATGAGCGGGCGGAACACGAGCCGGTCGGCGAGGGCGCCGAAGCGACCCCAGCGCGGCTGGTAGTCGTAGCCGGTGAGGAAGCGGATCCCGTCGGGGCCCGGGACGTAGCGCCAGTACCCGCTGCCCTCGGCGAGCAACGACAGCGGGTGCTCCGAGGCGAACCGCAGGGCCGAGACCCGGCTGCCGTCGGACCGGTGGCGTTCCCCGGCGGAGATCCCGGTCCCCTCGACGGAGAGGAACGGCAGCACGCGGGTCGCGTACCGGAACCGTTGGGGCTCGCCCTCGGCGCACGGGAGGTGGTCGATGGAGGTGAAGCGCAGGTCCCACCGCTGGTGCTGCGCCGGGTCCTGGCTGCGCTCCCACAGCTCGTCCATGCCGACCCGGATCCGCGTCTCGACGTACAGGCCCATCGCCCCCCCGTGCCGCGAATTGAGCGATCGCTCAACCGGCACCTTAGGGGAAGTTGAGCGCTCGCTCAAGACACGCCCGTCCAGCTCCCCGGGGCATGCGAAAGCGCCCCCGGCCCGCTGTGGGCCGGGGGCGCTTTCGGAAGTACCGGTGGGACGAGGACCGGTGAGGGCGGCTCAGCCCTCGGCCAGGTGCCGCTCCACCGTCTCGACCTTGGAGGTGATCCCGTCGTGGACCCCGGGGCGGATGTCGGCCTTCAGGATGAAGGAGACGCGCGGCGCCCGTTCCTCGACGGCCGCCACCGCACGCCGGACCACGTCCATGACCTCGTCCCACTCGCCTTCCACGGTGGTGAACATCGCGTCGGTGCGGTTCGGCAGCCCGGACTCGCGGACCACCCGCACCGCGTCGGCGACGTACTCGCCGACTTCTTCGCCGACCCCCAGCGGGGTGACCGAGAACGCGACGATCATGCGTCGGCCGCCTCGCGCGCACGGGCCGCGACGACGCTGTCGGCCTCGTCGCGCTTGAGGAGCTTGTCGCCGTACAACCCGCCGAAGGGCACCAGCGCGAGCGCGAAGAAGAGGAGGGCCTTCTTGAAGGGCCACTTCGCCTTGTTCCAGACGTCCAGCAGGAAGACCGCGTACAGGACGAACAGGATCCCGTGGATGGCGCCGAGCGGCATCATCAGGTAGTCGATGTCCGAGATCCGGCTCAGCAGCGAACCGAAGATCAGCAGGGCCGGGAACGACAGCGCCTCCGGAACGGAGACGAGGCGCAGTCGGTGCAGGGCGGAGGCGGTCTTGATGTCCACGTGGAACCTTCGGGGTGGAGGCCAGGGTCCTTCCCAGTGTCTCAGCCGCTTTACGGGATCTTGACCCGGCCCCTCCCCCACCGCGGCCCGCGCGGGAGGTCCGGTACCCCGTACGGTCGCACCGATATCTCCTGGGTGTGGCATATATCAGCCACGAGGCCCTGTTCGGGTTCGCCCGCTGCCGATAACGTCTCCCCGTGGCTCAGTTCCGACTCCAAGGCAGCAAGGTGCTGGCCGTCGACCTGACCGGGGACGCCGTGAAAGCGAAGAACGGCTCCATGGTCGCGTACGACGGGCAGATGGCCTTCAAGAAGATGACCGGCGGCGGCGAAGGCCTCCGCGGCATGGTGACCCGCCGGCTGACCGGCGAACAGATGACAGTGATGGAAGTGCAGGGGCACGGCACCTGCTTCTTCGCCGACCGCGCGAGCGAGATCAACCTGGTCAACCTGCGCGGCGAGAAGCTCTACGTCGAGTCCAGCAACCTGCTGTGCACCGACGCCGGCCTGCGCACCGGCACCACCTTCACCGGCCTGCGCGGTGCGACGACGGGCAACGGCCTGTTCACCACCACCGTCGAGGGCTCGGGCCAGGCCGCGATCATGTCCGACGGCCCGGCCGTGGTGCTGCGCGTGAGCGCCCAGTACCCGCTGTCCGTCGACCCCGGTGCGTACATCGCGCACACCGGCAACCTCCAGCAGTCCTTCCAGTCCGGTGTGAACTTCCGCACACTCATCGGCGAGGGCTCCGGCGAGGCGTTCCAGATCCGCTTCGAGGGCGAGGGCCTGGTCTACGTGCAGCCCAGCGAGCGCAACACCGTCGGGGGCGACATCTGATGCCGTTCCGCGAGATCAACTCGAAGATGGTCGAGGCCCAGGTGATCCCGGGTCAGAAGATGTACAGCCAGCGCGGCGCCATGCTCGCGTACCGCGGCGAGGTCTCCTTCACCCCGAGCCTGACGGGCGGTCAGGGCGGGGTCATGGGCATGATCGGGCGCCGGGTGGCGAACGAGCAAACCCCGCTGATGGCGGTCGAGGGCAGCGGCACCGTGATGTTCGGCCACGGCGGCCACCACATCCAGGTCATCAACCTGACCGGCGAGACGCTCTACGTCGAGGCCGACCGGCTGCTCGCCTTCGACGGCGCCCTCCAGCAGGGCACGATGTTCATGGGCTCCCAGGGCGGGGTCATGGGCATGGTCCGCGGCCAGGTGACCGGCCAGGGCCTCTTCACCACCACGCTCAAGGGCCACGGCTCCGTCGCCGTGATGGCCCACGGCGGGGTCATAGAACTGCCGATCACCCCGCAGCGCCCGATCCACGTGGACCCGCAGGCGTACGTCGCCCACCACGGTGACGTGCGCAACAAGCTCTCCACCGCGCTCGGCTGGCGGGACATGGTGGGGCGCGGCTCGGGCGAGGCGTTCCAGCTGGAGCTGTCCGGCCAGGGCGCGGTGTACGTACAGGCCTCCGAGGAGAAGCTGTGAACTTTGGCCCCGTGACCGGCGGACCGGGCGGCGCTGGCAGTCCAACGGTCTACGACCCGTACACGCTGCCCTCCGACGACAACGTGAACGCGTACACCTTCTGCGTGGAGCTCAAGGGGAACCAGTGGTTCCTGCAGAAGGGCAAGATGATCTCGTACTACGGGCACATCGAGTTCAACGGCATCGGCAACGGCCGCTTCGACCGCCTGCTGCGCACCAGCTTCCACTCGCCGCTGCACGCCAGTGACTGGGTGGTCGCCGAGGGCTCGGGCAAGATGCTGCTGGCCGACCGGGCCTTCGACGTGAACTCGTACGACCTGGACAACGGCAACCTGACGATCCGGTCGGGCAACCTGCTCGCGTACCAGCCCTCGCTCGCCCTCAAGCAGTCGATCGTCCCGGGCTTCCTGACGCTGATCGGAACCGGGAAGTTCGTGGCGGCGTCCAACGGACCGGTGGTGTTCATGGAGCCGCCGCTGCGCGTGGACCCGCAGGCGCTGGTGGGTTGGGCGGACTGCCCCTCGCCGTGCCACCACTACGATCACGGCTACATGACGGGTGTGATGGGCGGACTGCGCTCGCTGACCGGCATAGGCGGCAGCTCGGGCGAGGAGCACCAGTTCGAGTTCGTCGGTGCGGGGACGGTGCTGCTCCAGTCGTCGGAGATGCTGATGGCGGAGCAGGCGATCGGCGCGGTCGGTGCCGGGGCGGCCACGGGCAACGCACAGGGCGTTCCCGGGGCCGGTCAGGGTCCGATGGGGCAGCTGGGTGTGCCGCGGATGCCGGGGCAGCTGGGTGATCTCCAGCGCCGCCTCGGACTGTGACCCACCCGACCTGAGATTTTTGTACGCAATTCAACTTTTTAGGTAGAGTTCATTCATGGAGACCATGGAGACCGAAACGGCCGCCCTCCCCCAGACTCCGCCCGGGGGGACCCCCTGGCTGACCGACGCCGAGCAGTGCGCCTGGCGCACCCACCTGGACGTCAGCCGGCTGCTGATGCACCAGCTGGAAAAGGATCTCCAGCCCTTCGGGCTCACCAACAACGACTACGAGATCCTCGTGAACCTCTCGGAGTCGCAGGACCACCGGATGCGGATGAGCGATCTCGCGACCGCCACGCTGCAGTCCAAGAGCCGGCTGTCGCACCAGATCACGCGCATGGAGACGGCCGGTCTGGTCCGCCGGGTGAACTGCGAGTCCGACCGCCGCGGCCTGTTCGCGGTGCTCACGGACGAGGGCATGGAAACGATGCGACGCGTCGCCCCGCACCACGTGGCGTCCGTCCGCCGGCACTTCATCGACCTGCTGCCGCCGGAGGCCCTGGCGGCGCTGCGCGCCTCGCTGACCCCGGTCGCGGAGCACCTGCGCGACAACCGCGGCAAGGTCTGAGGCCGGGGCCGTCCGGGCAGCGCTGGGCCCCACGGGCTCGCCGCGCCCCGGACGGCCATCGGCCCGACAATGGCGGGGAACGCTCGCTGCCGGCCCTGTGTCCGTGGGCCGGCCTGAGGAGGTCCAGCCCATGAAGCGCAACGTGTTCGTCTCAGCGGCCGCGTCCGTGGCCCTGCTGGTCGCGGGCCCCGCGGCGACCGCCGCCGCGGTCTCCGCCGACCTGGCGGGAACCGCCCCCGCGGCCGCCGCCGCCAAGGCCGACGTCACGGCCGAGCAAGCCCTCGCCGCCGCACTGAAGGACTACCCCGGCGTCGTCGAGTCCCTCGACCGCGACGGCAACGTCTGGCACGTGGACGTGATCACCAAGGACGGCAAGGGCCACGCCGAGCTGGAGGTCGACGCCGCCACGGGCAAGGTCTCCCGGCAGAACGTGGACACCGACGAGAACCCCGGCGAACACAAGGGGCTGATCGCGGCCAAGATCACCGCGGCACAGGCCGCCAAGGCCGCCGTGGCCGCCCACCCGGGCACGACGTGGACCGTCGAATGGGACTCCGGTGACAACGGCAAGGCCCCGTACTGGCACGTCGAGGTCAAGGGTTCCGACGGCAAGACGTGGAACGGGTCCGTGGACCCCACGACTGGCAAGGTCACCGCACAGTCCGACTCGGACTCCGACTCCGACTCCGATTCGGACTCGGACGAGAACTCCTGACGCACCGGGGCCGGGGCCCGGCAGCGGCGCCGCACGCGCCCTGCCGGGGCCCGGCCCGGTGTTTCGAGTCCTACGCCTGGCCTACGCCTCCGTCAACGTCGTCAGCAGCGCGTCCGCCGCCGCGTACGGGTCCAGCTCGCCCACGGCCACCCTCGCGGCCAGAGCGCCCAGGTGCGCGTCCCCGTGCACGTCCGCCATCCGCGCCCGCAGCGCCGTCACGGCGATCGTCTCGACCTCCCGGGCCGCCCGGGCCGCCCGGCGCTGGGCCAGCACGCCGCGCTCGTCCATCCACGCCCGGTGCTTCTCCAGCGCCTCGACCAGCTCGTCGATGCCCTGGCCGCGGGCCGCGACCGTCTTCACGATCGGCGGCCGCCAGTCGTCCCGGCCCCGGGCCTCGCCCAGGCCCAGCATGTGGTTCAGCTCCCGGGCGGTGGCGTCCGCGCCGTCCCGGTCCGCCTTGTTGACCACGTAGACGTCACCGATCTCCAAGATGCCCGCCTTGGCGGCCTGGATCCCGTCCCCCATGCCGGGGGCCAGCAGCACCACCGAGGTGTCGGCCTGCGAGGCGATCTCCACCTCCGACTGTCCGACACCGACCGTCTCGACCAGGATCACCTCGCAGCCGGCCGCGTCCAGCACCCGGATCGCCTGCGGGGCGGCCCAGGCGAGCCCGCCCAGGTGGCCGCGGGTGGCCATGGATCGGATGTAGACCCCGGGGTCCGAGGCATGGTCCGACATCCGCACCCGGTCGCCGAGCAGCGCCCCGCCCGAGAAGGGCGAGGACGGGTCGACGGCGAGGACGCCGACCCGCTTGCCGGCCTTGCGGTACGCGGACACGAGCGCCGAGGTCGAGGTCGACTTGCCGACGCCCGGCGACCCCGTCAGCCCCACCACGTACGCACCGCCCGTCAGCGGGGCCAGCGCGGCCATCACCTCGCGCAGCTGCGGGGACGCCCCCTCGACCAGCGAGATCAGCCGGGCCACCGCTCTCGGCCGGCCCTCACGGGCCTGGGCCACCAGCTGGGGGACGTCCACCGCCGTCATACGTGCTGCGCTCCTCGGTTCTCGTACGGGATGCGTGCGGGCCACCGGGCCCGGGGAAGAGGGTCCGCCGGGCCCCCGCATCGGGGCCCGGCGGCCTGGCGTGCCTACTTGGCGACGCGGACGATCAGCGCGTCGCCCTGACCGCCGCCGCCGCACAGGGCGGCCGCGCCGACGCCGCCGCCGCGGCGCTTCAGCTCCAGCGCCAGGTGCAGCACCACACGGGCGCCGGACATGCCGATCGGGTGCCCCAGGGCGATGGCGCCACCGTTGACGTTCACCTTTTCCGGGGTCACGCCGAGGTCCTTCATTGACTGCACGGCGACCGCCGCGAAGGCCTCGTTGATCTCGATGAGGTCCAGGTCGGAGACCTCGAGGCCCTCCTTCTTCAGCGCGTGCAGGATCGCGTTCGACGGCTGCGACTGGAGCGAGTTGTCGGGACCGGCCACATTGCCGTGGGCGCCGATCTCGGCGATCCACTCCAGGCCGAGCTCCTCGGCCTTCGCCTTGCTCATCACGACCACGGCGGCGGCGCCGTCGCTGATCTGGGAGGAGGTACCGGCGGTGATCGTGCCGTCCTTGGCGAAGGCCGGACGCAGCTTGCCGAGGGACTCCACGGTGGTCTCGGGGCGGATGCCCTCGTCCGCCGAGAAGATCACCGGGTCGCCCTTGCGCTGCGGGATCTCCACGGGCACGATCTCGGCCTCGAAGACGCCGTTCTTCTGCGCGGCCGCGGCCCGCTGGTGCGAGGCGGCGGCGAACTCGTCCTGCGGCGCGCGCTCGATGCCCAAGCGGGTGTTGTGCTTCTCGGTGGACTCGCCCATCGCGATGTTCTCGAAGGCGTCGGTGAGGCCGTCGTAGGCCATCGCGTCCAGCATCTCGACGGCGCCGTACTTGTAGCCCTCGCGGGTCTTGGGCAGCAGGTGCGGGGCGTTGGTCATGGACTCCTGACCACCCGCGACCACGATGTCGAACTCACCGGCGCGGATCAGCTGGTCGGCCAGCGCGATCGCGTCCAGGCCCGAGAGGCACACCTTGTTGATCGTGAGCGCGGGCACGTTCATCGGGATGCCGGCCTTGACCGCCGCCTGGCGGGCGGGGATCTGGCCCGCGCCGGCCTGCAGCACCTGGCCCATGATCACGTACTGCACCTGGTCGCCGGAGATCCCGGCCCGGTCCAGCGCGGACTTGATGGCGAAGCCGCCGAGGTCGGCACCCGAGAAGGACTTCAGCGAGCCGAGCAGCCGCCCCATGGGCGTGCGGGCCCCGGCGACGATCACAGAAGTGGTGTTGTTCGATCCGGACATGAGGCACAGCCCCTTGGATGAGGAGTGAACGAGGGTTTACGTGAATGTACTGGGCGGTACCGCAGCGGTCATCGGGCTGCCGGTGTGATCGCGCGCACGTTGCGTGACGGCCCCCTTCGGCGGTGCACTGTCACCATGCTGACAAGAATCGACCACATCGGGATCGCCTGCTTCGACCTGGACAAGACTGTCGAGTTCTACCGTGCCACGTACGGCTTCGAGGTGTTCCACTCCGAGGTCAACGAGGAGCAGGGTGTCCGCGAGGCCATGTTGAAGATCAACGAGACGTCCGACGGCGGCGCCTCGTACCTCCAGCTCCTGGAGCCCACCCGCGAGGACTCCGCCGTTGGCAAATGGCTGGCCAAGAACGGCGAGGGCGTCCACCACATCGCCTTCGGCACCGAGGACGTCCAGGGGGACTCCGAAGCCATCCGCGGCAAGGGCGTCCGCGTCCTCTACGACCAGCCCCGCACCGGCTCCATGGGCTCCTCCATCACCTTCCTGCACCCCAAGGATTGCCACGGAGTCCTCACCGAACTGGTCACCTCGAACCCCGAGCACTGACGGACCACTGATGGCCCGATTCCCCGGCCGGTAGAGTGGCCATGGCTCGGCCGGGGTTCGGTGCGGAGACGGGGTCGGGGCCTGTGACCCCTGCCCCGGTATCTGACACCATTCCCCCGGGGGCGTCGTTCAGCGGGCGAGCGATGCTCATTGGAAGTGAGCTTGCGACCAGGGGACGGATGGGACCGCGCTGTGCGGGGCTACGAAAGCCAGGAGAGCTATCAGGCCGAGGCCGACCATCTCTCGCGCTTCGAGGCCGAGATGGAGCGGCTGAAGAAGGAGCGCGGGAAGGCCGTCCAGCACGCTGAGGACCTGGGGTACCAGGTCGAGGTGTTGCGGGCCAAGCTTCACGAGGTACGACGCGCTCTTGCGTCCCGACCCGCCTACGACGGCGCGGACATGGGGTACCAAGCGGAGCAGCTGCTCCGCAATGCCCAGATCCAGGCCGACCAGATGCGTTCCGACGCGGAGCGCGAGCTCCGTGACGCCCGGGCCCAGACCCAGCGCATCCTCCAGGAGCACGCCGAGCACCAGGCGCGCCTGCAGGCCGAGCTGCACGCCGAGGCCGTCAACCGCCGCCAGCGCCTGGACCAGGAGCTGGGCGAGCGGCGCCAGACCGTCGAGGCCCACGTCAACGAGAACGTGGCCTGGGCCGAGCAGTTGCGCGCCCGTACGGAGTCCCAGGCCCGCCGGCTCATGGAGGAGTCCCGCGCCGAGGCCGAGCAGTCGCTGAACGCCGCCCGCGCGGAAGCCGCCCGGATCGCCGAGGAGACCCGGCGCCGGATGGCCGGGGACGCCGAGACCGCTCGTGCGGAGGCCGAGGCCACGCTGCTGCGCGCCCGCAAGGAGGCCGAGCGGCTGCTGACCGCCGCGTCCGCGCAGGCCCAGGAGGCCAGTGAGCACGCGGAACGGCTGCGCTCCACCACCAGCGCCGAGGCCGAGCACACCCGCCAGCAGACCCTGGACCTCGGCCGGATCGCCGAATCCCGCGTGCAGGAAGCCGATTCCGCGCTGCGCGGGGCCCGCGCGGAGGCGGAAAAGCTCCTCGCGGAGGCGAAGGAGAGCGCCACCCGGCAGCTGACGTCGGCGGAGTCGGTCAACGAGCAGCGCACCCGCACCGCCAAGGAGCAGGTCGCCCGGCTGGTCGGCGAGGCCACCAAGGAGGCCGAGGCCCTCAAGGCGGAGGCCGAGCAGGTCCTGGCCGACGCCCGCGCGGACGCCGAGCGGCAGCGCACCGAGGCCGGCGAGCAGGCCCGTACGGCTGCGGCCGAGGACATGGCGGCGCAGCTGGCGAAGGCCGCCCGCACCGCCGAGGACGTACTGAACAAGGCCTCGGAGGACGCCCGGGCCACCACCCGGGCCGCGTCCGAGGAGGCCGAGCGGATCCGCCGCGAGGCCGAGACCGAGGCCGACCGGCTGCGCCTGCAGGCGGCGGCCACGGCCGACGAGCTCAAGGGCGCGGCGAAGGACGACACCGAGGAGTACCGGGCCCGTACGGTCGAGCTCCAGTCGGAGGCCCGGCGGCTGCGCGGCGAGGCCGAGCAGCTGCGCGCCGAGGCCGTCGCCGAGGGCGAGCGGATCCGCGGCGAGGCCCGCCGTGAGGCCGTCCAGCAGATCGAGGAGGCGGCCCGGACCGCCGAGGAACTGCTCGGCAAGGCCAAGGCGGACGCCGACGAGCTGCGCGGCGGCGCGACCGCCGAGAGCGAGCGGGTGCGCGCCGAGGCCGTGGAGCGGGCCGGCATGCTGCGCAAGCAGGCCGAGGAGACCCTGGAGCGGACCCGCGCCGAGGCCGAGCGGCTGCGCACCGAGGCCGAGGAGCAGGCCGAGGGCGTACGGGCCGAGGCGGACGCGGCTGCCGCCGCCCGGCGCCAGGAGACCGAGCAGGCGCTGGCCGCCAAGCGGGCGGAGGCCGACGAGGAGCTCGTACGGCTGCACACGGAGGCCGAGACCCGGCTGACGACGGCCGAGCAGACGCTGCGTGACGCCCGTGGTGCGGCGGAGAACATCCGCCGGGAGACCACGGAGGAGAACGACCGGCTGCGTGCCGAGGCGGCGGAGCGGATCCGCACGCTGCAGGCGCAGTCGGAGGTCGAGGCCGACCAGCTGCGCACCGAAGCGGCGCAGGACGCCGGCCGGGTGCGCGCCGAGGCCGAGCAGTCCGCCGTGCGCCTGCGCGGTGAGGCCGAGGCCGAGGCCGAACGGGTGCGCTCGGAGGCCCAGGAGACCGCGGACCGGCTGCGCGCGGAGGCGAAGGCCGCCGCCGAGCGGGTCGCCGAAGAGGCCGCGGAGGCGCTGGCCGCCGCACAGGAGGAGGCCGCCCGGCGCCGCCGGGAGTCCGAGGAGACCCTGGCGTCGGCACGCACCGACGCGGACAACGAGCGGGCGCAGGCCCGCGAGCAGAGCGAGGAACTGCTGGCGCAGGCCCGCAAGCGCTCCGAGGAGGCGCAGGCCGAGGCGGTCTGGCTGACCGAGGAGGCCGAGCGGCGCGCGTCGGAGGTCGTCTCTGCTGCGGAGGCCACCGCCCAGCAGGTACGGGACTCCGTGGCCGGGCTGCACGAGCAGGCCGAGGAAGAGATCGCCGGACTGCGCAACGCCGCCGAACACGCGGCGGAGCGCACGAAGACGGAGGCCGAGGAAGAGGCCGGCCGGGTCCGCAGCGACGCCTACGCGGAGCGGGAGCGGGCCACCGAGGACGCCAACCGGGTCCGCAGTGAGGCGCGGGCCGAGACGGACGCGGCAAAGGCACTGGCGGAGCGTACGGTCGCCGAGGCCATCGCCGAGGCGGAGCAGCTGCGCAGCGACACCGCCGAGTACGCGCAGCGGGTGCGTACGGAGGCCACGGACGCGCTGGCCTCCTCCGAGCGGGACGCGTCCCGGACCCGGGCCGACGCCCGGGCCGACGCGAACCGCATCCGCGGCGAGGCGGCGGAGTCCCTGGAGGCCTCCCGCGCCGAGGGCGCCCGGATCACGGCCGAGGCGACGGCGGAGGCCGAACGGATCACCGCCGAGGCGGCCGAGGCCGCCGAGGCCGTCCGCACCGAGGCCGCCAACAGCCTGGACGAGGCTCGGGCCGAGGGCAACCGGCTGCGTACCGAGGCCGCGGAGCAGGTCGACCGGCTCATCAGCGAGGCCGCGGCGGAGGCCGACCGGCTCACCGACGAGACCCGCGCCGCGAACGCGGTGACCGTCGGCGAGGCGACGCTGGAGGCCGAGCGGCTCACCACCGCGGCGACCCGGCTCAAGGCGCAGGCGGCCGAGACCCTCGCGAGCGCCGAGCGCGACGCCGCGCGGATCATGGTCGACTCGCGCGCCGAGGGCGACCGGCTGATCGACGAGACCCGCGTGGCCAACGCGGCCACCGTCGGCGAGGCCACGGCGGAGGCCGACCGGCTGCGCGCCGAGGCGGCCCAGGTGCTGGACGAAGCCCGTGCGGAGGGCGGCCGGATCATCGGCGAGGCCACCGCGGAGGCGGATCGGGTCACGGCCGCGGCGAACGAGACCCTGGCGGGCGCCGAGCGCGATGCCGAGCAGACGCTGGACGAGGCGCGCGCCGAGGCGAACCGGCTGCGCACCGAGGCGGCCGAGCAGGCGGACCGGCTCGTCACCGAGGCCATCTCCGAGACGGAGAAGCTCACCGAGCAGACCCGCAAGGACAACGAGCGCACGGTCGGCGAGGCGGCCGGCGAGGCCGAGCGGCTGCGCGCGGACGCGTCGGAGGCGCTGTCCTCGGCGCAGGAGCACGCGACCCGCACCCGGTCGGAGGCCGAGCGGGTCAAGGCCCAGGCTGCGGCCGAGGCGGAGCGCACCCGCAGCGAGGCCCGTGCCGAGTCCGAGCGGCTGCTCGACGAGGCGCGCGAGGCGGCCAACAAGCGCCGCACCGAGGCCGCGGAGCAGGTCGACCGGCTCATCACCGAGGCCGCGGCGGAAGCCGACAAGCTCACGGCCGATGCGCAGAAGCAGGCCCTCGCCGCCACCACGGCGGCCGAGGAGCAGGCCGACGCGATGGTCGACGCGGCCCGCAAGGAGGCCGTGCGGATCACCTCCGAGGCGACCGTCGAGGGCAACTCCATGGTGGAGAAGGCCCGTACGGACGCGAACGAGCTGCTGGTCGGCGCGCGCACGGACGCGGCTGCCATAAGGGAACGGGCGGAGGAGCTGCGCGGCCGCGTCGAGGGCGAGGTCGAGGAGCTGCACGAGCGGGCCCGCCGGGAGTCGGCGGAGCAGATGAAGTCGGCCGGCGAGCGCGTGGACAAGCTGGTGCGCGCGGCGACGGAGCAGAGCGTCGAGGCCGAGGCGAAGGCCAAGGAGCTGGTGTCGGACGCGAGCAGCGAGGCGAGCAAGGTGCGCATCGCGGCGGTCCGCAAGGCGGAGGCGCTCCTCAAGGAGGCCGAGCAGAAGAAGGCGGAGCTGGCCCGGGAGGCCGAGAGCGCGCTCGCCGAGGCCAAGGCGGAGGCCGAGCGCCTCGTCGAGGAGGGCCGCCGCGAGCTGGAGGTCCTCGTCCGCAGGCGGCAGGACATTCAGGGGGAGATCTCCCGTGTCCAGGACGTTCTTGAGGCGTTGGAGTCATTCGAGGCGCCTTCGGGCGGCGGAAAGCCGGCGGTCGGCAGCCAGGGCACGGGGGGCGTGAAGGCCGGAGTGACTGCGGGATCCACTCGTTCGGGTGGCAAGTCGTCGGAGGGGTAGCCAAATGCTCCGAGGTGTGTGCACCTGATGAAGGTTCAGGCGAACGGGTGACAAGCATTCTGCCGCCTTGCCACTCAAAAGGGGTGTCATTGTCCAGATCAAACGCGGATTGACTCGATGACACGCCGTCTGGGCGCCTAGGATTCCCCTAACACCTCACGTAGCACCTCATCGGTCTCATTCGACAGGAACCCCATGAGCGACACTTCCTCCCCCTTCGGCTTCGAGCTCGTGCGGCGTGGTTACGACCGTGGTCAGGTGGACGACCGCATTACCAAGCTGGTCTCCGACCGCGACAGCGCCCTTGGACGTATCAACTCTCTGGAAAAGCGGATCGAGGAGTTGCACCTCGAAACGCAGAACGCCCAGGCCCAGGTGACCGACGCGGAGCCGTCGTACGCCGGTCTCGGCGCCCGGGTCGAGAAGATCCTGCGGCTGGCCGAGGAGGAGGCGAAGGACCTGCGCGAGGAGGCCCGTCGCGCGGCGGAGCAGCACCGTGAGCTCGCCGAGTCGGCCGCCCAGCAGGTGCGCAACGACGCCGAGTCGTTCGCGGCCGACCGCAAGTCGAAGGCGGAGGACGAGGGCGTCCGCATCGTCGAGAAGGCCAAGGGCGACGCCGCCACCCTGCGCGCCGAGGCCCAGAAGGACGCGGCCTCCAAGCGCGAGGAGGCCGACGCCCTCTTCGAGGAGACCCGCGCGAAGGCCGCCCAGGCCGCCGCGGACTTCGAGACCAACCTGGCCAAGCGCCGCGAGCAGTCCGAGCGCGACCTGGCCTCCCGTCAGGCCAAGGCGGAGAAGCGCCTCGCGGAGATCGAGCACCGCGCCGAGCAGCTGCGCCTGGAGGCCGAGAAGCTGCGTACGGACGCCGAGCGCCGGGCCCGGCAGACCGTGGAGACCGCGCAGCGCCAGGCCGAGGACATCGTGGCCGACGCCAACGCCAAGGCGGACCGCATCCGCAGCGAGTCCGAGCGCGAGCTGGCGGCGCTCACCAACCGCCGCGACTCGATCAACGCGCAGCTGACCAACGTCCGCGAGATGCTGGCGACGCTCACCGGTGCGGCCGTCGCGGCGGCCAACCCGATCGTGGACGACGAGCCCGTGACCCGCGGCGTGCCGGCTCAGCAGAGCCGCTGATTTCCGCCGGGCGGCACGCAGCACCCGTCGCACGCCCGATCGAGGGCCCTATGTCACCTTTTGCGGTGGCGTAGGGCCCTCGGGCGTTCTAGCGTGGCCGCATGATCGAGCTTGAGGGCCTCACGAAACGATTCGGTACGACGACCGCCGTCGACCACCTCAGCTGCCAGATCCGACCGGGGGCGGTGACCGGTTTCCTCGGCCCCAACGGCGCGGGCAAGTCCACGACCATGCGCATGATGCTCGACCTCGACACCCCGACCAGCGGCACGGTCCGGGTCTACGGGAAGCACTACCGCGACCTGCCGGAACCGCTGAAGCACGTCGGGGCGCTACTCGACGCGAAGGCCATGCACGGTGGCCGAAATGCATACAACAACCTTCTCTGCCTGGCCCAATCGAACCGCATCCCGCGACAACGGGTCGATGAAGTGCTGGATCTGGTCGGCCTGACGGCCGTGGCGAAGAAGAAGCCCAAAGGTTTTTCGCTCGGAATGAGCCAACGGCTTGGAATCGCCTCCGCATTGCTGGGTGACCCGGAAATCCTGATGTTCGACGAACCGGTCAACGGCCTGGACCCCGAGGGAATTCTCTGGATCCGCAATCTGATGAAGGGCCTGGCGGCGGAGGGGAGGACGATCTTCGTCTCCTCCCACCTGATGAGCGAAATGGCGCTGACCGCAGACCATTTGGTCGTCATCGGACAGGGAAAGCTGCTGGCAGACCTACCGATGGCCGATTTCATCCGGCAGAACTCGCGCAGCTACGTCCGGCTGCGCACGCCGCAGCAGGAGCGGCTGAAGGACGTCCTGCACGAGGCCGGGATCAACGCCGTCAGCGTTCCCGCCACCGGCACCCTGGAGATCGACGGCGCGAGTGCGGAGCAGCTCGGCGAGCTGGCCGCCCACCACCGGATCGTGCTCCACGAGCTCAGCCCGCAGCGGGCTTCGCTGGAGGAAGCGTTCATGCGCATGACGGCGGACTCCGTCGAGTACCACGCCCACGCACCGGGCACGGCTGCCGACGCCCCGGCCCGGCCGGCCGACGTCCCCGCCTGGGGCGCCGGCTTCCGGGCGACGCGCAAGGCCGGTGAGTGAGCATGGCCTTCACCGCCGTCCTGGCGTCCGAGTGGACCAAGATCCGCACGGTCGCCTCCACCAGCTGGACCCTCGCCCTCGTCTTCCTCGTCACCGTCGGGTTCGCCGCGCTGTTCAGCGCCACGTTCGACCCGAAGACGCTGGACGCGACCCAACGGGCCGCCTTCGACCCCACCTCGACGAGCCTCAGTTCGATGGAGCTCGGACAGCTCGCCATGATCGTCTTCGGCGTGCTGGTCGTGAGCACCGAGTACAGCACGGGCATGATCCGCACCTCACTGGCCGCCGTACCCCGCCGGGAGCGCTTCCTGCTCGGCAAGATGGCGGTCGCGACGGCGCTGGCCCTGGCCGTGGGGCTGCTGACCAGCTTCACGTCGTTCTTCCTCACCCAGGCGCTCCTCGGTGACCTCCGCATCGGGATCGGCGAGGAGGGCGTGCTGCGCGCCGTGACCGGCGCCGGACTGTACCTGGCGCTGCTGGCCCTCTTCTGCATGGGCGTGGCGACCATGCTGCGCAGCTCGGTCGCCGCCATCAGCGTCCTGGTCCCGTTCTTCCTGATCGTCTCGAACCTCCTCGTGGGTTTCGAGGCGACGCGTACGGTCGGCCAGTACCTGCCGGGCAACGCCGGGGAGAGGATCATGCAGGTCGTGCCGAACGCGCTGGGCACCTTCGAGACCCCCTACGGCCCCTGGGGCGGCTTCGGGATCATGCTCCTCTGGACGCTGGCCGCGGTACTCGGGGGCTACGCCGTCCTCCGCAAGAGGGACGCCTGACCTCCCACCCGCGTACTAAGGGGGATCCCCGGGCCCACCTCAGGGGCAGCTCAGGGATTCGGCCGGGACGGAACCGCGGGAACCTCGTTATCCTCTTAACCCTTACGCCGGCGAAAGTCGTCCCGGCCTGGTAAGGGGCAGAAAGATGATCGAGGCAGTCGGCCTGACCAAGCGCTTCGGCGCCAAGACCGCCGTCGACCAGCTGTCCTTCCAGGTCAAGCCGGGGCACGTCACCGGATTCCTGGGGCCCAACGGCTCCGGGAAGTCCACCACCATGCGCATGATCGTCGGCCTGGACCGGCCCACGTCCGGTCATGTCACGATCAACGGCCGGCCCTTCCGGGAGCTGCCGAACGCCCAGCGACACGTCGGGGCCCTGCTCGACGCCAAGGCCGTGCACGGCGGTCGCCGGGCCCGAACCCACCTGCTGTCCATCGCCCAGCTCTCCGGGATCCCGGAGAAGCGGGTGGACGAGGTGCTGGCCGTGGTCGGCCTCCAGGACGCCGCCCGGCAGCGCACGAAGGGCTTCTCGCTCGGCATGGGCCAGCGGCTCGGCATCGCCACCGCCCTGCTCGGCGACCCGCAGGTGCTGCTGTTCGACGAGCCGGTCAACGGGCTCGACCCCGAGGGCATCCTCTGGGTCCGCAACCTCATGCGCCGCCTCGCCTCCGAGGGCCGCACCGTCCTGGTCTCCTCCCACCTGATGAGCGAGATGGCGCTGACCGCCGACCACCTGATCGTGATCGGTCGAGGGCGGCTGCTGGCCGACATGGGTACGCAGGAGTTCATCGCGCACAACTCGGCCGGATTCGCTCGGGTGCGCACGGCCGACACTGATCCTGATGGCCGGGACGCGCTGGGTACGGCCCTGGCCAAGGCGGGCGGCCGGGTCCTCCAGGAGCCCGACGGAGCACTGCGCGTGACCGGCCTGGAGCTACCGCGCATCTCCGACCTCGCGCACGAGACCGGCGTACGACTGTGGGAGCTGTCGCCGCACCGGGCCTCGCTGGAGGAGGCGTACATGCGGATGACCCAGTCCACCGTCGAGTACACCTCCACCGACGACCCGCGTGCCGAGCTGTGGGAACCCGAGCCGCCCTCCGTCCCGGCCTGGGAGGAGGAGGCGGAGGCGGCGGCGGCCCCCGACGTCCCGCAGACCGGCTTCTTCGCGCCCCCGCCGCCCGGGGCGGGCGGGCAGCCCTTCCTGATGCCCAGCGAGCCGGGCGAGCTGGCGAGCACCGCCAGGGACACCACCCCGCACACCCCCGAGGACACCCGATGACCCCGACGACCCCGACGGCGGAGCAGCCCGGGAGCTACAGCTCTCCCCTCGCCACGCCGCGGCCGCACCTGGGGCACGCCATGGCCTCGGAGTGGACCAAGCTGGTCTCGCTCCGCTCCACCCTGTGGACGCTGGGCTCGCTCGTGCTGACCGTGGTCGGCGTCGGCCTGACGGTCGTCGCGCAGACCGCGGACGGGGACTACACGGACATCAACTTCACCACGCCCGCCCTCTTCGGCCTGCTGGTCGGTCAGCTCGCGGTGATCGTCCTCGGGGTGCTGACCATCAGCTCGGAGCACGGCACCGGGCTGGTGCGGACCACGTTCACGGCGGCCCCGGACCGCTTCCGGGTGCTCACCGCGAAGTACCTCGTCTTCAGCATGGTGGCCTTCGCCACCACCGCGTTGTCGGTCTTCGTGGTCGGGATCACCGCGGCGGTCGTGCGCGGCGGCACCGCCTCCGGCCCGCACGCGGCCGGCGAGTGGTTCGGGGCGCTGCTCGGCTGTGGCTACGTCACCCTGCTCGGCGTGCTCGCGCTCGCCATCGGCTCGCTCGTGCGGCACTCCGCCGGGGGGATCGCCGTCATGCTGGGCCTGGTCACCCTGCCGCCGGTGATAGGGGCCATGCTCTCCGTCTGGGAGGCCGTCGCGCCCGCCGGCCGGATGATCCTGCAGCACAACGTGCCGGTGGCGCTGATGACGCTGTTCGGCCTGCCAGGGGGCGGCGACCTGGGCCCGGATCCGAGCAGCCTCTCGCACGTGACGCTCATCGTGCTGGTCACCGGCAGCGCGGTGGCCGCCTCGTACGTGTTCGTCGGCCGCCGGGACGTCTAGGGTCAGTACCGCGGCGCGTTGCGGGACCGCTGCACCTTCGAGGTGCGGCGGTCCTTCGCGTTCCAGCAGGCCTTGTGCCAGTGCCGGCGGTCGTCCACGCCGCCGTATTCGGGCCAGGCCACCAGGTGCGGGGTGCCGGAGGGGATCTCCTGGTCGCAGCCGGGGCAGCGGTAGCGCTTGCCCACCGCGCTCGCGCCGGCCACGTGCCGGACCTTCCAGTCCTCGCCCTGGTACTCCTCCGTGCGCTCCAGCCCGTAGCGGTCGAGGCCGGTGCTCGGGCGTTCGTCCGGGGTCTCGCCGCCCCTGGGGCGGTTGTTGCGCGGTGACACGTATACCTCACGGATGGGCGGACGGCAGTGACTTTCTCCCAGACTACGCGCAGCGAGGCCGGGTACCCGCAGGGTTGCTGAGGAAGGCGGCCGCGCGAGAGGAATGGCCCGACAATCCCAATAACTTTCGTGTCAGCCCGTGCCTTTGGCACGTGTCAGACGTTGTTGCCATAGGAAGAACCGGTCCACCTGGGGGAGGCCGCGTCAGCCGCGAGGAGGATAAAGGCGATGCGCGTAGGAGCGTTTGTACTGGCGGCCCAGTTCCCGGGCCAGGGACAGGGAGAGGCACTGCACCGGGCGGTGCGGACCGCCGACGTGGCAGAGGAGGCCGGGCTCGACTCGGTCTGGCTCGCCGAGCACCACTTCGTCCCCTACGGGGTCTGTCCCTCGGCGGTGACCCTGGCGGCCCTGCTGCTGGGTCGGACCCGGCGGCTGCGGGTGGCCACGGCGGTGAGCGTGCTGCCGAGCACGCACCCGGTGGCGCTCGGGGAGCAGGCGGCCCTGCTGCACATGACCTCGGGCGGCCGGTTCACCCTCGGGGTGGGCCGCGGCGGGCCCTGGATCGACCTGGAGGTGTTCGGGGGCGGCCTGGACAGTTACGAGAACGGCTTCCCGGAGGCCCTGGACCTGCTGCGGCGCTGGCTGACGGAGGCGCGGGTGGGCGCCGCCGGCGAGCGGTACGGGTTCCGCGAGGTGGCCGTCGTGCCCCGCCCCTCGGAGGCCCTGGACGGGGACGCGGCGGGGCCCGAGGTCATCGTGGCCTGCACCTCGCCGGCGTCGGTGCGGATGGCCGCGGAGCGCGGGCTGCCGATGCTCCTCGGGATGCACTGTGGGGACGACACGAAGGCCGAGATGATCGCGCTGTGGCGCAGCACGGCGCTGGCGGCGGGCCACTCGCACGAGCAGGTGGTGGACGCCGGGCACGTCTCCGCCGGGGTGTGCCAGATCGCGGACCGTACGGCGGACGCGCGCGAGACCCTGCTGAAGGCGATGCCGGGCTGGCTCAAGCAGGGCCTCGACGCGCATGTGACGGTGGACGGTCGGGCGCGCGCGATGCGGGATCCGGTCGCCTACACGGAACTGTTGTGCGACCTGCACCCGGTGGGCACCCCGCAGGTGGCGGCGGACCGACTGGCGGCCACGTCGGCACGGACGGGCATCACGCGCTTCGCCTTCCTGACGGAGGGCTCGGGCGATCTTGCCGCGACGGAGGAGAACGTACGCCGGCTCGGCGTCGAGGTCCTTCCCCGCCTCGGCTGAGAGCTGCCGGCCCCACCTGGACGTTTCTTTCGGATCACGCCCGAACGGCATGATCCGAAAGAGGCGGCCCGGACACGGCCGGCAGGGCCTAGCAGTCGCGCAGCTCGGGCGACTGGTTGAGCAGCTGACCGCGGATCGAAGTGAACTTGGCCAGCCGGTCGTCCACCGAGGAATCCAGCGGGAACACCGCCACCCGGTGGCAGTTCTGGAATGCCAGGCGCACTCCGAAGTGCCGCTGCAGCGCACCGCGTATCGCGTCACTCGCGAGGGCGCGCAGCAGCTGCCCCCGCGCCTGCTCGTCCGGGGGCGGCGTCTGGTTGTCGGCGAACTCTCCGCCGTCCACCTTCAGCTGAGCCACCAGCGAGCTGATCATCTCCCAGGCGAAGGGCAGGGAGGTCCGGACGCAGTCGACGAAAGCGGCTTCGTCGACCTCGCCTCGCTCGGCCTGTTCGAGTAGGGCCGGTGAGACGTCGAGCGACATGGGTTCTCCTCTCGCGACCCCGGCCGTTTGGGTTGCCGGAGTCTTACGGGCAGGGAAGGAGGTCGCGACGCAGAGTGCACGCTCGACAACCTCCCGCTCACCACGGTAGGCGTCCCATCGGTGACGCACCAGGAGAATGCGCATACAACGCGCCATCGGCGAACGGGGCTTTCAGGGGCGAATCGCGTGAAGGCCTTCTCGTCGAGTAGCGTTGCCGACCATGCGTCTCGTCATCGCCCGCTGCTCCGTCGACTATGCGGGCCGGCTCACCGCCCATCTGCCCTCGGCACCCCGTCTGATCCTCGTGAAGGCCGACGGCAGTGTCTCGATCCACGCGGACGACCGAGCGTACAAACCGCTCAACTGGATGTCGCCGCCGTGCACCCTCAAGGAGGGGAGCGGTGATGAGGCCAACATCTGGACGGTCATCAACAAGGCGGGCGAGAAGCTCATCATCACCATGGAGGAAGTCCTCCACGACTCCTCCCACGAGCTCGGCACCGACCCGGGGCTCATCAAGGACGGCGTCGAGGCGCACCTCCAGGAACTGCTCGCGGACCGCATCGAAACGCTGGGCGAGGGCTACACGCTGATCCGGCGCGAATACATGACGGCGATCGGCCCGGTGGACATCCTGTGCCGGGACGCCTCGGGCGCGACGGTGGCCGTGGAGATCAAGCGCCGCGGCGAGATCGACGGTGTCGAGCAGCTGACGCGCTACCTCGAACTCCTCAACCGCGACCCGCACCTGGCCCCGGTCCGGGGTGTCTTCGCGGCCCAGGAGATCAAGCCGCAGGCGAAGGTCCTGGCGACGGACCGCGGCATGGACTGCGTGGTCCTGGACTACAACGCGCTGCGCGGCATCGAGGACGACAAGCTCCGCCTGTTCTGATACTCCGCCGCGCTCCGCACAACGGCTCCGTCCCGAGGGACGGAGCCGTTGTCGTTCACTGCTCCGTGACCGGTGAGACGGCCGTACCCGTCTGGGTGGCGGTGGCCGTCGGCGTGGGCTCGCCGGTCCCCGTCGGGGTCGGCGAGGGCTCCGCGCTGGTCGGCGCGGGCGAAACGGGCGTCGCCGGCGGGGACTTGGGCGGCGTCGGGGACGGGCGGCGCGACGGGGTCCGGGCGGGGCTGCGGCCCGGGGTCGGGGCGGCGCTCTGCCCGGGCGCGGAGGTTTCCGCCGGCGGGGCCGATACGGGCGGCTCCGGTGCAGGATCGTTCCCGCTGTTCACGGTGGTCGTGGTGGACTCCGTGACCGTGGGGGTGGCGGACACCGCCGGTCCCTGCTCCGGGGGCGCGCTGTCCGAGGAGCTCAGGGCGAGGCTCACGGCCGTCCCCAGCGCCACCACCGCCAGTGCGCCCGCGCCGGCCAGCAGGACGAGCCGGCGACGGCCGGGGGACGGGGTCGGTGCGGTGGTGGGCCGGGGCGCGGCGGGCGGTGCGGGCGGGGCGGGCTTCGGATTCAGCGGGAAGGCGTCCTCGAAGACCTCGGACAGCGTCGTGGGCGCGTCCGAGCGGCCGGTCACCGGCACGACCGGGGTCATCCGGGTCACGGCCTCGGCGGATACCGGGGCCACGGGGGCGACCCGGGCTCCGGGAGCCACGGGGGGCACCTTGCTCGTGGGCGCCTCGGAGGCCGCCGGGGACGTCGTGGGCAAGGGGGCCGTCATGGGCGCGGGGGCGGCCTTGGGTGCCGCGGCGGCCGGCGTGGCCACCGTCACGGCCTCCCCGGCCGCGGCAGCAGCGACCGGCGCCTCCAGACGCAGCGGGGGTGATGCGGCTGCCCCCGCCGTCTCCTGGTCGACGACGAGCGCGAGCGCCCGCCGCCCGGCGACCGTGCCCCGCTTGTCGGCCAGGGCGCCCCGCAGCCCGATCGAGGTCTCCAGCTCGGCCCGTGCCCGGTCCAGGCGCTCTTCGCACAGGGCCAGCACCCCGAGCTCGTGGTGGAAGTACGCCTGCTCGGCGACCTCTCCGGCCTTGCGCGCGGCCTCCGCTCCCGAGCGCAGCACACGCTCCCAGGCCTCCCAGTGCAGCGAGGCCGCGAACGCCGGAGCCGCCGTGCGCGCCAGCAGCACCGCCGCGACCACGTCCGCTCCGGCCAGTGCCGCCAGCACCGCGTCCGCCTCCGCCGCGACCCGCTCCGGGACCACCGAGGCGTGCCCGGTCCACCAGGCGTAGTGCCGGGCGGCCGTGCGGGCCGCCTCCGGCGCGGTGTCCCCGTAGCCGACCTCCTCCAGCTGTCGTGCGACGCCGGACGCCAGCCGGTACCGCGTCCCGACGGGCGTCAGCAGGCCGCAGGCCAGCAGCTCCGCCACCGCCGTGTCGGCGTGGGTGTCCCCCACCAGCGCGGGCAGGTGCGCGTGGTGCGGGAGTTCGCCGCCGAGCGCGCACGCGATGCGCAGGGCCGCGCGCGCCGACTCGCTGACCCGCGAGGCCAGCAGCTCTGCCGGGGCGGCGGCCTCGGCGAGGGTCGGCAGCGGTACGTGCACGGCGTCGCGCGGGCGCCCTTCGAAGACGCCGGGCTCCTCCTCCTCGTCGTCCTCGTCGCTGTGGTTGAGCTCGTCCCGCTGCCGCAGCAGCGCGGCGGCCTGTACGAAGCGCAGGGGCAGCCCCTCGGAGGCGAAGCCCAGGTCCCCCGCCCAGGCGGCCTCCTCGTCCGTCAGCGGTCGTCCGACGCCCGCTTCCAGCAGTTCCAGGCAGTCGGCCTTGCCCAGTCCGCCGAGGAAGACCTCCTCGACGTGCGAGTCGTCGGAGGGGGCCCGGGTGTCGGGGGTCCCGGCCAGCAGGTAGGCGCATTCGGGGGTGGCGCGCATCAGCTCGTCGAGGGCGGTCCCGCCCATCTCCAGGTCGTCCAGGAGGACGACGGCGCCTATCTCCCGTACGCGGGCCAGGAGCTCGGCCCGTCCGGGGCGCTGCTGCTCGGCCTCGTACACGGTCGCGTAGAGGGCGTGGAGCAGTTCGCCGGGCTGCTGGTGCCCGTATCCGCTGAGCCGTACGACGCCGTCGGGCGCGAGGCCCGCGCACCGGTCGGCGACCGCGTCGAGCAGTGCGCTGCGGCCGGACCCCGAGGGCCCGGTCAGGCGTACGGACCGGCCCCGGCCCAGCAGCCGCACCAGCCGTTCGCACTCCTCCTCGCGCTCCAGCAGGGGGCGGGCGGGCGCGGCCGGGCCCGGCAGTGCGGGCGGCCGGGCGGCGGTGGCACGGGCCGCGCGGGCGGCCTCGGTGCGCTTGGCGGGTCGGGCCGGCTCGGTGCCGGGGCGCAGCGGTTCGATCTCGCTGCCGTCGACCGGGTTGACGGTGAGGGCGAACCCGCCCGCGGTCAGGCTGACGACCCGTGCGGGCCAGGCCGCCGCGGGCGTCGCGGAGACCGTGGGCGCCACGGGCGCGGAGCCGCCCGTGGGCTGCTCGTGCTGTTCGGTCTGCCCGTGTGTACGGTCCATGACCCAGTCCCCCGATCGCGGGCCGCGCGCCTCGCCGTCGTACCGCCCGGCCTTCGCGCACCCGCTGTCGCCACCGGTCCGGTTTCCGCCCGAACCCTAGACGGTGGCCGGTCGTGCGGGAAACCGCAGGGGTGCGATCACCACCGGACCGTTACGTTTCCGCCGGGAATGCGGAGGTCAGCGGGGTGCCGGTCAGACGCGGGGCAGGGACTCGGCTTCCAGGCCGCCTTCGATCGCGAGGATCCGGTGCAGCCGGGTCGCGACGAGCAGCCGCTGCATCTGCGGCGGCACGCCGCGCAGGACCAGGCGCCGGCCGGTCCGGCCGGCGCGGCGGTGCGCTCCCATGATCACGCCGAGACCGGTCGCGTCCCAGGAGTCGAGCCCGGTGAGGTCGAGCACGAGATCGCCCTGGCCGTCATCGAGGGCGGAGTGGAGGGCCGTACGGGCGTCCGCCGCGCTGCGCACGTCGAGGCGGCCCCCGACAGCGAGTTCGGCGTGGTCGCCCCTGATGTGCATGTGTACTCCCGGCAGTACTGCGTACGTATGGTCCGACTGGTCCGTGGTCGGCAACTCTCACTGCAACTGACTGCCGCGCGGGCAGGGAAGTTGCCGACCGTGAGCGAACCGATACTTAATTCACCCTTAGGGGTGAAGGCATTCGAACGGTGGCGCTCCGTGGCAGGGCCAGGCCTCAGTGCTTGTAGAAGCCCTGGCCGCTCTTGCGCCCAAAGTCCCCCGCGTCCACCATCCGGCGCATGAGCTCCGGCGGGGCGAACTTCTCGTCCTGGGACTCGGTGTAGATGTTGCTGGTGGCGTGCAGCAGGATGTCGACGCCCGTGAGGTCGGCGGTGGCCAGCGGGCCCATGGCGTGACCGAAGCCGAGCTTGCAGGCGATGTCGATGTCCTCGGCGGAGGCCACGCCCGACTCGTACAGCTTTGCGGCCTCGACGACCAGCGCGGAGATCAGACGGGTCGTCACGAAGCCGGCGACGTCGCGGTTGACGACGATGCAGGTCTTGCCGACGGACTCGGCGAACGCGCGGGTGGCGGCGAGGGTTTCGTCGCTCGTCTTGTAGCCGCGCACGAGCTCGCACAGCTGCATCATCGGAACGGGCGAGAAGAAGTGGGCGCCGACGACCCGCTCCGGACGCTCCGTCACGGCCGCGATCTTCGTGATCGGGATGGCGGAGGTGTTGGAGGCGAGGATCGCGTCCTCGCGGACGATCTTGTCCAGGGCGCGGAAGATCTCGTGCTTGATCTCGATCTTCTCGAAGGCCGCCTCCACCACGATGTCGACGTCGGCGACCGCGTCGAGGTCCGTGGTGGTGGTGATGCGGGCGAGCGCCGCCTCGGCGTCCTCCGCCGTCAGCTTCCCCTTGGAGACGAACTTGTCGTAGGAGGCCTTGATTCCGTCCGTGCCACGGGTCAGCGCGGCTTCGGTGACGTCGCGGAGCACGACGTCCCAACCCGCCTGAGCGGAGACCTGCGCGATTCCGGAACCCATGAGTCCGGCACCGATGACGGCGAGCTTCCCAGCCACTACACACCCCTCGTTTCCCTACGGCACAGTCACGTAGTCACTCCGGCGGAGACTAGCGCCCGGGCGGTGCGGTGTGACCGTGAAGTAACACGCGTCACGTCTCAGATGACGGACATCACACCGGTACGGCCCAGCAGCCCTGCCCGGCCGTCCAGTTCACGCACCGTCGGCCCCGGGGCACTTCTCGGCCAGTGCGCGCAGTCGCCGCAGCTCCTTGCGCGCGGCCCCGAGATGCCCGATTTCGACGGCCATGGCGCCCCGGCCCGCGAGGTAGTGCGCGTCGGCCCCGGCCTGCGCGTCCGCGTGCGGGCAGGTATGGATCTCCCGTTGCAGGAAGCGGAGCCGCGCGAGGATGTCGCGGGCCGCGGGGAGGTACGCCCGCGCGGGCGCGTGCTCCGCGCGCAGCATGTCCTTGGCGTAGTCCCAGACACGCGCGTCGTGTTCGGCGGCGCCCGGTTCGCCCGGATGGTGCGGATGCTCCGCCCAGCGGGCGGCGTGCTCGCGCAGGTCGTCGACGCGGTCGAGGGCCTCCCCCAGCCGCCCGGCGGCCACGGCCGCGCGCCCGTCCCGGGCGCACTCGGCCGGTTCGGCGAGGTGGTGGTCCGGGCCCGGTGCGTGCCGGGTCGCCAGGAAGCCCGCCAGGAGGTCGATCTGCTGGGCGGCCTCTGCCAGCCGCCAGGTGTAGTACGCGTCGGCCACGTGGCCGCTCCCCCGTTCCCGGGGCTCCCACGGCCCCCTCGGACCGTACGCGGACAGCGGCGACCTCGCCCGGATTTTCCCCGGCGGGGCCGTCTACCCTGGCCGCATGGTGAACCTCACGCGCATCTACACCCGTACCGGCGACCGGGGCACGACCGCTCTGGGCGACATGAGCCGTACCGCCAAGACCGACCTGCGGATCTCCGCGTACGCCGACGCCAACGAGGCCAACGCGGCCATCGGGACGGCGATCGCGCTCGGCGGGCTGTCGGCGGACGTGGTGAAGGTCCTGGTCCGCGTGCAGAACGACCTGTTCGACGTCGGAGCGGACCTGTGCACCCCGGTGGTCGAGAACCCGGAGTACCCGCCGCTGCGCGTGGAGCAGTTCTACGTGGACAAGCTGGAGGCGGACTGCGACCTCTTCCTGGAGCAGGTGGAGAAGCTGCGCAGCTTCATCCTCCCCGGCGGCACCCCCGGCGCGGCCCTGCTCCACCAGGCCTGCACCGTGGTCCGCCGCGCCGAGCGCTCGACCTGGGCGGCGCTGGAGGTGCACGGCGAGGTGATGAACCCGCTGACCGCCACCTACCTGAACCGGCTCTCCGACCTCCTGTTCATCCTGGCCCGGGTGGCCAACAAGGAGGTCGGGGACGTGTTGTGGGTGCCGGGCGGCGAGCGCTGAGCGGGGGTACCGCCGGTCGGTCCGGGCCCGCGGCCCGACCGGCGTGACACCGCCTAACCGTCGGTCCGGGCGAGCCTGCGTTCCTCGGCGGCGGCGTCCGGGACGGCCGGGGGCTTGCTCGGCCAGACCGTGTACGCCGCGGCGACCAGGGCGTGGATCCCGACCACCCGCAGGGCGGCGAACTGCCAGCCCTGCAGCGAGCTGACGTCGCCTGTGTCGCCCACGTGCCAGATCGCCGCCTGGAGCAGGCCGAGGGCAACGGCCGCGCCGAGGACGGTGCGGGCCCACAGCTTCCACTCGTGGACGGCCCGCGCCTTGCCGTAGCCGGCGCCGACCGGCTTGGGCCCGCCGGCCAGGCGGTACGCGGCGTGCCCGTCGAGCCACTTGATCGTGTAGTGGCCGTAGGCCACGGTGTAGCCGATGTAGAGCGCCGCGACACCGTGCTTCCAGTCGGGTTCCGCCCCGTTCTTGAGGTCGACCGTGGTGACGACCAGCAGGATCAGCTCCATCAGCGGCTCGCACAGCAGGACCGCCGCCCCCAGCCCGGGCATCTTCGCGAGGTACCGCAGCGCCAGTCCGGCCGCCAGCAGTACCCAGAAGCCGACCTCGCAGGCGATGATCAGCGCGACGATCATGGGACTCTCCGTCCGCTCGGGTTCTCCGTTCCCTTCCAGGCTCCCGTCCTGCCGGGTCCGATACGTCGTCTCCATTGACCATGTGGGCCTGCATCGTTCGATGTACCCGAACCTCGGCCTGCCTGCCGACGTGCGGGGCCCGTGCACCCTGTTGGATGGGAACGTGACCGAGAAGAGCCTGCGCCCCCACCGTGACGACGTCTTCCTCGCGGTGGTCAGCACGGCCGCGGGCCTGGTCTTCTGGTCGCTCGGCGTCTACAGCAGCCCCGGCCGGGGCTTCCTGCCGGCCTGGGCGGCCCTGGTCCCGCTCGTGGTCCTCGGCTCGATGGAGCTGCTGCGCCGCACCAAGCCGAATCTGACCCTGACCGTCGGCACCATCGGGGTGATCGTCGACCAGCTCACCGTCGGTAGCCTCGCCACCGTCGTGATCTTCACCGACCTGATGTACGCCGCCGTCGTGTACGGGAAGCCGGCCATGGCCCGGCGGCTCCCGATCACCACCGGCATGGTCACCCTCGTGGTCACCATCGCGTCGCTGGCCTGGCTGCGCGTCCCGCAGGCCCTGCTGATCGGCGCGATCACCGGCATCGTGAGCTTCGGCCCGGCCCTGACCGGCGCCACCCTGCGCAACCACCGCGAGGCCGCCGAGGCCGCGCGGCTGCGCGCCGAGCAGACCGCGCTGTTGGCCGAGATGGACCGCAGCCAGGCCGTGGCTGCCGAGCGCGCCCGGATGGCCCGCGAGCTGCACGACATGGTGGCCAACCACCTCTCCGCCATCGCCATCCACTCCACCGCCGCGCTCTCCATCGACACGGCCGCGACCAGCCGGGACGCGCTCGGGGTGATCCGCGAGAACAGCGTGCAGGGACTGGCCGAAATGCGTCGGCTGATCGGGCTGCTGCGGGACGCCGGCGGCGACACGGAGCCGGTCGCCGTGCCCTCGTTGGACGGCCTGGAGGCCCTGCTCGGGCAGGCCAGGACCAACGGCTCGGCCAGCGGGCTGACGTTCGCGCTCCACGACGACCGCCCCTCCGGGGAGCCTGCGGCGGCGCCCGTGGAACTCGCCGCGTACCGGATCGTCCAGGAGTCGCTGACCAACGCCCTCAAGCACGCCGCCCCGGGCACCGTCACCGTCCGCGTGGCGCACGCCGACGGGCTGCTGACCGTGGGGGTGGACTCGCCCTTCGGGGATCGGCCCGGGCCCCGCGCCCCGGGCTCGGGAGCCGGGCTGATCGGCATGCGGGAGCGGACGGAGCTGCTGGGCGGGGAGTTCACGGCGGGGCGGTCCGGTGCGGTCTGGCAGGTGCGGGCGACACTGCCCGCGGAGGAGAAAGCGGTGGAGGCATGACCATTCGGGTGGTGGTGGCGGAGGATCAGGGCGCGGTCCGGGCCGGGCTGGTGCTCATCCTGCGCAGCGCGGGCGACGTGGAGGTGGTGGGCGAGGCGGGCGACGGCGAGGAAGCGGTGCGCCTGGCCCGGGAGCTACGGCCGGATCTCGTCCTCATGGACGTGCAGATGCCCCGGCTCGACGGGGTGTCCGCGACCCGTCAGGTGGTCTCGGAGGGCCTGGCCGACGTCCTGGTGCTGACCACCTTCGACCTCGACGAGTACGTCTTCGGGGCGCTGCGCGCGGGGGCCGCGGGCTTCCTGCTGAAGAACGCGGACGCCGCGGAGCTGATCGCGGCGGTACGGACCGTCGCGCGCGGGGAGGGGCTGATCTCCCCGGCGGTGACCAGGCGGCTGATCGCGGAGTTCGCGGCGCCCCGCCCGGCGCGGCCCGCCCCGGCGCCGGAGCGGGCCGCGGCGGTCGCCTCTCTCACCCGGCGGGAGCGGGAGGTGCTGAGCGCGCTGGGCGAGGGCCTGTCGAACGCGGAGATCGCCGTGCGCCTGGAGATGGCGGAGGCGACGGCCAAGACGCACGTCAGCCGGTTGCTCGGCAAGCTGGAGCTGCGCAGCAGGCTCCAAGCGGCCGTGCTGGCGCAGGAGTTGGGGATATAGGCACGTAGGCGCGCACCGGTCTGGACCTCTTGACGGTTGGTCCAGACCTTTCTACGCTCGCCGCAACACTGTGGTGAGCGTGCCATGACAAAGCGTGCTCACGGGCGGCGCAGGTCCCACCCCCATGTCGCAGTCGGCCCCACGACCGCGACGGACCTACGGAGGATCACCCTTGAGCACAGCATCCCCACCCCGCACCGGGCGCACCCGGCTCTTCCACCGCGTCGCGGCGATCGTGGCCGCGCTCGCCCTGCCCGTCACCGGCCTCGTCGCACTGGCCGGACCGGCCCAGGCAGCCGCAGCCGCGACGGCGACGTACACCAAGGTCTCCGACTGGGGCTCCGGCTTCGAGGGCAAGTGGGTGGTGAAGAACACCGGCACCACCACCCTCAGCAGCTGGACCGTGGAGTGGGACTACCCGGCGGGCACCTCGGTCACCTCCGCCTGGGACGCCACCGTCACCAGCTCGGGCACCCACTGGACCGCCAAGAACCTCGGCTGGAACGGCACCCTCGCCCCCGGCGCGAGCGCCAGCTTCGGCTTCAACGGCGCCGGCGCCGGCGCCCCGAGCGGGTGCAAGATCAACGGCGCCTCCTGCGACGGCACCACTCCGCCCGGCGACGCTCCCCCCACCGCTCCCGGCACCCCCACCGCGAGCAACGTCGCCGACACCTCGCTCACCTTGACCTGGACCCCGGCCACCGACGACAAGGGCGTCAAGAACTACGACGTCTACCGGGGCTCCGCCAAGATCGCCACGGTCACCGGGACCAGCTACGCCGACTCTGGCCTGACCAAGGGCACGACGTACACGTACAGCGTCACCGCCCGCGACACCATCGACCAGACGGGCCCCTCCTCCGGCTCCACCACGGTCACCACGACCGGCGGGGTCATCCCCCCGGACCCGGGCGGCAAGGTCAAGCTCGGCTACTTCACCAACTGGGGCGTCTACGGCCGCAACTACCACGTGAAGAACCTGGTCACCTCCGGCACCGCGGGCAAGATCACCCACATCAACTACGCCTTCGGCAACGTCCAGAACGGCCAGTGCACCATCGGGGACGCCTACGCCGACTACGACAAGGCCTACACCGCCGACCAGAGCGTCGACGGCGTCGCCGACACGTGGGACCAGCCGCTGCGCGGCAGCTTCAACCAGCTGCGCAAGCTGAAGAAGGCCTACCCCAACATCAAGATCCTGTGGTCCTTCGGCGGCTGGACCTGGTCCGGCGGCTTCCCGCAGGCCGCCGCCAACCCGACGGCCTTCGCCCAGTCCTGCTACAACCTGGTCGAGGACCCGCGCTGGGCCGACGTCTTCGACGGCATCGACCTGGACTGGGAGTACCCGAACGCCTGCGGCCTGTCCTGCGACACCAGCGGCCCGGCCGCCTTCAAGAACCTGATGCAGGCCGTGAAGGCCCGGTTCGGCGCGAACAACCTGGTCACCGCGGCCATCACCGCCGACGCCTCGGACGGCGGCAAGATCGACAAGGCCGACTACGCGGGCGCCGCGCAGTACGTCGACTTCTACAACGTCATGACGTACGACTTCTTCGGTGCCTGGGCGGCCCAGGGCCCGACGGCCCCGCACTCCCCGCTCACCTCCTACGCGGGCATCCCGCAGGCCGGCTTCAACTCGGCCGACGCCATCGCCAAGCTCAAGGCCAAGGGCGTCGCCGGCGCCAAGCTCAACCTCGGCATCGGCTTCTACGGCCGCGGCTGGACCGGAGTGACCCAGGCGGCCCCCGGCGGCACCGCCACCGGGCCCGCGCCGGGCACGTACGAGCAGGGCATCGAGGACTACAAGGTGCTCAAGACCAGCTGCCCGGCGACCAGCACGGTCGCCGGCACGGCCTACGCCAAGTGCGGCAGCAACTGGTGGAGCTACGACACCCCCGCCACGATCGCCGGGAAGATGACCTGGGCCAAGCAGCAGGGCCTCAAGGGGGCCTTCTTCTGGGAGTTCAGCGGCGACACCACCAACGGTGAACTCGCGAACGCGATCCACACCGGGCTGCAATAAGGACCGAAGCCGGGGAGACGGGTCCGCCCCCGTCTCCCCGGCTTCTCGGCGTACCGGCTAGGCCACGTTCACCCGCTGGCCGGGGGGCGCCGCCTCCAGCCACGCGAGGAACCCGGTCAGCGCGTCCTCGCTCATCGCCAGCTCCAGGCGGGTCCCCCGGTGGAGGCAGCCAAGCACGACGGCGTCGGAGAGCAGCGCCAGCTCCTCCTCGCCCTCCGGGGCACGGCGGGCGACGACCTCGATGGAGGAGCGCTCCAGCAGCCGCCGCGGGCGCGGGGAGTACGAGAACACCCGGAACCACTCGATCCGGTCACCGCTGTAGCGCGCGACCCCGTACACCCAGCCCTTGCCGGAGATGTCGGGCTCCTCGGACACGCCCCAGCGCATGCTGCAGTCGAAGGTGCCGCCGGACCGCTGGATGAGTCTGCGGCGCAACCCGAAGACAAACAGCCCGATCACCACCAGGATGACGACCAGGCCGCTCACAAGCAGAGCGAGGAGCATCTTCACCGACCTCCTCGCTCATCGAATACACATGAGAAACGGGGGCCCCTCCCAGACGGAGTCTGGGGGAGGACCTGCATCGCCTCAGCCGCGACCCGGTCTGGAAAATTCCAGCACGGACCGCGGCTGAGGTCTGTCGGGTCCCGGAGGTCGCCCCCCGGGACTCAAACGATCAAACTCCGACGGGCGTTCAGCCCGTTACGGCGCGCAGCCGGACATCAGCGCGACGCTCGGCGGCCGCATCGGCCTCCGCCTTCGCGCGCTCCAGTGCCCGCTCCGCACGCTGGACGTCAATCTCGTCCGCGAGCTCGGCGATCTCGGCCAGCAGGGACAGCTTGTTGTCCGCGAACGAGATGAAACCGCCGTGCACCGCGGCGACGACGGTGTTGCCGTCGCTGGTACGGATGGTCACCGGGCCCGATTCCAGCACACCGAGAAGCGGCTGGTGACCGGGCATGACGCCGATGTCGCCGGACGTGGTGCGGGCGACAACAAGGGTGGCCTCGCCGGACCAGACATTGCGGTCCGCCGCGACCAGCTCGACGTGCAGCTCAGCAGCCAAGGTGGCTCCTCGGGTCACCACCCGGCGGGTCGGCCGGGTGTTGGGTCAAATTCTAATGGGCGTGGGGAGAGGGACGGGACACACCCGCCCCTCTCCGTCTGCAGACGGCGTCGGCCTTCGCCGGCGGCCTGCGAACCGGATGCGCTCCGTGAGGAGCGCGCCGGATCAGGAGACGCCCAGCTCCTTGGCGTTGGCCTTCAGGTCCTCGATGCCACCGCACAGGAAGAACGCCTGCTCGGGGAAGTGGTCGTAGTCACCGTCGCAGATCGCGTTGAACGCGGTGATCGACTCGTCGAGCGGAACGTCCGAACCGTCCACGCCGGTGAACTGCTTCGCCACGTGGGTGTTCTGCGACAGGAAGCGCTCGACGCGACGGGCACGGTGGACAACGAGCTTGTCCTCCTCGCCCAGCTCGTCGATACCGAGGATCGCGATGATGTCCTGGAGGTCCTTGTACTTCTGCAGGATCCCCTTGACGCGCATCGCCGTGGCGTAGTGGTCCGCCGCGATGTACCGCGGGTCGAGGATGCGGGACGTCGAGTCCAGCGGGTCCACGGCCGGGTAGATGCCCTTCTCGGAGATCGGACGGGAGAGAACCGTCGTCGCGTCGAGGTGGGCGAAGGTGGTCGCCGGCGCCGGGTCGGTCAGGTCGTCCGCGGGGACGTAGATCGCCTGCATCGAGGTGATCGAGTGACCACGGGTCGAGGTGATGCGCTCCTGGAGGAGACCCATCTCGTCGGCCAGGTTCGGCTGGTAACCCACCGCGGAGGGCATGCGGCCGAGCAGGGTCGACACCTCGGAACCCGCCTGGGTGTACCGGAAGATGTTGTCGATGAAGAAGAGCACGTCCTGCTTCTGCACATCGCGGAAGTACTCCGCCATGGTCAGACCGGCGAGCGCGACGCGAAGACGCGTGCCCGGCGGCTCGTCCATCTGGCCGAAGACGAGCGCCGTCTTGTCGATGACGCCGGAGTCGGCCATTTCCTCGATGAGGTCGTTGCCCTCACGGGTACGCTCACCGACGCCCGCGAACACCGACACACCGTCGTGGTTGTTGGCGACGCGGTAGATCATTTCCTGGATCAGAACGGTCTTGCCGACACCGGCACCACCGAACAGACCGATCTTTCCACCCTTGACGTACGGGGTGAGGAGGTCGATGACCTTGACGCCGGTCTCGAACATCTCGGTCTTCGACTCGAGCTCGTCGAAGCGGGGCGCCTTGCGGTGGATCGGCCAGCGCTCGGTGACGTTGGCGTTCTCCTCCGGGTAGTTCAGCACCTCACCGAGGGTGTTGAACACCTTACCCTTGGTGAAGTCACCGACGGGGACGGTGATGCCCTCGCCCGTGTCGGTCACCGGGGCCTGGCGGACCAGGCCGTCGGTCGGCTGCATCGAGATGGTACGGACGAGGCCGTCACCCAGGTGCTGCGCGACCTCGAGGGTCAGGGTCTTGAGCGCGCCGTCCTCGGCCGGGTCGGTGACCTGGACCTTGAGGGCGTTGTAGATCTCGGGCATGGCGTCGACGGGGAACTCCACGTCGACGACCGGGCCGATGACCCGGGCGACGCGGCCCGTGGCGGCGGCCGTCTCAACAGTGGTCGTCATTACTTGTCACTCCCCGCGGTCGCGTCAGCCATGGCGCTCGCGCCACCGACGATCTCGCTGATTTCCTGGGTGATTTCGGCCTGGCGGGCCGCGTTGGCAAGCCGGGAGAGGCTCTTGATGAGCTCTCCGGCGTTGTCGGTCGCCGCCTTCATCGCGCGGCGGCGGGCGGCGTGCTCGGAAGCGGCCGACTGCAGCAGTGCGTTGTAGATGCGGCTCTCGACGTAGCGCGGCAGCAGGGCGTCGAGGACGTCCTCCGCCGACGGCTCGAAGTCGAACAGCGGAAGGATCTCGCCCTTCGTGCTGGTCTCCTCCGGAGCCTGGTCAAGGCTGAGCGGCAGCATCCGGCCGTCGACCGGGTTCTGCGTCATCATCGACACGAATTCCGTGTAGACGATGTGCAGCTCGTCGACGCCACCCTCGGCCGTTTCCAGCTGGATGGCCTCGATCAGCGGCCCCGCGACGCGCTTGGCGTCGGCGTAGGCCGGGCTGTCGGTGAAGCCGGTCCACGAATCCGCGACCTTGCGCTCGCGGAAGCCGTAGTAGGCCAGCCCCTTACGGCCGACGATGTAGGTGTCGACCTCCTTGCCCTCGCCGCGCAGCCGCTCGGTGAGCCGCTCCGCCTGCTTGATGGCGTTCGAGGAGTAGCCGCCGGCCAGACCGCGGTCGCTCGTGATGAGCACGATCGCGGCACGGGTCGGCGCCTCGGCCTCGGTGGTCAGGGCGTGCTTGGTGTTCGAGCCGGTCGCCACCGCGGTCACCGCACGGGTGAGCTCGGTCGCGTACGGCATCGATGCCGCCACCTTGCGCTGCGCCTTGACGATGCGCGAGGCGGCGATCATCTCCATCGCCTTGGTGATCTTCTTGGTCGCCGTGATGGCACGGATGCGACGCTTGTAGACCCGGAGCTGCGCTCCCATGAGTCAGGTCCCTTCCGTCGTCACTTGGAGACGTTGACGGCCGGTGCGTCCTCGCCCAGGAGCTTGCCGTCCGAGGTCTCGAACTGGCGCTTGAAGGAAGCAATGGCGTCCGCGATCGACGTCAGGGTGTCGTCCGACATCTTGCCGCCCTCGGCGATGGAGGTGAGGAGGTCCTTGCGCTCGCGGCGCAGGTGCTCCAGCAGCTCCGACTCGAAGCGACGGATGTCGGCGACCGGGACGTCGTCCATCTTGCCGGTGGTACCGGCCCAGACGGAGACGACCTGCTCCTCGACGGGCATCGGCTGGTACTGGCCCTGCTTCAGCAGCTCGACCAGACGCTTGCCGCGCTCCAGCGAAGCCTTCGACGCGGCGTCCAGGTCGGAACCGAAGGCGGCGAACGCCTCCAGCTCGCGGTACTGGGCCAGGTCCAGGCGCAGACGGCCGGAAACCTGCTTCATGGCCTTGTGCTGGGCGGAGCCACCGACGCGGGAGACCGAGATACCGACGTTCAGCGCCGGGCGCTGGCCCGCGTTGAACAGGTCGGACTCGAGGAAGCACTGGCCGTCGGTGATGGAGATGACGTTGGTCGGGATGAACGCCGACACGTCGTTCGCCTTGGTCTCGACGATCGGCAGACCGGTCATCGAACCGGCACCCATGTCGTCGGACAGCTTCGCGCAGCGCTCCAGCAGACGGGAGTGCAGGTAGAAGACGTCACCCGGGTAGGCCTCGCGGCCCGGCGGGCGGCGCAGCAGCAGCGACACGGCGCGGTAGGCGTCGGCCTGCTTCGACAGGTCGTCGAAGATGATCAGGACGTGCTTGCCGGCGTACATCCAGTGCTGGCCGATGGCGGAACCGGTGTACGGCGCCAGGTACTTGAAGCCGGCCGGGTCGGACGCCGGGGCGGCGACGATCGTCGTGTACTCGAGCGCACCGGCGTCTTCCAGGGCGCCGCGAACGGACGCGATGGTCGAGCCCTTCTGGCCGATGGCGACGTAGATGCAGCGGACCTGCTTGTTCACGTCGCCCGAGCGCCAGTTGTCGCGCTGGTTGATGATCGTGTCGACGGCCAGAGCGGTCTTACCCGTCTGACGGTCACCGATGATCAGCTGACGCTGACCGCGACCGACCGGCACCATGGCGTCGATGGCCTTGTAGCCGGTCTGCATCGGCTCGTGGACGGACTTGCGGACCATGACGCCAGGAGCCTGGAGCTCCAGGGCGCGACGGCCTTCGGTCGCGATCTCGCCGAGACCGTCGATCGGGTTGCCGAGCGGGTCGACGACGCGGCCGAGGTAGCCCTCGCCGACGCCGACCGAGAGCACCTCACCGGTGCGCTGCACCGGCTGGCCCTCCTCGATACCGCTGAACTCGCCGAGGACAACCGCACCGATCTCGCGCTCCTCGAGGTTGAGGGCGAGACCGAGGGTGCCGTCCTCGAACTTCAGCAGCTCGTTCGCCATGGCGGAGGGCAGACCCTCCACCTTCGCGATGCCGTCGCCGGCAACGCTGACCGTTCCGACCTCCTCGCGCGAGGCCGCGTCCGGCTGGTACGACTGGACAAAGTTCTCCAGTGCGTCCCGGATCTCCTCCGGCCGGATCGTGAGCTCCGCCATCTGGGTTCCCTGCTCTCCTTGTTGGGCCTGAAGCTTCTTAGGGGTCTGGGGGCGACCCCCAGGAATCTTCTGCAAGTTCTGCACGGCCCAACCGGGCCGCTAGGAATGCTTCTGTTCTATTGGTGGCTGGTCAGCCGGCCATGCGGCGCGACGCCTCGGCGAGGCGGTCCGCGATGGTGCCGTCGATGACCTCGTCGCCGACTCGCACCGAGATCCCGCCGAGGACCTCGGGGTCCACGTCGAGGTTCAGGTGCATCTGGCGGCCGTACAGCTTGGCCAGCACCGCGCCGAGACGCGTCTTCTGCACATCGCTGAGCGGAACCGCGCTGGTCACGGTGGCGACCATGCGGTCACGGCGCTCGGCGGCGAGCTTGGAAAGGGACTCGAGTCCCGCTTCCAGGCTACGTCCACGCGGGTGCGTGACAAGACGGATCACCAGGCGCTCGGTGACGGCGTTCACCTTGCCGCCGAGCAGGCTGCGCAGCAGCTCGCTCTTGGCGGAGGCGGTCGCCGCACGGTCGGTCAGCGCGGAACGCAGCTCGGTGCTCGAGGAGACGATCCGGCCGAACCGGAACACCTCGTCCTCGACGTTGTCGAGCGCGTCGCCCTGCTGGGCCGCCGTGAGGTCGGCGGTGGCCGCCAGCTCCTCCAGCGAGTCCACCAGGTCGCGGGACTGCGACCAGCGGGACCGGACCATGCCGGACACCAGGTCGAGGGTCTCCCCGCCGACCTGGCCGCCGAGCAGCCGCCCGGCCAGCTCGGCCTTGGCCTCGCCGGACTGCGCCGGGTCGGTCAGGACCCGACGCAGCGAGACCTCACGGTCGAGCAGCGCAGTGACGGCAGCCAGCTCACCGGCGAGCTTCGCCGCGTCGACGGACGTGTTGTCCGTCAGCGCGTCGAGACGCTCACGCGCGGAGGCCAGCGCCTCGCGGCTCGCTCCGTTCATCGGGCCGCCTCGGCCTTCTCCTCGAGCTCGCTGAGGAAACGGTCGATGGTGCGGCTCTGCCGGGCGTGGTCCTCAAGGGACTCGCCGACGAGCTTTCCGGCCAGGTCGGTGGCGAGCTTGCCCACGTCCTGGCGCAGCGCCTGGGAAGCGGCCTTGCGGTCCGCCTCGATCTGGGCGTGGCCGGCAGCGATGATCTCCTCACGCTGCCGCTGGCCCTCTGCGCGCAGTTCTTCCTTGAGCGCAGTGCCCTGCTCCAGCGCTTCCTGGCGCAGGCGCGCGGCCTCGTGCCGGGCTTCGGCGAGCTGGGCCTTGTACTGCTCCAGGACGCTCTGGGCCTCGGTCTGGGCGGATTCCGCCTTCTCGATACCGCCCTCGATGGCCTCGCGGCGCTCTTCCAGAACCTTGTTGATGTTCGGGAGGAGCTTCTTCGCGAGGAAACCGAAGACGATGACGAAGGCGAGCAGACCGATGACGAGCTCGGGGATCGGCGGGACGAGGGGGTTACCCGGCTCCTCGGCCGCGAGAACCAGGAGGTTCACATCAGTGCCTTTCGTCGATTCGGACTAGTCGTGGGGTTCGTCAGCTGTAGACGAACGGCATGACCAGACCGATGAGGGCGAGCGCCTCACAGAAGGCGAAGCCGAGGATCTGGTTGGCGCGGATCAGACCGGCAGCTTCGGGCTGACGGGCGAGCGCCTGGGTGCCGTTACCGAAGATGATGCCGACGCCGACGCCGGGGCCGATGGCCGCGAGGCCGTAGCCCACGGAGCTGAGGGAACCGGTGACGGCAGCAAGGGTCTGGGACATGCCAGTTCTTCCTTCTCTTTCACGGACCGGTGGGGGTTGGCCACCGGACGACTGGGGGATTGCTTGGAGCGGGTCGCGCTCAGTGGTGCTCGGCGAGCGCGCCCTGCAGGAAGCTGCAAGCCAGGAGCACGAAGACGTAGGCCTGGACAGCCTGGATGAAGAGTTCGAACGCGGTCATCACGATGACCATGACGAACGAGACGCCCGCGTAGGCGATGCCGATCCCGTTCAGCAGGTACCAGCTGGCGATGGTGAACAGCAGCAGCAGGGTGTGACCGGCGAACATGTTCGCGAACAGTCGGACCGCGTGGGTGAAGGGCCGGACCAGGACGTTCGAGAAGAACTCGATCACCATGACCAGCGGCAGGATCCCGCCGAGCGACTTGTCGTAGCCGGTGATGTTCTTGAAGCCGCCGACGAAGCCGTGGCGCTTGAAGGTCACCGACATCCACATGACGTAGATGACGAGGGCGAGACCGGCCGGGTACGCGATGACCGCGGTCACCGGGAACTGGGCGAGCGGGATGATGGACCAGAGGTTCATCATCCAGACGAAGAAGAACGTCGCGACCATGAAGGGGACGTACTTCTCGCCCTCCTTCTTGCCCATCGTCTCGTAGACGATGCCGCGGCGCACGAAGTCGTAGCCGGCCTCGGCGACCATCTGCAGCTTGCCCGGGACGACCTTCGGCTTCCGGAACGCGGCCCAGAAGAAGCCGACGATGATGATCGAGCCCAGCAGGGCCAGCAGCATCGTCTTGTTGAAGTACAGGCCGCTGTCGTCGCCGAAGATCGGCTTGAACAGGAACGAGTACAGGGTCGGGCCCGGGAAGCCGCAGCCAGTGCCGTCTTCGAAATGACAATTGATCTCGAAGGCGAGCGTCATGTCAGCAGCACTCACCGCAGGGCTCCTTCAGCGTGGCGCATAGGTACGGCAACCTCGTTGTGTCGGCGCGGCGCGCAGCCGCGGTTCGGCACTGGACTGGTGTAACGGATGGTGGGGCGGCAGTCAGGCATCGAGCCTCGCGATGGAACAGGCGTCAGCTCAGATGCCCGCGCCCGCAGTGCCGCAGTTGGCACCGGACGATAGCAGGATCTCGAACGCCCACTTATCCCGGCCCTACCCTTCACGACTTCGGCCCCGGATTTTCGGGCTTGTCGCCCTTCACCGAGTCCGGCTCGACGTAAAGAATCTTGGCCTTCATGTGAGCACGGGTCTGCGCGCCGATCCACACCAGGGTGGTGGCGACGAGCGTGATCGCGAACGCCTTGGGGTTGAACAGGGTGGTGTTCTTGAACGCCGCGACAAACACGAAGAGCAGCAGGATCTGGGCCGTATAGAGCATGAGCCCCATGGCCTGGAAGAGATGCGGAAGTGATTTCGCCGTGCGCTGCAGAACGACGAATCCGATGCCCATGAACAGAATCACGACCAGCGTCGCGACGACGGCTCCGACTGCACCCTTGCTGCCGACGACCAACGCGCTGATCACGGCGGCGATAGCGCCGGCTACAGCTGTGGGTACAGCGGCTTGCAGGAGGAGTCGGACGTCATCTGACCGCATGGCGGTTTGCTCCGCGTGGTGGTGGGGGCACTGGACTCGTACAGGACGAGCGTAAGCCCGGTCCGAGAGAGAACCTCGGGCCAAGGGGCCGTCGCACTACGGTCCTTCGGCTCTGTCGCCGGGTTTAGTGAACGGTATCACAAACTATTTGATGAGAGCTTTACCTGCTCGGTGTGCCGACTGTCACACATGAGAGTGACCCTGCGCGTGTGTGCGCGACAGGCAGCTGGCTTGTCTGGTAAAGGGCATCCATGTCCGACATGTGACCGGAGGGTCAGCGGGTGGATTCAGCCTTACGCCGGTCGGGGAAGCGCGAACGGGGGCCCACGGCGGTCGCTCCGTTGACGCCGGAGACGCCCGCGGCGATGGGCCTCACGGGCTCCGGCTCCTGGCCCGAGGCGTCCTGTGCGGCAGCCTCGGCCGCCCGTTCCGCATGGCGGTAGCGCGGCGGAACCAGACCTTCCGCCCAACGCGGGGCGCGCGGGGTGAAGCGCGGCAGGAGCAACAGGATCAGGCCGACCGCACTCAGTGCGACGATCGCCAGCACGATCCACATCGTGGCGGAATGCACGGAATAGGCCACCGTGCCGAAGGCGATCAGGCCCGACCAGAAGTACATGATCATGACCGCGCGGCTGTGCGAATGCCCGAGTTCCAGCAGCCGGTGGTGGAGGTGCCCGCGGTCGGCGGCGAAGGGCGACTGGCCCTTCCACGTACGCCTAACGATGGCCAGGACCAGGTCCGCCATCGGGATCGCGATGACCGTCAGCGGCAGGATCAGCGGGATGTAGGCGGGGAGCATCGCGTGCGTCGCGTTGCGCTCACCACCCGCGAAGAGGGCGAGCGCGTCCGGGTCCACCTGCCCGGTGAGGGAGATCGCGGAGGCGGCCAGCACCAGGCCGATGAGCATCGAGCCGGAGTCGCCCATGAAGATCCGGGCGGGGTGCATGTTGTGCGGCAGGAAGCCCAGGCACATGCCCATCAGGATCGCGGCGAAGAGGGTCGCGGGCGCCGCCGACTCGATGCCGTAGCCGAACCAGATCCGGTACGCGTAGAGGAAGAGCGCCGCGGCGGCGATGCAGACCATGCCGGCGGCCAGGCCGTCCAGGCCGTCGACGAAGTTCACGGCGTTGATGGTGATCACGACGAGGGCGACGGTGAGCAGGTTGCCCTGCCACTGGGTGAGCGGCACCGTCCCGATGCCCGGGACGGGGATCCACAAGATGGTCAGACCCTGCATGACCATCACACCGGCGGAGATCATCTGCGCGCCGAGCTTGATCAGGGCGTCGAGCTCGAACTTGTCGTCGAGGACGCCGACCAGCCAGATCAGCGCCGCGCCGGAGAGCAGCGCGCGCGGCTCGTTCGACAGCTCGAAGACGCCGTTGAGGTTCCGCAGGTGGTCGGCGACCAGCAGGCCGGCGCAGAGACCGCCGAACATGGCGATGCCGCCCAGTCGCGGTGTGGGCTCGCGGTGCACGTCGCGGGCGCGGATCTCCGGCATGGCCCCGGCCGCGATCGCGAACTTCCGCACGGGCCCGGTCAGCAGGTAGGTCACCGCGACCGTGACGCAAAGCGTCAGCAGATATTCACGCACGGGCTGCCCCAGATGTATCGCCGGCCATCTCAGCCCCACACATTAGCTGCGATGTCACCTCCTTCGAGGACGCGAGGGGACCGCATCCCGGTTCCAGTACGCCCCGCTTGTCCCGCTTACTCCCCGTAAGGGGGAAATCCGGCCGTGAGCTCGCCGACCTCCGTACGCGTTTTCACGCCATCCCCGTCCAGCGCCGCGGCGAACAACGCCGCGATCCGGACCATCTCCGCCTCCCCCATCCCCTGGGTGGTCACGGCGGCCGTTCCCAGCCGGATGCCGCGCTGGTCCCCGTACGGGAGGGCACAGGTGTCCAGCACGATCCCGGCGGCGGCCAGCCGGCCGCGGGCTGTCGGACCGTCCACGCCCAGCGGGGCCGGATCGGCGGTGATCAGATGGGTGTCGGTACCGCCGGTGGTGAGGGTGAACCCGTGCTCCTGGAGCGCGCCCGCCAGCACCCGCGCATGGGCGACGACCCGGTGCGCGTACGTGGTGAAGGCCGGCCGGGCCGCCTCGCCGAAGGCCACGGCCTTGGCGGCGATGGTGTGCATCTGGGCCCCGCCCTGGGTGAAGGGGAACACCGCCCGGTCGACGCGCTCCGCGTATTCGGCGCCGCACAGCACCATGCCGCCGCGCGGGCCGCGCAGCACCTTGTGCGTGGTCGCGCAGACGACGTCGGCGTACGGGACGGGGCTGGGCGCGGCCCCGCCGGCCACCAGCCCGATCGGATGGGCGGCGTCCACGATCAGATAGGCCCCGACCTCGTCGGCGATCTCCCGGAAGGCCGAGTACTCGGGGTGGCGGGGGTAGGAGATGGAGCCGCACACGATCGCCTTGGGGCGGTGCGCGTGGGCGAGGCGCTGGACCTGCCGGTAGTCGATGAGGCCCGTCGCGGCGTCGACGCCGTAGCCGACGAAGTCGAACCACCGCCCGGAGAAGTTGGCGGGCGACCCGTGGGTGAGGTGCCCGCCGTACGGGAGACCCATCGCCAGCACGGTGTCCCCCGGCCGCAGCAGGGCGGCGTACGCGGCCAGGACCGCCGAGGAGCCGGAGTGCGGCTGTACGTTGGCGTGCTCGGCCCCGAAGAGCGCCTTGGCCCGCTCCACGGCGGTCCGCTCGGCGAGATCGGCGTACTCGCACCCGCCGTGGTGCCGGGCGCCGGGGTACCCCTCGGCGTACTTGTTGGCGAGCGCGGACCCGAGCGCGGCGAGCACGGCGGTCGAGGTGAAGTTCTCCGCGGCGCTCATCTGCAACGTGTCGGCCTGCCGCTGCCGCTCCCCGGCCAGTACGTCGGCCATCTGCGGGTCCTGCGCGCGCAGCAGGTCCGTGGGCTGGGTGATGACGCTCATGGCGGCGCTCCAGGGGTACCGGGTACCAGCCACTGTAGGCCCGCGGACCCCGCGGTGCCCGGTCAGCGCGCGGCGGTCACGCCCGTCAGGGCCGTCACGACCGGATCGAGCGCCTGGTTGATTTCGTCGCCGATGGAGCGGAAGAAGGTGATCGGAGCCCCGTACGGGTCGTACACCTCGTCCGCGTCGGGCGACGGCGCCAGCAGCCAGCCGCGCAGGGCCGCGGCGGCCCGTACGAGCGCCCGCGCCCGCTCCGCCATGCCGTCGTCCAGCGGCGGCAGCGTGGCCGGATCTATCGCCCGCACCAGCCGGGTGAATTCCTTCAGCGTGAAGGTGCGCAGCCCCGCCGAGTGGCCCATCGAGATGACCTGGGCCCGGTGGTCGCGGGTGGCGGTCAGGACCAGGTCGGCGCGTATGACGTGCTCGTCCAGCAGCTCCCGCCCGGTGAACCCGGAGGCGTCGGCCCCGAAGTCCGCCAGCACGGCGGCCGCGTTGGCCTCCATGGGGGCGCCCTCGTGGCCCCAGGTGCCGGCGCTCTCCACGATGAGGTCGCCGGTGACGGGGCCGCCGAGGCGGTGCGCGAGGGCATGCCGCGTCAGCCGCTCGGTGATGGGCGAGCGGCACACGTTCCCGGTGCTGACGTGGAGTATGCGGAAAGTGGTTCCTCCGGCTACCGCCGGCCGGTACCCCCCTGCTATGCCACGCCCCTCAGGGCTCACGGGGCGACCTCGAGGTCGGGTACGACCTCCCGCAGCTGATCTGCGGTAAGTGCCCCCTCGCGCAGCAGGAGGGGAACCTTCCCGGTGACGTCGACGATCGACGACGGCTGGATGCCGGGCGTCGGGCCGCCGTCCAGGTACACGGACACGGAGTCCCCGAGCATCTCGCGCGCGGCGTCGCAGTCCTCGGGCGCCGGGTGACCGGACAGGTTGGCCGAGGACACCGCCATCGGGCCGACCTCGGTCAGCAGCTCGATTGCCACGGGGTGCAGGGGCATGCGCACGGCGACGGTGCCCTGGGTGTCCCCCAGGTCCCACGCGAGCGAGGGCTGGTGCTTAGCGACCAGGGTCAGCGCGCCGGGCCAGAAGGCGTCGACGAGCTCCCAGGCCTGCTCGGAGAAGTCCGTGACGAGGCCGTGGAGCGTGTTCGGGGAGCCGATGAGCACCGGGGTGGGCATGCCGCGACCGCGGCCCTTGGCGGCCAGGAGGTCGTGGACGGCCTCCGGGCTGAAGGCGTCCGCGCCGATCCCGTACAGGGTGTCGGTGGGCAGCACGACGAGCTCTCCGCGGCGCACGGCGGATGCGGCTTCACGCAGACCGGTCTTGCGGTCCGTCGCGTCGTTGCAGTCGTATCGCCGGGCCATCAGCGGGCCTCCTCGTGCAGCAGGGGGGTGGCGGGAATCGTCGCGCCGGTCACGGCAGGGCCTTGCGGGCCGTCGCGAAGCGCGGGCGGTTGTTGAGGTCCGGGTGGTCGGCGGCGTCGGCCCAGCCCTGCTCCTCGGCGAAGATCCACGGCACCTGGCCGCCCTGGGTGTCGGCGTGCTCGATGACGACGATGCCGCCGGGCCGCAGCAGCCGGTGGGCGGTCCGCTCGATGCCGCGGATGGTGTCGAGGCCGTCCTCGCCGGAGAAGAGCGCCATCTCCGGATCGTGGTCGCGGGCCTCGGGGGCGACGTACTCCCACTCGGTGAGCGGGATGTACGGCGGGTTGGAGATGACGAGGTCGACCTGGCCGTCGAGCTCGGGCAGTGCGCTCAGGGCGTCACCCTGGTGGACGGTGACCCGGGAGCCCTCGGCGTTCTTGCGGGTCCACCGCAGGGCGTCCTCGGACAGCTCGACCGCGTGCACGCGCGAGCGCGGCACCTCCTGGGCCATGGCCAGCGCGATGGCGCCGGAGCCGGTGCACAGGTCCACGATCAGCGGCTCGACGACGTCCATCGCGCGCACGGCGTGTATGGCCCAGTCCACGACCGACTCGGTCTCGGGCCGGGGCACGAAGACCCCGGGCCCGACCTGGAGCTCCAGGTACCGGAAGAAGGCGCGGCCGGTGATGTGCTGGAGCGGCTCGCGCGCCTCGCGGCGGGCGACGGCCTCCCAGTAGCGGGCGTCGAAGTCCGCGTCCTTGACGTGGTGCAGTTCCCCCCGTTTGACGCCGTGCACGAAGGCGGCGAGCTCCTCCGCGTCGAAGCGCGGTGAGGGCACGCCGGCGGCGGCCAGCCGCTGGGTGGCCTGGGCCACCTCGGCAAGCAGCAAGTTCACGCTGGTCCTCCGGGCTGCTGTCGTACGGGGGTGGTGCGGGGATCGGGTCAGTGCGCGGCCGCGAGCTTGGCCGCGGAGTCCGTGTCGACACAGGCCTGGATGACCGAGTCGAGGTCACCGTCGAGCACCTGGTCCAAGTTGTACGCCTTGAAACCGGTCCGGTGGTCCGAGATCCGGTTCTCCGGGTAGTTGTACGTACGGATCTTCTCGGAACGGTCCACGGAGCGCACCTGGCTGCGGCGCACGTCCGAGGCCTCCTGCTCGGCGGCTTCCTGGGCCGCGGCCAGGAGCCGCGAGCGCAGGATGCGCATGGCCTGCTCCTTGTTCTGGAGCTGGCTCTTCTCGTTCTGGCAGGAGGCGACCACACCGGTGGGGATGTGCGTGATGCGCACGGCCGAGTCGGTGGTGTTGACAGACTGGCCGCCGGGGCCGGACGAGCGGTACACGTCGATGCGGAGGTCGTTCATGTTGATCTCGACCTCGACCTCCTCGGCCTCCGGGGTGACGAGCACGCCGGCGGCTGAGGTGTGGATGCGGCCCTGGGACTCGGTGGCCGGAACCCGCTGGACGCGGTGCACGCCGCCCTCGTACTTCAGGCGGGCCCAGACGCCCTGGCCGGGCTCGGTGGCGCCGTTGCCGCCCTTGGTGCGGACGGAGACCTGGACGTCCTTGTAGCCGCCGAGCTCGGACTCGGTGGCGTCGATGATCTCGGTCTTCCAGCCCACGCGCTCGGCGTAGCGCAGGTACATGCGCAGCAGGTCGCCGGCGAACAGGGCCGACTCGTCGCCGCCCGCGCCCGCCTTGACCTCGAGGAGCACGTCCTTGTCGTCGCTGGGGTCGCGCGGAACGAGCAGCAGGCGGAGCTTCTCGGTGAGCTCTTCGCGCTGTGCGGCCAGTTCCTTGGCCTCGGCAGCGAAATCGGGGTCGTCGGCCGCGAGCTCCTTGGCCGTCTCGATGTCCTCGGCGGACTGCTTCCAGGCACGGAAGGTCGCGACGATCGGGGTCAGTTCCGCGTAGCGCTTGTTCAGCTTGCGCGCGTTGGCCTGATCCGAGTGGACCGAAGGGTCGGCGAGCTTCTTCTCAAGATCGGCGTGCTCGCCGACCAATTCCTCGACCGCTTCGAACATCGGGGGACTCCTGGGGTGAAAAGTGCGAAGGACTGCAGGGGACGTGCCGGAACGACGACAAAGGCGCCGGTCCGGCCGCCCCCGAGTGGACAGGGGGCGGCCGGAGACCGGCGCCTGGGTCGCGCTACTTCTTGGCCGCACCCTTGCCGAAGCGCGCCTCGAAGCGGGCCACGCGGCCACCGGTGTCGAGGATCTTCTGCTTGCCCGTGTAGAACGGGTGGCACTCGGAGCAGACCTCGGCACGGATGGTGCCCTCGGTCAGGGTGCTACGGGTGGTGAACGACGCGCCGCAGGTGCAGCTGACCGCGGTCTCGACGTACTCGGGGTGAACATCGCGCTTCAAGGTGTCTCCTAGATTCGGGAGGGCGCCGGGTCGCAGGAAGCCGAATTGCGTACTGCGTGAACCGGGGCCGACAGACCAGTCTGCCAGGACCGGGCCGCCTGTCAAAATTCTGAGGACGCCTTCCTCAACGGCAGGGGGTCGCCGTCTATTCCGCACCGGTGCGCAGGCCCTGCGACCAGGGGTGCTACTGGACGATCGACCCGGCGGCGCTCTTGTCCCCGGAGGAGTTCACGGTGGCCTCGGCCGGGATCGGCCGGTCCGCCAGCAGGGCGTCCCACACCATCTTCGTCTCCTTGGTGAGCGGGGCCACGCGGTTCGGGTCGCGGGGGTCCGTGGTCACCGGCAGCGTGATCATCTGCATGTCCTGCGCGTCGATGCCCTGGAGCCCCTGGGCGAAGCCCATGAGGGACTTCACATCGCCGAGCGCCTTGTCGGTGGTGATCGCCTTGGTCGCGGAGTCGGCGATGCCGAGCAGCTTCTTGGGGTTGTCGAAGACCCCGATGCCCTTCACCTGCTTGATGAGCGCCTTGATGAAGGCCTGCTGGAGCTGTATTCGGCCCAGGTCGCTGCCGTCGCCGACGCTCTTGCGGGTGCGTACGAGGCCGAGGGCCTGCTCCCCGTCGAGCCTGTTGGTGCCGGCCGCGAGGTCGAGGTGGCTGGCACCGTCCTTGATCGGCTTGGTGGTGGTCACCTCGACGCCGCCGAGATTGTCGATGATCTTCTTGAAGCCGGTGAAGTCGACCTCTATGTAGTGATCCATGCGGATCCCCGACATCTTCTCGACGGTCTTAACCGCACAGGCGGCCCCGCCGACGGTGAACGCCTCGTTGAACTGGGTTCGCTGACCGCCGGGGTCGGTCTTGCCGCCGGACGTCGGGCAGGAGGGCCGGGAGATCATGGTGTCGCGCGGTATCGACACGACGCTGGCCTTCTCGTGGCCCTCGTACAGGTGGATGATCATCGCCGTGTCGGAGCGGGCGGAGCCGCCGTCGTCCTGGCCGTACTCGCCGTTGGCGCCGCCCCGGGAGTCGGAGCCGAGGACCAGGATGTCCATGGAGCCGTTGTCGACGTTCTGCGGGCGGTCGGTGCCGAGGGCCTGGTCGAGGTCGACGCTCTTCAGGTTGCCGTTGAGCTTGAAGTAGAAGTAGCCGAGGCCGGCTCCGCCCAGCAGGACCACCCCCGCGGCGCTCCAGGCGGCGACGGCGACGGCCCTGCGGCGCTTCGCCGGTTTGCGGCGGGCGCGCCGGGCCGCGGCACGTCCGCCGTGCTCCTTGCTCTCCTCGGTCATGCTCTCCTCAGTCCTGTGTCCGGTCCCCTGGTCGTTCGGCCCGCCGTCCACCCCGCGGTTCCTCTGACACAGACGGGCGTACGCCGCGCAGGGTTCCATTCCCGCCCGAACCGCCCGGCGGGGGCGCAGCCGCGCCGCTGGGGCGCCCGTACCCAGAAAATCCGCCCGTACGCGCGACAGCCCCCGCCGCGGGTGCGGCGGGGGCTGTCGCGGTGATGCGCGAGCCGGACGTCAGTCGTCGTTCTTGCCCGACGGGGTCGTCTTCGCGATCTGCATCAGGAACTCGGCGTTCGACTTCGTCTGCTTCATCTTGTCGAGCAGCAGCTCGATCGCCTGCTGCGAGTCGAGCGCGTGCAGCACCCGGCGCAGCTTCCAGACGATGGCGAGCTCCTCCGCGTTGAGGAGGATCTCCTCCTTGCGGGTGCCCGACGGGTCGACGTCGACGGCCGGGAAGATGCGCTTGTCGGCGAGCTTCCGGTCGAGCTTGAGCTCCATGTTGCCGGTGCCCTTGAACTCCTCGAAGATCACCTCGTCCATGCGCGAGCCGGTGTCGACGAGCGCGGTGGCCAGGATGGTCAGCGAGCCGCCGTCCTCGATGTTGCGCGCGGCACCGAAGAAGCGCTTCGGCGGGTAGAGCGCGGTCGAGTCGACACCACCGGACAGGATGCGGCCGGAGGCGGGCGCCGCGAGGTTGTACGCGCGGCCCAGGCGGGTGATGGAGTCCAGCAGGACGACCACGTCGTGACCCAGCTCGACGAGACGCTTGGCGCGCTCGATGGCCAGCTCGGCGACGGTGGTGTGGTCCTCGGCCGGGCGGTCGAAGGTCGAGGAGATGACCTCGCCCTTGACCGACCGCTGCATGTCGGTGACCTCTTCCGGACGCTCGTCGACCAGGACGACCATCAGGTGGCACTCGGGGTTGTTGGTGGTGATCGCGTTGGCGATCGCCTGCATGATCATGGTCTTACCGGTCTTCGGCGGGGCCACGATCAGGCCTCGCTGACCCTTACCGATCGGCGACACGAGGTCGATGATGCGGGTGGTCAGCACGCCCGGGTCGGTCTCCAGACGGAGCCGGTCCTGCGGGTACAGCGGGGTGAGCTTCTGGAACTCCGGTCGGCCGCGGCCGGATTCGGGCGCCATGCCGTTCACCGAGTCCAGCCGCACGAGGGCGTTGAACTTCTCGCGGCGCTCGCCGTCCTTGGGCTGGCGCACGGCACCGGTGGTGTGGTCACCCTTGCGCAGGCCGGCCTTGCGGACCTGGGCGAGGGAGACGTACACGTCGTTGGGGCCGGGCAGGTAGCCCGAGGTCCGGATGAACGCGTAGTTGTCCAGGATGTCGAGGATGCCCGCGACGGGGATCAGCACGTCGTCGTCGGCGACCTGCGGCTCGCTCGGCGCGAACTCGTCGCGGCCACGGCGGCCACGGCGGTCGCGGTAGCGGCCGCGCCGGCCGCGCCGGCCGTCCTCACCGTCGAAGTCGTCCTGGGGACCGTTGTCCTGGCGGTCCTGACGGCCCTGCTGACCCTGGCCCTGGCCCTGGCCGCGGCCGCCCTGCTGCTGACGGTCGGCGCGCTCCTGACGGCCGCCGCCCTGGCCGCCCTGTGCGCCCTGGCCCTGGCCGCCCTGACCCTGGCCGCCCTGGCCCTGGTCGTCGGCCTTGGCGCCGCGGTCACGGCGGTCGCGCTGACGGTCGGTGCGCTCGGCACGGTCACCGCGGTCACGGCGATCGCGACGACCACGGCCCTCGCCGTCCTGGCCCTGCGCCTGGCCGGCGGAGACCGCGGTGGCGGCTTCGGCCTTGGTCTCGGACGGGGCGGTGGCGGCGGGCGCGGTCTCGGTCTTCTGCTCGACCTGTACGGCGACGGGGGCCGAGGCCTCCGGGCTGCCGGAGGGAGCCGTGGCACGGCGGCGGCGGCGCTCGCCGACCGGGGCGCCATCTCCCCCGCGCTCGGCTTCGCTCGTGCGGGAGGGACCCCCCGCCGGCTGACCCGGGATCTCGATCTGCGCCTGCACTGCGGGCTTCTCGGCGGGCGCCTCGGCGGCGGCCTCACCCGTGCGGGCCTTGCTGGTGGCACGGCGCTTCGGCTTGGCCTCGGCGGTGGCTGCGGCGGTGGAGGCGGCGGCCTTGGGGGCACCGCTGCCCGCCTGCGCCTCCTTGATGACCTCGATCAGCTGGCTCTTGCGCATCCGCGCGGTGCCCCTGATCCCGAGGCCCGAAGCGACCTGCTGCAGCTCGGCCAGGACCATGCCGTCAAGGCCGGTGCCGGTGCGTCGACGCTTGGGTGCGGCGCCCGCGGCGGGGGCACTGGTGTCGACAGAGGTGTCGGCAGCGCCCATCAGATCGGTGGTGTCGCTCACGAAGGGTCCTTCCCTGGAGCGGACGTCGGCCTGTCTGGCTCGGCGACCGGTTGTGCTGTCCGACAGCAGTCCTTGGTGTGGACCGTGCCGGGGCGGTGGTCCGCCGGTAGAAGTACGGCGGAAGAAACGTGCATGGCTGGTTCCGGCGAGAAGCCCCCGAGCTGAAAGCGTGGGAATGTCACGCCGATTCCGGAGCGTGCTCGAAACTGCTGGAGGTGATCAAAGCAGTCGGGGAGGCTCCCGGAAGAAATGTGGTCCCGAATGGGGACACTGAGCACCGAGCCATAGCGGCTTCCGATGCGCACTTGAGACTAACACTACCGGATCCAATAGTTATTCCCCCTCTCAATCACCGGCAATCGCGCCCTTCCGTGCGGGCGGCCTGCCCCGGCCGCCCGCCCCTGACCGGCTGTGCACTCCGGGGAAGCGGGTCTAGCCGCCCTGGGTGCCCAGCGGAAGTACGCTCGCGCCCGCGGCGTCGAGGGCGAGCCGGTTGGCCGCCCACCCCTCGCCCGCGAGCTGCGCGACCTTGTCGGCCGCGCCGTTGTCGACCAGCGCGAGGACCGTGGGGCCCGCACCGGAGATGACCGCGGGGATCCCGTCCGCCCGCAGCCTGTTGACGAGTGCCACGCTCTCGGGCATCGCCGGGGACCGGTACTCCTGGTGGAGCCGGTCTTCGGTGGCCGGCAGGAGGAGCTCGGGACGCCTGGTCAGGGCTTCCACGAGCAGGCCCGCGCGACCCGCGTTGACGGCCGCGTCCACGTGCGGGACGGTGCGCGGCAGCAGGCCGCGCGCCGTCTCCGTGAGGACCGGCTTGGAAGGCACGAAGACCACCGGAACGATGGATTCGGCGGGCTCCATCCGGATCGCCTTGGCGCTGCCGCCGTCCATCCAGGCGAGGGTGAAGCCGCCCAACAGGCAGGCGGCGACGTTGTCGGGGTGGCCTTCGATCTCAGTGGCGAGCTCCAACAGCGCCGCGTCGTCGAGCTTGGCCTCGCCGCCTATGGTCACGGCGCGCGCGGCGACGATGCCGGCGCAGATGGCGGCGGAGGAGGAGCCGAGTCCGCGGCCGTGCGGGATGCGGTTGGCGCAGACGACCTCCAGGCCGCGCGGCTGACCGCCCAGCAGGTCGAAGGCGGTGCGCATGGAGCGTACGAGCAGGTGGCTCTCGTCCCGCGGGAGGGTGTCGGCGCCCTCACCCGCGATGTCGATGTTCAGGCCGGAGTCGGCCACCCGGACGACTACGTCGTCGTAGAGCCCCAGGGCCAGACCCAGGGCGTCGAAGCCCGGGCCGAGGTTGGCACTGCTGGCGGGGACGCGCACCCGTACGGCGGCGGCGCGGAACGCTGGACCGGCCATCGTCCGATGACACTCCTTGTGACTGTGCGAGATCTTCGCTCTTCGCTGGCTCGCTGCGAATGTACTGGAGAACGTACGACACCCGAAGGCCCTCTGGGCAGCACCGCAGTCATATGCGCGGTGGCGGATGTGGGTACAGCGTATCGAAGGAAGGTTCTCTCGCGACATAGGGCGCACAGGAGGCGCACGATGCGTGTCGCGGACTTCAACCGACTTCGACCGACTTGAGCCGTATTTTTGTTGCCGTACGGGTGAGTTGCCGGGTTCCGAAGGATCTCGGGAAGGCCCCTGCGGGTGCTGCTCCACTACTGCGGGAGTGCCGCAGTAGTGGAGCAGCAGTGCCGTCAGACCAGGCCGAGGCGGACGGCGGCGGCTTCGGCGTCCACCGGAACGGTGACCGGCTGCGGAGCACCGGCGATCGCCCAGTCGGGGTCCTTCAGGCCGTTGCCGGTGACGGTGCACACGATCTTCTGGCCCGGGTCGACCAGGCCCAGCTCGGCGGCCTTGAGTAGACCGGCCACCGATGCGGCCGAGGCGGGCTCGACGAAGACGCCCTCCTGCGAGGCCAACAGCCGGTAGGCGGCGAGAATCTGGCGGTCCGTCACCTCGTCGATGAAGCCGCCCGACTCGTCCCGTGCGGCCAGCGCGTAGTCCCAGGAGGCCGGGTTTCCGATCCGGATCGCGGTGGCGATGGTGTGCGGCTCCTTGACGACCTCGCCGCGCACGATGGGCGCGGAACCGGAGGCCTGGAAACCCCACACGCGGGGCGTACGGGTGGACAGGCCGTCGGCCTTGTACTCCTTGAAGCCCTTCCAGTACGCGGTGATGTTGCCCGCGTTGCCGACCGGCAGCACGTGGATGTCGGGCGCGTCACCGAGCGCGTCGACGATCTCGAACGCGGCCGTCTTCTGGCCCTCGATACGCACCGGATTGACCGAATTGACCAGCGCGACCGGGTAGTTGTCGGAGAGCGCGCGGGCCAGGTTCAGGCAGTCGTCGAAGTTGCCGTCCACCTGCAGGATCTTGGCTCCGTGCACCAGGGCCTGGCCCATCTTGCCCAGCGCGATCTTGCCGCGGGGCACGAGCACCGCGGAGACCATGCCGGCGCGCACCGCGTACGCGGCGGCGGAGGCCGAGGTGTTGCCGGTGGAGGCGCAGATGACCGCCTTCGCGCCCTCCTCCTTCGCCCTGGTGATCGCCATGGTCATGCCGCGGTCCTTGAAGGACCCGGTGGGGTTCGCCCCCTCGACCTTCAGGTGCACCTCGCAGCCGGTGCGCTCGGAGAGCACCTGGGCGGGAACGAGGGGAGTACCGCCCTCGCGGAGCGTCACCACCGGGGTCGTGTCCGTCACCGGCAGGCGGTCCCGGTACTCCTCGATGATGCCGCGCCACTGGTGGGTGCGATTGCTGCTCATGGGTCCTTACTCCCCTTCAACACGCATGATGCTGGCGACACCGCGGACGGTGTCCAGCTTCCGCAGCGCCTCGACGGTCCCGGAAAGGGCGGCGTCGGGTGCGCGGTGAGTGACGACGACGAGGGAGGCCTCCTTGCCGACCCCGTCCGGACGACCTTGCTGCCGCACCGTGTCGATCGACACGCCGTGCTCCGCGAAGGTGGTCGCCACCTGGGCGAGGACGCCCGGCTTGTCCGCCACATCAAGGCTGATGTGGTAGCGGGTGACGACGTCCCCCATGGGGCTGACCGGCAGCTGGGTGTACGCCGACTCGCCGGGCCCCGTTGCCTCGGCGAGCTTGTTGCGGGCGACGGCGACGAGGTCGCCGAGGACCGCGGACGCGGTCGGCGCGCCGCCCGCTCCGGGCCCGTAGAACATGAGCTGCCCGGCGGCCTCCGCCTCGACGAAGACCGCGTTGTACGCCTCGCGGACGGAGGCGAGCGGGTGGCTGAGCGGAATCATCGCCGGGTGGACGCGGGCGGTGACGGATTCGCCGTCGGCGGCGCGCTCCAGGATGGCGAGGAGCTTGATGGTGCAGCCCATGCGCTTGGCGGAGGCGAAGTCGGCGGCGCTGACCTCCGTCATGCCCTCGCGGTACACGTCGTCCAGCCGGACGCGGGTGTGGAAGGCGATGCCGGCCAGGATCGCGGCCTTCGCGGCGGCGTCGTAGCCCTCGACGTCGGCGGTCGGGTCGGCCTCGGCGTACCCGAGGGCCGTGGCCTCGTCGAGCGCCTCCTGGTACCCGGCGCCGGTGGAGTCCATCTTGTCGAGGATGAAGTTCGTCGTGCCGTTGACGATGCCCATCACGCGGTTGATCTTGTCGCCCGCGAGCGACTCGCGCATCGGGCGGACCAGCGGGATGGCGCCGGCGACGGCGGCCTCGTAGTAGAGGTCCAGCCCGGCCTGCTCGGCGGCGGCGTGCAGTGCGGCGCCGTCCTGGGCCAGCAGCGCCTTGTTCGCGGAGACCACGGAGATGCCGTGCTCGAAGGCGGTGGTGATGAGGGTGCGGGCGGGCTCGATGCCGCCGATGACCTCGATGGCGATGTCGATGTCACCGCGTTTGAGCAGGGCGGTCGCGTCAGTGGTGATCAGCGCCGGGTCGATGCCCTCACGGACCTTGGAAGGGCGGCGTACGGCCACGCCGGCGAGCTCCACGGGCGCGCCGATCCTCTGCGTGAGGTCGTCGGCGTGCGTCGTCATGATGCGAGCCACCTCTGAGCCGACCACTCCACAGCCCAGCAGCGCCACCTTCAGCGGACGCGTACGCATCATTCGACCTACGCCTTTCGATCTTCCATCAGTCCCCGTGCGGGCGGTTTGCCCGTCGGGTGGAACAAGTCTCACTCAATGGACAGCAGTTTCCATCCTCGGTCCATTGAGTGAGACACCTATTTCATCATCCGAGGTCGAGACGCAGGAGATCTTCCTCCGTCTCGCGGCGGACGATCACTCGGGCCTGTCCGTCGCGCACCGCGACGACGGGCGGGCGCAGCGCGTGGTTGTAGTTGCTGGCCATGGAGCGGCAGTACGCGCCGGTGGCCGGAACGGCCAGCAGGTCGCCGGGTGCGAGGTCGGCGGGCAGGAACGCGTCCTTCACGACGATGTCGCCGCTCTCGCAGTGCTTGCCGACGACGCGTACGAGCATGGGCTCGGCGGTGGAGGTGCGCGAGACCAAGGAGATGGAGTACTCGGCGTCGTAGAGGGCGGTACGGATGTTGTCGGACATCCCGCCGTCGACGCTCACGTAGGTCCGCAGGCCTTCCAGCGGCTTGATCGTCCCCACCTCGTACAGCGTGAACGCGGTCGGGCCGACGATGGCGCGGCCGGGCTCGACCGAGATCCGCGGGGCGCGCAGTCCGGCGCTCTCGCACTCGCGGGCCACGATCTCGGTGAGGGCCTTGGCGATCTCGTGGGGCTCGCGCGGGTCGTCGTTCGAGGTGTACGCGATGCCGAGGCCACCGCCGAGGTCGATCTCGGGCAGCTCCACCCCGTGCTCGTCCCGTACGGCGGCCAGCAGCCGCACGACGCGCTTGGCGGAGACCTCGAAGCCGGCCATGTCGAAGATCTGCGAACCGATGTGGGAGTGGACGCCGAGCAGCTCCAGCGAGTCGTGCCCGAGCGCCCGGCGCACGGCCTCGGCGGCGGACCCGTCGGCGACCGCGATGCCGAACTTCTGGTCCTCGTGCGCGGTGGCGATGAACTCGTGGGTGTGCGCCTCGACGCCGACCGTCACGCGGATCTGGACGGGCTGGCGGACGCCCAGCTCACGGGCGACGTGCGCGACGCGGGCGATCTCCTGGAAGGAGTCGAGCACGATGCGTCCGACCCCGGCCTCGACGGCCCGCCGGATCTCGCCCTCGGACTTATTGTTCCCGTGGAAGGCGATCCGCGCGGCGGGCATCCCGGCGGCGAGCGCGGTGGTCAGCTCCCCGCCGGAGCACACGTCGACGTTCAGTCCCTCTTCCTTCAGCCACTTCACGACGGCCTTGGAGAGGAACGCCTTGCCGGCGTAGAACACGTCGGCGTCGGGACCGAAGGCGTGCGCCCAGGCCCGGCAGCGGGCCCGGAAGTCCTCCTCGTCGAGGAAGTAGGCGGGGGTGCCGAACTCCTCGGCGAGCTCGGTGACTTCGATGCCGCCCACGGCGACGACCCCGTCGGCCCCACGCTCGACGGTCCGGGCCCAGACCTTCTCGTCGAGCGCGTTCAGGTCGGCGGGCGGCGGGGAGTAGTGCCCCTCGGGCAGGACGTCGGCGTGGCGGGGCCCGGCGGGGTGCGCGGAACGGCTCATCGGTATCTCTCTTCGCGGGTCACAAGCGTGTCGGTGCGTCTATGCCGAGCAGGGCCAGGCCGCCGGCCAGCACCGTCCCGGCGGCTTCGGCAAGAGCCAGCCGGGCACGGTGGGCGGCCGAGGGTTTCTCGTCGCCCTTGGGCAGGACGCGGTGCTGGAAGTCGAGCAGCGCGTCGGCCAGCTCGACGAGGTGCCGGGCGAGCCGCTCGGGCGCACGGTGGTGCGCGGCGGCTTCGAGGACGAGGGGGTGGTCGGCGAGGACGCGCAACAGGGCGGGCGCGTCGACCTCGCCGGGCTCGGGGCGGAACCCCAGCTGCTCGGCATTGCGTACGAGCGCGTGGGCGCGGGCACGGGCGTACCGCACCCGGAAGAGCTCGTTGCCCTCCCCCTGTACGAGCAGCTCGTCGCGGAACTCAGGGGTCTCGCGCGCGGGGGTGGTGAGCGCGGCCCAGGCGACGGCGTCGGCCCCGTACCGCGCGAGCACGTCCCCGTCCCGGCGGGCGACGGGCGCGACGCTCACGGCCGGACCGGGCAGGGCTCCCTGCAGGGCCTCGATCCGCGCGACGGCGGCCCGTACGAGGCGCTCGCGCAGCTCGCCGGACGGCGGATCCGGGACCTCGATCACCGCCACCGGGCGCACGTCACGCACCAGCTGGGCGGCGGAAACGGAACTCAGCGAAAAGTTCAGGAACCCGGCCCCGGTGACCTCGACCCGCTCGATCCCGGCCACACCGCCCAGCCGGCGGGCCAGTACCTCGGCCACCTCGGCCGGCCGCGCTCCGGCGCCCTTCGCGATCTGGAAGGCGACGGGGGTGGCGTACTCCCCCACCCCACCGGGCCGGGTCCGCTCGACCACGACCCGCGCGGGCACCGCCCCGCCCAGCTCACCGTCCTCGACGGCGCGGCGCACGGCGCTCACGACGCAACGGGAGAGGTCTGCGGGGGTCACGGGACCCAGCCTAGGGGAGACGCACCGTCATGGGTCGAAGGGTTTCGCCATGTGAACAGCGCCCTGGACGAGCGGGCCCGGCAAACGGGCCGCCCTACTGGAGGGGACCGCCCCTCCCCCTCCCGGCGGGCGCCCCTTCCCACCCGTCGTGCCGGTCCTTGCTCTCGATCAGCCGGCGCACGACCCGTACCAGCTCGGTGGGCTCGAACGGCTTCGCGAGGAAGGCGTCCACCCCGGCCGCGATCCCGGCCTCCACCTCTTGCTGCGTGCAGGCGCTGACGATGGCGACGGGGACGTCCCTGGTCCGCGGATCGGCCCGCAGCTGCGCGGCAGCCCCGAACCCGTCCAGCCGCGGCATGACCACATCAAGGGTGATCGCATCGGGACACACCTGATGCACGACGTCCAGACACTCGGCACCATCGTTCGCGGTCACGACCTCGAAGCCCTCCAGCTCGAGATTGACCTTGATCAGCTGCCGGATGACCTTGTTGTCGTCGACAACAAGCACCCGACCCGAGACGCCTGGCACAACTCGAGAGTAGGTCCGCGGGGGCCCCCGCGTCCGGGTTTTCGCCACTTCCACCCCCTGCGGGCGAACCACTCCCTCCTCCCCCGTAAAGCAGTTCCTGATCACCCCACGGAAGCTGGTAGTGTTCAACCCGTCGCCGCAACACCAACGACGCGCCCCCGTAGCTCAGGGGATAGAGCAACGGCCTCCGGAGCCGTGTGCGCAGGTTCGAATCCTGCCGGGGGCACTTCGCAGGAAGTGCCAAAGAGACCCTCCAAACAGTGTCATTACTGTTCGGAGGGTCTTCTTGTGTTTCGCACCATGGACACCCGCAGACCAGCATTCGGGGGGACCGACACCGTGGACGACAGACTCCGCGACTTCGCGAAGGGCTCACCGAACTTCGGGGTCCTCTACCAGCATCAGCCGCTGCTCTCTCTTTACGGCGCTTCGGCGGAAGCCACGGTTTTCACTCACCCGAACTCGTCCCTGGTCCAGGCCGGCCAGTTCGGTGAGGTCCTCGCCGAGGAGCTGATCACCCGCATCGGTATGCGGATCGAGGGCGACCGGCAGGTCGACCGGCTGACCGCGCTGACGCGTGCCGGGGTACTCGTCCCCGAGATCCGTGACGATTTCGACCGGCTGCGCCGCGACCGGAACAAGGCCGCGCACAGCCACCTGTTCGACACGGCACGGGCCCTGGCCGCCGTACGCGTCTGCTACAAGCTCGGCCTCTGGTTCCACGACGCCATCGAGGGCCGGCGGACGGTCGCGGAGTTCGTACCGCCCACGGACCCCGGTGACACCGCGCAGGTCACCGACCCGGCCGAGCTGGCCGAGCTGCGGGAGGCCCTCGACGGCCACCGACAGGCGCTCACCCAGGCCCGGACCAGGCTCGCCGAGTCAAGCGACGCCCTCGAAGCCGAGCGCAAGGCACGGGCCGAGGCCGAGCACCTCATCGCCAGCGCCGACGCGAACAAGAGCAAGCTGCTGGCCCGCGTCGAGCAGCTGACCTCGCAGATCGACGAACTGCGCACCACCCAGCAGGCGAAGTACGAGGCAGCCCGTCAGCAGCCCCGGCAGGTGGACGCCAAGCGCCGCGAGGCGATCATCCACCGTGCGCAGCGGCCGGCCCCGCTCAACGAGGTACAGGCCCGCGACGCCATCGACGGGATGCTGCGCGCGTCCGGCTGGGTCGTGCAGGACCGCGACCAGGTCAACCCGGAGGCGGGTCAGGGTGTGGCGGTCCGCGAGTTCACCCTCGCGACCGGCCGCGCGGACTACGTCCTGTACGTCGACGGGCACATCGTCGGCGTGGTCGAGGCCAAGCGCGAGGGCGACCACCTGTCCAGCGCCGTCGAGCAGAACGACCGTTACGCGTCCGGAGTCCTGAAGGAGCACCGCCTCGCGGTCTGGCGCGAGGCGGAGCCCTTCGCGTTCCGGTACGCGACCACCGGCACCGAGACGTACTTCATCAACCGCCTCGACCCCGACGCCCGCTCCCGCGAGGTCTTCTCGTTCCACCGGCCCGAGACGGTGGCCGCGTGGATGCGGCGCGCGGAGGAGAACCGGGAGGCCCTCACGTTCCGCGCGGCTCTGCGCCAACTGCCCGTACTGGAGGCCAACGGCCTGCGCCTCGCCCAGATCGACGCGATCACCGGTCTGGAGAAGTCCCTGGGCGAGGACCGCGCGCGGGCGCTGATCCAGATGGCGACCGGCGCCGGCAAGACCTTCACGGCCGTGGCGCAGACGTACCGGCTGCTCAAGCACGCCAAGGCCCGGCGGATCCTGTTCCTCGTGGACCGCAACAACCTGGGGCGGCAGGCCTACGACGAGTTCCGGAAGTTCACGACGCCCGACGACGGCCGCAAGCTCTCCGACATCTACAACGTCGACCGCCTGGCCGCCGCCGGACTCCAGGACACCTCGTCGGTCACCATCTGCACGATCCAGAAGATGTACTCGCTGCTGCGCGGGGAAACCCTCGCCGAGGACGAGCAAGCGGACGAGGCCGCGGACAGCGAGGCGTACGAGGACACGTACGCCACCGACCTGCCGATCGACGTCTCCTACAACCCCGATGTGCCGATCGAGTCCTTCGACCTGATCATCGTGGACGAGTGCCACCGGTCGATCTACGGGCTGTGGCGGGGGGTCCTGGAGTACTTCGACGCGCATCTGGTCGGCCTGACCGCCACGCCCACGCTCCAGACCCTCGGCTTCTTCGGCCGCAACCTGGTCTCCGAGTACACCTACCCGCAGGCGGTGGCGGACGGGGTGAACGTCGACTTCGACGTCGTACGGATGCGGACCGACCTGCGGGAGAACGGCGGCGCGAAGATCGAGTCGGGTACGACGGTCCGGATCAAGGACCGCAAGACCCGGCGGCAGCGCTACCAGGAGCTGGACGACGACTTCACGTACACGACCGGGCAGATCGGCCGGTCGGTGGTCACGGTGGACGAGATCCGTGCGGTCCTGACGGCGTACCGGGACAACTGGCAGCGCTGGTTCCCCGGGCGTAGCGAACTCCCCAAGACCCTGATCTTCGCGGTCGGCGAGGACCATGCCGAGGACGTCCTGGCCCAGGTCAAGGAGATCTTCGGGCGTGGAGACGATTTCGCGAAGAAGATCACGTACAAGAGCCGCCAGGCCGGCGAGGACCCGGACGAGCTGATCCGCGCGCTGCGGAACTCGCCCCGGATGCGGGTCGCCGTGACCGTCGACATGATCGCTACGGGCACGGACGTAAAGGCCCTGGAGTGCGTCATCTTCCTGCGCGAGGTGCGCAGCGCGGTGCTCTTCGAGCAGATGAAGGGGCGCGGCGCCCGGACCATCGACGCGACGGAGCTCCAGGAGGTCACGCCGGACGCGGACGCGTCGGTGCGCAAGGACCGCTTCGTGCTCGTGGACGCGGTGGGCGTGACGGACTCGCCGCTGGTGGACGCCCGGCCGCTGGTTCCGGCGGGTGAGCGCCAGGTGTCGCTGGCCAAGCTGCTCGACAAGGCCGGTACGAAGTCGATCAGCGCGAACGAGGCCGAGATCCTGGCGGGACGTCTGGCTCGCCTCAACCAGCAGCTGACGACGGAGGAACGCGAGCAGCTGACGCGGGCGGCGGGCGGACAGACGCTGTCCGAGATCGCGGGAGCGATCGTCAAGGCGGTGGACCCGGACCGGCAGGAACGCGCGCTGGACGAGGGCGGCCAGGCGGCGGCCAGGCGGCTGATCGAGAACGCGATCGCCCCGCTGACGGAGCGGCCGGAGCTGCGTCGGCACATCATCGAGATCCGGCGGGACAAGGACTACGTCTTCGACGAGTTCACGCCCGTCGCGGTGACGGATCTGAACGAGATCCCGCGCGAGGAGCGGGCGAAGGAGCAGGTCGACCGATGGAGCCGGCTCCTGAAGGAGGAGCGCGACCGCATCGCGGCGGTCAGCATCGCCCTGACGAGCCCGCGATCGGTCTCCCCGGCGGAGACGTACGCGGCGCTCCAGGAGCTGGCGCTGGAGATCCGCCGTCCGCACTTCGGGTGGACGCCGAAGGCTCTCTGGACGTACTACGAGGACCTGGGTGTGGCAGCCCACTCTCCCGGCCGCGAGGCGGACGTGCCGGATCTGATCTCCCTGATCCGGTACGAGCTGGGCGTGGACGAGGAGCTGCGGCCGTACCGTGAGACGGTGGAGGAGCGCTTCGAGGCGTGGCTGCTGAAGCAGAGCCAGGCCGGGGCGGACTTCTCGCAGGAGCAGCTGTGGTGGCTGCGGTCCATACGGGACGTGGTGGCGAGTGACGTCGGCATCAGCACCAAGGAGTTCAACGCGGAGCCCTTCAAGGGTAAGGGCGGGGGCCGCGGTTTCCAGCACGCGTTCCCGGGGCGGGATGTGCGGTCTCTGTTGAGTGAGTTGAATCGAGAATTGGCTTGAGTGACGTGAAACTTCCGGCAGGGTGGGCTAAGGCTACGCTCGGGGAGCTCGGAGTCGAGGCCCAGCCAGGCTTTGCCAGCGGAAAGCACAATCGTGATGGCCTAGGCGTTCTGCACCTGCGGCCAATGAATGTGACCCGCCAAGGGACACTGGACCTAGCGGACGCGCGCCATGTCGACGATGAGTCAGAGCGTCGAGTAAAGGAGGGCGATGTCCTATTCAACAATACAAACAGCCCCGCCCTCGTCGGAAAAACTGCTGTAGTTGCGGGTCTTCAGCCACTTGCATACTCGAACCACATGACCCGCTTGCGCCCCCCACATGGCATCTCACCTAAGTTCTTGGCCATTCAGCTTCACTGGCTTTGGATGAGTGGATACTTCCAGAGGGTTCTTAACAATCATGTGAACCAAGCCAGCGTGGCGACGAAGAAGCTACTTGAAACACCCGTTGCGTTCCCGTCGACGGCGGAGCAGCACCGTATCGTCGAGACCCTCGAAGACCACCTGTCCCGCCTCGACGTCGGCATCGCTGAACTGAATAAGACTCGGGCAAAGGCCAAGCGGCTCTCATCGGTTCTGTACGGACGCGCGGTATCTGGCGGTTTCAGTCGCTCGGTACACGCCGCCGAGGCCGTAGACGAAGGCGCTGTTCGCAAGGCGAGCAGCAGCATGGCCATCCGCCGTTGGAAGCCTGTCCAGCCCGTACCGATCCCCGACTACACCCTTCCAAAGAACTGGACGATCGTTAGCCTGGGAAACCTGTCGCACTCATCCGGATACGGCACATCGACCAAGTGCGACTACGAGGCATCTGGCTATCCGGTCCTGCGTATCCCAAATGTGCAGCAGGGATCACTGGATCTCTCGGACATGAAGTACGCGCTCGATCCTGCTCTTGATTTGACCAAGTTCGCCATCGATCCCGGGGACCTGCTTTTTGTTCGTACGAACGGCAGCCGAAACCTGATCGGCAGGGTGGGCGTCGTAGAGGAATCACTTCCCTACGCCTTTGCATCCTACCTGATTAGGTTCCGACTCACGCCCGGTATCGTGGAACCACGCTGGGTTCAACTGGTCACGCAGAGCCCGCTATGGCGGCAGGCAATCGAGCGATACGCGGCATCCTCGGCTGGTCAATATAACCTGAGCGCGGAAACTCTCTCCCAGCTTCCAGTGCCAGTACCTCCCCTCGAGGTTCAGCGAGAAACCCTTGAAGCTGTGGACGCATCCGTTACAAAGGCCATGCGACTATCCGCCGCAACCAACATCGCCCAGAGACGCGCGGACCACCTGCGGCGTGCACTGCTACAGCGCGCCTTCACCGGCCAGCTCGTCTCGCAGGACCCCGTCGACGAGCCCGCCTCCGTGCTGCTCGACCGGATCCGGGCCGAGCGCGAAGCGCAGGGCGGCAAGGCCAAACGGGGCACCCGTCGGCCCCGTAAGGCGGCCGAAGCCGCGCCGCCCCCGGCCCCCGCCTCAACCCCCTCCCCCGCCACCGCCGTTCAGCAGGAGCTTCCGCTGTGACCCCCGCATCCCCCGCCCTGGCGCACGCACAAACCAACACCCTGGTCGCGAAGCTCTGGAACTACTGCAACGTCCTGCGGGACAACGGCCCGGCTTCCTCATCGCCGCGCACGCCTACATCCGCAAGCACCACATGCAGAACCTCTCCCGCGAGGAGCGGCTCGCGCTCGGGGACGGCAAGATCTGGGGCAACGAGCTGGTCACCGGCACCGCCCGCCTCGCCGCCATGAACATGCTGCTCCACGGCATCGGCGACGCCGACGGTAAATCCCTCATCACCGAGGGGGACGCGCTCGCCGAACAGCCCAAGCAGCATGCTTCCCTCGTCCTCGCCAACCCGCCCTTCGGCAAGAAGTCCGCGATCACCATCGTCGGCACCGACGGCAAGGCCGACAAGCAGGACATCTCCTACGACCGCGATGACTTCCGCGCCACCACCACCAACAAGCAGCTGAACTTCCTCCAGCACATCATGTCGCTGATGGAGATGAACGGCCGCGCGGCAGTCGTCCTCCCCGACAACGTGCTCTTCGAAGGCGGTGCCGGCGAGAAGATCCGGCGTCGCCTGCTCGAAGACTTCGACCTCCACACGATCCTTCGTCTGCCCACCGGCATCTTCTACGCGGGCGGCGTCAAGGCCAACGTCCTGTTCTTCGAGAAGAAGCCGCCCCGCAGCGGAGGCGCGCACAACACCTCCAAGCTATGGGTGTACGACTTCCGCACCGCCAAGCACTTCACCCTCAAACAGCATCCGCTGACCCGCGCGGCTCTGGAGGAGTTCGTCGAGGCCTACCTGCCGGGCAAGGACCGAAGTGAGCGCGTCGAGACCGAGCGCTTCAAGTGCTTCGACTACGACGAACTCATCGCCCGCGACAAGGTAAACCTCGACATCACCTGGATGAAGGACCCGGCCCTCGACGACGCCGACAGCCTGCTGCCGCCCGAGGTGATCGCGCAGGAGATCGTCGAGGACTTGCAGGCCGCACTCAGCGAGTTCGCCGCGATCGCGGAGGCTCTCGGTGGCGAGATCTCGGCCGATACTGACGAGATCCAGCCAGGCGAAGGCGCATGACCCGCAACTGAGTTGACCCGTCCCCGTCTCGCCGGAAGTCTTGATCTCGATCAATCAGCGAGACGGGGGCATCCCATGGCAGTTCCGCAGCCACAGACGCGCGAGTTCCAGGCGTTCAAGACCAACATCGAGTACGCCCGGAAGATGGTCCTCGCCGGCCAGAGCCTGGCCGCCTTCCAGTCCCCTGTCTTCGACATCGGCGACTTCTACCGTGCCGCGTGGGTGCAGGCGGTCAGCGCCATCGACCACTGGTTCCACGAGGAGCTGTACCGCCGGGTGGCCGACCTCGCCGCCGCGGACAGTCCTGGCATGCCGTACCAGCTGACGAAGTTCGAGCTGCCGCTGGAGAAGGTCGAGGAGGTCCGGCGGGGCACCACCACACTCGCCGACGCCGTGTCCGAGCACGTCAAGGCGAAGTGGGCCAACGCCTCCCTTCAGAACCCGCGCAAGATCAGCGAGGCGCTGAAGCTGGTCACGGAGGAGAACATCTGGGGCAAGGCCGCAGTTCAGCTCAACGAGTGGAACCACGGCCGCACGGGGATGACCGACCAGACCCTCAAGAAGCAGTACATCTCGATCACCGACCGTCGCAACAAGATCGCCCATGACGCGGACCTGCTGGACGGCGACCTCAAGCGGCGCCGCCCCATCTCCGACGCCGACGTGACGGACGCGATCGACTGGATCGAGCGGATCGCTCTCGCGATCGCCAAGGTTCTCGGCTGACTTCTGGGATGGGTGAGAGCGCTGTGGACTACTGTCCGTGGCGCCCTCGGCGTCTCAAGAGCCGGGCGGCGTCCCGTACAGGGGAAGGCCCGAAGTGGGCAGGTCACCGCCGAGGTCGTCGGGCAGCGGGACCGGTTCGCCGTACTTTCCGTGGACGACGCCCTTGTACTCGGATTCTCCCGGACGGGTGAACAGGGACCACGTGCCCGTGCGCGGGTCGATCTGCAACAGGCGGGCGACACGTGCCGCCGCGTACCACGCGGTCTTCTCGTTGATCCCCCTCAGCCGCTCGCTGGGCGAGATGACCTCTACCGCAAGGGCGATCGCGTCCGCCTCCAGGAGCCAGCCGTCGTCCTCCTTGAAGGCGCGGGGACCGATGGTCAGGTCCGGGGTCGCGTAGTCGTCCGGATCGTCGGGCATCGGGACGGACACGTTCTCGTACGCCTCGTACGCGGCCGCGAGGCTCGGACGGATGGCGTCGCGCAGGTCGATGACGGTCCCGGCGTGCTTGCCGCTCGGGCTCGGGGACATCATGAGCGTGCCCCCGATGATCTCCACGCGCATGCCGGTGGCCTGCTCGATCTGCTCGGCGGCGTCGCGCAGGTGTCCGCGGCGAACGGGGATGGGGTGGTGGGCCGGGTCCGACACGGTGTCGCCTCCTTGCCTGCGGGGAGTGGGTGCGGGGCCTGGGTGTACATCGCACTCGGCACTCGTACGGCGCGATTCACCTTACGGCAGCCCTCGTACGGCCAGCGGTTCCGCTGCGGGCAGGTGGAGGGGCGGACCTTCGTCCAGGGCGAGGACGACCGTCAGGCCGCCGGTGGCGTGGCGGGCCGTCCGCACGGTACGGACCGCGCGCCATGCGCCCCAGACGCGGACCTGTTGGCCGGGGCTGACCGTGACCGCCGCGACCTCCCTCGTTGACGGGGTGGGGACGAGGTCCGGGGCCTTCAGCTCCGACCAGACCGTCTTGCCGAGGCCGCCCGCACGGGTGCTGACGCCCCAACGGTGGCTAAGCGCGTCCACGAGCCGTAGCCCTCGGCCGCGTTCGTCGTCCGCACCGGGCTCCCTGAGTTCCGGCCGGCCGGATCCGGCGTCGCTCACCTCCAGGCGCAGCAGCCCGTCCGTCGAGGAGTGTGCGATCCGTACGCCGACTTGGCGGTCGCTGGGTGCGGGTGCGCGGAGGGCGTTGGTCACGAGCTCGGAGAGGACGAGTTCGGCGGTGTGGAGGAGGTCGTCCCCCGCGCCCCAGTCCCCGAGTAGGGCGCGCAGTGCCGCGCGGGCCCTTGCCGCGCTGCGGGGTCGGCGTGAGAGCCGGAATGAGACGTCGATCAGTGCGGCCATGGCAGCTCCAGAGGGTCGGAACCCCCGGACAAGCGGGGGCTCAGTTACCGACACCAGGAGAGTGTCCGCAGAACAGGTAACGGCGCAACGTTGAATGGATTGCTGGCTCTTAATTCACCCATACGGGCATTCGCGAGTCCGCAAGCCTCCGGCTCTGATAGGGAGTTACCTATGCCAAACGTGATGCCCTCCACGGTCCTGGGTCGCCAACTCGGCGATGAACTACGCCGGTCCCGAGAAGCCGCAGGCCTCACCACTGCGGCTGCTGCCGAGGTGCTGGACTGCACAAAGGGAAAGATCAGCCGCATCGAAAACGGCCATGTCCCGGTCCGCACACCTGATCTCATCGCGCTCATGGAGGCATACGGGGTGATGGACACGGAGTCGCGGGAGCGCCTGACTTCCCTTGCCTTGAGGGCGAACAGACGACGGCGTGAAGGGTGGTGGCATGAGTACGCCTCCGTTCTCAGTGACGCGTACCGCGACCAGATCGAGATGGAGTCGATCTGCGACAGCATCCGCACTTACCAAGTGCAGATGGTGCCCGGACTCCTCCAGACTCCGGAGTACGGGCGGGCCGTAACAGTGGCATCACGCGCCTGGCATACGGCTGAGGAGATCGACCGGTTCGTCCAGGTACGACTTGCCAGGCAGGAACGGTTGACGAGTGCGGAACCCATGGAGTTCTGGGCAGTACTCGCTGAAGGAGTGCTGCGCCAACAAGTCGGCGGGCCGGACATCATGCACGCACAGTTGAAACACCTACTGACCATGGCCGAGCGACCCAACATCACCGTTCAGGTGCTGCCGTTCACACGCGGCGCCCACTCGGGCATGTTCGGCCCGTACGTGCTGCTCAGCTTCCCGCAACTGGCGTCGCTCGACCTCGTACTCACCGAGGCCCCCACTGGCAACATCTGGATGGAGCGAGAGCAGGAAGTCGCCTGCTACCGAGGGCTCTTCGATGACGCGCGCATGGCAGCATTGCCGCCTACGGAGTCACTCGCGCTGATCCAGCGTGTTGCCAAGGAGCACAGAGCATGAGCAACGAGGTCCGCTCGACGACCGGCCACAAGACCGCGATATGGCGCACGAGCAGCTACAGCGGAGGCCAAGGCGACTGCGTCGAGGTCGCCGACAACGTCCCCGGAATCGTCCCCGTCCGCGACAGCAAGCGGCCCGCCGGGCCTGTGATCGGGTTCGGGGCCGGCGCCTGGCAGGCGTTCGTCACGCAGGTGGGCTGACCGGGGCGACCCGGGGGCAGGAGCCGGGCGACCACGTCGCCGGCGCGGGACGGGCTCCGCGCGGCCCCCGGCCCGGCGTTCACGTCGGTCAGCGCCGCTTGCGTTTCCCGCCCGCGCGCTTGGCGGGCTTCTTCCTGCCCGGGGAGCGGGCCGTACCGCTGGTCTGGAAGGCCCGCCAGGCTCGGCGGGCCTGTTCGGCGGTGGCGCGGTCGGGGTGGTGTGCGAGCTGCTCCGCCAGGAAGGCGGACGTGTACGGGTCCGCCGCCGTGAGGGCGGTGAGCAGGGCCGGGGCGCCGCCCGGCCAGGCTGCCGCGGCCTTGTCGAAGGCGGCGTGGACCTCGGCGAACAGTTCGGGCTCCTCCTCATTCGGAGAAGCCGTCATGCGGTGGTCGAGGGATGCGGCGCTCCGTACGGCTTCGAGCGCGTCGAGCAGGTACACCGCGCGGGCCGACAGCGGAACGGCTGAGGGGTCGGGCGCCTGGCCGCGTGCGTGCAGGGTGTGCTCGGCCCAGCCGCCCAGGGCCGGGTCGGCCAGCAGTGCGTACAGGGCCTTGTCGGGTACGGCCGTCGCGTCGAAAGTGGCGAGCAGCGCTCGCCGCCTGGCGGGCTCGTCCTCGGGGCAGGCGGCGGAGATCGCCGCGAACAGAGGGGTCCATCCGTCGGTGCGCTGCGCGGCCAGCCAGTCGCCGACGGCCGGGCGGGCGGCCCGCTTCGGCCACCACTGGGCTGCCGCGACGAGCCGTTCCGCGTCCCAGGCGAGCATCTGCTGCCGCGTGGGGAAGACATCGGCGGCTTCGCCTCCGAGGCCCAGGAGGAGGGCGTCGCGGAGCAGGGCGGAGCCGAGTGGGGTGAGGCTGAGTGCGTCTCCGGTCCGTTCGGTGACACTCAGAGCGGCCAGGCGGTCCATCAGGCGCACGAGGCGGGCAGCGGACGGGATCAGATCCGTACGGTCGGACGCGGTGAGTGCCGGGAGTCCCAGGACCGCGGACAGGGCCTGGGGGTCGGGCAGTTCGTAGTCTCCGGTGGCCGGGACGGACGCGTCGGGGTCGCTCTCATGGCCCGGCGGCACGGACCACATGTCGTTCAGGGCGGCCATGCGGGCCACGGACTGCGCCATCCCCGCCTGCTCGCACAGGAGGTAGAGGGTGATCAGGTGCTCACCGTCGTACTCCTCGGCGGTCTCCTCCTCCTCGGCCGACTGCGCCAGTAGGGCACCGAGCAGGTTCAGGGCCAGTCCCGTCAGCTCGGCGGGGCCACCCTCACGCCAGGCCTCGGCCGATGGCCCCGCGCTCAGCGCGCCGCTCTGCTCCCGCACCAGGAAGCCGCTCGCCAGCGCCAGTTCGCACGTTCGCTCGTCCGCGCCCCGCGGGTCGGCGGCGGCTCGCGCCAGGAGCTGGGGCAGCGGGGCGGAACGCAGCAGCGCGGCCTGTTCCTCCAGGGAGGCCGGCAACGGGGCCGGTGGCAGCGGCGCGAAGGCGTCGCCGTACATCTCCAGGTGCTGACCGGCCATGGCTTCGACGAGGGCGAGGAGAGGGGTGGGCGCGCTGCCGCCGCCCGGCGCCAGGTGCGCGAAGGGTCCGCGCAGCAGGGCGTCGAGCCCGGCTGCCGTCCAGCGATCCGTGAGCACCGCTGCCTGCGCCCCGTACCAGTCGTCTCTCTCGTCGTCCGGCTTGCCTACCGGGGCATCGGCGACCAGCAGGCCCTCGCCGGGGCGGGGCCGCACCTGCTCGGCCAGCGCCACGGCCTCCAGCCGTGCGGCGAGCAGCGGACGGGCCTGCCGGGAGCGTTCCGCGCACAGCGCCTCCGCGTATGCCGCTTCGGCGAGCGGTCCGTTCGGAGAGGAGGAGGCGGAGGAGGCGAAGCCGAGCGTGGCGTTCCGCCCGGCGTGCGGGCGGGCGGCGAACGCCTCCAGCCAGTCGCGCACAGCCCGGGGATCGGTGGCGTCCACGCCCGCGGCGCGCAGCAGGTTTCCGTACAGCCGCGGCCAGGTGAGGCGGCGGGGGCTCGTCATCGCCTGGGTGAAGCCCTCGGCCAGCTCGTGCACCCGGGTCACGAGCTTCGCCTGCCGCTTGGCGTTGAGGCGGCCGGCCTCGTGGGTGTGGTCGACCAGCGCGACCAGCGCGGCCACGAAGCCCGGCAGCTCTTCCTCGGTGGCACTGACGTACAGCGGGAGCAGGATGTGCAGCAGTTCCTCGGCCAGCTCCTCGGTGGGCTCGGGCAGGCCGGTCCGGCGGCGTGCCTCGCCCAGCGCGAGCAGACCGAGGACGGCCTCGGCCGCCCGCGCGTCCAGCGGAGCGCCTCGCTCTTCGGCTCGGGCGAGGAACGAGTCCAGATCAAGGAGAAGTGGCGTGGCGGTGTTCATCCCGGCAGCCTAGCGACGCGGCACGGCCGCCCGTCCCCATCGGCGAAATCCGGGACGGCGAACGGGACGGCGACGCGCGAAAGCACATGTACGCCATCGATGCCATGCTCTGCGCCACCGCGCCTCGACTCGCCCGGCCCTGTCACCGTGCTCGCCTCCGCTCCGGAAGGCCTGACGGCGCTGTGCGGCGGTCGGGCCACCCTCATCGAGGACCCACGCCTCCTAGCCGGCCGAGGTGAGTGCGCAGGCCAGCGCGCGGGCGCTCGCCGGGACGCCGCGGACCGGTTTGCCGTACAGGGGGTGGGCCTGGTCCAGGGTGGGCAGGAGGCTCGGCGCGCGGTCGGTGGGGGCGCGGTCGAGGACGGTGGTGCCGGTCTCGGCCTCTTGGGTGGGGGCGTAGCCCGCGGCGCGCAGGGCGGTAAGGGTGTCCTCGGGAGGTGCGGTGGAAATGAGGACGGTGGGGGCGATCCGGCGCAGGCGGAGCTTGGCCAGGCCGCGGGCCTGGGCCACCTCGGCGATCAGGCCGGTGTCGTCCGAGCGGATGCAGCAGGCGGAGCGGACGACCTTGAGCTGGCCGTGGGTACGGGCGGTGTCCTTGATCGTGTAGGCCAGTGGCTGCGGCAGCGGGGTGCCGCACTCGCTCGCCTCGGTCAGACGGTCGAGGAGTTCGTCGGCGCTCCAGCCTGCGTCCAGGGCCCGGCGTACGGAGCTTGCTGTGATGCGCCAGACCACCGCGTGGCCCTCGGACTCGATGTCCCCGACGGCGGAGAGCAGGTCGGCGAGGGCGGGCGCGGGCGCGCCGGTGACAGTGGCGGTCAGGTCGCCCTGGAACCGGGCCGTGCCGCTGGGTGCGGGCAGGGTGGCGTACAGCGCCTCGCGCAGCGCGGTCACGGCCTGGGCCAGGGCGGGGCGGTGGGTGAGGTCCTCGCCCAGGCCCTCGGAGCCGCGGGCGGCCGGGGCGGCGCCCGCTCCGGGCACGGCGGGGTAGTAGTGGGCGGCGCCCGACTCCAGCAGGCGGCACAGGGCCCGCCCGACGGGGGTGAGGGCACCGTGGGCGACCACGCCGAGCAGGGCCGCCTCCTCCAGGGTGGCGGCCAGCCGGTCGAGTAGTTCGTCCGCACCGGTCAGTGTTCCGGTGCCGTCTCCGGCCAGGTGGGCGCGCAGGGCGGGCCGGAACCATGCGGCCAGAGCGAGGAGTTCGGCATGCCCCTGCGCCTCCCCGGTGAGGCCCTGTCCGTCGGGGAGGGTGGCGAGAGCCCGCAGTACTCCGGTGCGCAGGGTCACGGCTTCCTCGTCGCTCGGGCTGGTGAGCGCGACCGGGGTCTCGTCGGGGTCCGGCCAGTGGCTGAGGACTTCGGGGACCACGGCCCAGGCGGCCAGCAGCGGCAGCAGCTTGCCCGCGGCCGGGGCGGCGGCCCAGGCGTCGTAGCGGTCACTGGGCAGCAGCCGGGCCGAGGGCTTGGGGGCCTTGGAGTTCCGGCCCCGGGCGGCGGGGGCCGGCTCCTCGTCCTGGGGTGCGGCGAGCCCGGCGTTCACAGAGAGGTCGAGCCACAGCCGGGTGTCGGCTTCGTCCGCCCCGGCCGCCTTGGCCAGCCGCCGGGTGTCCCGTACGGCGATCCCGCCCGCCTTGCGGATCGCGACCGGCTGCGCGGCCAGCGCCCGCAGGACCAGTTCGGCCCGCCAGGCCGCCGCCGCGGCGGCCGTGCCGCCCTCGCCCTCCCAGCCGGACGGCAGCGGTGCGGTGGCGGTGAACGGCTCTGGTTCCAGTCGGGGGCTGGGTGCCGCGCCCCCATGGCGGAGCGCACGGGCGACCTCGTAGGGAAGCTCCACCAGGTCGAGACCGACGGGGGCCAGCAGTCCGCGCACGGCCAGCCAGTCGGTGCCCTCGTCACCGCTGCCGCCCTCCCGGAAGACGTACTTGGCGTCCGGGCCCGCGTACTGCGACCCGTACCGGCCGACGAAGCAGTGGGTCCGCAGCAGCGGCGGGCCGGGTACCAGGTGGTCCAGCAGCTCCAGCGCCCGGACCGGGGCGTCCGCCACCAGTGCCCGCACCCGGGCGGGGTCGGCGAGCAGAGCGGTGATCAGCTCCTGGGCCTGGTCGCGGGTGCGGGCCACCCCCTCGCCGAAGAGGGTTGCGGCGATCCGCTTGACCTCGGGGGCGTTGTAGGCGGTGGTCAGCAGCCGGTCGGCCGTACGCCCGTAACCGTCGAACCCGGCGGCGCGGACGTGTAGAAGTGGTGGGAGCGCCAGTCGGCCCTTGGGCGCGGGAAGCAACAGTGCGCGCTCCCGCAGTCGGGTGAGCGTGCGTTCCGCCCGCTGCCGCTTCTCTCCCGGCTCGAACCAGGACAGTACGTCCCGCTCAGGCACCAATCGGTCCGCGGGTTCCACCGGGGGAACGGACTTCCGCTGTTGCCAGGGATACCGAGGCCCGTCCTCGGACTCGCCACCGGCTACGGGGCCGTGCCGCTCCAGAGCAAGGGCGGCGATCGAAGCGAGCAATTCCAGCTCTCCGGCGGTGCCCGCCATCAGGCCCTGGCCCACCGACTCGTCGGTGAGCAGGTGTTCGGCGAGCTCGCGGAGGGTGGTGATCCGTCGGTACCCGGCGGCGAGCGGCAGATCCCGCTCCTCCAGCAACGCGGTCAGCCGCTGAGGATCCAGGGTTCCCAGCCATTTCACAAGGGCGGTACGCGCATTCACCCGGCCAGGCTAGCGCCGTCCGGTCACCCCGCGGGGGTGAACCGGCCGCGTCCCCTCGGACCCCCGCGCCCAGTGCCGGCGCAGGCTCCCCCCTCCGGGGCCGTCACCTTTTCCCCCCCCCCCGCGCATATGGGCTTCGATGCCCGGGAGGTTCTCAGAGGATCGTCGACGCCTACTGCCATTGGGCGCCCGAGGTAGGTGCATCACCATGACCACCCTCGCGGTTTCCCTGACTACCGCCAGGCACGGACAAGGTCTTCCGGACCCCAGTGCGCCGCAAGAGGCAGATCGTCCTCGACACCGCAACGGGACACCGCAACCAGCGCCGTGTCCGGCTCGGCACCGGGCACGGCGAGCATGTCCCGCACCAGTGCGTCGTACTCACGTCGGCCGAACGGCTGCGACTCCAGCCACTTCACCGAGCCGATGAAGTGAACCTGCCCTGCGACGGGTTCCCGATCGGCTCCGATCAGGTCGATCTCCGGGTTGTTCTGCCGGTTCCACCAGCCCCCGACCGCTTCCGTCTGCGGCCACGTCTCGTCGGGCAGCAGCCGCAGCAGCGACTCGCGGACGACCGGCTCGACGGCCCGGCCCCGCCATGTCGTCCACGACCGCTCGATGCGCTCCAGCGCCAGATCACCGCGACCGCGCTCGATGAGCGGGATCCCGCGTTGCAGGAAAGCCAGCCAGAACCGCAGGTACGGATCAGAGATGCGATAACGCTTGTTCTTGCTGTCAGCCTTGACCGAGAGCGGCAGGTCAGCGGCCAGGACTCGCTTGGCCAGCAGCGTGTTCAGCAGCGGAGACAGCGTGCCCGAGGGCAACGCGCCGGCACCACCGGCTTGTGCGGCAATGGTGGAGAAGGTCCGCTCGCCGCTGCCGACCGCTTCCAAGATCGCGCGCGAGTGGGACGCCTCGGGAAACTCCCCCAGCAGCGACAGCTCGCCCGCCACCAACAGCGGGGCAAGCGGGTTGGACACAGTCTCGCGCAGAAAGTCTCGGCGGCCCATCCCCGGCCGCCAGGACTGAACGATCTCCGGGAACCCTCCGGTGATCAGCAGTGCGTCCACCGCTTCCGCCGCGTCAAGGCCGGTCATCGCCTGCACATCGGCCAGATGCAGCGGCTGTACGGTCATCTTGGCCGCCCGGCCGAAGAAGGGGCGCCCATAGGACTGCAGCGCCTCCATCACCGACATGTCGCTGCCGACCAGGATCAACAGGACGGGCTTGGCGGACAAGTGCCGGTCCCAGACCGTCTGCAGCGCCCCCTCGAACTCCCCGTCCTGTTCGACCAGCCACGGCACCTCGTCGACCACCGCAATGCTCGGTGCATCGTCCGGAATCGCGACTGCGAGGGAACGCAGCGCCTGGTTCCAGTCGGCGGCCTGCAGCCCGGCCACCAGCTCAGCCCCGGGAAGAGGGGAATGCGCCAGCGTCGCGGCGAAGTCCGCCCGCTCGGCCACCGCGTTGCGTCCCCGGGTCGCCTGGAAGACCACGTACGGAAGCCCGGAACGGTCGCAGAACTCCTGGACCAGACGAGACTTGCCCACCCGGCGCCGGCCCGTCACGATCACAGCCTGACCACGCGTGGCACCCGTACCACCGACCACCAGGCCCAGCTGCCGAGCCAGCTGATCCAGGTCGGCAGACCTGCCCTTGAACTCCATCAGCGCCCCACCCCCAGCGTCCATGAGACATAGATTCGATATTACGTAGATTGAATCTTACTTAGATGCTAGCTCGCTTCTGACTGTCCCCCCTACGCCCTCGCCGAGGCGGCGGGGAAGGAATCCGCCCGCCGACGCCTCGGCCACCGGGGCCCACACCATGCACATTCCGGCGGGGCGGGCGTTTCCGGTGGTCCGTACGAGGGAGGTGGGGCGGGGTCTGTGGGATCCGGGGGGGGGTGGGTAGGGGCGGGGTGCGTGCGTACGTTGGGGGTGAGGCCGCACGGCGCCGCTGGCCAGGTGCCCTGTGGCGGGCTCTGACGATCGAGAAGGGGCGGCGCGGATGCGTGAGCTGGTGGAGACGGCGCGGCGGTGGGTGGCCGAGGGGCGGGCCGGGTATCTGGCCCGGCCCGTGACCGAGCAGGGGTTCGGGCCGCGAGATCCGGCCGGGGCCGTGCTCATCGATGCGCGGGGGGAGTGCGTCGGCACGCTCTACCGCGGGGTCTTCGACGCCGAGCTCGCCACCGAGGTCGCGGCCCTGCCGGCCGGTGTCTCGGCGCGGGTGTGCGAGGTGTCCGTGCGGGCGGCCGAGGCCGTGGCCGCGAAGCTGACCTGCGGCGGGCAGGCCGAGGTGCTGCTGCAGCCGCTGTCGGCGATCCCGGCCCAGTGGTGGGAGCTGCTCGGCGACGGGGTCGGGGTGGCGTTGGTGACCCGGCTGAACGAGGCTGCGGACCGGGCCGTCAGCGAGATCGTACGGGCCACGGACGCGCCCGGTGACGATGCCGGGCGGCGGGCGGGCGAGCTGCTGGCGACGCGGCGGGCCGGGCGGGACGCGCTGTACGCGGAGTCGGGGCTGGTGCTGGTCGAGGCGTTCCCGTCGGCCCCGTACGTGGTCATCGGTGGCGGCGGCGAGCTCGCCGAGATCATCGAGCGGCAGGCGTTGTTGCTGGGCTGGGAGGCCGTTCTGGTCACCGGCCCGGAGGAGGCCGGCACGGTGCTGGAGGCGCGCCGGGACGCCGCGTGCCTGGTGATGCTGAGCCATGAGGAGTCGTTCGACGTGCCGACGCTGCGGGTGGCCCTGAACCGGGAGGTGCCTTACGTCGGCGCACTGGGCTCCCGCAAGACCACGGCCCGGCGGCGCGAGGGGCTGCTCGCGGCCGGGGCCACCGAGGCCCAACTGGCGCGGGTGCACGGACCGATCGGACTGGACCTCGGCGCCCGCACCCCGGCGGAGACCGCGCTGGCGATCTGCGCCGAGATCCTGGGGGCGCTCGGGGAGCGCAAGGCCGCCGGCGCCCTGCGGGACGCCGACGGCCCCATCAACTCCTAGGCGAAGGCAGCGACCTTCACTTCCCCAGGGCCCGCTTGAGCTGTGTCTTGTTCATGTCCGAGCGGCCGTGGACGTTGCGGCGCCGGGCCTCGGCGTAGAGCTGTTCGTACGTGGGGCCCTGCGCGCCCGAGTGGGAGTGCAGGCCTCCGCGCCGCGACGAGGAGATGTCCTCGACGGATTCCTTGCTCGCGGTCCGGGATTCGCCGGCCCGGGCGCGTTCCTTGTTCACCGTCCGGGCCGCGATCTCCTTCGCCTTCTCCTCTGGCTCGCCGCGCCGCTCCAGGCCTTCCTTGATGTGCTCATACTGCCGTTCGCGCTTCGGGGACGATCCGCGGGGCATGGCCGGCCTCCTTCTGGTTCGGCGGGTGCGCACACCGGGCGCATACCCCGGATGGCCCAAGGTATCCAGGGCATAGCGGAGCATTTCGGACTTGAGTACGGGAACATGGTCGGTATGGACACGACTTTGAGCGTGGACGCGACCCTCGCCGACATCGCATGGTTCCTGGTCGTCGGCATCTTCGTCGCCGGCTTCCTGCTGGGCGGCTTCCTGTTGGGCAAGAGGGTACGGGCCAAGGAGCCACCCCCGCCCACCCCGGAGAGTCAGCCGCACCTGCCCGAGGGGGGCGCGGTCTACGAGGTCCGCGAGGAGCGGGACCAGGTGGAGATCCCGGAGGGCGGCCTACGGCCGCACGAGATGCAGGGCTACGGGAACTTCGGCTCCACCACCTCCAGCCATCCCGAAGAGGCCCGCGCCGAACGGGAGTCCGGCTACGAACTCCCCGAGGGGCCGGGACCGCACCCCCAGCCGGGGGCTCCGCCGGACGCAGGACGGGGCGCACACTCCTGACACCAGGACCGCCTCGCCCTCTGACCCGCGCCTCCGTCGCGGGTCAGAGGTCCGTCGCGGGTCAGAGGTCAACCCGCAGCCGCAGCACCTCCGGCGGCGGGTGCCGGGTCGAGGCGTGTCGGACCTCCGCCGTGAGCGGCGGGTCGAGCGCCCGGAAGGGGACCTCCCCGAACCCGATCGCCGTGACCGTGGCCAGGGCCGGCGCGGCCGACCCGCGGGCGGCCACCTCGGCCGCCACCTGCGAACGCAGCGCCGCGCTCAGCGGGCTCGACACCAGCGGGCTCTCGTCCCCGACCGGCAGGACGAGCACCAGCGCGAGCGGGCGGCGCGGGGTGCCGGTGTAGCCGACCACCGCCGCGTCCCGGACGTCGGTGTGCCGCAGCTTCTGCCAGCCGCGCCGCCCGGCGGGATAGGCCTGGTCCAGCCGCTTCACGACGAGGCCCTCGATCCCGCTGGCCGGCAGGGTCTCGTACCAGGTGGCGGCCAGTTCCGGATCGGTCGTCATCGGCACCGGTTGCAGCGGCGGCCCCAGCGGCAGCAGCAGGTCGACGAGGAGGGCCCGGCGGCGCTCGTACGGGCGGCCGCGCAGGTCCAGTCCGGCCAGTTCCAGCACGTCGAAGGCGGCGTACGAGGCGGGCAGGCGCTGTGCGAGGACGGCGGCCCGCGCCGCGGTGGCCGCCGCCCTGCGCTGCACCAGGGCGAAGTCCGTACGCCCCGCGTGCCAGACCACCACCTCGCCGTCCAGGACCGTGTCTGCGGGCAGCAGCAGCGCGGCCGCGGCCAGGTCCGGGAAGGCGCTGGTCACGATCCGGCCGGAGCGCGCCTGGAGCGTCACGTCGGTCGCCGAGCGCAGCACGACGAGCCGGTGGCCGTCGAACTTCGGCTCGTACGCCAGCCCCGCCCCGCGCGGCAGGGTGCGTACGGCGGCGGCCAGCGCGACGCGGATCACGGCCGGGTCCCGGGGGTTCCGGGGGGTCCGGGGAGCGGGCGGGCGCGCGCGGGGTCGGTCAGCGGGGCGAACAGGTCTCCGTCGCGGGCGAGCCTGGGAGCGATGTCGTCGGCGAGGAAGACGAGCCCGGCGGCGGTCCGGCAGGCCTCGACCTCCGCCCAGGACACGGGCGCGGACACGGTCGGCCGGGCCCGCGCGCGCAGGGTGTAGGGGGCCGCGGTGGTCTTGGCGGCGGCGTTCTGGCTGTGGTCGACGAACACCTTGCCGGGGCGCAGGGCCTTGGCCATGCGGTGGACGACCAGGTCGGGGAGCGCGCGCTCGGCCTCCTGGGCGAGCTGCTTCGCGTACGCGGACACCCGGTCGGACGGGGTCGGCTCCAGCGGCACGGCCAGGTGCATGCCCTTGGAGCCGGAGGTCTTGGCGTAGGCGTGCAGGCCGTCGGCGGCGAGCCGCTCGCGCAGCCAGAGCGCGGCGGTGCAGCACTCGACGACCGTGGCGGGCGGGCCGGGGTCGAGGTCGAGGACCATCCGGTCGGCGAGGGCGGGGTGGCCGGCGGTCCACTGGGGGGTGTGGAACTCCACGACGAGGTTGGCGGACCACATGAGGGTGGCCAGGTCGGCGACGACCACCTGGGCGGCGGAGAGGTCCTCGGTGCGCGGCACGGGGGTGGTCCTCACCCAGTCGGGCGTGCCGGGCGGCGGGTTCTTGGTGAAGAAGAGTTGCCCGTCCGGTCCGTCGGGATAGCGCAGGAAGGACACCGGTCGGTCGTGGACGTGGGCGAGCAGCGGGCCCGCGACGGTGGCGTAGTAGTGCAACACCTCGCCCTTGGTGAAGCCGGTCTCCGGGTACAGGACCTTGTCGAGATTGCTGAGCGCGATGCGACGGCCCTCCACCCATGTGATCGGCGTCATACGATGAGACTGCCACGAAACAGGAGGAACCGTGCGATCCATTTGGAACGGGGCGATCTCCTTCGGCCTGGTCAGCATCCCGATCAAGCTCGTGAACGCCACCGAGAGCCACTCGATCTCCTTCCGCCAGATCCATGTGAGTGACGGCGGGCGCGTCCGGTACCGCAAGGTGTGCGAGCTGGACGGGGAGGAGGTGCCGAGCGCCGAGATCGGCAAGGGGTACGAGGAGGCCGACGGGTCGATCGTCCCGATCACGGACGAGGACCTGGCGCAGCTGCCGCTGGCGACCGCGAAGACGATCGAGATCATGTCGTTCGTACCGGCGGAGGAGATCGATCCGCTGCAGATGGACGCGGCGTACTACCTCGCGGCGAACGGCGCCACGGCGGCGAAGCCGTACACGCTGCTGCGGGAGGCGCTCAAGCGGAGCCGGAAGGTCGCGATCGCCAAGTACGCGCTGCGGGGGCGGGAGCGGCTGGGCATGCTGCGGGTGGTGGACGACGTGATCGCGATGCACGGGCTGCTCTGGCCGGACGAGATCCGGGCGCCGGAGGGGGTGGCGCCGGAGGTCACGGTGTCCGTACGGGACGCCGAACTCGACCTGGCGGAGGCGCTGATGGCGACGCTGGGAGAGGTGGAGCTGGCCTCGCTGCACGACGACTACCGGGAGGCCGTGGAGGCGCTGATCGTGGCGAAGTCGGGCGGGGCGTTCGAGCCGACAGAGGCCGCGGTGGAGCCGGCCGGCGGGCAAGTGATCGACCTGATGGCGGCGTTGGAGAAGAGCGTGCGGGCCGCGAAGGCGTCCCGGGGGGAGGCGGGGGCCGAGGCCGAAGCGGAGGCGGAAGCGGAGGTCACGCCGATTCGGCGAAAGGCGCGCGGGGGTGCGGGTACGGGTACGGGTACGGGTTCGGCTGCGCCGAAGGCGGTCGGCGGGAAGAAGTCGACGGCGGCTTCGGCCAAGAAGACGGCGGCTTCGGCTGCGACGAAGAAGAAGGCGACGACCACGGGCAAGTCGGCTTCCGGCAAGTCCACTTCGGGTGCGGCGGCGACGAAGAGCACGACGAAGAGCACGGCCAGGAGCACGGCGAAGAGCACGGCCAGTACGGCGGCGGCGAAGAAGACCGGTGCGGCGGCTGCGAAGAAGGCCGCGACGCCTCGGAAGCGGACCTCTGCCTGAGCCGAAGCCTGCGTTGTGGCGGGTCGGGGCCTGCGGCGCTTCCCCCTGCCCGCCCCTTCCCGAAACTGGGGCTCCGCCCCGGACCCCGCGCCTCAAACGCCGGCGAGGCTGGAATACGCGGCGGAAGCGCAGGGGCGGGGCTCAGGGTGTGGTCGGGGTGAGCCAGGTGGTGGTGTCGCGGGCGCGGGCGAAGAGGTTTTCGACCTCCGGGGGTTTGAGCGTCGTGGGGGCTGCCGCGAGGTTCGGGGTGGCCGTCGGGGGCTGGAGGATGCGGATGTCGCGGACGGTGGGGGCCGTTTCGACCCGCGAGGCGTCGACCAGCGCCAGCGCCGGGGTGACCTCGGTGGCCAGGGCCGCCGTGGCGAAGGCCGCCGCGCGGCGGATCCAGCGGGGGTCCGGGCGGGGTTCCGTGCGGCCCACCGTGAGCAGGAGGTCGCCGATTACCGCGCGTTGCCGGCGGCCCGGGACCGTACGCACGCAGAAGGTCCCCGCCGGGCCGATGAGCAAGTGGTCGATGCGGCCCAGGCCCGGGAGCGGGACGCAGTGCAGGGTCCGCCACCCTTCGGGTTCCAGGGCGTCGAAGGCGTCGCCCATCCGCTGCTGCGCGGTCAGGTCCTGGCGCAGCCGGTGCCGGGCCCTGGTGCCCGCCGGGCCGTGTTCCAGTTCGCCCAGCAGGGTCTCCCCCGGGCGGTTCGGGGCCAGGTCGGCGTCCGGCGGCAGCGCGAGACGTCGCAGGTCGGAGGCGGTGGGGACCGGGGGCGGGCCGATCGAGACCGTCCCGCTCAAGTAGGGGCGCAGCGCCGCCAGGATCGCCTCGCGGTGGTCGTCCGCGAGGACGCTGATCCGGTTGGCCTGCCGGTCGTACCAGGCCACCGCCTGCCCGTCGGGCAGATTGACGTACAGCCGGCCGCGGCCGGGCCGGCCGCTCGGCAGTACCTTGAGTCCGCGCATCGCCCTCACCCCCGCCGTCCATGGGAGCAGCCGGGGCGCCGCAGGGCAATCCCTCGGATGTGTAACGACTCCGACGGAACGTTGCGACTCCGCTGTTACACGAACGGGGCGCTGCCGCAACGGCCGGGCCCTAGGTTTGACCCGCCTGGATGGCCCAGGCCCTGACCGGCACCGAAGGACTTCTCCGTGAGCACCGTCAGCCGCCGCACTCTCGTTCGCGCCGCCGCCGTGACCGCATGCGCCGGAAGTCTGCTGGCGCTGCCCACCGCCGCCGCCCTGGCCGAGGGGGTCCCCGCGGCCTCGTCCGCGCACTCCGCGGCCCCGCAGGCGGTCCTCGTCAAGAGCCTCGCGCTCGCGGACGGGGTCTCGACCGCGAAGGTCTACCGCACGGCGAACGGGGTCTACCGGGCCGAGGTCCTGGCGGCCGACGGCACCAGGGCGGCCACCCTGACCAGCGGTGACGGGGTCACCGCCTTCGGCGGCTCCGGGGACCTGCACGCGGCGCTGGACTCCTCCGGACGGCTGACCTCCTGGGTGGGCGACGTCCCGGCCCGGGGCGGCGACCACACCGTGGCGGGCGACGGTCACAAGACCGGAACCCGAGACGAGGCCCGCAACGAAGACCGCGGCGAAGACCGCGGCGAGGCCAGCAACGAAGCCCGCAACGAGGCCCGCGGCGGGCAGGTCGTGCCGGCCTCCGTTGCGCGGAAGGCGACCACCGGGGACGCCCACGTCGTCGCCGACGGCTCCGGCGGTGGGCGGCGGCTGAGTACGCTGGCGGACGGGCCGGGCGACGGCGTGCTGCTGCTCGGCGCCGCCGGCGGGATCGCGGCGGTCGGCGCCGCCGGGCTGGGCTTCGCGATGCTGCGCCGAGGGCGCACGGACGGCTGAGACCGCCACCGGGTAAATCGGCTGGACCTCCGCATATGGTTGACGAGGTCGACCGTCGGACCGTCGCGGGCAGAAGGGCACAGGGGCTGTGAACAGGTTGCGCTTGCGTGTGTCCGCGCGCCCGCTGGTCCCCCTGCTCGGGCTGGTTCCGCTGCTGGCGGGCTGCGGGGACACCGGCGGGCTGGTGAGCGCCGGCTCCACGCCGACCGTGAGCGGACCCGTACATCTGTGGCCCGACCGCCGTGGGGCGTCCGTGCCGCCCGCCGATCCGGGTGGGGCCCCGCCCGAATACGTCAAGGGGATCCCGCCGGTCCGCGACCAGGACGTGCACGCCGTCGACCCGGTGGCCCTCGTCCAGGCCGAGCTGCGCACCCATCCGGACACCGAGGTCGGCACGGACGGGATGCCGCCCCGCACGGCGGCCGCGATCCAGGAGTGTCCGAAGGAGGAGGACGCGAAGGAGCCGGAGGCGTGCCCGGTGCTGAAGCCGTACTACCGGGACCTCACGGGCAACGGCAAGGACGAGCTGATCGTCGGCATCGAGTTCCCGGACAAGATGATGTCCGTACGGGTGTACACCGCCGACCCGGACGGGCGGCTGAACCGGATCATGGCGACCACGGAGACCGTCATCACGGTGGAACTGGCCGGGCGCGACGTGATCCTGCGGGTGCCCAGCGGCAACCGCGGCTACGAGCTGGTCACCGCCTGGTCCTGGGACGAGAGGCAGCTCACCATGCTGCCGACGCGCGAGCAGATCGTACGGGTACCCGGCAATCAGGGGGCCCCGGGCAGCCGGGAGCCCGCTCCCGTGCCGGGCCGACCGTGAGGCCCGTGCGGCTGCCCGCCTGGACGGCCACGCTGACCTGGAAGTCGGCGTGCTTCATCGTCGTGATGTGCTGCTCGCTGGCTGCCGTGCTCGGCGCGCTCGTGCACGTGGAGGTGACGCGGCAGACGATGGCCACGGCGCGGGAGAAGGCTCTGGCCAAACTGCTGGAGGTCGCGCGCGCGTACGAGGCGGGCGAGCCCCTTCCGCGCGGTTCCTGGTTGGATCCCGTCGGGCTGCCGCCCGATCTGCGCACGCTCGCCGTCAGCGGGCGCCGGGGCACTCTGGTGGCGGACCACCGGGGCCGCCCGACCATGTGGGCGGCGGGCCCGGCGGACGGCCGCGCCCTCGCGACCACCGTCGACTACGGGCAGAGCGCGCGCACGATCAGCGGGCTGGACAACGCGATCATCGGCTCCTCGCTGCTGGCGATCGGTGGCACGCTGCTGGTGGGCGCCTTCTCGGTGACCCGGGTGACCCGGCGCCTGCACCAGACGGCGGCCGTGGCCCGGCGGATCACCCAGGGCGACCTCGACGCGCGGGTGGACGACCCGCGGACGAGGACACCCTCGCGGCACCAGGACGAGGTGGCGACGGTGGCCGCGGCACTGGACACCATGGCCGGGAGCCTGCAGGCGAAGCTGGAGAGCGAGCGGCGGTTCACGGCGGACGTGGCGCACGAGCTGCGCACCCCGCTGACGGGCCTGCAGGCGGCTTCGGAGCTGCTGCCGGAGGGGCGGCCGACGGAGCTGGTGCGCGAGCGGGTACGGACGATGCGGCAGCTGACGGAGGACCTGCTGGAGATCTCCCGGTTGGACTCGGGCAGCGAGGTGGTGGAGAGCGATCTGCACCAGCTGGGGCGGCTGGTACGCCGGGTGGTGCGGGCGTCCGGGACGGACTCGGAGGTGGTGGTCGTCCGCGACGCGCACGTGGAGACGGACCGCCGGAGGCTGGAACGGGTGCTCGGGAACCTGGTGGCCAACGCCCACAAGCACGGGCGGCCGCCGGTGGTGCTGACGGTGGACGGGCCGGTGGTGACCGTACGGGACCACGGGGACGGGTTCCCCGAGTACCTGGCGGCGCACGGCCCGCAGCGCTTCCGCAGCGGGGGCAAGGGCCACGGGCTGGGCCTGACCATCGCCGTGGGGCAGGCGCGGGTGATCGGGGCGCGGCTGGAGTTCCTGGTGGCGGAGGGGGGCGGCGGGCTGGCGGTCCTGACCCTCCCCGACGACGTGCCGACGCAGGCGCCGTAGCCCCCTCCACCCGCAGCACGCGCCGGCGCGACGCACGGGCGGGCGGGCGGGCGGGCGGAGGTCCGGTGGGCGCCAGGGACGCCAAGAAACGTCAGCGACGCCAGGGACGTCAGGGGACGCGAGGGACGTCAGGGGGCGGCGTCTTCGTCCAGGGCCAGCGGAGCTTGGGCTTGGTGCCCGCGGGGCGGAAGTCGTACTTCCACCCCTTCTGCAGGCCGAGCCGCTTGGAGTGCCCCGCGGGGACGCGCTCGTACAGCAGCACCGTCGACGGGCCGCCGTCCGGTGCCGGGACGGGGATCTCGTACCACTTCGGGGGGTGTCCGGTCGGGCCGAGGAGGACGGGGAGGACCCGGCCGTCCATCGGGCCGCCCTCGAACGGGGTCGGTTCGCTTCTCACCCCACCAGTGTCACAGCAGGTGGGCGGCCTCGGACACCACCGGGATCACGCGGCGGGCCAGGACCCCGACCGGGCCGTCCGCCGATTCCAGGGCGAGGGCGGCCCGGGCGGCCGCGGCCGTCTCCGGGTCCGTGGCGGCGGTGGCCGTCAGCAGGGCGATGAACTGGTCCAGCAACCAGTCCCGGAGGTGTTCGACCTCGGGCTGCTTGCCCTCGTCGATCCAGATGAGGGAGGCCCCCTCGACGGCCGTGATCCACGTACGGACCATCATGCGCAGCCGGGGGCCGGGGGCCGGTACGCCCAGGTGGAAGAGGATCTGCTCGGCAGCGGCCCGCCGGATGCCGTCGACCGTCGCCGTGGTGCGGGAGGTCTCCACGACGCTGCCGCCCTGGAGGAGAGCGGCGAAGCCGGCGTCGTGTTCGTCGACGAAGGCGAGGTAGCGGTCCAGGGCCCGGGACAGGCGCCGGGTCAGGGGACCTTGCTGGGGTTCGGCGAAGCACAGCTCGAGGACGTCGGCGGCCGAGCGGAGGGCGGCCTCGTAGAGCTGCTGCTTGCCGCCCGGGAAGTAGCGGTAGACGAGCGGGCGGGACACCCCGGCGGCCTCGGCGACGTCGTCGAGCGAGACCTCTTCCGGCGCCCGGTGCGCGAACAGCGAGAGGGCGGCGTCGAGGAGTTGGGCCCGCCGCTCCTCGACGCTCAGCCTGCGGTACGCGCGTACGGTCATGTCCGCAGCGTATCCCCGCGGGCGCCGGACGACTGGGCGTCCTGTGGATCGGGCCCGATCGGCGCCGGCACGGGGCCCCGTGTGCCGGACCCGTCCGGCCCGGACCGCGGGCGGGCGGGGTCGGGCGAGCAGGCGGGGCGGGCGAGCAGGCGGGGCCGACGGCGAACCGGCGGGTCGAGCAAGCCGGCAAGTCGGGCGGGCGTCACGCCCTTGCGCTACGCGAGCAGCCCCGAGCTCTGCCAGAGCCTGCGGCCGACCCCGCGCAGCACACCGATGTCGTCGAGGAAGTCGGTGAGCCGCTTCGCTCCGCTCTGCATGACCTCGCGGCGGTGGCCGCTCGCCTTCACCTGGGCGACGGCCTCGCGGCGGTCCACGCCGATGTTGTCGTAGACGGCCGGGTTCACGAAGGCCAGCGAGAAGACGCGGGCGGCCTCGCCGCAGCTGATCCGGGTGAGTTCCTGCTCCCAGCGCGGGGCCGTCAGCATCTGGCGGCGCAGTTCCTCGCGGGCGTACCGGACGTGCCGGGCCTCCTCGATGACGTGGATCCGGGTGACGCCGCGGACCAGCGGCTGGATGCGCTCGTCGGGGAAGGTCAGGCGCTGCATCCAGTCGAGGATCTCCTCGCCGAGGAGGGTGCAGGCGAAGGAGCCGGGGGTGGTGGAGACGGTCTTCAGGATCCGCGCGAGGTTGTGGTTGACGCGGGTGACCGGGTACGCGGGGGCGCCGGCCTTCTGGATCATGCGGGCGAACATCATCGAGTGGCGGCACTCGTCGGCGATCTCGGTGAGCGCGTAGCGGACGTGGTTGCTGGTCAGGGACTTGTCGTAGATGTGCCGGACCAGGAGCTGCATGAGGATGATCTCGAACCAGATGCCGAGCGAGCCGAGCGCCGCCGCCTCGTGGCGGGAGAGGTCGATGCGCTGCTCCTCCCCCATCTTCTTCCACAGCGGGGTGTCGTAGAGGGAGAGCAGTTCCGGCGGCCAGTAGTACTTGCCCTCGATCGGCGGGGCGTCCCAGTCGAGTTCCTTGTCGGGGTCGAAGGAGTGCTTGGCCGAGGATTCGAGGAGTCGCTCGGCTATCTGCTCACGGTCCTTGAGCAGGCCGAGGGCGTCCCGCAGCGCAGCTCGTTCGGTCACGGTCGTCATGGGTTCGGACACCTCGTCGTCGAGTTACCGGCGGTCGCTTCTTATGAGACTGCCTGTCAGCAAGACCGTCAATCCCTTGCGCACGACTTGTTGACCCCGTGTCTACCAACGTGTGACGCTGCCAACTGTCCGGTCCCACACGGCAGTACGTGAGACGAGGGGGCGTCAGTGTCGACGCACGAGCTCTACACCGAGAACCCTGGCGAGCCGGTCTGGCAGGTTCCCACTGCCGGATCCGCCCGCTTCAACTGGGAGTACGCCGACGGCCGCGAGCGGCTCCTGGCGCTCTACCAGAAGGGCAAGGACAAGCAGTGGGACGGCACCAAGCGCATCGACTGGGACATCGAGGTGGACCCGTACGATCCGCTGGGCACTCCCGACGAGGCCCTGCCGCTGTACGGGACGCGGCACTGGGCCAAGCTCACCGCGAAGGACAAGGGCGAGCTGCGCCGGCACTACGCCTCCTGGAACTTCAGCCAGTTCCTGCACGGCGAACAGGGCGCGATGGTGTGCGCGGCGCGCATCGTGGAGTCGGTGCCGGACCTGGACGCGAAGTTCTACTCCGCCACGCAGACGATGGACGAGGCACGGCACGCCGAGATCTTCGGGCGCTTCCTGCACGAGAAGGTCGGGATGCTGTACCCGATCAACGACAGCCTCCGGGGGCTGCTGGGCGACACCCTGCGCGACTCCCGCTGGGACATGCCGTACCTGGGCATGCAGGTGCTCATCGAGGGGCTGGCGCTGGCCGCCTTCGGCTTGATCCGCGACACGACCACCAAGCCGCTGCCCAAGCAGCTCCTGGCGTACGTGATGCAGGACGAGGCCCGGCACGTGGCCTTCGGGCGGATGGCGCTGCGCGACCACTACGCGCAGCTCACCGACGCCGAACTGCGCGAGCGCGAGGAGTTCGTGATCGAGGGCTGCTACCTGATGCGGGACCGGCTGCTCGGGGTGGAGGTGCTGGAGAACTTCGGGGTCGCGGCCGAGGAGGCGACGCTGCTCAGCGAGCAGTCCGAGTTCCTGCAACTCTTCCGCAAGCTGCTGTTCAGCAGGATCGTGCCGTGCGTCAAGGACATCGGGCTGTGGGGCGAGCGGTTGCAGCGGGCCTATGTGGACCTCGGCGTCTTCGACATGGGCGACTCGAACCTGGACCTGCTGATGAGCCAGGACGAGGAGATGGCCGAGGCCCTCGACCGCGAGCGGTTCGCGGCCGAGGAGTCGGCGCGGGTGGCGGAGGTCGAGGCCGCCATCGCCGACGGATCGGCCGCCCCCTGAGTCGGGCCGCCGTGCCGCCCCCGACGCGCACGCGCGGCGGGCCGGGCGTCAGCCGGCGGCCAGCGCCGCCTCCATCACCGCCCGCGCGATCGGCGCCGCCGCGCCGTTGCCGCTGATGTCACCCCGGTCCGCCGACGCGTCCTCGACCACCACCGCGACCGCCACCCGGGGCAGCGCCGCACCTTCGGCCCTGGCCCAGGAGATGAACCAGGCGTACGGGGTGCCCTTGTTGCCGACCCCGTGCTGTGCGGTGCCCGTCTTGCCGCCGACCACCGCGCCCGGGATCGCGGCGTTGCGGCCCGTCCCGTTCTCCACCACCTTGACCATCAGCTCCTGCAGCCGGACGGCGGTGGCCGGGGTCATCGCCCGGCCCAGGCTGCGCTGGTCGCCGCGCCGGACCTGGGATCCGTCGTCCCGGGTCGTCCGTTCCACCAGGTACGGATAGGTGAGCTCGCCGCCGTTCGCGACGGCCGCCGCCACCATCGCCATCTGCAGCGGTGTCGCCGTGGTGTTGAACTGTCCGATCGAGGACAGGGCCAGCTGGTCCTGGCTCATGTCGGTGTCGAAGTTCGACCGGGACACCCACGAGGGCACGCGCAGCCCCTCGGTGTTGAAGCCGAAGCGGCGTGCCGCCTCCACCATCCCGCGCAGTCCGACCTGCACCCCGATCTTGGCCATCACCGTGTTGCAGGACCACTGCACCGCGTCCGCCATCGAGGCGTCCTCGCAGCCGGCGCCCGCGTTCGGCAGCAGGGTGCTGGTCCCGGGCAGCGGGTAGGGGTCGGGGGTCCGGGTCGGCGCGTCCACGTCGGTGACCACGCCCGCATCGAGGGCGGCCGCGGCCGTCACGATCTTGAAGGTGGAGCCGGGCGGGTACGTCTCGCGCAGGGCCCGGTTGAGCATCGGCCGAGCGGGATCCGCGTTCAGGGCGGACCAGGCCTCCTTGACCTTCGTACCGGTACCGGAGAGCGCGGAGGGGTCGTACGAGGGGCTGCTGACCAGCGCGAGGATCTTCCCGGTGGCCGGCTCGACGGCGGCCACCGCGCCGCGCTTGCCCGCGAGCCCGGCGTACGCGGCGCGCTGCGTGCCGGAGCGGACGGTGGTGGCGGCGTTCCCGCCGGCGGGGCGGCCGCGGGCCAGTTCGTACCAGAGCGGGAAGGCGGAGAGACCGGGGTCGGTGCCCGACAGGATCGGGTCCTCGGCGCGCTCGACGAAGCTGGTCCCGTAGGTCTGGGAGGAGAAGCCGGTGACGGGCGCGTAGAGCGGACCGTTCGCGTACGTCCTCTCGTAGCGCAGCAGTTGGCCGCTGTCGCGGGAGCCGGTGACGGGGCGCCCGTCGACCAGGATGTCCCCCCGGGGTTCGGCGTAGCGCTCGATGGCGGGGCGCTTGTTGGCCGGGTTCGCGCCGTAGGCGGCGGACTCCCAGACCTGCACGCGGGCGATGTTGACCAGCAGGGCGACCAGCAGGAGGGCGCAGAAGTACGCGCACCAGCGGATGTAGCGGATCACTGGTCCGGCTCCTTCGCGGGGCGGGGGCTGCGGGCGCTGTCACTGAGCCGGACCAGCAGGGCGACGATGATCCAGTTGGTGACGACGGAGGAGCCGCCCTGCGCGAGGAAGGGCATGGCCATGCCGGTGAGCGGGATCAGGCCGGTGACGCCGCCCGCGATGACGAACACCTGGAGCGCGACGATCGAGGCGAGTCCGGTGGCGAGCAGCCTCCCGAAGGGGTCGCGCAGGGCGAGTCCGGCACGGAAGCCGCGGGCGACGAGCAGCCCGTAGAGGAGCAGGATCGCGACGAGGCCGACGAGGCCGAGCTCCTCTCCGGCGGTGGCGAGGACGAAGTCCGACTTGGCGGCGAAGCCGATGAGGAAGGACTGGCCGTGGCCGAGGCCTGCGCCGAGGAGGCCGCCGGCGCCGAAGGCGAAGAGGGACTGGGCGAGCTGACCGGGTCCCTCGCCGCGCTCGATGGAGGCGAAGGGGTTCAGCCAGTCGTCCACCCGGCCGTGCACGTGCGGTTCGAAGGTCCCGACGGCGTACGCGCCGAGGGCGGCGAGTAGGAGCCCGATCGCGATCCAGCCGATCCGCCCGGTGGCGGTGAACAGCATGATCACGAACAGTCCGAAGAACAGCAGCGAGGTGCCCAGATCCCGCTCCAGGACCAGCACGCCGACGCTGAGCAGCCAGATCGCGAGGATCGGGCCGAGGACGCGGCCGGGGAGGAGCCGGAGCTTCCAGAAGAGCCGGCGGCCGGTGAGGGCGAGCGCGGTGCGGTTCGCGGCGAGGTAGGCGGCGAAGAAGACCGCGAGCAGGATCTTGGCGAACTCCCCGGGCTGGAAGGAGAGCCCGGCGAACCGGATCCAGATGTGCGCGCCGTTGACCGCCGGGAAGAAGACGGGGACCAGCATCAGGACGAGGGCCACCGCGACGGACAGGTACGCGTAGCGCTGGAGCACCCGGTGGTCGCCGAGCAGTACGACGACCAGCACGAAGAGCGCCACGCCCAGCCCGGACCACAGGAGCTGGTCCCCGGCGGTGAGGTGCCCGGGGGTGGTCACGTCGAGGCGCTGGATGAGGACGAGGCCGAGGCCGTTGAGGAGGGCGGCGATGGGGAGCAGGAGGGGATCGGCGTAGGGGGCCCGCAGGCGGACGGCGAGGTGCGCGAGCAGGGCGGCGACGCACAGACCGGTGGCGTAGCGGGCGGCGGGGCCGGGGACGTGGCCGGTGGTCGCGAGGCCGACGTAGAGGTGACCGAGGACGGAGATCAGGACTGCTCCGGCGAGGAGGGTCAGCTCGACGCCGCGCCGTTTGGGGGCGCCGGCGCCCGGGGGCGGGGGCGGGGCGGGCTCCGCCACCTTTGCCGTCAGAGCGGTCATACACCGAAACGTAGCAAGCGGGCGGATGATATGTCCGCTTATGCCATAGTATGCCGAAGAGTCGTCACAAACGGTCGGAAGTATCCCCGCACGTGAGGAGCCGAGGCGCATGGGACCCGTGGAATTCATCGTCCTCGCCTTCCCGGAGGAACAGCTGCGGGCCCCGGCGGTCGAGGCCGTGATGGGGCTGCGCAAGACCGGGGTGGTCCGGCTGATCGACGGGATCGTGGCGACGAGGACGGCGTCGGGGGAAGTCCTGGCGGCCGAGTTCGACGAGTTCGTCGAACTGCACGGCCTGCTGACCGGCCGGGACGTGGCCCGGCTGATCGGGCCGGAGGACATCCAGGAGGCGGCGGGGCTGCTGGAACGCGGGAGCTGCGCACTGCTGCTGGTGGTCGAACACCTGTGGGCCGAGGACGCGGCGATCGCCGTACGGGCCGCGGGCGGCCGGATCGTCGGCTCGGTCCGCATCCCGCCGGACCGGGTACCGGCGGATCCGCGGGCGGGGGTGGCCTGATGTTCATCCGTCCGATGGGAGTGACGGTCCGTGCGGCGAACCGCCCACCGGGGCACCCGCTGCTGCGGGGCCTGCTGGCGCGGGCGTCGGGAGCGGCGGAGCCGACGGCGGGCTCGGTGGGAACACCGGGCCCGGAGACCGCCACGGACCCGGCGGGCGCGCCGGACCGGAGCGGGGCACAGGTCGAGCAGCTCCCGGCCGGGACGCCGCCCGAAGCTCCGCCCGAGCCCCCGCTGCCGACCGGACCGGAGCCGGCGGCGGCGACCGCGCCCGGACCCGCCCCGGCCGGCCTGGTGGCGGAGCTCACCCAGGTCGCCGGCCTGGCCCGCGAGGGCCTGCTGACCCCCCAGGAGTTCACGACGGCCAAGGCCCGCCTGCTGCGGGGCTGACCGCGACAGCCGCGACGCAGACCCCGGCCCGGGCGACAACACCGTCCCGGCGCATTGTCAGTGGCCGGATCCAGAATCGACCGCATGAGTGACTACTACGACCTGTTCCTGACGGTGGAACTGCCGGAGGACCTGCCCGAGCCGGCCATGCGGGAGCTGAGGTGGCTCCTGGGCGAGGCGGAGGCGCCGACACCGCTCGTGTCGGCCGACTGGGAGGCCTGGGGGTACCCGTGGCAGGTCTTCGACGGCGGCACCCCGAGCCACGCCTTCGACGGCGTGGACAGCTCGTCGCTGCTGCGGACGGACAGGACGTACGCGGACGGCAGCACGCCCTGGGCCCTGACCGTCCGGACGTGCGTCCACGAGGACGTGTTCGGGATGGTGATGGAGGTCGTCGAATGGGTGCTCGAGCTCGCGACCACCCGGGGGTGGGTCGGCTTCCTGCGGCATTCGGGCTCTGACGGGGTCCAGCACCTCCTGCGCCACGAGGACGGGTTCGACGTGGTCGACGTCCGCGCGACGGGGCGGCCGGACCGCGTGGTCTTCGACTAGGCCGTCTCTTTCGGATCTTGCCGGGCTCCCCCGGCCCACATCGACGTCGGGTCGGTCGACACCTTCCGGGACGAAGACATGGCCTACGCCGACACGATCTGGCGCGCCGGCGGCCGGGCCGAACTCCACGTATGGCCCGGCGCCTTCCACGGCTTCGACGGCCTCGCCCCCGAGGCGGCCCTCAGCCGGGACGCCCGCGACGCCCGCACGCGCTGGCTCCGGCGCATCCTCGCGCAGTCCGAGAACCGGGAGACGCAGGTCCTGGGAGACGTAGGTCACACGCGCCCGTGTCACAGGAGGTCGGGCCATCTCGTCTCGGGGATGTAGCCAACGACGACCACCGAGGAGCACACCATGGACGCGCGACTGAACCTCTTCGCCGGCCCGACCACCGGCAAGGCCCTGAAGCACCTCATGTCGGCCGGCAAGGTGATCAAGGAGTCGCCACTGCCGGCCGCAACGCAGGAGCTGGTGTCGCTGCGGGTGAGCCAGATCAACGGCTGCGCCGTCTGCATCGACATGCACACCAAGGAGGCCGCAGCCGCCGGCGAGACCCCGGTACGGCTGCACCTGGTGGCGGCGTGGCGGGAGGCCACGGTCTTCACCGAGGCCGAGCGTGCCGCGCTGCAACTGGCGGAGGAAGGCACCCGGACCGCGGACGGGGCGGGCGGGGTGGCCGACGCGGTGTGGGCACGGGTCGCCGAGCACTACGACGAGGAGGAGCTCAACGCCCTCGTGCTGCTGATCGCCCTCATGAACATGGCGAACCGGATCAACCTCATCACCCAGCAGCCGGGCGGCGACTACGTGGCCGGGCAGTTCCGCTGAAAGCCACCGGCGAGGGCTTGTCCTCCCCCACCGTCACCCTGATGATCATCCAGAACCACCCGGGGGAGGGGAGCCGACATGAGCAAGGTCGAGGAGTTCGAGGACCTGCGGCCGCTGCTGTTCTCGATCGCGTACCGGATTTTGGGCAGCGTGAGCGAGGCCGAGGACGCGGTGCAGGAGACCTGGCTGCGCTTCGACGCCTCGGCGACCCGGCCCGCATCCGTCAAGGCCTTCCTGTCGACGACGGTCACCCGGCTCTCGATCGACGTACTGCGCTCCGCGCGGGTGCGTCGCGAGGAGTACGTCGGACCGTGGTTCCCGGAGCCCTTGCTGAGCGATCCCTACCAGGACCCGGCACGGTCGGTGGAGCTGGCGGACTCGGTGTCGATGGCCTCGCTGCTGCTCCTGGAGCGGCTCAGCCCGCTGGAGCGCTCGGTGTTCGTCCTGCGGGAGGTCTTCGCCTTCGGCTTCGACGAGGTCGCCGCGGCGGTGGGCCGCTCGGAGGCGGCTTGCCGCCAACTGCTGGTCCGGGCGCGGCGGCACATGGAGGCCGGCCGGCCGAGGTTCCGGGCTGACCGTCAGGAGCGGCAGGAACTGGCGACGCGGTTCCTGGACGCGATGAAGGACGGCGACATCACCGGACTGCAGCGACTGCTGGCCGCGGACGCCCAACTGGTCGGGGACAGCGGCGGCAAGGCCCCGCAGCTGGCGAAGACCATCAACGGCGCGGAGAACGTGGCCCGCCTGCTCGCCGCGTTCTTCCCCTGGCTGTCCCGCATCGGCGTGACCGCCGAGCCCCACGACGTGAACGGCGAGCCGGGCGCGATCGTCCGCGACCCGGACGGCCGGGTGCTCCACGTCCTGGCCTTCGAGATGCTCGACGGCAGCATCAGCACCATCCGCTCGTTGGTCAACCCCGACAAGCTCTCCCACCTGGGCCCGGTGGCGGACGCCTGGGCGATCACCCGCGCAATCCGCGAGGCCCGCCGCGCGGCGAGGTGAGGGGGCGGGGTGGGGGGCGGGAGCCGATCGACCGGGGTCGGATGGTGGGGCGGGGGCTGCGGAGAGCGGGAGCCCCCGCCACACCTTCCCGAAGCCCCCGCCCCGCCCCCAACCGGGTGAGGGCCGGCGACCGGCCGGATTCGCTGGGGGATTTGTCATACCGGGCGTGGCAGCATCGGCCGCCTCGGAGGTGATCCCATGTCACATCGACCGTCACGTCGGCTGTCCTACCGGCCGCTTCGCGCCGTCTGCATCGCCGCGGCGCTCGTCTTCGCCGGCCCGGTCCCGGGGGCCGGGGCCGAGCCCGGGCTTCCCGAGGGGGAGTCCGTCGGCGTGCTGCTCACCCGCCTGCAGGGCCTGTACCAGAAGGCCGAGGAGGCCAGCGAGGCCTACAACGCCACCGACGTGGCCCTCCGGGCCGGCCAGGCCGAGGAGCGGCGGCGCGCCGCCGAGCTCGGCAAGGCCCGTACCGCGCTCGACTCCGAGCGCGCCCTCGCCGGGCGGCTCGCCCGGGAGCAGTACCAGGGCGGCCAGGGGCTGTCCCCGTACGCGCGGATGCTGCTCGCCGGGAACCCGCAGGCCGCCCTGGACCAGCATCGGCTCGCCGCCCGCGAGGGCGCCCGGCGGGCGGGCGTGCTGGCCCGGCTCTCCCGGGGCGAGAAGAAGGCCGACGCGCTCGCGATTCGGGCCCGCGAGGCCCTGGACACCCGGCAGGCCCTGGCCGCGCAGCAGAAGATCCACCAGGACGAGGTCGCGGCGCAGCTCAAGGAGGTCGAGCGACTGCTCTCCGCCCTGACCCCGGACCAGCTCGACCGGCTGGGCGCGCGGGAGGCCGACAACACTGCGGCCGCGCAGCGGGACCTGGTCGGTTCGGGCCGCCTGCCCACCCGTACGGGCACCCCCACGGCGGCCGGTGGGGCCGCCTTCAGGTACGCGGCGGCGCAGATCGGCAAGCCGTACCTCTGGGGTGCCGAGGGGCCGGGGGCCTTCGACTGCTCCGGGCTGACCTCGCAGGCTTGGGCGCACGCGGGGCGCACCATCCCGCGGACGAGTCAGGAGCAGTGGGCGCAACTGCCGAAGGTGCCGCTGGACCGGCTGCGTCCCGGGGACCTGGTGGTCTACTTCCCCAAGGCCACCCATGTGGGCCTGTACGTCGGCGACGGCAAGGTGATCCAGGCGCCGCGGCCGGGGGCGCGGGTCAAGGTCTCGCCGATCGCGGCGAATCCGCTGCTGGGGGCGGTCCGGCCGGACCCGGACGGTGCCCCGCTCGCGGAGTTCACCCCGCCCGAGCTGCCGGAGGCGGCGACGGGCGGAGTGGGCGATGATGCCGGCTATTCAGCCGAGGAGGCCCCGGACGCCGACGACGCCGCGACCTCCGCCAGGTAGTCGGCGGTGTCCTCGGGGTCGTAGAAGTACGCGTCGAAGTCGGCCGGGTTGTCGAAACCGTTGGCGAATCGATTCGCCACCGGCTGGAGCTGCCCGGCCGCGCCGATCAGGTTCAGTACGTGCTCCGGCGGAACGCCCAGCATCGCGTTCGTCCACTGGGTCACCGGCTTGCCCGTGGTGAACCAGTACTTGTCGAAGGTGGCCTTCATCCAGGCCTCGTCGAACGGCTTGTCCCCGTGCATCAGGATCGACGACAGGTACGAGGCGGCGCACTTCGCGGCGGAGTTCGAGCCCTGCCCGGTGATCGGGTCGTTCGCGACGACCACGTCCGCGACGCCCAGCACCGAACCACCGCCGGGGAGGCGTCCGATCGGGTTGCGGACGACCGGCGCGTAGCGCCCGGCGAGCGTGGCGCCCGCGTCCGTCAGCTCTACCTTCGTGGCCCGGGAGTACTCCCACGGCACGAACTTCTCCATCAGCTCCAGCGTGAGCGCCAGGTGCTGCGCCGGGTCCTTGACGCCGTTGAAGACGTCCAACGGACCGCCCGGGAGGCCCTCCCAGAACAGGATGTCCGCCCGGCCCGAAGTGGTCAGGGTGGGCATGACGAACAGTTCGCCGACGCCCGGGACCAGATTGCAGCGGACCGCTTCCGTCTCCGGGTGCTCCGGGCGCGGGCCCAGGCCGTGCACGTAGGCGACGGCGAGCGCGCGCTGCGGGGCGTCGTACGGGGAACGCGCCGCGTCCCGCCCGAACATCGAGACGAGCTCGCCCTTGCCGGCGGCGACCAGCACCAGGTCGTACGTACGGGAGAAGAAGTCGAGGTCGGCGACCGAGGCGCCGTGGATGACGAGCTGACCGCCCCGCTGCACGAAGGTGTCGAGCCAGCCGGCCATCTTCACGCGCTGGTCTACGGACTGCGCGTACCCCTTGAGCCTGCCGAGCCAGTCGATGGCGCGGCCGGCGTCGGGGGTGGCGACGGAGACGCCGAGGCCCTCTATCTTCGGGGCCTGGTGCTCCCAGAAGTTGATCTGGAGATCGCGCTCGTGCTGCAGGGCCGTGTCGAACATGCACTGCGTGGACATCACCCGCCCGGTGCGGATCTCGTCCGCCGTCCGGTTGGACATGAGGGTGACCTCGTACCCCTTCGACTGGAGTCCGAGGGCGAGCTGGAGACCGGACTGACCGGCTCCCACGACGAGTATCTTGCGCATCTCTCACGCTCTCTGTTCGGGGTGCTCTATTCGGGGGTGGTGTCGAGGGCGTGGCCCACCAGGGCGAGCAGGGATTCGACCACCGTGTCGCGGCGCCGCGCATCCATGATCACGACGGGTACGTGGGGCGGGACGCTGAGCGCCTCGCGCACGTCGTCGGGCTCGTACGACTGCGAGCCGTCGAAGTGGTTGACGGCGACGGCGTACGGGAGCCCGCAGGTCTCGAAGTAGTCGAGGGCCGGGAAGCAGTCGCGCAGGCGGCGGGTGTCGGCGAGGACGAGACCGCCGATGGCACCGCGCACCAGGTCGTCCCACATGAACCAGAACCGCTGCTGGCCGGGGGTCCCGTACACGTAGAGGACGAGGTCGTCGTCGAGGGTGACGCGGCCGAAGTCCATGGCGACGGTGGTGGTGTTCTTGTCGGGGGTGCCGGACAGGTCGTCGGTCGGAGCGCTCGCCTGGGTCATCACCGCCTCGGTGCGCAGCGGGGTGATCTCGGAGACGGACGAGACGAAGGTGGTCTTCCCCACGCCGAACCCGCCCGCGACCAGCACCTTGACGGCGACGGGTGCGCGGGAGCGGTCGTACTGCCAGGGCTGGGCCGGCTCGTCGTCCGACTGCGGCAGGGACACCGGATTGTCAGAGACGGCGAAGACCACTGAGCACCCTTTCCAGCAGCGCGCGTTCGGGACGGCCGCTGCCGTGGCCCGTGGCGTAGACGCGGACCCGCCCCTGGTCGGCGAGGTCGCTGACCAGGACCCGGACCACGCCGAGCGGGAGCTTGAGCAGCGCGGCTATCTCGGCGATCGTCCGCATGCGGCGGCAGACCTCGACGATGGCGGGCATCTCGGGCATGCGGTCGGGCTTCTGCGGCTCGGAGACCTTCGTGTCCAGGGCGGCGACGAACGTCTCGACGTGCAGGACCTGCGTGAAGCGGGTGCGGCCGCCCGTGAGGGAGTACGGACGGACGCGGGCGGGGCGGCGGTCGGCGCCGCGTATGGGCAGCCGGTCGGAGGCCGCACTCCTCACGGGGTGTTCTCCATCGACTGGCGCAGCTCGCTGCGGACTTCGGGGGTCAGGACGTGGCCGGCGCGGCCGACGAACAGGGCCATGTGGTAGGCGACGACGCTCATGTCGCAGTCGGGGGTGGCGTGCACGCCGAGCAGTGAGCCGTCGCTGATGGCCATGACGAAGACCGAGCCGTGCTCCATCGCCACCATGGTCTGCTTGACCGAGCCGGTCTCCATGAGGGCGGCGGCGCCGGTGGTGAGGCTACCGAGGCCGGAGACGATGGTGGCGAGGTCGGCGGACGCGCCGCGCGGACCCTTGGGCCCCGGCCGGTCGACCGGTTCGGCCGCGCCCGCCCCCGGGTCGGAGGACAGGAGCAGCAGCCCGTCCGAGGAGACGACGGCGACGGAGTTGACGCCGGGCACCTCCTCGACCAGGTCGGTCAGCAGCCATTGCAGGTTGCGGGCCTGGGTGCTCAGTCCGTACGTACTGGGCGCGGTCATGTGCGTGCCTCCTGTGCGGTGTCCCCCCGGTCAGTCTTGCTCTGGCCCTGCCGCTCCGTGGGCCCCTGGTCAGGGGTGTGGTCGGACCCCTGGTCCTGGGCGAGTTCGGCGGCGGCGACGCGCCGTCCGTCCTGGGCTCCCTGGTAGAAGCCTCCGAGCCGGCGCCGCAACTCCTCGGCGTCGACCCGGCGTGGCGGCTCGGACGGTCCGTCGGCACGGGCCGGACGCTTGGCGGGGACGGTGCGCGGGGTCCGCTTGGGCAGGCCCTTGTCGGTGACGGCGCCTTCGGCCTCGGCCCGGTCGGCCGGGTGGCTGCTCTGGCGGGGGAGCCAGTTGCCCTCGGCCGGGGCGTGGGTGTGCGGCTCCGCCTCCGGTTCGGCTTCCTGTACGTCGGCCACGGGTGCGGTGGTGTGCGCCGTGGTCGGGATCTCCTCGGCGGGGTCCGCCACGCCGGGGGCGGCCGGCTCCGCGTCGGGTACGACCCGCGCGAGCAGCTGCTCCTCGGGGGTGGGCCCGTCTCCTGCCGGGGGCTCGGCCACGAACACCTGGTCAGCGGGGACCGGCTCGGCCGGGGCCTCGGCAACGACGGCGGGGCCCGCCAGGGCTTCGGCCAAGGTGATCGGGACCGCCGCGACGGCGGGCTCCGGGGCCGGCTCCGGTTCCGGTGCTGGTGCTGGTTCCGGCTCGACGGCGACGGGGACGACCGGCTCCTCGGCGAGGCCCTCGGCAAGGCCCTCGGTAGCAGCCTCGGTCTCGGTCTCGGCGTCGGTCACGGCCTCGGGCTCCGCTTCCGCGGCCGCCTCCGTGGCGACCTCCGCATCCGCATCCACGTACGGGCCCGCGTCCGCGTCCGGGTCCGGAGCGGCATGCGTCCCTCGGCGCCGCACCGGCAGCGTGTTCTCGTTCGCCTCAGCTATCACTCCCGGCAGCCGCAGCGCGGGCCCTCCCGGCATGGCCAAGGCATGCACCGGGGAGACCACCGGGGTGGTGGGCAGCAGCGTCACCGGGATGACCACCAGGGCCTCGGTCCCGCCGTGCCGCGGAGTGCGCAGTTCGGCGGTGACCCCGTGCCGGGCCGCGAGCCGGCCGGCCACGTACAGGCCCAGGCCGAGGCCGTGTTCCGCCTCGGGTTCCTCGTCGTAGGCCTCGGGCGTGGACAGCCGGGTGTTCAGCGCCTCCAGGCGGTCCTCGGTGATGCCGATGCCTTCGTCCACGACGGACAGCACCACGTCGCCGGCGCCCTCCAGCCAGCAGGACACCTTCACCTTGACCTCCGGCGGGGAGAACGTGGTCGCGTTCTCCAACAGCTCGGCCAGTACGTGTGAGATGTCGTCGGCGGCGTGGCCCGCGACCTGGGTGTACGAAGGCAGCGCGGCGAGGTCGACGCGCTCGTAGCGCTCGATCTCGCTGACGGCGGCCCGCATCACGTCGACCAGCGGCACCGGCAGGCCCTGCCCGTGTCCGTGCTCCTGCCCGGCGAGGACCAGCAGGTTCTCGTTGTGGCGGCGCATCACGGTCGCCAGGTGGTCCAGCTTGAAGAGGGTCGCCAGCCTGTCTGGGTCCTGTTCCTTGGACTCCAGTTCCTCGATGACCGCGAGCTGGCGCTCCACGAGGCCCAGGGTCCGCAGCGACAGCGAGACGGAGGTCGTCGACATGATGCGCCGGTGCTCCTCCAGCCCCGCCCGCAGCGTCTTCAGTTCTTCTTCCAGCACGTCCCGGGCGGCGGCCAGCGCCTCGCTGCGGCCGATGATCCGGCGCCGGTCGGCGTCGAGCCCGGCGATCCGGGTGTGCAGGGAGACCGTCTGGTCGCGCACCGCGTTCAGGTGGCGCACGACCTCGGCGAACTCGTCGTTGCGGCCCGTGAACCGCACCGGTTCCACCGAGCCCTCCGGCGTGGCCAGCCGCTCCGCGCCGCGGCGCAGGACCGACAGCGGCCGGGTCAGCGACCGCGCCACGGCGGTCGAGATGCCGACGGCGAGCAGGAACAGCACGCCCATGAACGCGATCACGAGTTCGAGCCGGGTCACGTCGTCGTCGCGCAGCGCGGCCAGGGCGGAGGCCCGTTCACTCGCGAGGGTGGCCTCCACGGTGCGCATGCGGTCGATGCGGGCGGTCAGCGCGGTGCCGACGGCGGCCCCGTCGGACTTGCGGTCGGCGGGCGTGAGGGTGGGCCGGTCGGTGAGCCGCTTGAGGAAGTCGTCGGCCGTCTTGACCTCGGGGCCGGTGACGGTGGCGGCCAGGGTCTGGCGCACGTCGGGCCGCGCGGCCCGGGCGAAGTCGTCGAGGGCGGCCTGCTCGCGCACGCGCGCCCGCTGGGCGGCGGCGGTGAGTTCGTCGACCACGGCCGAGTTGGGGGGCTGGTCGCCGCGGGGGACGGCCAGTGCGGCGAGCAGCAGTCCGCGGGTGGCCGAGGCCTGTTCCACGGCCTGTCCCAGCGGGGCCAGCGGACGGGTGGTGGTGAGCGCGGCCTCGGCGCGCGGCGGGGTCAGCTCGGCGAGCCGGTCGTTCGGGGCGAGGAGTTCCGCGATGACCCCGGCGTAGGCCTGGTGGACGGCGAGGGCGCTGCCCTTGCCGTCGACGGCCTCGGCGCGGACGGTCCGTACGCGGGCGAGGGCCCGGGCGGTCGCCTCGTCGGCCTCGGCCTGGACCTCGGCGAGCTGCCGGTCGGTCCCGGCGATGCGTTCCTGGACGGGCCCCTTGGCCGCGCCGGGCCGGCCCTTCGCGGCGTACTCGACGACCGCGTCACGCTCGTCACCGAGGAGGTGCGTGAGGGTGAGGGTCTGCCGGGTCTGATCCGCGAGGGTGACCAGGTGCTGGGAGTCGTTCAGTTCCCTCGAGGCGGAGACGACGGCGGGCGCGCCTGCCACGAGGACGGTGAGGCCGGCGACGGCCACGCCGATGACCAGCCTGCGGCGCACGCGGACGCGGCGTCCTGCGGGGGCCGGGCCGTCGGCGGCGGTGCCGTTCTTCCGAGACCGCTTCTTCTGCACCGGTGCTCGCAATCCTGTACGTGTGCTCTTGATCGTCTACTCGTGTGGCCGAGGTAACGGCCGGTCAACAAGTAAACGCCCCCTGCTCCCTCGTACCGCCTCAGACCTTTGCAGCGTGCTGGGAAGAGAGCCGCACATCGCCCAACCGGCCACCCGAACGAGTGAACATCACGGATGAGTTGCCGACCAACTCGGGCACCCCGTGCCGGGGCGCCTCCATGGACAGGTGGTTGAAAGATCGATGCGGGCTTTGGCAGGATGCCCGCCCACACGACCGACCCGCCGTCCCGGCACCCGCCGCCCGCCCCGGGCGGCCGGCGGGTGGAGCCGCCCCGGCGCACCCGATTTGGTACGGACCTACCCGCACCCGCGGCCTCCCGCGCGGCAGAATGCGGACATGCGCATCGACCTCGCCTCGGCCCCCGGTCACCAGGAACGCCCCAATGAGGACTGGGTGTCGGCCGCGATCCCCGCTTCGGGAGGAGGCGTCCTGGTGCTCCTGGACGGCGTCACCCCGCCGCAGGGCGACGACGGATGCGTGCACGGAGTGCCCTGGTTCGCGGCCCGCCTCGGCGGCCGATTGACCGAACTGTCCGGATCGCGGCGGGACATGCGGCTCGATCAGGTTCTGGCCGAGTCCGTCCGCGCCACGGCCGACGCCCACCGCGACACCTGTGACCTTTCTCACGCACGCACCCCGCAGGCAACGGTCGTCGTGGTCCGCTGGGACGCGCAGTACGTGGAACACCTCGTCCTCTCGGACTCCGTGCTGCTCCTGCAGGCGCCCGACGGCGAGGTGACGGCGGTGCTCGACGACCGGCTGGACCGGGTTCCACGGGAAGTACTGGGCTCGGTGGCCGCGACGGACGCCCTGCGCAACGCGGAGGGCGGCTTCTTCACGGCGGCCGCGGACCCGGCGGTGGCGGCCCGGGCGCTTGTGGGGCGCACCCCGCGCGGGCGGGTGCGGGCGGTGGCCGCGCTCACGGACGGGGCGAGCCGGTGGACCGACACCTTCGGGCAGGGCGACTGGGCGGACTGTCTGGCGGTGCTGCGGAAAGAGGGGGCGCAGGGCCTGATCGGCCGGGTGCGCGCCATCGAGTCCGGCGCGAAGCGCCCGTCGGCGGCCCGGTCCAAGCGGCACGACGACGCGTCAGCGGTCTACGCGGAGCTCTGAACTGCCCCGACCCCCCGGCGGCCCCGCGCACGGGCGTCCGTGCGCACGGGTGGTCCCTGCGCCGCCCTACTCCGCGCCCGCGTTCAACTGGTTCAGCAGCCGGGCCAGTTCCGCCACCTCGCCGCGGTCCCAGTCGGCGAGCTTGCGCATGTACCGCTCGCGGCGCGCTCCGCGGACCCGCAGGAACCGCTCCCGGCCCTCCTCCGTGAGGCCGACCAGGGAGGCCCGGCCGTCTGCGGGGTCCGGCTCGCGGGCCACCAGGCCGAGCACCTCCAGGGCCCGCAGCTGCCGACTCATGGTGGCCTTGCCGACCCCGAAGTAGGCGGCGAGCTCGGTGGCCCGCTGCCGGCCGGCCGCTTCCAGGCGTACGAGGAGCCCGTACGCGGCGGGCTCCAGCTCGGGGTGGAGCTCGCGGGCCATCTCGCCCGAAGAGGCCCGGGCCCGCCGGAGGAAGACGGACAGCTCCCGCTCCAGGGCAAGGAACTCCTGGTCTTCGCTCCCGTGCACGTCCCGCTCCTTCGATGCTGTGTGGCACCCACGTGGATGCGGGGCCAGTATTTCGCAGTGGGTGTGCCGACGGCCCGGTACCCCGCCGGAGCGGGACACCGGGCCGCGTGCACGGGTCAGGCCGCCGCGACGACCGCGGCCTCCGCCCGGGCCAGGGCGAGCTCCAGGACCTGGCGCACGTCCGTCACCGGGTGCACCTCCAGCTTCTCCAGCACCTCGGCCGGGACGTCGTCCAGGTCGGCCTCGTTGCGCTTGGGGATGATGACGGTGGTCAGTCCGGCCCGGTGCGCCGCCAGCAGCTTCTGCTTCACCCCGCCGATGGGCAGGACGCGCCCGGTCAGCGAGACCTCGCCGGTCATGGCCACGTCCGTGCGCACCTGCCGCCCGGAGAGCAGCGAGGCGAGGGCGGTGGTCATGGTGATGCCCGCGCTCGGGCCGTCCTTGGGCACGGCGCCCGCCGGGAAGTGGATGTGCACGCCCCGGTCCTTCAGGTCGGCGACCGGGAGCTCCAGTTCGGCGCCGTGGGAGCGCAGGAAGCTCAGGGCGATCTGCGCCGACTCCTTCATGACGTCGCCGAGCTGGCCGGTGAGGGTCAGGCCGGCCGCGCCCGTTTCCGGGTCGGCCAGCGAGGCCTCCACGAACAGCACGTCGCCGCCCGCGCCGGTGACCGCGAGGCCGGTGGCCACGCCGGGGACGGCGGTGCGCCGCTCGGCCGGGTCCTGGGCGGACTCCGGTACGTGGTGCGGGCGCCCGATCAGGGCCCGCAGGTCGTCGGCGCCGATGCTCAGGGGCAGCTCCCGCTCGCCCAGTTCGTGCTGCGAGGCGACCTTGCGCAGCAGGCGGGCGAGGGACCGCTCCAGGGTGCGTACGCCCGCCTCGCGGGTGTACTCCCCGGCCAGCTTGCGCAGGGCGTCCTCCTCCAGGACCACCTCGTCGGAGCCGAGCCCGGCCCGCTCCAGTTGGCGCGGCAGCAGGTGGTCGCGGGCGATGACGACCTTCTCGTCCTCGGTGTACCCGTCGAGCCGGACGAGCTCCATCCGGTCGGCCAGGGCCTCGGGGATGGCCTCCATGACGTTGGCGGTGGCCAGGAAGACGACGTCGCTGAGGTCCAGTTCCACCTCCAGGTAGTGGTCGCGGAAGGTGTGGTTCTGTGCCGGGTCGAGGACCTCCAGCAGGGCGGCCGCCGGGTCTCCCCGGAAGTCGGAGCCCACCTTGTCGATCTCGTCGAGGAGGACCACCGGGTTCATCGAGCCGGCTTCCTTGATCGCCCGGACGATCCGGCCGGGGAGGGCGCCGACGTAGGTGCGGCGGTGGCCGCGGATCTCGGCTTCGTCGCGGACGCCGCCGAGGGCGACGCGGACGAACTTGCGGCCCATGGCGTGGGCCACGCTCTCGCCGAGCGAGGTCTTTCCGACACCGGGCGGACCCACGAGCGCGAGCACGGCGCCCCCTCGTCGGCCGCCGATGACGCCCATGCCGCGCTCGCCGCGCCGCTTGCGGACGGCGAGGTATTCGGTGATGCGGTCCTTCACGTCTCCGAGGCCGGCGTGCTCGGCGTCGAGCACGGCCCTGGCCCCCCGGATGTCGTACGCGTCTTCGGTGCGCTCGTTCCAGGGCAGTTCCAGCACGGTGTCCAGCCAGGTCCGGATCCAGGACCCCTCCGGGCTCTGGTCGCTGGCCCGCTCCAGCTTCTCGACCTCCTTGAGCGCGGCCTCCCGGACCTTCTCGGGGAGGTCGGCGGCCTCGACGCGGGCGCGGTAGTCGTCGGACTCCTCGCCGTCCTTCTCGCCGTTCAGCTCGCGCAGTTCCTTGCGCACGGCCTCCAGCTGCCGCCGGAGCAGGAACTCGCGCTGCTGCTTGTCGACGCCGTCCTGGACGTCCTTGGCGATGGACTCGGCCACGTCCTGCTCGGCGAGGTGGTCGCTGAGCGCCTTGACGGCGAGCTTGAGGCGGGCGACCGGGTCGGCGGTCTCCAGCAGTTCGACCTTCTGCTCGACCGTCAGGAAGGGCGAGTAGCCGGAGTTGTCGGCGAGCGCGGAGACGCCTTCGATCTGCTGGACCCGGTCCACGACCTGCCAGGCGCCGCGCTTCTTGAGCCAGCTGGTGGCGAGTGCCTTGTACTCCTTGACGAGCTCGGTGACCGCCCCGGGCAGCGGATCGGGCACCGTTTCGTCGACGGTCTCGCCCTCGACCCAGAGCGCTGCTCCCGGGCCGGTGGTCCCGGCTCCGATGCGGACCCGGCCGAGGCCGCGGATGAGCGCCCCGGGGTCCCCGCCGGACAGTCGGCCGACCTGCTCGACGGTGCCGAGCACACCGGTCCCGGCGTACGTCCCGTCGATGCGCGGCACGAGCAGGACCCGGGGTTTGCCGCTGCCGCTCTTCCCGGCGGCGGCCTGCGCCGCCTCCACGGCGGCGCGTACCTCGGCGTCGGAGAGGTCCAGCGGTACGACCATTCCGGGCAGCACGACCTCGTCGTCGAGCGGCAGTACGGGCAGGGTGAGTGTGACGGACGTCGAAGCCATGATCTTCCCTCCGGCAGTGAAGTTGAGCTCTGCCGACTCAATGCATCTGCGCCTCCCGATGTTCCCCAAGCCCCGTTCGCCGGGGGCGAACGCAGCCGGCCCGTCCTAAGTAGGAAGGCACCATCTGGCGCAGCACACGCACCGACGACCTCATGCGCGATGAAGTCGCGAAGAAGCGCCGGGCTCCCGAAGGAACCGATTAAGAGGTGGTTTCTACGGGGAAGAGGACGTCGAGCCGAGGAGTCCCAGCCGTCACCGTGGCTTCTACGGTGACGGTCTCTTCTTCGACCTTCGCGCATGCGTCCTGGACGGCTTCCAGGGCCTCGTGGAACGCCTCCCCACAGCCGTCCTCCTGGCCTGTCAGCTCGTCGAATACCTCCTGGGCCACGTAGTCGAGCTCCTCCCATTCCGGCCACTCGTCGTCGCACCACTCCCGCGGGTGCCGTCCCACCAGGGCCCGCACCTCGGCAACGTCAGCGAGGGCGTCCGGATCAGCAAGCACCGCTCGGTACGTTTCGCGCCCCTGGGCCACCAGCCAGAGCGCGAAGTAGTCGAAGCTGTCGTCGGAGCACAAGCCGCCCTCAATCCGGCCCACCGCCCGCCACAGTGCGCCCGTGGTGACCGCCGCGCACGCAACTTCCAGACGCGCCTGAAACTCCACGCCCTCGACGGCCGGCCGGCGACGCAACTCCCCACGCAGCCACTCCAGCCGTTCATGCCGGTCACCGGGGTGACAACTCAGCCCGTCCATGAGCGCCCAGAAGGTTTTCTCGTTCATGCGGCACAGCATCACAACCACCACTGACAAACCCCGGAGCCCTTGTCAGAGCGGGCGGAAATCGAAAAGTAGACCAGCAAAAGACCTCATGCCTCGGCGCAACCCAACTCTTCGCCCCGCAGCTAGGACGTCGGAGCCGACGCAATACGAAACGGCACCCGCCATGGCCCGTCCTTTGACGTGGATCTCTTCGTGTCGGCGGGTGCATCTACGCTCCCGTTCATGCACATGGATGATCTTGCCTGGCAGGCGGGCAACTTCGGCGGCATCGCCCCGAGAAGCGTGGACCTGCTGTTGGAGCACGGCCACCTGGAACTGGTGATCCGAGCGGCGGCGGAACGCGGCGAGTGGTTCTGTGCGGAAGGCGCGGTGGAGGAGTTGTGCCGGGGAGGGGAGTTCGACCGGGCGCTGAAGGTCATGGAGCCGTTCGTCGCAACCGGGTGGCCGACCGCCTTGTGGGCGAAGGCTGACGTCTTGCTCCGGTCGGGACGGCCGCAGGAAGCACTGGACCTGGTACGCCCGGACGCAGCCGGTGGGACCTCGAAAGCCGAGTCCCATGACTTCGCCGGTTTGCTCGCCAGGGCAGGGCGCGTCGGCGAGGCCGTCGAGCTACTCGTCCCGCACATCGACGGATGGTGGACCCTGTCCGTCCTCGTGGAGATCACCGAAGGCCGGGACCGTGACGAGCAGGTGCTGCAGCTGATCGCCCCGCACGCCGACAGTGCGCGCCGCGCCCGGGGCGAGAGCCGGTGGAATCACCCCTTCGACAACGCGCAGGAACTCCAGGCCCAGGTGTTGGAGCGCGCGGGCCATGCCGACGAAGCGATCCGGATCCTCGGTCAGGACATAGCCGGACGCAATTACCTGACGCAGAACACCCTCACCGCCTATGCCGGGCTGCTGTCGCGTCATGGTCGGCTCGACGAGCTGCGCGAGCTGGCCACCGGGCAGGACGCGCGCGCCGTCCTGGACCTTTACGCCGGTGCCCTTCGCGACCACGGCCGGGCCGAGGAAGCCGAGACCGTGATGCGCGAAGCCATTGCCGCCGACGACTGGGTCGGGTACCGGGCTTGGCTCTCCTCGACCTTGCTGCGGGACGGCCGACTGGACGACGCGATCTCCGTGGCCGAACCCGGCTTCGGCTGGTACGACTGCTCCAACCTCCTGGCCCCGCTCGTCCTCCCGCTTCTCCACCGCCCCGAGGAGCTGATGCACCTGGTGGAGCACCCCAGCGTCGTGCCCCACCATGACCACGAGGAGTTCCAGCTCGGGTGGCGGGCCTTGGCGCTCGCCGGACTTGGTCGCCTCGACGAGGCGATCGCCCTGGCCGAGGCCGACCCGCGCCCCTGGACCGACCCCCGCATCGTCAAGGCCCACCTCCTCAGCACGGCCGGCCGGTTCGATGCTGCCGCTGCCGAACTGCGATCCCTCGGCACGATCAAGGCACGTGAAGAACTGTGCGAGCTCTTGGTCCGGCAAGGGCGGGCCGCCGAGGCGATCGCCGTCCACCCCACCGCGGCCGAGCAGCGAGCTGCCAAACCGAAGCCCGTACCCGTCCCTCTGGACGAACACGGGTACTCCTTGGAGCCCCCCTTCTAGGAGTGGCAGGCCGCCACCAGGTCTGCGGGCGGGGCTGGCTCACCTCACGCGCCCTACCGGGGGGGCTCACATCGGATCGGACATCAGACCGCGGAGATGCGGATGTTGCCCGACGTGGTCTCCACCGAGATGCGGGAGGAGGCCGAGGCGTCGTCGGGGAGGGTGACGTCGCGGTCGCCGGAGTCGGTGGAGACCTTGATCCGGTACGGGTCCTGCGGGGCCTTCAGGGTGACGTCGCCCGAGCTGGTTTCCGCGAGCACCGATGACGGGGCCTTCGTGAAGTCCAGGCGTGCGTCGCCCGAGGACGAGCGGATCTCGGCGCTGGGGCCGGTCAGGCCGGTGGCGGTGATCCCGCCCGAGGAGGTGCGGACCTTCAGCGGGCCGCCGATCCGGTCGGCCGTGACGTTCCCGGAATCGGCCTCCACCTCGGCCCCCGCTACCCCCGTCACCGTGATGGCGCCGCTGGAGCTCTCCAGCTCGACCGTGGCCGCGGCCGGTACCTCCAGTCGGTAGTCGACGTAGCAGTTCCCGGAGCAGTTGTTGCTGAAGGTCAGTACGCCTCCGGTGACCTTCTGGCCGGTCTTCGGAACGGTGTCCCCGCGGTAGTGGACGGTGCGGTGGACCGTGACTCCGGGGCCGGTCCCGGGGGTGACGTCGATCGAGCCGGACCGGGCCCCCGTCACCTTCACCGCCTTGACCGCCTCGGTGACCGTGGCATCGGCGCTCGCCGTCTTGTAGGCGTCGTCCGCGAGGGCGCCGCCGGAGAAGGAGCAGCCGGCCAGGAGGAGGCCGGCGCCGAGGGCGGCGATCGCGGTGCGGGACGTGCGGGCGGACGTGGTGGAGGAGGTCATGGACCGATTCTGGGTCGGCAGCCCGTCCCGGGCCGATGGGGCACGTACCCGAACCCCCGGTGGGGTTAACCCCCGTTCCCCGTCCACTCCCCGTCCGCTACGGGCCGGTGGTCACGGGGAATTCCGAGGGCGTGCCGGGCGCACCGGGCAGTCCCCACTCGCTCCAGGAACCGTCGTACACCGCGATCTCCTCGTACCCGGCGAGGTCGGCGCCGAGGGCCAGCACGCAGGCGGTCACCCCGGACCCGCAGCTGAAGTAGAGCCGGTCCCGGTCCCCCGTCAGCGCCCTGAAGGCCGCGCGCAGTTCCCCGGCCGGTCGCATCAGACCGCTCGGGTCCTGGAGTTCGGCGAACGGCAGGTTGACCGCACCCGGCATGTGGCCGCCGCGCAGGCCCGGGCGGGGTTCGGGGACGGTACCGGCGAAGCGTTCCCGCGTGCGGGCGTCGAGGACGGCCGCGGCCGGGTCGGCCAGGGCCCGCGCGATGGTGGCGCCGTCGACGAGCAGCCCGGCCCGGGGCCGGGCGGTGAAGGAGCCGCGCGGACCCCTGTACGCGGGGCCGGTGGCCGAGGTCGGCAGGCCGGCGGCGGTCCAGGCGGGCAGTCCCCCGTCGAGGACGGCGGCCCGGTCGAAGCCCATGGCGCGCAGCATCCACCAGGCGCGGGCGCTGGAGTAGATGCCGGCCCCGTCGTAGACGACGACGGTGTCCGCGTCCTCGACACCGAGGGCGCGCATCGCCTCGGTGAACTCCGGGGCCCCGGGCACGGTGTGCGGGGTGGGGGCGGTGTGGTCGGACAGGGGCCCGTCGAGGTCGAACGGGCGGGCGCCCGGGATCCGGTGGGACGCGGCGCGGTGGGCGCCGACCGAGGCGTCGAAGAGGACCAGGCCGGGCGCACCCAGTCGCTCGGCGAGCCAGTCGACCCCGACGAGCGGTCCGGGAAGGGGCCCGATCAGCACTTCGGGCCGTGCCACGGGCAGGGTTTCGGGCCGTTCCACGGGCAGAGCTTCGGGCCGTGCTTCGGACGCGGCGTCCTGGGGCTGGGTCATGCGGCACCTCCGGCTGTACGACACGGGTCGCCCCATCCTCCGCCGTGGCCCGCACCGGCTTCCCGTCCGGGGGTCAACCGCAGCCGCCCGGCCGGGCGTAGACCGCCACCCGGGCGCCGCGCACCCCGGTCATCGAGCACAGGTCGAAGCGGGCGGCCAGTTCCTCCCGCTTGACCGCCTCCCGCGGGTACGGGTCCAGCGGCTGACCGGCCGGGTCCGACAGCACGATCACCCGGGGCGAGGCCAGCAGTGCCGCGCGGATCCGGTCCGGGGGCAGCTCGGTGCCCTGGAGGCTGTGCGAGGCCGCCGGGGTGCGGTCCAGGGCCACGTCGCGCAGTTCTCCGTAGAGCTCGGGCGAGGACAGCAGCCACTCGCGCCTGCGCGAGGGCGTGAACAGCACCGCGTCCCCCGGCCGGGCCCGCTCCCGGACCGCGGCGGCCACCGCGAGCACGTCGTCCTTGCGGCTCTCGGGCGTGCGCAGCCACACCGACCAGAGGCCGAACGGCACCAGGAGCGCGCCCGCCAGCACCCACGGCCACCACCCGCGGGCCCGCGCGAGCCGGACCCCCGCCAGCAGGGCGAGCCCGGCCAGCGCGTAGATCACGTACCGGTCGACGTACCAGGGGTTGAACAGGGAGATCACCATCAGTACCCCGGGCGGCAACAGGACGAGCGGGAGCGCCACCCGTACGAGGTCGGGCGGAGCGCCCCGCGCGAGCAGCAGGGCCGCGGCGGCCACCACCCCGTACGCCACCCAGTCCTGCCAGCTGGGCCGCCCGAGCCAGCCGAGTTGCTGCTCGGCCTGCCGGGCGCTCACCACGGCCAGCGGCAACAGCAGGACCAGCAGGACGGCGGCGCTCCGGCGCCAGCCGCGCGAGCGCCACGCGGTGAAGGCGTGGGCGAGCAGGGCGAGCGCGGCGAACTCGTGCAACCAGCAACCGATCAGCAGCACCACCGTGTACGCCGGCCACCGCTCGCGCAGCATCAGGTACGTCGCCCACGCCACGGCGGCCGCGACCATGGCGTACGAGCGCCCCTCCTGGGCGTACATCTGCACGGGGGGCAGTACGGCGTACGCGCAGCCCGAGAGCAGTGCGGCCCGCTCCCCCGCGAGCCGGTGGGCGACGGCGGCGACCCCGGCGGCCGCGAGGGCGGTGGCGACGACGGAGGGCAGCCGCAGCGCCCACAGGCCGCCCTCCCACGCCTGGAACACCCCGTGCACGAGCACGTAGTGCAGGCCGTGGACGGCGTCGACCCGGCCGAGCAGCTCGACGATCCCGCCGAGCGGCCGGTGGGCCACCTGCCAGGTGACGGACTCGTCGCGCCACATGCTGCCGCCCCGTTCCAGGCCCCACAGGCCGAGGAGCACGGCCAGCAGCGGCGGGAGCAGGCGCCAGGGGGCGATCCGGCTGATGTCGGCCTCCGCGTGCGGTCGGGACGGGTGTCGCAACGGGTGTGCGGACTCCATACTCGGTGGTGGACCCGAGTCCCCGCGGAGGTGGGTGTGCACGCGTTGAGAACGGTTGCGGTGGCAGTACTGGGCGCAGCGGTCCTAGCGGGCTGCGGGCCTTCGGGCACCGCGGGCGGCGACGACCCGGCCCCGAAGCCCTCCACGAGCGCGAGCGCGTCCGTGGACCCGAGCGCGGGCACCCGTACGAGCCCGGGTACGAGCCCGGGCGCGAGCACGGGCGCGAGCACGGGCGCGAGCACGGGCGCGAGCACGGGCGCGAGCACGGGCGCGAGCACGGGCGCGAGCACGGGCGCGACGGCCGACCCGACCACGAGCCCCACGGCCGGCCGGGTCCCCGCCCCCGGCGAGACCCTGGTCCGGGTGACCCGTACCGGCGGCTTCGCCGGGCAGACCCACACCCTCATCGTCAAGGGCGACGGCTCCTTCACCCGGCTGGACGCCGGGGCGAAGCCGACGGGCACCGGCAAGCTGACCGGAGCGGAGCTCGCGCGCCTGCGCACCGCACTCCGGGAGGCCGACTTCGCCCGGCTGCCGCGGGTCGCGACCGGCGGCCCCACCATCTACGACGGGTACTACTACGCCTTCGTCCACGACGGCCACGAGGTGACGAGCGACCAGGGGTCCCTGCCGGAGGTCCTGGCGAAGGTGCTGGACGCGCTGCCCGCGTTCACCGGCGGCACCGACGCTCCCTAGCCCGGGTCGACCCGGGGCGCGGCCGAGACGTCCCGCAGCAGCCGGTCCAGGAATCCGCGCAGCCCGGCCGGCATGTCCACGCTGCCGGGCGCCAGCACCCACTGGATCTGCAGGCCGTCCATGACGGCGAGGACCTCACGGCCGACGGCCTCGCAGTCGGTGTCCGGGCGCAGTTCGCCGCGTGCGACGCCGGCCTCCAGCAGTTCGACGGTGTAGCCGAGCACCCGGGCGTAGCGCTGGGTGAAGTACGCGTGTGCGGGGTGCTCCGGGTTGCCGGATTCGCCGACCAGGGTGTTGAACATCCGGACGATGCCGGGCCGCCGCTCGTTGTCGGCGGCGAGCTCCACGACGGTGGCGAAGTGGGCGGCGACCGACTCGGCGGGCGCGCTGAACAGACGCTCGACGTCGTGCTGCTCGCTCTGGGCCAGGACCGAGAGCAGCAGGTCCTCCTTGCCGCGGAAATGGTGCAGCAGTCCGCCCTGGGTGATCCCGCAGTCGGCGGCGATGCGGGCCAGCGAGGAGGCGTTGAAGCCCCACTGCGCGAAGTGCTCGACGGCGGTGTCGAGGATCTTCTGCCGCCGGGCGTCGCCCACCGCGTAGGTCCCCCGGGCCGAGCCCTTCGTCGCCTTTGCGGCCCTTGCGGCCCCTGCCGCCCCTGCGACCCGTGCCGCCCCTGCGGCCCCTGCGGCCGGCCGCTCCGTCCGCCCCGTGTCCTGTGCCATGCGGACAGCCTAGGTCTCAGCCCTTTCCGACCGTCCGGCCCGTGTGACCCGGCTCACTTTTTAAAAACCTAGCAGGTGCATGGTTTTCGACTCTACCGTGGCCGTGCCGATCCGCCAGTCACGTGCTCCAGGAGCCCGCCATGAACGCGACGCCTGATTACCGAGACGCTGCGCTGCCCGTGGGCCGCCGCGTGGCGGACCTGCTCTCCCGGATGACCCTGGAGGAGAAGGCAGGCCAGCTCTTCCACTCGATGCTGATGATGAACGCGGACGGCACCCCGGTCACCGAGACCGACGGCTCGATGCTCCCCTTCACCACGCCCGAGCTGGTCGAGGACCGCTTCCTCACCCACTTCAACCTGCTCGGCACCTACGGGGCCCGCGAGATGGCCCGGTGGCAGAACGCCGTCCAGGAGATGGCCGCGGCCACCCGCCTCGGCATCCCGGTCACCCTCTCCACCGACCCGCGCCACACCTTCACCGACAACATCGGCGCGTCCTTCAACTCCGGCGCCTTCTCCGCCTGGCCGGAGGCGCTGGGTCTGGCCGCCATCGGCGACCCCGAGCTCGTCCACCGGTTCGCCGACACCGTCCGCCGCGAGTACCTCGCCGTCGGCTTCCGCGTCGCCCTGCACCCGCAGATCGACCTGGCCAGCGAACCCCGCTGGGCCCGCCAGTCCGGCACCTTCGGCTCGGACGCCCGGCTGACGGGCGAGCTCGTGGCGGCGTACGTGCGCGGCCTGCAGGGCCCAAGCCTCGGACCCGGTTCGGTCTCCGCGATGGTCAAGCACTTCCCCGGCGGCGGCCCCCAGAAGGACGGCGAGGACCCGCACTTCGCGCACGGCAAGGAGCAGGTCTATCCGGGCGGCATGCGCGAGCACCACCTGGAGCCGTTCCGGGCGGCGATCGCCGCCGGGTGCGCGCAGATGATGCCGTACTACGGCCAGCCGATGGGCACGGACTGGGAGGAGGTCGGCTTCGGCTTCAACAAGGGCGTGGTCACCGGCCTGCTCCGCGAGGAGCTCGGCTTCGAGGGGATCGTCTGCGCCGACTGGGGGGTGCTCAACGACGCGACGATCTTCGGGCAGGTGCACCCGGCGCGCGCCTGGGGCCTGGAGCACCTGGGCGTGGCCGAGCGGGCGGCCCGGCGGCCTGGAGGCCGGCTGCGACCAGTTCGGCGGCGAGCAGTGCCCCGAGGTGATCGTGGAACTGGTCCGCTCGGGCCGCGTCGCGGAGTCCCGGATCGACGACTCGGTGCGCCGCCTGCTGCGGGAGAAGTTCACGCTCGGCCTGTTCGAGAACCCGTACGTGGACCCGGACGCGGCGGCCGAGATCGTCGGCCGGTCCGACTTCACGGCCCTGGGGGCCGCGGCCCAGCGCCGCTCCCTCACCGTCCTGACCAACCCGGACGGCCTGCTCCCGCTCACCACGGGGCCGAAGCTGTACGTGCGGAACGTGGACACGGCCGTCGCCGCCGAATACGGCGAGGTCGTCGGCGACCCGGCCGACGCGGATCTCGCCGTACTGCGACTGCGGACCCCGTACGAGCCCCGCGAGAACGTCTTCGAGTCCTACTTCCACTCGGGTTCGCTGGCCTTCCCCGAGCCCGAGCTGACCCGGATCCTGGCCCTGCTGGACCGGGTACCGACCCTGGTCTGCATCAACCTGGAGCGGGCCGCCGTCATCCCGGAAATCGCCGAGCGCGCGGCGGCCCTGATCGCCGACTACGGGGCCGGCGACGCGGCACTGCTGGACGTGGCCTTCGGCCGCGCCGCCCCCGGGGGCCGCCTCCCCTTCGAGCTCCCCCGCTCGATGAAGGCCGTCGAAGCCTCCCGTCCCGATGTGCCGAACGACACGCTCGACCCGGTCTTCCCGCACGGCCACGGGCTGACCCTCTAGCGGCCCGGGGCGCCCGTGGACACCCTCCGAGCACCCTCCGAACACCCGCCCGGGTACCCCTAGGAAACTGATGAAGATGTTGGGTTCTGGCCCCGCCGCGTCAGCGGTGGGGCCAGACTCGTTCTCGTGGTGCAAGGGGAATGGTTCGGGGAGA